>JAXHSW010000004.1:40326-62184 GCA_034190295.1 Cyanobacteriota bacterium | reverse complement strand
TTTCTCAAAATAGTACTTTTAATTATCCTGTTAATAATCAAGAATTAAACAGTAATCCTCCATTGAGCGAAGAAGAACTTTCTCAAAATAGTACTTTCAATTATCCTGTTAAGAATCAAGGACTAAACAGTAATTATCAATTTTTCAAAAAAACTGAGCCTGAAAATGATAATTCTAATGCTCTAGTTAATCAAGAATTAACAAATACTTCTTCATCACCAGACCAAGAAAAAACTAAAAATGAAGAGGAAACTCAAAATAAAATTGAGCAGGCTAAAACTCAACTACAAGAAGAAACATCTGAAACTACTAAGACTCCAATCTACGGACAGAAGTATGTAAATAGGATGATGAAAACTTTATTTCCTCATAAAAATTCTCTTAGCTCTCCTCCCGATGAAGAAGATTAGGCAATTAATAGTTAATAGTAAGAAGGAAAACACAGAGGCAGCAAATGCCTAGAACTATAGCAATTTTTGTTACTTTTGACCAAAAAATAAGGTCTCAAGCCTCCCCTTGGCTGCGCCGCGAGCTACCGCTCTACAAGGGGATGAAAAAAAATCAAGTTCAATATTTCAAGCCTCTGACTTTCCTGCGGAATGCTGCGCAAACAGGCAGAGAGAGGTAACTGATAACTGATAATTGAAATGACTGATGTTAGTTGAGATCGACTAAAAAATCTGATTTAGAGCAGGATATTTGTAGCAGATAAACAGCGGTCGGATAATTGACAATATAACTATTTTTTGATATGAGAAGGCTTGCTAATTTCCAAAAAAATATAATATAATTTGATAAATGTAGAGAACTAGCTGACAAAACTTTAACTCTCATCCAGGGACAAAAAATTATTCAGAGTCTCTTTCAAGTAAAGTCCGATCGGTTAACGAAGTCTGCAAGTCTGCAAGTCTGCAAGGTGTGCAAGTCTGCAAGTTAACCCACCCCTCGCCCCTCCCCCTCCCTGGAGGGGAAGTAGGGGATTTGAGCCCCGCTCCAAAAATATTTCGCCTTAAAAGGCGGGGTTGCGCGACCCAATTATTTTGATAAACTATAATTAATTTATATTTTTGATTTTATATAAAAAATTCCTGAACTAGCTCCAAAGACCATCAGCTAGAATTTTGAAGAGTTTAGGTGGGTTCACTGCTACGCCTAAGTTACACAGATAGAAAATGAAAATACAAACCCACAATAACCATAATCTAGAGTCTCTTGAATCCCCAATCAACTTTGGAGATTCAGCTCTTGGTTTAATCACAACTCGGAGTTTTCCTGCCATAGTTGGTACTGCTGATATGATGCTCAAGTCATCTGGGGTTATTCTGGTAGGATACGAAAAAATTGGTAGTGGATATTGTACTGCTGTAGTTCGCGGTGGTGTTGCTGATGTTCGTCTAGCGATAAACTCTGGAGCAGAAACAGCGAAAGAATTTGGACAACTTATTTCTCACACTGTGATTCCTCGACCTTTAGCTAATTTAGAAGCTGTACTACCTATTGGCAGTATTTTATTTCAATTGTGTCAAGGTAGAGTATCAGCTCAGTTTAAAAATAAGGCAGTAGGTCTAATAGAAACTAGAGGTTTTCCTGCAATGGTGGGAGCTTGTGACGCAATGCTCAAAGCTGCTGATGTACAGTTGACTTCCTATGAAACTACAGGTGCAGGTTTATGTACTGCTATTGTCCGGGGTTCGGTTTCTAATGTGGCAGTGGCAGTGGAAGCTGGAATGCACGAAGCAGAAAGAATTGGAGAGTTAAATGCTGTAATGGTAATTCCTAGACCATTGGATGATTTAGAAAGAACATTACCTGTAGCTACTTATTTAATTGAGGAAAAACCTGAACCTCTACGTTTACCAGTGGCAATTACAGAAAAGGAAAAGGAGCTTGTGAGATTACCAGATTTTTCTCAACTTCCTGTACCGATGAAGGAAGAAGTTAAGGATAAATAAAGTCAAAGGTCAAAAGTCAAAAGTCAAAAGTCAGAAGTCAGAAGTAAATTATACTGGTCAATCAAATAAAAGTCAAAAGTCAGAAGTCAGAAGTCAGAAGTCAGAAGTCAGAAGTAAATTATACTGGTCAATAGTAGTCAAATTTAGTAAGTATTTATGCTTAATATTTCACTGAGAATTTGACGAGCGATCGAGGTAAATGAAGATAATTTATATAGTATAAATACCTAAGCAAGCTACGGATTTTATACTAATTTTCATGTGAAAAATTGAAGTGCGGAATGTGGGATATAATGATAAAATTTTCCTACTGGACTGACACACCTTAAATATTGCATTAGAAAAAAAATCGTTAAACCTTGCGATAACAAGAATTATACGAAAAAAAGCTAATGCACAGTTTTAGTTGTGTCAGTCTACTAGACCCGATCGCGTCAAGCTAAAATATTCAGGACTTACACAAATTAACTTTTAAAGCACCATTTGTATTGTAGGGGCGAATGGCATTCGCCCTCCCTATATGTAGAGTCTGGTGCGTAAGTCCCCATCTTAAACAAACGCACCACCATTTGTATTGTAGGGGCGAATGGCATTCGCCCTCCCTATATGTAGAGTCTGGTGCGTAAGTCCCGATCTTAAACAAACGCACCACCGTTTCTACGAGTAATACCAATTATAGTAGGTCTTGGTGGTAGTAAACCATTAAAACTACCTCCAGGATTCCCTGTATAACCTATATTACTAGGCCAATTACTACCACGGGGTACACTTCGCTGTTGAGTGAAGAGAGTACCATCCAAATTTAACATCTCAATATCTCGACCTAGTTGAACCCCATCTCCAATAGGAGAACTTTCTCCTGGATGTTGTACAGCTAATAGCAGAGTTTCATCTACATTTCCATTCCTGATAAAGTATGGTCCAGTCATTTCGCAACGAGGAGGACCATAAGCAAAAGGTACCACCAATCCAGCATTCGGTCCAACAACAGGAATATAGAACAACCAGTTATTACCAAATACCCCTACCAAGCTAGAAACATTTCCAGTATCAGTATGGTCAATCTCTCTGAGTTCTCCAGCAGCACCAGTTCTGAAACCATTGTGAGTACTGGTAGACATATCAGTCACACCCCAGATATTACCCAGAGTATCAATTTCTAGGTTATCAACATTAGCAAAGCCAGCACCATTTATTGCACCATCTTCTCCACTTTGCTCAAAAACGGACCAACTAAAGGTGAGACTTGTAGCATCGCTGTTCGTTTCAATGATTCGGTATAGTCCGCCAAACTGCTGAATAGCATCAACATCTGCAGAGTATTTGCTGACAACAAAGATTCTGGAGTCTGGATACCCATCTCCACCAGGTGCATTATCTGTATAGGCAATAAATATACTACCATCACCGGGGTGAACTTCTACATCTTCAGGACGAGAGGTAGGAGTAGCTCCTGCTAAGTTAGCAGCTAAGAAACAATCAGATAAAATAGCACCTTGACTAGCGTAAAAATCTCCTAGAGTTCTTCCCTGATAATTAGATAATACGCTTTCATTTGTCAGGTCTACAATAAAAGACCCACCATTTTGTTCTGCTCCAGGAATATTAGCGCGTTGAGGTAAGCGAATCCGGCCATCTCTTTGAGCTTCACCAAAAGCGTTTAATTCAGCTTCAGCAATCTCGCTTGGTGATAGGGGATTAGTGGGAGTGCTAGGAACTAAGGGTATCCACTGACCAGAACCATCAGGATTTAATCGTGCAGCGTAAAGAGTCCCACTCTCAAATAATTGACTATTGTTTGGATCGCTAGGGTTAGAAACTATACCACTACTCACAAATTTCCAGGTATGACCACCACGACGGTCATCTCCCATATATGCTACTAAGGGTCTCCCTGCTTCTATCCGAAATGCAATATTTTCGTGGCGGAAACGACCTAAAGCTGTATGTTTTCTGTTCTGGAAACTTGGGTCTGCTGGAGAAATTTCTACCATCCAGCCATATTTTTCACCTACTAAACCAAAGGCAAAACCTATGCCTTCATCATCATAACCAGTTTGAGTACCGTTAGGTAATACGCCTTCTGTAACACTACCTTGGAAGTTTTCTTCAGCGGTCAAAATTGTGCCCCAAGGAGTTGTACCACCAGAACAATTGAAAGCTGTACCAATGATTCGATTACCAAGTCCATCAGAACTTAGGGGGAATACATCTGTAGCAGCAGGTCCAGTACCGACTAAGAAGTTATTATCTCCAGTCTGATAGCTCCGCGAACCCCAAGACGTAACACCTTGATATCCATCAGAACGTTCAGAGTTGATTGCTAGACCAGACAAAAGATGTACTCTGCGGTTAGCATCATCAGCGACAGTAGCATAACGACCATTACCGTCTTTGGTGATACGGACAATAGAACCACCTTGGTTATAAGCAAATTCACCTAGAGTTAAGATATTGGGTTGAGATAAATCTAAACCTATTACAAGTTGGTCTGTTGTGGGGAAACTAGCTAGGTCATCACCACCTAGTAATGATGATAATGGATAGGAGACATACTCGTGGTTATTCCAGAGATAACCATCATTGGGATTACCATTAATAGGGATAAAACTAACATAATCGCTGTTATAACCAAAGTATTCTTCTGGGTTAGGAAATACGCGATCGCCCCAACTAACAATTACATATCTTTCATATTCGGGGGGTACTATGACATCATCAAAGTATTGATAGGATTCTAGTGCCACATCTACACCTGCTCCTATGGTAGACCCTCCTCCACCAATTCCTAAAGGTACAAAGCTAGGGTTACTTTCATAAGCTTCTAAAGGGTGTGCCAGTTTTAGTGGTGTGAAACTCAGACCCCCGGTTTGAGCTTGAGCTATTTCAGAGCTACTACCTAAAAAATTGCCAATTTTTGGTGATAGTGCTGTCGCTGCTGCACTACATCCGAAAAACATTAATAGTTTTCTACGAGTTAGTCTGGACATAAAATTTTATTTAGTTCTCTTCTGTGCAAGAGGTGGTAGATTACGGTTTCTAAATCTATTGCTAGCAGTATTTTTTTACCGAGAAATTGTATTTATATAGTTGGTTTTTTTATACTGCCTTCAGAAGTTTACCTAAACAAATTTATAGTATGTTTATTGTTTGTTTAAATTTAGTTAAAGTCTTGTTTAATTTTTGGTTAATTTATCTAATTGAGCAAGTATTAGGAATATATTTGATGATATTTTATTTCAAGTAGATCGAGTTATAAAAGTTATATGAAGGTAAGCATTTCCTGGGGAATGTTGCGGCAACAGCAGTCAGCATTCCGCAGTCAGCTATCAACTATTATTTATCAGTTATTAACTTATTAGGAGAATTCAAAGTTATGTTTATGCAGCATTCTGCACCGAAAGAAAAAGCTAACAAGCTAACCTTATTCAATAATGGATAATGGATAATTGATAATTGATAATTGATAATTGATAATTGATAATTACCTCTCCCTAAAAACGGATAGGATTGAATAAAAGGAAAAAATTTATTTTTTTCCCCTTGAAAGGGGAGGCTTTAAACCTAAATTATTTAATTATTTATTTAATTATTTAATTATTTAATTATTAATTCTTCGGTAATTATTAATTATTAATTATTAATTATTAATTGTTGAATACTCCCCTACTATTAATCATCTATTTCGGAGTCGTCTTCATCAGAAGGAAATATTGGAGGTTTAGATGTTGGTTGCCGTTGAGGAGATTTTTGAGGCTGAGGAACTATGGGTTGAGTATTGGGTGATGGTGGAGGTGGAGCTGGAATTTGAGGAGAAGATTCAGGAGTTTGAGGTTGAGTTTTTGGTGTAGTTTTACTATCAAAGTTTAACAAGTATTTGGCATCGGCAAAATATCTAGTCAAATTATCAATTTCTGCATTTTTTCGCCATTCAGTACGAGATATTTTTGAACGTAGAATTGGTACTATTTGACTTTGACGTTCTCCTAATATAGTGATAGTAATTTCTGTAATTTCGGGATTATTTTTAAATTCTCTATCGATTGTATTTTTTGCTAAATTTTCTGCTTGTTCTACAAGATTTTTATAAGAGTTATTATTATTAGAGTCAATTAAAAGACTGGTATTTTTGGCAGAAGCTAAGGTAGTTTTATTTGTGGTTAATATACTAGCTAATATTAAGACTGTACTCCAGAAAATACGATAATATAAATTCATTGAGTTAAGTTTTTTTCAATATATATAAAAATTTATATTTGTTAAGAATAACAGATAGTTATTAAAATTTATTTAAGTTTTGGTTAAAGATTTATTATAATTAGATTTATCTGTTTGACTGTAAGCATTCAGCCGTCAGCTATTAGCTATCAGCTATTAATTTTGAGTAAGATAAAAGCAACCTTTAAAATTGAGAAAGAATAAAAGTTATTGGCATGCGTCCCCTTCCTAAACCTTAGAAGTAATTACTCATTACTAATTGCTAACTGTTGACTGCTAATAGCTGTTTGCGCAGCATTCCGCAGGAAATGCTTAGGTTTGACTTGAGAATTTTCACGAAAGCGATCGCTACGCTAATTAAACTATGCCTAAAATATAGCTGATAGCTGATAGCTGAATGCTGAATGCTGACATTGTATTTCTATAGAACTAAGCTATGGAGAGGCATGATTTTAGTTATTTATTTCTCCAGTAATTATTCTCAGTAAAAATTCATAGCTAACTAAGACAAAAATAATTTGAGCATGATATTTTAGAATTTATTCATATTAAAAATTCAGGTTATAGATTATGAGTTATTGAAGAAGGAATAAAAAATCAGTAAAGGAGTAAGATTTCATAAATAAATTTAGGGGAAATCTTCAGAAATATTCATGGATTTTTTTCGGTAATATTAGAGATGAATATATTTACAAATACTCATGTCCAGAGAAAACTCAAAAAAGTTTGCAAATTTTTTTTATTATTTATTGTAGTTATAAGCTTAATTATTGCAGCCAAATATTTAAAAGTTCCGGAACTTTTAAAAAATATATTAATCTGGATTGAAACTCTAGGTATTTGGAGTCCGATCGCTTTCATAATTATTTATAATTTAGCTACTTTACTATTAATTCCTGGTTTGGTTTTAACTATGGGAGGAGGAGTAATATTTGGAGTTATCTGGGGAGCTATTTATGTTTTTTTGGCTTCAACTTTAGGCGCTACAATAGCTTTTATCATCGGACGGTATATATCTCGCGATTGGGTTTGCCAACAATTACATCAACATTCAAAATTTCAAGCGATCGATCGAGCTGTGGTGAAAGAAGGATTTAAAATTGTTTTTTTGACTAGACTTTGCCCTTTGTTTCCTTTTAATCTTTTGAATTATGCTTTTGGTGTAATGCAGGTGTCATTAAAAGATTATATTTTAGGTTCTTTAGGAATGATTCCAGGAACAATAATGTATGTTTATATTGGTTCTATAATAGGTGATATTACTTTAATTGGTACTTCTCAACAACCCACAAATTTCACTGTAGAAGTAACTAAATGGATAATTAATATAGTTGGTTTAATTGCCACAGTTTTAGTAACTATTTATATAACTAGGTTAGCAAACAAAGCTTTAGAAAAAAGTATTGAAGAAGGTAGGAATTGAAGAAGACAGAAGGAAGAAGGAAGAAGGAAGAAGAGAAAATTGCTAATTGAAGAAGGAAGAAGGAAGAAGGAAGAAGGAAGAAGGGAAAATTGCTTATGGACAGTCAACGAAAGGCCACTGTGTGTCTACAAACTCCAAACAATTTATTGAAGAAGGAAGAAGGAAGAAGGGAAAATTGCTGATGGAGAGTCAAAGAAAGGCCACTGTGTGTCTACAAACTCCAAACAATATTAAGCACCCCCGTTGACCGTAGGGTATTACAGCGCTTTTAATTTAAGTAGACTACAAAATCCAATCAGGGCGAATGCCATTCGCCCCTACATATGGCGTTTTTAAGGTAAATTTGCGTAAGTCCTGTGTTGATAACTATACTTCATGCTTTCAATCTCCCCTACTCCCCCACTCCCCTACTCCCCTACTCCCCTACTAACTCCTCTAACCTTCTAATTTCTTACTAATTAATTGATTTGTCATTTTTGGATCGGCACGTCCTTGAGTCTTCTTCATCACTTGCCCAACAAAGAAACCCTTAAGTTTAGTTTTACCACCACGATATTTTTCCAACTCTTCCGGATGTGCCGCTAATACCTCATCAATAATTGCTTCGATCGCCTTAGTATCTGATATTTGAATTAGACCTTTCTTCTCCACTAATTCCTTCGGCGACCCACCTTTTGATAATAATTCTGGCAGAATATCCTTAGCAATTTTGCCACTGATAGTACCATCTTCAATTATTGTAGTTAGTTCGGCTAAATTTTCTGGTTTAAGACCAATATCAGTGATGCTAATTTTTTCATTTTTCAAATAAGCAGTAATATCTCCCATTACCCAGTTAGCTGCTTGTTTTGCATTTCCACCCGCTGCAACTGTTGCTTCAAAATATTCTGCTACGTTACAGTCATCAGTAAGGACGCGAGTATCATAAGCAGATAAACCTAACTTACTTTCATAGCGGTGACGTTTTTGTGCGGGTAATTCTGGTAACTCTACTTTCCAAGCATCTAACTGCTGAGTCGAGACTTCAATAGGTGGAATATCAGGTTCAGGGAAATAACGATAGTCGCTAGAACCCTCTTTAACCCTCATACTAATAGTAAGTTGAGAACCCTCTTCCCAGAGTCTAGTTTCTTGAACAATTTTTTCCCCCGCTTCAATAGCTTCAGTTTGCCGTTGAATTTCATATTCGATCGCTCGTTGTATAGCACTAAAGGAATTCATATTTTTGATTTCTACCTTTGTGCCAAACTCTTTTTGGCCAACTGGTCGTACAGAAACATTCACATCGCATCGTAGAGAACCTTCCTGCATATTCCCATCGCTCACCCCAAGATAGCGGACAATTCGCTGTAGTTCTTGAGCGTATTCTGCAGCTTCTAGTCCAGAACGCAAATCCGGTTCTGATACAATTTCTACCAATGGTATACCTGCACGATTATAGTCCACCATTGAATAGGTTGACCCAGATAAGCGATCGCTACCTCCATGGACTAATTTACCCGCATCTTCTTCCATGTGTAGTCTGGTAATGCCGATTTTTTTACGGGTTGCATTGCCATCTTCATCTACTATTTCTATTTCTAGCCAACCATTTTCCGCAATGGGTAGGTCATACTGAGAAATCTGATAATTTTTGGGCAAGTCAGGGTAGAAATATTGTTTACGGTCAAATTTACTATAGGGTGCTATTTGACAATTTAAGGCCAATCCTGCTTTTACCGCATATTCTAGGACCTTTTGATTAAGTACAGGTAATACTCCAGGCATTCCCATACATATTGGGTCAATATTGGTATTTGGTGGGGCGCCGAATTCTGTGGATGAAGCGGAGAAAATTTTGGTTTGGGTGTTAAGTTGACAATGGGTTTCTAGACCAATAATTGCTTCATACTCTGTTTTAATTTGTACAGTTGTAGTCATAGATTTTTGAAATAGTTGAATCTTAGTCTCAGGATAAATGGGTTATTTTTCTACAATTCTATACTGTTTCAATCTCTAAATAGGGTTTTGTGGAATGCGCATCTTGCCCGTTCCTAATATTTTCCCGTTCCTGATATTTTTGGGTCGCGCCACCCCACCTTTTAAGGCGCAATATTTTTGGAGAATTGCTCAAATCCCCGTTACAAAAATAACTATCGAATGGCGCCCCTACTGACTTGCAGACTTCTGACGCGCGTTAACCTTCCTGGTCATTATTAAGCTGTACAGTTAAAGTTAAAAATATGGCGAACCTTAATATAATATGGTCAATAAATCAATCCGGTAAAAGACTAAACTAAGTGGTAAAATCAGAATGTATATCTTTGACATTTATCCCGAACTTTGGCAGTTCGTAACATAAGGAGAAAGTATGGCCGAGTTAAGCAAAGAAGAAATGCGTGAGAGACTGGGAAATATTGACAAAATTCGTGATATAATATTTGGTTCTAAGCTCAGAGAGTATGAAAGTCGTTTTGAAAAGCTAGAATCAGAATTATCTTTAGCGAAACAAGAAACTAAAAATCAGATAGAACAAGTTAAAAGTGCTTTTTCTACAGAACTTCAAGCTACGGTTGATTCTATAGAGAAAAAGATTAGAAATATTAATTTGAATATCCAAAATACTCAAGAAGATGTAGTGGAAACTAAGCAACAAATTGAGCGAGTAAATCGTAAAATTACTACTACTAAAGAAGCTTTAAATGAAATTATTGATAATCAAACAACTTCTCTACGGGAAGATTTATCACAAACGAGAGAGAAATTACAGAATGAAGTGAGTTATTTGAAAACCCAAGTATTTGAAGAACTTGAAAAGCGTTTTTCTTTACTTAAAGAGGTGAAAGTCTCACGGGACGATTTAGCAGAAATTATGTTTGAAGTTGGCATGAGAATGAAAAAAACTGAGTTTGTGAGTGAACTTAAAGAAGCAGCAGATAAAGATTTAGAAAAAGAGCTTTTAATCTCAGACAACCATCATAAGGGTGTATCTTAATTTTGAATAAAGCCAAAAATTTATCGCTTTGAGGCAAAAGCTCCGAAAGGCAACAGGGAATAGATAGAAAAAAAGTATTTTTGCAAATAAATATGAGATGTACCCCATCATAAATGATTCGGAATATAGATGGCTTACTTAAACGAAAAATCGACTAATAATTCACAAGATATTAATCATAATCAATCTGTTGAACTGAACACGGAAACAGTTGAACAGTTAAGACGCTTGTTGCATTTATTGGTGGATTTAAACTTAGTTGATTTTCCGGAAGATTTAACAGCAGAATCAGTTAATTATCAAGAGGATATAGATTTTCAGTCAACTACAGTAAATCCAACAGAAAATCATCAGAATTCAATCCATCAGAGCATTACAAAACAGCCCGAACAAAATCAGCAAAACATTATTGATTTTCCGGAAGATTTAACAGCAGAATCAGTTAATTATCAAGAGGATATAGATTTTCAGTCAACTACAGTAAATCCCACAGAAAATCATCAGAATTCAATCCATCAGAGTATTACAAAACAGCCCGAACAAAATCAGCAAAACATTATTGATTTTCCGGAAGATTTAACAGTAGAATTAGTTAATTATCAAGAGGATATAGATTTTCATTCAACGGCAGTAAATCAAACAGAAAATCATCAAAATTTAATCCATCAGAGCATCACAAAACAGACGGAACAAAATCAGCAGAACATTACTGATTTTCCGGAAGATTTAACAGCAGAATCAGTTAATTATCAAGAGGATATAGATTTTCAGTCAACTACAGTAAATCCCACAGAAAATCATCAGAATTCAATCCATCAGAGTATTACAAAACAGCCCGAACAAAATCAGCAAAACATTATTGATTTTCCGGAAGATTTAACAGTAGAATTAGTTAATTATCAAGAGGATATAGATTTTCATTCAACGGCAGTAAATCAAACAGAAAATCATCAAAATTCAATCCATCAGAACATCACAAAACAACCAGAAACAAATCAGGATAATATTACTGATTTTCCGGAAAATATAATAGCAGAATTAAGAGACTCTCAAGAAGATATAGATTTTCAAGAAAGGGCAGTAAATCAAACAGAAAATCATCAGAATTCAATCCATCAGAGCATCACAAAACAGACGGAACAAAATCAGCAGAACATTACTGAGATTCCGGAAGATTTAACAGCAGAATCAGTTAATTATCAAGAGGATATAGATTTTCAGTCAACTACAGTAAATCCAACAGAAAATCATCAGAATTCAATCCATCAGAGCATTACAAAACAGCCAGAAACAAATCAGGATAATGTTACTGATTTTCCGGAAGATTTAAGAGTAGAATCAATTAACTCTCAAGAGGATATAGATTTTCATTCAACGGCAGTAAATCCAACAGAAAATTCTCAAAATTTAATCCACCAGAACATCACAAAACAGCCAGAACAAAATCAGCATAAAATTATTGATGTTGAGGGTACATCTACTAATAATCAGGCAGAAGAACCAGGTATAGAAAAACCATTAATTGTCCCACAAAAATTATCAGAATTATCAGACGATCGCCAACAATATGATGAAGAATTAGAAGCCTTTGAATCCTTACAAAATATTTTATTTGGCTCTCAATTAGCCAGGTTAATTCGGAAACTAAATACTAGCCAGGGAGTAAAAAATTTTAATTCTAATCAAGATGAATTCAATAGTGTACTAACTCCTTTATTCTCACAAAACTTACAATTAGGTCAAACAGAAGCAGAAGTAATAGAAACAATTGCCCCAGTTATTGACCAAGCCATACAAAAAAGATTCAGACAAGACCAACAGGCAATAACATCATCATTAGCACCATTATTAGCACCCTCAATAGAAACACAAATCAAACAAGAACCTCAAGTAATAGCAGACGCAATAGCACCAATCATCGACATAATAATCACCAAAAAAATAGAGCAAAACCAACAAGCAATAACATCATCATTAGCACCATTATTAGCACCATCAATAGAAACACAAATCAAACAAGAACCTCAAGTAATAGCAGACGCAATAGCACCAATCATCGACATCATAATCACCAAAAAAACAGAGCAAGACCAACAGGCAATTAGTGAAGTATTAGCACCATTATTGCCAATAGCAATTTCTACTGCAATACAGAATTATCCCCAAGAAATTGCCAAAGCTTTAGGACCAGAAATGGGAGCAGCAATTAGAGAACAAATTAGAATAGACCGGCGACAAATTTCTCAAGCATTAGCACCAGAAATGGGTAGAGCAATTAAAGATCAAATTACTTTAGAGCAAAATTCTATAGTAGATGCTTTATATCCTGTCATTGGCAGTACCATTTCTAAATATATGGCAGAAGAAATTCGAGAAATTAACGATAAAATTTCAGATACTTTTAGTTTAAAAGGAATAAGACGTAAAATTAAAGCAAGTTTCCAAGGAGTTTCAGATGCAGAATTAATCATCTCAGAAGTAAGGATTTTTACGGTCCAAGCAGCATTTCTCATTCACAAAGAATCTGGCTTAGTAATTTCTGAAGTTCAACGTTCTGGACGAGATAAATTAGAATCAGAAATGCTAGCAGGAATGTTAACAGCTATTCGGAGTTTTGTGAATGATTGTATTGCTCAGTCCGGAGATATTTCTGAGCTAAATGAAATTGAATATGGGGATTCAAAAATTATCTTAGAAGTTGCCGGATATTGTTATTTAGCCGTAGTAATAAAAGGGCAAACAAACAAATCATTTGTCAAAGAATTACGACAAGTATTGAGTAACATTATTATTGATTATGGTAAATATATTAAAAATTTTGAAGGAGACCCTGATACTATTCCTCCCTCAATTCAGTTGTTATTAAAGTCGTTAATTGAAACAGAAGATGTACAAGAAAATCAGAAATTAGAAGTTTCTAAAACTCCCACTGCTTTGTTAATGGTTTGTGGATTAATTTTGAGCTTAATATTTATACCTTGGGGCGTCTATCAATATTACAGTAGACTTTATCGGGGTATTGAAGCAAGAACTAGGAAAGCTTGGTCTGATATTCCAGAGTTGGCTATTTATAGAATAGGTGCAAAAGTAGAGCGAGGTTCCTTAATTCTAACTGGACAACTGCCCAATGAAAATCTACGAAATAAAGCAGCAAAAATAGCTCACACAGAAGCTAGTCTCTACAATTTAGAAGTAAATAATCAAATAATAGCTGATAGAAGACTACATGACGCTTCAGAAATAAGTGATGAGGTAGATAGAATTACAAGAGTATTAAATCAAATGGAGGGTGTGTCCATTAGCGCTGAATATGGAAAAGGTAGAGTTACAGTCAAAGGAACAGTTATGGATATGGCAGATTCTCAGATAATTATTAGTAAAATTCAGCAAGTTCCTGGAGTACAATCTGTAATCAGCACAACTAAACTTAGTCCACTCAAACTGAAGACCCGCATCTACTTCGAGCTTGGTTCAGCCCAACTTCAGCCTGTATATAAAGAAACAATGGCCCAGATTCAAGAACTTCTTACCCAATATCCTCAAAAACATCTTAGGATAATAGGTCATACAGATCGTACTGGCAATCCAGATATCAACGAGCAGTTGGCCCTTGAACGAGCTAATACAGTCAGGGATGCTTTGGTAAAACAGGGAGTGGATGCCAGAAGATTAGAAGTAACTGGACAAACAGACTCTCCTCAAGGTGTGGAGTACAATCAACCACTATTATTGAGTAGGTGCGTAACATTTGATTTGTTTGAACCAAGTGAAAAAGACAACTAGCTAGAAATATGATATCGAAAAAAATTTGTCTTGTTGGTGATTTTGGTGTGGGAAAAACTAGCCTTATTCGTAAGTTTGTAGACCGACAGTTTAGCGACGAATATCTTTCTACGGTAGGGGTAAAAATTTCTCGTAAAAAAGTAGATTTACCCAAAACAGAAGTAGAAAAAAATAATTTTTTGCAGCTATTAATTTGGGATTTAGAAGGTCATACTAAATTTAAGGCGATCGCTCCTAGTTATTTACAAGGAGCTAGTGGGGCCATAGTTGTAGCAGATGTTACTCGTCAAGAAACTATCGAAAATATTTCGGAAAGATTAGATTTATTTTTATCAGTAAATCCTAAAAGTGTAGCTATATTGGCTTTGAATAAATCTGATTTAGTTGATGCAGAAATAATTAATCAACTATTATCAAAATTCGAGCATCAGGAAGATGAAAGAGTTATTGCGACATATTCTACATCGGCTAAAACTGGGGAGAATGTAGATGATATATTCGAGAAATTATCATATAGAATGCTAGAAAAAATAGGATGATTAACGCACCTCAGAAGTCAGAAGTCAGTAGGGGCACCATTCGATCATTATGCGAAGCAAACGGCCGGAAAGCTGGCGCATACTCCCCAGTTGCCCGTACAGAAGTTAACCCACCCCTAACCAAACCCACCCCTAACCCTCCGGTGGAGGGGAAGTAGGGGATTTGAGAGAGCCTCCAAAAATATTTGGCCTTAAAAAGGGGGGCGCGACCCAATTATTTTGATAAAATTATCTATGCCAAAATAAAATAATAGAAATTACCGAGAAATTGTGGGTATGCGCCTCCCTTTTTAAGCTATGCTTTATAAACATCTTTCTTAACACATAACTTGTTTATTTTGTCAAGTTATGTATTGGCATTTGAGAGGCTTTTTCCAGAGAAAAAGTGCATTGAAAAATACATTTTTTTGAGAACTTAAGTAGCGATCGCTTAGGGTGCATCTCAATGCATGAATAAAGCCAAAAATTTATCGCTTTTAGGCAACAGCTCCGAAAGGCAACAGGCAATATAAAATATAAAATATAAAATATAAAATATATAGGAAAAAAGTATTTTTGCACATAACAGATGCACCCGATCGCTTACCTATCTATACTCTTTCTCCCTTCTCCCCTCCTCCCTGCTCCCTGCTCCCCTCCTCCCCACAAGCTTTTCAGAAGTTAGCGATCGGGGATAGCTTTTTAAGGGGATAAAAAAATAGAATATTCCTGATTTTAAGCCTTTTTATTACAGAGGTACTGTTAGTGTAGTTCCTCCGGAGGAGGCTAACTGATAACTGATAACTGATAACTGAAATGACCCATGATTAACTTATTGAAAAAACTTTTAACATATCGTCAAAGAGAGTATTTGATAATTAATTCAGAATTAAAAATTTTAGAGGTATCTTATGGGTTAAACAGATTTGCCGCTCCTCCAAAATTAGCAGTTTTAGGTGAAGATATTCGTCATAGTTTTCCAGAGTTAGAAGGAGTTGAAGAATTTCTGGAGGAAGTGATTAATGGGCAAAGAGAAAGTTTTGAGTATGAAGGAGTAGCTAGGTCTTTAGAAAAGAATTCTCCTCTGTATATCAATATATCTATAATTGCAAATTCTCATGAAAATTTTCCAGAAAAAAACTTAATAGTATTAGTCGAAGATGTAACGGAAAAAATGGTAATGCAGCAGCAGTTAATTCAAAATTCAAATGAATCTAATCTTTTATTGAGTTCTTTAGCTGCTTCTGAGGATTATATCAATAAAATTATTACTTCTATGGCAGATGCTTTATTAGTAACAACAAGTTCGGGGGTAATTAAAACTGTTAACCGTGCAGCAGAAATTTTGTTTGATTATACAAAAGAAGAATTGGTAGGTCAAAATATTTCTATGGTTATTCCCCAGGAAGAATTACTACATAAAGCACGGCAAAAATATTTATTTTTAAAAGAACAAATTTCTCAAGATGTAGAATTAAATTGTCAGAATAAAACAGGGGATACAATTATTGTTGAACTTTCTTGTTCAGTGATTCAAACAAACGTAGAAGGAATACATAATTTTGTTTATATAGGTCGAGATATTACAGAGCGTAAAAAAGAGGAAGAGGAAATACGTCAAGCTTTAGAACAAGAACGAGATTTAAGAGAACTAAGAGGTCGTTTTTTTTCAATGGTTACTCACGAATTTGGTAATCCTCTAAATACAGTATTATTATCTACTCAATTACTAAGGTCCTATGACTCTGAAATTACTGAAGCTGAAAAAGATCAATATTTAGTATATATTGAAGAGTCTACACAAGAAATGCTTGAATTGTTAGATGATGTCCGATTTATTGGTAAAGCGGATGCTGGAAAACTGAAATATAAACCAGCACCTGTTGATTTGATTAAAGTCTGTTCTCACATTACTGAATCTATCAAAGTTACTGCTACCGATAAACATATAATAAATTTCACAATTAACAAACAATTAAAACAGAAATCTCAATCTAAGTCGAACAAGAATGATGCGATATTCTTCTTGATAGATGATAAATTAATTCGGCATATCTTAAATAATTTATTATCAAATGCGATTAAGTATTCACCTACAGGAGGTGAGGTAAATTTTCAGTTAACTTTAAACGACCAAAAAGCTATTTTTATGATTAAGGATGAAGGAATAGGTATTCCAGTTGAAAATCAACAAAAATTATTTAGCTCTTTCTATAGAGCAAGTAATGTAGGTAAAATAGCAGGAACAGGATTAGGATTATCAATTGTTAAACAGTGTGTAGAACTTCATAGTGGAACAATAGATTTTGCAAGTGAAATAGGCAAAGGAACTACTTTCAGAGTTGAAATTCCATTGCAAAGAGTATCATGAAGGAAGAAGGAAGAAGGAAGAAGGAAGAAGGAAGAAGGAAGAAGGAAGAGGGAAGAAGGAATAGCTTAGTAGCTTAATTATCTCAAATTAAGGATGAAGGAATAGCTATTCCAGTTGAAAATCAACAAAAATTATTTAGCTCTTTCTATAGAGCAAGTAATGTAGTTCAAGAATGCGCGAATTACCTCTCCTTTAAAACGGAATTGATTGACTAATCATGAAAAATTTTCTTTTTATCCTCTTAAAAGAGTCGGCTTTAAACCACAATTTTTCGGTAAAATAGCAGGAACAGAATGAGGATTATTAATTGTTAAACAGTGTGTAGAACTTCATAGTGGAACAATAGATTTTGCAAGTGAAATAGGTAAAGGAACTACTTTCAGAGTTGAAATTCCATTGCAAAGAGTATCATGAAGGAAGAAGGAAGAAGGAAGAAGGAAGAAGGAAGAAGGAAGAAGGAAGAGGGAAGAGGGAAGAGCTTAATTATCTCAAATATTTTTCGAGGAAGAAGTAATCAAAAATAAAGAGAGAAAATCTATAGATTTATAGATAGAAAATAGGATGGAAACTGGTTTTTATCAATAGAAATATTTCATGGATTTTTTATAGCATTCATGGGGCGATAATTGGTATTAGAGATTTGTGGTAGTCAAAGAAATCTCAGTAGTCCTCAAGATAAAAATTGTCTAGTTTTGATTAAGTTGGTAAAAATGTGGTATAGCAAGGAAGTAGTTGGTGTTTGACTTATATTGATGATGAACCGTAAGACAGAGAAATGCTTTTCCCACAGATGAGCTGTTGCCTGTTGCCTGTTCCCTGCTATAGTTTTTCTGATCGAGAAAATTATACAGGAATAACTATGGCTTTAACCGCTTCTACAATGCTGACATTAGCAACTCCAGCTCCAAATTTTCAGTTGCCGGACGTAGTTTCCGAGCAAATCATTTCCCTATCAACATTTGAGGGAAAAAAAGCACTCTTAATCATGTTTATTTGTCGCCATTGCCCATTTGTGAAGCACGTTCAATTAGAACTTGCTAAAATTGGTAAAGATTACCTTCCAAAAAATGTAGGAATTGTAGCTATTAGTTCCAATAATATTGAAAGTCACCCTGATGATTCTCCCGATAAACTAAAGGAAATGGCATTAGAATTAGGGTTTAATTTTCCCTACTGTTTCGATGCAACTCAGGAAGTAGCAAAATCTTATACTGCTGCTTGTACTCCAGATTTTTTCCTATTTGATGCCGATTTTAAATTAGTATATAGAGGACAATTAGATGATAGTCGTCCTAGTAATAATCAACCAGTTACAGGAAGTGATTTAAGAGCAGCTTTAGATGCAGTTTTAGCAGAAAAATCTGTAGGTGAAGAACAAAAGCCAAGTATTGGTTGTAATATTAAATGGAAACCAGGTAATGAGCCTTCTTATTTTGGTTAGTAGTAAAGGCAATACTTGAAGTTATTACACAATTAAGAAGGAGAAATTTATTGGTTTGTTGAAAAAAGATTTTCTCCTTCTCTGTGACATTTATATTAGAGTTATGAATATATACTAATTTCATTTGAGTTGTGTAAAAAACTAGGCGCTTTTAGGCAACAGGTAAGAAGGTTTGCCGGAATTTTTACCGAAAAATTGTGGTTTAAAGCCGACTCTTTTAAGAGGATAAAAAGAAAAATTTTTATGATTAGTCAATCAATTCCGTTTTAAAGGAGAAGTAATTCGCGCATTCGCGCATTATTGAATGTTAGTGTAAGCAAACAACTATTAGCTGTCAGCTCTCAGCTATGATGAAGGGATTTTAATATATATACTTTAAAGCCAGCTAGAGAGCGTAAAATTTAATTCTCACTCAATTAGTAAAGCTTTGACTCTCTCTTAAAAAGAAGCAATAGCTGATAGCTGTTTGCGTAGCATCCCGCAGGGAAGTCCTTAGTTCTGTTTGCTTACCTGTTAGTAAATAACTAACTCTAGTTTGAAATCTCATTTTAAAACGCTATATTTCCTCATTTTTAATTATTCAATTCTTAGCCACAATAGTTGAGTTTTTTCCTATAACTAATAGACAAAAATGTATAGAATTTATTATGGTTGGCGAAGTTTTAGCGACGTATGTCAGTAGAGAGGATGGTCGAAGCTATTATACGGTTCTCCTACCGCTATAGTGGGGGTCTTCTGCTAAGATTGAGATAAAATAAATAATTATAATTAAAGAAAGTTTCCGAGGATAAAAAAAATGGCTATAAAATTACAAAGACCAATATTAGTCGGAGGCATAGGATTATCTTTACTGCTATGGTTATTAGATAGTGTCCAAAATTCTGCAGCAGAATTTGGTGGAGCGACTATGTTAGGAATTATGGCAGCAGGTTTAGGAGTTTTATTCTTAAAAAAACCACAGTCTAAAACACTCCAAAAACCTACTATAATTGCACCACCAACAAAAGAAGTAGCAGAGTCAGCGATCGCTTTATCAAAAATCACTATAGATAAGGTTTCTCAGGAAATAAACAGCACTAAAAAATCTGAAGAAATTAGCCAATTACGTCAACAAGTAACTACACTTACTAATGAACTAGAAAGAAAAGAATTAAGTATAGTAGTAACTGGTTATCGAGGAGTAGGTAAAACTTCTTTGGCTGAAATATTGAATTCTCAATGGCTATCTACTAATTCTCAAAAGTTAGAAATTAGCGATATAAAATGGCAAGAAGAATGGGTAACAACAAATGAGGATACTCAAGTTAATCCTCTTTCACCTTACGACCTCATATTATTTGTTACTACAGGTGACTTAACAGACTCAGAATATCAAGTATTATCAAAACTAACATCTCTGGGTCAAAGTTTTATCCTAGTTTGGAATAAACAAGACCAATATTTGCCAGACCAAAAACCCCAGATACTACAGAAACTGAAAGAGACATTATCTACTATTAACTCAGAAGAAAATTTAGTAGGGATTTCTGCAAAACCTAACTCTGTAAAAGTACGAAAACATCAGCAAGATGGCACTATTAAAGAATCTGTAGAACAATCATTACCAGAAATATCTGGATTGATAGAAAAATTGAATCAAACATTAGAAAAAGAAACAGAAAAATTAGTCTGGGCAACTACTAAAAGAAAAGCGCAAATAATTACACTCGAAGCTAAGAGTATCTTAAATCAAGTCAGACGAGAACGTGCTATTCCGATAATTGAACAGTATCAATGGATAACAGCAGCAACAGCATTTGCTAATCCAGTTCCAGCTTTAGATTTATTAGCAACAGCAGCTATAAATGCTCAATTAATAGTAGATTTAAGTGCGATATATGAGCAAAAGTTTTCCCTCGCACAAGGCAAACAAGTAGCGGGAACTATAGCAGAGCTAATGTTAAAATTAGGCTTAGTAGAAATTTCGACAAAAACATTAACTACTGTCTTGAAAAGTAATACTGTAACTTTTGTAGCTGGGGGTGCAGTTCAAGCTGTAAGTGCTGCTTATCTAACAAGAATAGCAGGTATTAGTTTAGTAGAATATTTTGCTACTCAAACAGATAGTAATTCTGTGAATATAGATAAATTAAGCAAAATTCTACAAAGTGTATTTAGCAAAACTCAGCAAAATAATTTCTTGAAGTCTTTTGTAACTCAGGTAATGAGTCATATTTTGCCAGAGGAGAAAAAAGTGGAAGTTGTCTCAACTCCAGCAGAATAATATGGTAAGAAATAGTAATTACCTCTGTGGAATAATTAGTATATTGAGAATTTTTGAGGGGCAACTATTATCGGAAAAGACTAGAAGATATGAACTGAGCAAAATATTTCCCTACTTCCACAGATACTAATTTTTGTGAGAGTTGAGAAATTAGGAGAAATTCTGCAATAAATAGTTAAGTAGCTCTGCTGAATAATTAGTATATTGAGAATTTTTGAGGGGCAACTATTATCGGAAAAGACTAGAAGATATGAACTGAGCAAAATATTTCCCTACTTCCACAGATACTAATTTTTGTGAGAGTTGAGAAATTAGGAGAAATTATTCAAAATATTTCCCTACTCCCACAAAATTTCCACAGATACTAATTTTTGTGAGAGTTGAGAAATTAGGAGAAATTCTGCAATAACATAGTTAAGTAGCTCTGCTGAATAATTAGTATATTGAGAATTTTTGAGGAGCCATTATTATCGGAAAAGACTAGAAGATATGAACTGAGCAAAATATTTCCCTACTTCCACAGATACTAATTTTTGTGAGAGTT
The DNA here is from genome assembly GCA_034190295.1 of Cyanobacteriota bacterium. Classification (GTDB taxonomy): domain Bacteria; phylum Cyanobacteriota; class Cyanobacteriia; order Cyanobacteriales; family Microcoleaceae; genus Okeania. Next base: position 40,697 of record JAXHSW010000004.1, on the reverse strand, counting down.
GAGAAATTAGGAGAAATTATTCAAAATATTTCCCTACTCCCACAAAATTTCCACAGATACTAATTTTTGTGAGAGTTGAGAAATTAGGAGAAATTCTGCAATAAATAGTAATTACCTCTGTGGAATAATTAGTATATTGAGAATTTTTGAGGAGCAACTATTATCGGAAAAGACTAGCAGATATGAACTGAGAAAAATATTTCTATACTTCCACAGATACTAATTTTTGTGAGAGTTGAAAATTTAGGAAAAATTATTCAAAATATTTCCCTACTCCCACAAAATTTCCACAGATACTAATTTTTGTGAGAGTTGAGAAATTAGGAGAAATTCTGCAATAACATAGTTAAGTAGCTCTGCTGAATAATTAG
>JAXHSW010000004.1:3590-40226 GCA_034190295.1 Cyanobacteriota bacterium | reverse complement strand
TAATTTTTGTGAGAGTTGAAAATTTAGGAAAAATTATTCAAAATATTTCCCTACTCCCACAAAATTTCCACAGATACTAATTTTTGTGAGAGTTGAGAAATTAGGAGAAATTCTGCAATAAATAGTAATTACCTCTGTGGAATAATTAGTATATTGAGAATTTTTGAGGAGCAACTATTATCGGAAAAGACTAGCAGATATGAACTGAGAAAAATATTTCTATACTTCCACAGATACTAATTTTTGTGAGAGTTGAAAATTTAGGAAAAATTATTCAAAATATTTCCCTACTCCCACAAAATTTCCACAGATACTAATTTTTGTGAGAGTTGAGAAATTAGGAGAAATTATTCAAAATATTTCCCTACTTCCACATATAGTCAATTTTGTGAAAGTTGAGAAATGAATTTGTCTCAACTCCGGCACAATAATATGGCAATAGGAAATAGATACCTGTGCTAGATAACCAGTAAATTTGGAATTTTTAGGGAGTATTTAACAACCTACTAATAAATAAAAATACGACTCAATGGTAAATTTATAAATAATTTTACCTATTCAGACAAAGAATAACTGAGAATTACTGAAACACATTTAGTGGAAAAGCAAAAAATAGTCTACTAATATGTATAGACTCCTTGCATCTGTTCTACAATTAATTAATCAGGTGTGGGTGGTGAACCATCACTACCTGGGTAGTCAGTATAAGGAAGTGGTTTTCAACAATTAATAATTAATAATTAATAATTAATAATTACCTCTCCCTAAAAGGAAGAGGATTGATGATTAAGGAAAATTTTTTTTGTTTCTCCTTTAAAGGAGAGGCTTTAAACCTTAATTATTCGGTAAACTCTCTTCGTACATTAAGTCTTGAATATCGGAGATTTTATCATAATTTTCATCAATAATTTTGTCAACCTTATCCCTTAATAATTGTTCCCAATTTTTGAAGCGTGCCAAATTTTCATAGTCTTCTTCATTTATTACTACTTCCAACAAACTCGGTCTAAAGTCATAGGAGCTATATTCATCTATTTGAGCATAATTTTCTTTGATAATTTCTTTGATTTTATCTCTTACCAATTCTTCCCAATTTCTGATACTTACTAAATTATCAAAATCTTCTTGCTCAATATCTACTTGTAATAACCCTATCTGAAAAAAATATTTTCTTCTTTTACTCAGAGTAATTTGATAACTATTTTTTTTGAGAATTTGTTTAATCTCAGCTCTTACCAAACTTTCCCAATTTGATAGACATTCCAGACCGCTCATAGATTGACTATCTATCACTATTGCCAACTCTAAATTATTGGAATTTTCACTCATTTTTATCTCAAAAACTCAACTTATACCAATTATCAACTTTTTCCCTAGACTCAATGAGGAGTCTTTAAGAAATTATGCCAATTGATTTGATAAAATTATATCATTACTAATAATACTTTGATTTCCTACCAAATTATTTAAATTATCTAAGGCAAGTCTAACTTTGAATAACTCAAATATCTACCCAGAAATAATTATAGAAAATTCTCAATCAACAGAACGTTATCGTAAACAAAGTCAACTTCACTGGAAACGTGCTAGAGCAAGTTTACGAAAAGCTCTAAATAGATACTCTGGTTTGCAAAATACCGCACAAAAAACAACCACTTCTGAATTTTCATCCTCCTTAAAAACTCAATTGGATTTATTAAAATCTAATATTGATAAACTAGACCAAGGAGTAATTCAAATAGCAGTTTTTGGTCTTGTAAGTCGTGGTAAATCAGCAGTTTTAAATGCTTTATTAAGTGAAAAAATATTAGAAACAGGTCCTCTAAATGGTGTGACTCAATGGCCTCGTGCTATTAGATGGACTCCTAATATTTTTATTAATTCTCATCAACAAGAGAAAGCAAAAATAGATTTAATAGATACTCCTGGATTAGATGAAGTAGCAGGTCAAGTTCGTGGAGAAATGGCTAAGGAAGTTACTCGCAAAGCAGATTTAATTATATTTGTTGTTTCTGGGGATCTTACCCGCACTGAATATGATGCTTTGAGTGAATTAAGGAAGGCTAAAAAACCGCTAATTTTAGTGTTTAATAAAATTGATTTATATCCAGAAGCGGAACGAGAAGATATTTATCAAAATTTGCAAAATATTGTTGCGGATAAGTCAGAAGAATTAGAAGAATTAGAAGATATTTATCCTCCGACGGAAGTAGTAATGGTTTCAGCAGAACCAGCTCCTATACCTGTAAAAATTGAATGGCCTGATGGTAATGTGACTCACGAATGGGAAACTCCATCGCCTCAAATAGATCCTTTGAAACAAAAAATAATTACTATTTTAGAGCGGGAAGGGCGATCGCTTTTAGCGTTAAATGCGTTGGTACAAGCAAGAGAAGCTGAGGTAACTATTGCTCATAAAACTGTTAAGATTAAACAAGATGAAGCTGATGATTTAATTTGGGATTTTGCTAAGTATAAAGCTTTAGCTGTTGCTATTAATCCTGTTGCTATTATTGATGTTATGGGAACTACTGTAATAGATTTAGCTTTAATTCGTTCTTTGTCTCGTCTCTATAATTTGCCTATGACTAGCTATGAAGCAGGTAAACTTTGGAAAGTTATTATATTTAGTGAAGGTGGTATGTTGTTAGGGGAGTTGGGTAGTAGTTTATTATTGGGTTTAGGAAAGGTTGGTGTTACTTCTTATGCAGGAGTTGCTATTACTCAAGCTTCTATTGCAGCTTATGGAATTTATGCTATTGGTAGAGCTACTAAGGTTTATTTGGAAAAGGGTTGTACTTGGGGAGCTTTGGGGCAAGATATAGTTATTCAGGATATTTTAAGTCAGGTTGAACCAGATACTATTATTTATCGTTTACAACAAGAATTATTTAATAAGGAAGGAAGAAGGAATTAGAAGTTAGAAGTCAGAAGTCAGAAGTCAGAAGTTAATAAATTTTCTGGAGTTATTTAATCAAGAAGTAAGAAGTTATAGCGGTTTTCATGTTTCATAGAATACAACTATATTCTGAAACTTATTAAACTTTAGGTATATCTATAATTTTGACCCTAGTCTACCTTTGTGAAAACCGCTATAAGAAGTTTTCTGGAATTATTTAATCAAGAAGCAAGAAACAGGAAGGAAGGGGTTAATAAATTTTCTGGAATTATTTAATCAAGAAACAGGAAGTCAGAAGTTAATAAATTTTCTGGATTTTTTTTTATTAGTATATTTATAGCGTTTCTCAAGTTACTGAAGTAGAGTTTTTTTCTTCTTTTCTCACAGGAGTGCGCTACCAGGTGCGTCTGCCACCGACGCGGGTTCGCCCTGCTATTCTTTGTTTTCCAAATAATACTAAGTACGAAAAAAGAATGCTTAACTTAGGAGACACTTCAATTATTAAGTAATTAACACAAACTGAATAACTTTCTTTTTTGATAATTAGCACCCCAGTTATTATTACAGCACTTTTTAAGATAGTGAGGTACAGTTTTAAAATTAATCTTTTTTTCCCTACTGCCTACTCCCTACTCCCTACTCCCTAAAGTCCTAAAATTTTGTACCTCATCAACTCCAAAACTGCTGTAATTATTCTGACGTTTATAGCAGAAGAAAGAAGGAAAAATCTTACGTTGTCTTTGTTTTCAGCTTTTGATTTGTCCTAACCTTTCCTTCGACTGCTATAGTTCTCCCGCACTCCCCTACTCCCCTACTCCCCTACTCCTTTTTCTCAGATTTATCTATCTCTGAAATAGCTTTATCGTAGCGATAGAACTCCGTTCCGCTGTCGCGATCGCGAAGTTCTGGAGATAAATTATCTGGTTCTATTATTGTCTCTTTAATTTTGGGTTTTTGTTGATTAGTTTCATAGTGAGGAGAACCAATTTTTGTCTTTGCTTCTCGCACAAATTTGATTTCTTCAGTTAAGTCAAAAGGGTAAACTTTTTGAGCTTTTCCTTCTCTCATCACTGCGCGACTTGCTGCTGCAATTACAACATTTAAAATATCACCTCTGGCAAGTTATTCTGATTCATTTGCTAATCATTCTGGATTAACATATTCTGTCGTTGGCACTTATTTTAGCAATAGATATTCCCATAGTTTAACGTGATATTCTTTGTTCTGACTCCTGAGGACTGACTCCTAAGAAATAGCCTAGATATTTTTAGCAAAAAGTTATCAAATTACTATAACTCCCAGAGCAAAATTTAATCTATAAAATCAACATTTTACTATTCTTAAACCTTCTCTGAAGTGAGCAACAGTCGTGACTACTGCTACTAAAAAATAAAAAATTCTAATTACCCAAAAACACAAACTCATTGCCCAAGAAATAACCCCTGGTGGTACTCCTATCAGACTCACAAATTTTGAATTAACACTCTTTTCCAATCTATCTAAATTATTCATCTGTACTTTTTTATCGGGTAAAATAGGAAACTGAGCAGTATATAAATAGAAACCATAGATACCATCATTACCTACCCTTTGATTTAAAAATGAATTAGCTAGTAATTCAGCTCCATCGAGAGATAAATTTTCGTTATTTGCTACCTGTTCTACCCAAATGTCATATCTTACCATTTGAGTTGTGAGAAAAATTATTGGCACTAAAATTATTAATAGAATTGCACTCACATAACGACCTAAATACTTAGGTAAAAAAATACTTGCTAAACCAAAACCCATTCCCACTACAGCAAAAGCAACAATATTGAAAAGTTCTACTATTTCTATTCCTCTTAAAAAATCGCCAAAGAGAATTAAACTATATAAAAATCGATCCGCTAATTTGACAGATATAATTTTGGCAGAAATTATTGTGCTAAAAATAAATGAAGTACAAAATATATAAATAGATAATTTAATCAAGAAAAGAAAAAATATACTAATTCTCTGAAGTAAAATGACTAAAACCATGAATAAATATATTTAGTAATGAATAATTACTTCTAAGATTTAGGAAGAGGATTTTGGCAGTAACTTTTATTCTTTCTCAACTTCAAAGGTTGCTTTTACCTTTCCCAAAATTAATAGCTGATAGCTGATAGCTGACGGTTAAATGCTTACGACGAAACACGATTAAAGTCTTCTTGAGCTAATTTTGTTATCTGAGCGATCGCTGCCAAATCTATCGAGAGTTTACTCTCTATATTTAACCATAATAAATATTCTATATTACCAGCCGGACCTTGTATGGGAGACCAGGTTAAACCAGAATATCCCCATCCTAAATTCTGAGCATTACTCCATACTTGAAAAATTGCTTCAGCTTGGTCAGTAGAAGAACGTACCACACCTTTTTTACCTACTCGTTTTTTTCCTACTTCAAATTGAGGTTTTACTAACAATATTGTCTCACGAGGTGGAATAAGTAATTGCCATAAAGCAGGTAAAACTTTAATTACAGAAATAAAAGAAACATCAACTACTGCTAAATTAGGATATATTTCTGAATTTTCCTGTGCTTGAGAATTTAATATTAATTCCTCGCCATATAATTCTGTAGGAGTTAAATAACGTAGGTTAGTTCTCTCTTTCAAAACAACTCTTTGGTCATTACGCAAACCCCAGTCAACTTGCCCATATCCAACATCAATACCGTAAACTAATTTAGCCCCTGCTTTTAACAAACAGTCTGTAAACCCACCTGTTGAAATACCTCCATCAAGACATATTCTGCCAGAAATAGGAATAGAAAAATATTCTAATGCTTTGGCAAGTTTATAACCTCCCCTAGAAACATATAAAGATTTTTGCTTAACTTTTATATTTGCCTCAGACTCAACTTCAGTTCCTGGTTTATCAATTATTTGCTGATTTACCATTACTTCTCCTGCTCTAATCAAAACTTGAGCTTTTTGTCGAGAAGTACATAAATTTTTTTCTACTAATAAAATATCTAATCTTTGTTTAACCACAAATATTTACTTATCCTATATTTTAGGGAGTAGGGAGTAGTAATTCGGGAAACAGGGAAAAACAACTGTACCTCAGTAACTGGAGAAACGCTACATATCATCTTCGGTTTAATTTCTATCAATAAGAGACCAGAAAACATGAATTACCGAAAATATTTGCTGTTGAAGTGAGAAGATGCTTTCTTTCGATCGCTAAATAAAATTCCCAGCTCAATACTACTATATTAACTTAGAAACAATCATCAAAAATATATAATCCTTCGATCAAAACTAATCAAAACTAACTTAACCCAAAATTTTGTCAAAACTAATTTTTTTATAGACTAACTACTGCAGGTTCAGCAAATATTTTAACCATTAGCTATTCAGAAAAATTAATTTTATAGCTTCAGAAAAACTTTTGATACCCACATAGATAGAAGCGGGTTTTATTCATCTTTTTATTGAACCCGCCCCTACGGCCATTAACTTAGTAAAGCCAAGAAATATTAACTAGCTATTAGCTTGAGCGCATTTGGATACCAGAATGCTCCGCAAACAGCTAGCCTCTTGCAGAAGAACTTTCCTATCGGAATGCTGCGCAAACGTTAACAGCTTTTAGCAGCTCTGGTTTAAATCCCCTTCTAAACGTTTACTGCTGACTGCTGACTGCTGACTGCTGACTGCTGACCGCTTTTTTTAATACTAAATATCCTTTTCAGCTAACTCACTAATTAAATGGTCGAAGGGTGCTTCTAAAAAAGCGCCAGTTTCAATACCTGCCGCTGCAACTTCAGATTTAACAAGTTCCTTAAGAATACCAATTCCCACCACAGTAGGTCCAATAGGTACTTCCAGAGAATTGTAGGTTTCTCGAAGACCCTGTAAGACCCTTTCATCCAAAACATCCGTATTACCTGCGACCAAAGCATAAGTAGCATAACGTAGATAATAATCCATATCCCGCAGACAAGCAGCATAACGGCGAGTCGTATAAGCATTACCACCGGGACGGATTAATTCCGGTTGTTGTGCAAACAACGTAATCCCAGCTTGCTTAACCAAACTAGCAGCCATAGAATTAATTACCGTAGCAGCTTGTACTCGCGCAGTACCAGTTTCAAAATAAGATTTTAATCGATCGACAGCATCCCGGTCCAAATAACGACCTTTAGCATCGTAATTATCTATTAAGCTAGTTATAGTGTCCCGCATATAATTATTCTCCCAACAATTTCTTAAATTTTCTATATTAGCGTACTATAAATTGACACTTAGCAGGATTATTTGATTGACATCCTCCCTTGGCTAAAAGCGAGGGGATCTGTCAGTTGAGCACATCTGCAACTATATACATTAGTGCATTGAAAAGTTCCCCACTTAAAGGAGGCTTTAGACCCAACTTTCCGGTAAGGACAGAAAATATTGTAACTTTAGATACAAAAACTCAACAAATTTCATTCTTATGATTGGCTGGATGTATTCTGATTAGAGCTATTCTTCTTGTGAAGAAAGCCAAAATTTAAAACTGATGTATTCTGATTAGAGCTATTCTTCTTGTGAAGAAAGCCAAAATTTAAAACTTAGGAGCTAATATGGCACAAACAGCCCAAGATGTATTGAACTGGATTAACAATGATGACATTCAAGTTATTGATTTGAAATTCATTGACCTACCTGGAATTTGGCAACATTTAACACTTCACAAAAGCCAAATTGATGAGAGTTCCTTTACAGATGGAGTTGCTTTCGACGGTTCCAGTATTCGTGGCTGGAAAAGTATTAACGAGTCAGACATGATGATGGCACTCGATCCAACTACTGCTTGGATTGACCCATTTATGGCTGAACCGACATTAAGTGTCATTTGTAGTATTAAAGAACCTCGAACTGGTGAATGGTATAGTCGTTGTCCCAGGGTTATTGCTCAGAAGGCAGTTGATTATTTAAAATCAACAGGTATTGGAGATACTGTATTTTTTGGTCCTGAAGCTGAATTCTTTATATTTGAGGATGCTCGCTTCGATCAAACGGAAAATAAAGCTTATTACTATGTAGATAGTATAGAAGGTCGCTGGAATTCTGGTAGCGAAGAACCAGGTGGTAATAAAGCTTATAAACCAGGTTATAAACAAGGTTATTTTCCTGTATCTCCCACGGATACGGCGCAAGATTTGCGGACAGAAATGTTGTTGACTATGGCCAAGTGTGGGGTTCCCATTGAAAAGCATCACCATGAAGTGGCTACAGGTGGTCAGAATGAGTTGGGTTTTCAGTTTGGCAAATTGGTAGATGCTGCAGATAACTTGATGATTTATAAGTATGTCATCAAGAATGTGGGTAAAAAATATGGCAAAACTATTACTTTCATGCCTAAGCCTATATTTAACGATAATGGTTCGGGGATGCACTGTCACCAGTCAATTTGGAAAGATGGACAACCTTTATTCTGGGGTGATGGTTATGCCAATTTGAGTAAGATGGCGCTTAATTATATTGGTGGTATTCTGAAGCACGCTCCAGCAATATTGGCATTTTCTAATCCTTCTACTAATTCTTATAAGCGATTAGTTCCTGGATTTGAAGCTCCGGTAAACTTGGCTTATTCTCAAGGTAACCGCTCTGCTTCTGTTCGGATTCCTTTAAGTGGTACAAATCCCAAGGCCAAACGATTAGAGTTCCGTTGTCCTGATGCTAGTTGTAATCCTTATCTGGCTTTTGCTGCGATGCTTTGTGCTGGTATTGATGGGATTAAGAATGAAATTGACCCTGGTGAATCTTTAGATGTGGATATTTATGACCTCAGCCCTGAAGAGTTAAGCAAGATTCCTTCTACTCCTGGGTCTTTAGAGGGTGCTCTGGAAGCTTTAGAAAAAGACCATGAATTTTTAACTACTGGTGGGGTATTTACGGAGGACTTGATTCAAACTTGGATTGAGTACAAGTTGGATAATGAGGTTAACCCTATGCGTCTACGGCCTCATCCTTATGAGTTTTCTCTCTACTACGATTGTTAATTGAGTAAGTAGAACTCAGAAGTTAGGAGGAAAGAAGTTTTCTCAGACCTTAAGGAATGAGTATTTTATTCAATCCTCATTCCTAAGTAGGAACTAGAAATGATTTTTCTAGATGAATGACTCTTGATTTACCTGCCTCGCCTCATCACAAAAATTTAGTAATGTGAAACAATAGCGAGTTAGTTTTTATAGCCTCCTTTACTGGGGGCTATTTTTTTTGAGGGAATATATCTAGGTATAGCACTATAGATTAAACCTACATTCCGCACGACAAAACGTAGCATAAAAATAAAAGTCAAAAGTTAAAAGTTAGAAGTCAAAAGTTAGAAGTCAAAAGTAAGAAGTAAGAAGTAAGAAGTAAGAAGTAAGAAGTAAGAAGTAAGAAGTAAGAAGTAAATTATAGTGGCTAATAGGAGTCAACGATTCATTCATTAATTGATAATGGATAATTACAAGAAGGTTAAAACCGTTACGGAATTGAATATAAGGAAATCAGATTTTTTCTCCACGGCGAGTGAGAGGCTTTAAACCTAGATTCGATTAATTATCAATTATCCACGATCCATTGGTAAGTATTTATGCTTAATATTTAACTGAGAATTTGACGAGCGATCGAGGTAAATGAAGATAATTTATATAGTATAAATACTTAAGTAAGCTACGGATTTTATACTAATTTTCATGTTACAAATTGAAGTGCGGAATGTGGGATTAAGGTGTTTGACATTCCTCTGTTGCCTCTTGCCTTTTCCGACCGGAATGCTACGCAAATATTGTCAAACGCCAAAGTGCTATATAGTCTTTTCTTCAAAACTATAGCAACTGCCATTACTACTTTTGATTTATGGAATATCTAAAACAACGGAATATCAACCCTTCTCCTTGCTCCTTCTTCCTTCTTCCTTCTGCTATATAATAATTGCGTTACAATTCTTAATGAAAACTACAACACTCGCAAAATCTATTGAGACTTATCGTCATGTCAGATACTATTACAAAATTTTCTTATCAAACATTTCAACAAGGTAAAATTTACTTCGCTTTAGCTCACAAACAAATTTCTACTCGCCTGAGAAATTTTGTTTATCCAACTCTTGAATTTAAAACTCAACCTTTGTCTGCTGGAATTCTCCAAAAAATGCAGAAACGCATTGATAATATTATGGAAAGAGATTTGGCAGATGGAGAAAATGGTATTTATCCAGTTAATATTATATTTGATAATCCCTGGTTAGATTTTTTCAGTTATTATCCTAATATTTGGCTAGATATGCCTATAGTTTGGAATAGAATTAAACAAAAGAAATATCAAGAATTTTCTCCACAAATAAATACTCAAAATTATCCTAGTTATTATTTACAAAATTTTCATTATCAAACAGATGGATACTTAAGCGATACATCAGCTAATCTCTACGATTTACAGGTAGAACTTTTATTTAATGGCACTGCTGATGCCATGCGCAGACGAATTTTAGCTCCGTTAAAAATGGGATTAGAAAAGTTATTTTCTGGGCAAAATTTGGAGGCGATCGCTACTCAAAATTTACGAGTTTTAGATATTGCTTGTGGTACTGGTAGAACTTTAAAGTTTATTCGCGCTACTTTACCAAAGGCTGCTCTTTATGGTGTTGATTTATCGTCTGCTTATTTAAAAAAAGCTCATCAATTATTATCTGAAGAGTTGGGAGATTTGCCTCAATTTTTACAAGGAAATGCTGAGGATTTACCTTTGAAAGATAATTTTTTTCAGGCAACAACTTGTGTTTTTTTGTTCCATGAATTACCACCTATAGTACGTCAAAAAGTAATAGAGGAAGCTTTTCGAGTTACTCAACCTGGGGGTGTTTTTGTGATTTGTGATTCGATTCAGGTTTCTGATGAACCTGATTTTGCGCCAATGTTAAAAAACTTCCCAGCAATGTTCCATGAACCTTATTATCAGAGTTATATTACAGATAATTTAGAGGAACGTTTGGAGAAAGCAGGTTTTATTAATATTGCTACTGAAGTTCATTTCATTAGTAAGTATTGGGTGGGTTATAAGCCTGTTAAATAAGTTGTCAGTAATCGGTAGGACTGAGAATGCTTTATGGGTTTGATATATCCTATTACTGGCGGATTTTAGGAGGTTAGTGGGATATCCCATAAGGGAAAAGATAGTTAATTTTTACAATCAATTTTGCCGCAGAATTAAGGTTTAAAGCCTCTGTTTATACAGCATAAAAAAGACAAAAATTTCTTTTTGGTCAATTCTTTTCTTTTTCAGGAGAGGTAATTATTAAAAATAAATTTAGGATTGAGGAAGAATGCTTCAGAGCAAGGCTGTTTAATTCTAGGTTGAGATTTTGAATCTTTAGTTGATTCTCCCGAATATTCATTTTCTGAAGCACCGTAATTTCCGGTGTGTTGTGGGGAAAATATCTACCTCCCCTCTTTGTTGCGGATGCCGCAATAGTCATTTCATTTTCTGAAGCACCGTAATTTCCGGTGTGTGATGGGAAAATATTTACCTCCCCTCTCTGTTGTGGATATGGCAATAGTCATTTCATTTTGTGAAGCACCGTAATTCCGGTGTGTGATGGAGAAAATATCTACTTCCCCTCTTTATTGCGGATGCCGCAATAGCTAATTCATTTTGTGAAGCACCGTAATTCCGGTGTGTGATGGAGAAAATATCTACTTCCCCTCTTTATTGCGGATGCCGCAATAGCTATTTCATTTTCTGAAGCACCGTAATTTCCGGTGTGTGATGGAAAAATATTTACCTCCTCTCTCTGTTGCGGATGTGGCAATAGTCATTTCATTTTGTGAAGCACCGTAATTTCCGGTGTGTGATGGGAAAATATTTACCTCCTCTCTCTGTTGCGGATGTAGCAATAGTCATTTCATTTTGTGAAGCACCGTAATTTCCGGTATGTGATGGGAAAATATCTACCTCCCCTCTTTGTTGCGGATGCCGCAATAGTCATTTCATTTTGTGAAGCACCGTAATTTCTGGTGTGTGATGGAGAAAATATTTACTTCCCCTCTCTGTTTATGAAGCACCAGAATTTGAGGTGTGTGATGGGAAAATATCTACTTCCCCTCTTTGTTGCGGATGCCGCAATAGCTATTTCATTTTCTGAAGCACCGTAATTTCCGGTGTGTGATGGAGAAAATATCTACCTCCCCTCTCTGTTGCGGATGCCGCAATAGTCATTTCATTTTGTGAAGCACCGTAATTTCCGGTGTGTGATGTGATGGGAAAATATTTACCTCCCCTCTTTGTTGCGGATGCCGCAATAGTCATTTCATTTTATGAAGCACCAGAATTTGAGGTGTGTGATGGGAAAATATTTACCTCCTCTCTCTGTTGCGGATGTGGCAATAGTCATTTCATTTTCTGAAGCACCGCAATTTCCGGTGTGTGATGGAAAAATATTTACCTCCCCTCTCTGTTGCGGATGCCGCAATAGTCATTTCATTTTCTGAAGCACCGTAATTTCCGGTGTGTGATGGAAAAATATTTACCTCCTCTCTCTGTTGCGGATGTAGCAATAGTCATTTCATTTTGTGAAGCACCGTAATTTCCGGTGTGTGGTGGAGAAAATATTTACTTCCCCTCTCTGTTTATGAAGCACCAGAATTTGAGGTGTGTGGTGGGGAAAATATTTACCTTCCCTCTTTGTTGCGGATGTCGCAATAGCTATTTCATTTTCTGAAGCACCAGAATTTGAGGTGTGTGATGGGGAAAATATCTACTTCCCCTCTCTGTTGCGGATGTCGCAATAGTCATTTCATTTTCTGAAGCACCAGAATTTGAGGTGTGTGTAGGAAAAAGTATCAAATTATTAGGGCGTGTCAATGAGGCGATCGCTATCTATGTTTGTCCTTTATATCCTAAGCACCTTGGTAACTGTTATACCTACTTCCTCTTTCTGTTGCGGATGTCGCAATAGCTATTTCATTTTCTGAAGCACCGTAATTTCCGGTGTGTGATGGAAAAATATTTACCTCCTCTCTTTGTTGCGGATATGGCAATAGTCATTTCATTTTCTGAAGCACCGTAATTTCCGGTGTGTGGAGAGAAAATATCTACTTCCCCTCTCTGTTGCGGATGCCGCAATCGTCATTTCATTTTCTGAAGCACCGTAATTTCCGGTGTGTGATGGAGAAAATATCTACTTCCCCTCTCTGTTGCGGATGTCGCAATAGTCATTTCATTTTCTGAAGCACCAGAATTTGAGGTGTGTGTAGGAAAAAGTATCAAATTATTAGGGCGTGTCAATGAGGCGATCGCTATCTATGTTTGTCCTTTATATCCTAAGCACCTTGGTAACTGTTATACCTACTTCCTCTTTCTGTTGCGGATGTCGCAATAGCTATTTCATTTTCTGAAGCACCAGAATTTGAGGTGTGTGGAGAGAAAATATCTACTTCCCCTCTCTGTTGCGGATGCCGCAATCGTCATTTCATTTTCTGAAGCACCAGAATTTGAGGTGTGTGGAGAGAAAATATCTACTTCCCCTCTCTGTTGCGGATGTCGCAATCGTCATTTCATTTTCTGAAGCACCAGAATTTCCGGTGTGTGATGGGAAAATATTTACCTCCTCTCTTTGTTGCGGATGCCGCAATAGCTATTTCATTTTGTGAAGCACCGTAATTTCCGGTGTGTGATGGGAAAATATCTACCTCCCCTCTCTGTTGCGGATGCCGCAATCGTCATTTCATTTTCTGAAGCACCGAATTTCCGGTGTGTGGAGAGAAAATATCTACTTCCCCTCTCTGTTGCGGATGCCGCAATCGTCATTTCATTTTGTGAAGCACCGTAATTTCCGGTGTGTGGTGGAGAAAATATTTACTTCCCCTCTCTGTTTATGAAGCACCAGAATTTGAGGTGTGTGATGGGAAAATATCTACTTCCCCTCTTTGTTGCGGATGCCGCAATAGCTATTTCATTTTGTGAAGCACCGTAATTTCCGGTGTGTGATGGAGAAAATATTTACTTCCCCTCTCTGTTGCGGATGCCGCAATAGTCATTTCATTTTCTGAAGCACCAGAATTTCCGGTGTGTGGTGGAGAAAATATTTACTTCCCCTCTCTGTTTATGAAGCACCAGAATTTGAGGTGTGTGATGGGAAAATATCTACTTCCCCTCTCTGTTGCGGATGTGGCAATAGCTGTTTCATTTTGTGAAGCACCGTAATTTCCGGTGTGTGATGGAGAAAATATTTACCTCCTCTCTCTGTTGCGGATGTGGCAATAGTCATTTCATTTTGTGAAGCACCAGAATTTGAGGTGTGTGATGGAAAAATATTTACCTCCTCTCTCTGTTGCGGATGTAGCAATAGTCATTTCATTTTGTGAAGCACCGTAATTTCCGGTGTGTGATGGAGAAAATATCTACCTCCCCTCTCTGTTGCGGATGCCGCAATAGCTATTTCATTTTGTGAAGCATCTATAATATGTTGGTTAAGACTTATTCTGATAATAAACCTGAGACAGGGAAATATTTTTCCCACTATTCCCTATTCCCTATTCCCTGCTATAAGACCTCAATTGAAAATAGTAAAATTATTCTATCCTTGCTGACAAAATTAAATAACGTAGTAGTCCCAACCTTGTCACCCATTCAAAAACATTATTTGTTTTCTGATTAGCCGAAGAATCTGAGAAAACAGGAAACTCCTTGAGGATTTTATAAGTAGGTAAAGTATTAAAAGTAATATCTTCTATTAGAAAACTGTTCAAACCTATTTTTCTGGCTAAATCTTGATAGTTAGCAACCGTGAAAAAATTAACATTACCGTAAGTTTCAGCACCCAAGTCTTTGATAAACAATCTGACCACAGGTTCAAAAAAATTGATTGTGGCAGTAGGAACAAAATCAGACAAAGCAATCTTACCACCAGGCTTTAAAACCCTTTTTGCTTCTTGAAAAAAAGCAGAACGACTAGGAAAATGAAAAATGCACTCTACCGCCAAAACCACATCAAAAGAATTATCAGGAAAAGGCATTTTAGTAGCATCTCCTTGAACAAATTCAATAGAATTATTACCACAAGCTTGAACTTGTTTTCTAGCTACATTTAATTGCCGTTCATCTATATTTAATCCCGTGATTTTTACCTCAGAATAATTGTTATTAATACTGCTAGCTGTACCGCCAAAACCACAACCAACATCTAAAATAGAAATACGATCCTTAATATCAGCAGCTTGATAAACCTTTTTTGATAGTTTTTCAGTCGCGGACGCAAAATCTTCAGCAGTATTTTTTGCCCAATTAGGGTTTTCCCAATAACCCCAGTGAACGTGGTTTCCAAAGATAGTTTTAGTTGCTTCATCTTCTAAATTGGCCAAGATTTTGTCAAAATAAGGAAAATTAATTTCTGCTTTGGACATAGTTATAGATTATTAATTGTGGATTGTATTATAGCGGGACTGTAGCAAAAAATGTCTGAAAAATAGTTTTGAATCCTTGCGATGTGATATGTCAAAATAGCGGATTTCTCGATCTATCTGGGTTTTCCTGGGTCATGCTACGCAAAGAGCCATTTTTAGCCAGAGTAACGTATTTTCTTTGCTACCGTTGAGTTTGAAGCCATTTTTAGCCGAAAAAAGATCGGAGTCCCGATAGCTTTGTTAGTAATTAGGATAGGCTTAAACTGGTAATAGATGATTTTTCTATGGTATAAATTATGACTACTAACAACCCTGATACTGCTTCTGTGGATAATCCTTCTACCGAAGAAGATAATATTGAACTCACTGAAGATGAGACCAGTCTCAGCTACATAGAGGAGATTGAAACAATTA
This sequence comes from Cyanobacteriota bacterium, assembly GCA_034190295.1. Classification (GTDB taxonomy): domain Bacteria; phylum Cyanobacteriota; class Cyanobacteriia; order Cyanobacteriales; family Microcoleaceae; genus Okeania. Next base: position 24,507 of record JAXHSW010000004.1, on the reverse strand, counting down.
TTGCCAATATGGCAGAAGATCAAAAAGTGATGGTGGCTAATAATGAAGCAGGCCATTTATGGAAGTTTCAATATGGCAGTGTGGAGGTATATGTCAGACTGACTGGGAAAACAGATGATGATACTTTTGATGTCTGGTCTTATGTGCTGAAGTTACCAGCAAAAAATGAACCGGAGTTAATGCGTAAATTATTGGAAATGAATTGGTTATCGACTATGGAATCTCATTTTGCTATTGTGGATAATCAAATTGTAATTCTGGCGACTCGTACTGTGGCTGAATTATCTCCGGGGGAAATTTCGCGGGCAATTACTATTGTTGCGACTTTTGCTGATGATAATGATGATGTTTTGGCTGCAGAGTTTGGGCAATAATTGAAGGGGATAATTAGGGGGTGTTTCAAGGTATAGCACCCAAGCTTTAGCTGCTATATGTAAAGGCTAAGGAGGTAGATAGAAAGCAGCGGTCAAGAATGCGCGAATGCGCGAATTACCTCTCCTTTAAAACGGATAGGATTGACTAATCATGAAAAATTTTCTTTTTATCCTCTTAAAAGAGGAGGCTTTAAACCACAATTTTTCGGTAAATAAATTAGGCTACCCCATCAGGTATAACCCACTCAAACCAATCAAAGGTTGGAATAGTGGAGAGTAGCGTATTGAATATTGAAACAGAGGAAGTTGGCAGAGTTAATTATTAATTATTAATTATTAATTATTAATTATTAATTATTGAAGGTATCAGGACAGAAAGCAAAAAGTGTTCATGTAAGTAAATTAAAAGTTGTACATAAAAAAGGCGGTTATACCTATATATTTTGTCCACAGTTGTCGATAAATGTTGAGGAAATTTTCGTCTAAAACTTAACAGTTGAAGGAAAGGTTAGGACAGATAAAAAGCTTAAAACTCAAACAACGTTAGATTTTTTTGTTTTTAGGTCTTTTTTGATCGTTTCCCTTATGGGTTTAATACCCCACACCTCACCCGCGGTGCTCAAAATTGTTTGGGGGAGCGTAGACGCGGAGCGGCGGGTCGTTGAGTATCCATAAGCAATTTTCTCTCCTGACTCGGTCCTCCTGACTCCTGACTCCTTCTTCAAGTTTTTTTTCAGACTTTTAAGCCTTTTTCCTTCTTCCCTCTTCCTTCTTCCCTCTTGAAAAAGAAAGGGAGATAATTCAAATCTTATTTATTACTTATTGTCGATTGAATTATAGGTTGGAGTTGTTCGACTAATTCTTTTGAACGTATAATTCTTCCTTCTGGTTTAAGATGGTAGTGAGTATCAGCAAACAAGTTAACGTCAGTCCATAAATTTAATTTTTCGTCAGTAATTAGAGGAGCAATTTTACCTAACTCTTCAGCAGTTTTCTCCACATTTTTCACAGTTCTTTCATCTGTACTGGCATAAATAATAGGTAATGATATGACTAAACTTGCTTCTTTAGCTTCTAACTCTTCCCTAAATTGTTTAATTCGTGCAATTGAATGAGGAGTAACGGGTTTCTTGACTGACATTTTCCACCACTTACTTTTACGTTCCCATGTTTTAGTCGGATCTCCCCAGTCTGTAATTGGATCGGCATAGTAATCTGGAACTTCTACTTGCTTAACTATATCTATAGTAGCTTTTGTCAACCTCCTCAGACTAGGAACGCCTAAACCAAAAGTATCTTGAGCAAACTGCTTGGGTGGTACCCCTCCTAACCGTGGTTTTCCGATAGCTACTCCAAAATAAGTGGAGCGATCGCCTAATCCATCTTCATCTAATAACATTAAGTATTCAGGAATTATCAGTACAATATCTCCTGGACGAACTTGCTCCAAAATAGTAGGAAAAATTACATTTAGACCCAAATTTCCATCTAAGCCAAAATTAAATACAGGTATGCCAAGTTCTTCTTCCATTAGCTTAGAATTGACAGTATAGTGAGCTCCCGAACCACCAACAATTATCAGTCTTTTTGACCCTTCTACCTCCGCTGCTAATGCCACCTTATTGTAGTACATTCCTCGTAACCGACCAATTAAACCGCCATAATAAACATTGTAAAAGAAACCAAGAGACCAAGCGAAACCTGCAATAACTAACCAAGGGATAATTTTTATTGGGTTCTTCATAAAAATAAAAAATCAATCAATTTATCGACAATTATATTCTGAGGGAAACGATTTCCCTAGTTTAGTTATCTAGTATAGCTAAATATATTATTTCTGTGCCATCCCTAATATTTCATAAAGTTAAGTATTTTCACCAATTAGAAAGTCTTTGAGAAAATTATCAGTAGTTTTAGATAAATGAATAAAATTATTATGCTATGATGGTTACAATTATACTCCTTTTTTTCTTCATCCAGGTGTTATCTCGATCGCTGAGTCTAGAAAGAAAGTAGTAACAAAAACGTTATGTTTCCTTCAAATAGATTATTTAGTTTGTTTACTTAACAGGAATACGAATAATGTTAAAAGAGCCATTGTTAAAGACTAAGAATTTTTTGAGAAATGTGAAGAATTACCAGAAGATACCTAATTGGTATTGGGTTGATAAAATTCCTGAGTTAAATATGAGTTTTAATGATGTCGAAGTTGAGCGTGGTTCGGATAAATTATTTCTCAAACCACTGGATATATATGTTGAAAAGGAAAAACATGATTTTCTACTCCAGAAAAAGGCATTGAATCAAGCAAAATTCCTCAAAAAGAAGTTAAATGCTAAGTTTACTATAGATAAAAATGATGAGTTAATTGTAGAAATAGAAGGCATAAAGGTAAATGTTCAAACAGCAGAAGAACTTTCTATTCTTTGGGAAATTTTTTGGTTAGGAATTTATACTTTTATTTACGATCGCCCCGTAGTTATGCTAGATATTGGCATGAATGTAGGATTAGCTAGTCTATATTTTGCCAGTCAGGAAAATGTGAAATCAATCTGGGGTTACGAACCATTCAACGTTACCTATAAACAGGCACTAAATAACTTTGATTTAAACCCAGATATTTCTCAGAAAATTAAACCATTTAGTTATGGAGTTGCTGCAGAAGAAAAAAAAGTAACTGTTGAATTTGATTATGAATTAAGAGGAAGTATTGGAGTTTCAGAAGACCGAACAAATAATAAGCAAAATAAATCTCTCCCGACAGAAGAGCTGACTTTAAAACCTATTAGCGAAGAGTTAAGTTCAATAATTTCTCAGCACCCAGATCTGGATATTGTTGCTAAGATTGACTGTGAAGGGTCTGAGTATGAAATCTTTGATTCTTTGGTGGCAAAAGGGCAGTTAAATCAGATGAAAATAATTATGATGGAATGGCATAGTAAAGGACCAGATAAATTAGCTGAATATTTGCGTCAAGAAGGCTTTGCAATTTTTTCTCGTCTACCTCGTAGTAGTAATATTGGAGCAATATACGCTGTTAGAGCCTAATTTTGTCTTGTAGAAGAACTATCTATCTGTATACCTGTTAGCACTCCGCTCTAAAGAGACGGGGCTTCGTGCCTCGTTAATTTAGGTAGCTGACCAGGCTAAGTCCTTAGAGGACTACGTTATCGGCAAGTGTTAAAGTTCTTACCTTGGGATGCCTCGCCAGTCCCATGCTCTAAAACTCAGTTGTTAAACAGTTGGACGAGGGGTAAAACAGTGCAACTGAGATAGTACCGACCGATAACATTGCCAAGGCGAACGTTACCCTGCTTGCAGGAGTTTAACTTCTATGGGTACAGCTTGAAAACACGAGTCTATAATTGCCTGGACGTTGATACGAATGCAATAAGTCACCGTCGTTGGTAGAGCCAAGGCGGTAGAAGATTTGGTCTTATTTTTCGGAGCGCCCCTTTTTGTCACGCTTGTTAAAACAAGCTGAGTCGAACTTCCTCCGCGAACTAAAGTATCGTGGCTCCCGTTCTCCCATCCTTTTTCCGTGGGATAGGCTGATTTTTTCATCATCCTACTCTTCCTTCCTCTTTTTTTTTGAGTTCTCTGGAGTTATTTATAACTATTCAACTGGACATAACATTACGCGATCGTTATTTTTGTTGGGTTGCGCTCCGACGCTTAACCCAACCTACGATATTCTAAGTTGAATAAAAAGTCATGCGTGGGGGCAAGTAACACCCAACTATTACATAGTACTATGATTTTTTTGCTGATGCAAGGGGAAATACCTGCAGTTTTCTTGGTGCTTCACAGAATGAGCAAGTGCGGTAGCTACATCGCGCTATGAGTTTATGGAGCAAAGTCTCTATGGTAGATTTCTTTTGGTGCTTCACAGAATGAATTTGGCTTCTGATGTTATTTTTGGCATAATATTCATCGAATTTGGCCTGAATCTCCAGACCAACTTGAGAAATTAATCGTTTCTTCCCCACAGATGTCCTACTCCAATTATAAAGCTCCGATTTCGCGATCGCAGAACCCGAACTGCTAAAACTTTCTATCTGGCCACTCGACCTCTCTTCTTGGCCAAAACCCAAACAAGTCGAATATTTCGTTATATTTTTGATCATTTCCCTTATGGGTTTAATACCCCACACCTCACCCGCGGTGTTCAAAATTGTTTGGGGTGAGAATCCCCATGCAATTTTCCCTTCTGCCTTCAGCTCCCGCAGCATAGCTGCCTTCTTCAAACTCTGGGCGATCGTAAACTAGAGACGATAGATTGCTCCGAAGTAATGCTACTTGAATGTGATTATCACAAATTTGGTTGGCTAAATAGCGAGTGTGTGATGTGATAGTTTTTCCATATTTTGGACCAACAGAGGAACTGTAGAGGCGGTCATAGTTATTTTTTCCTCTGTCCGTGTAACTCTCCCTTTGAGCGACCCAAGCAAATAACGGTGACAAGCCGTCAATTCCAGGGTTAGAACTTAAAAATGCGGCCTCTGGAAATGAAGCTGCCAACTTAGCACGACATCTATTTATGGTAGCTGTATTATTGGCTTTGAGACCTTTAATATCTAGGTAAATCTCATGAATTTCCGCAATTGCCCCTGGAGTGATAATCATTCCTGAAAATATAAATGTGGTTCAATAATTGATAATTGATAATTGATAATTGATAATTGATAATTACCTCTCCCTAAAAACGGATAGGATTGAATAAAAGGAAAAAATTTATTTTTTTCCCCTTGAAAGGGGAGGCTTCAAGGCGTGAATTATTTAATTATTTAATTATTTAATTATTTAATTCTTCGGTAAATTTAAGATTGCTACAAACTATCTAGGAGTAGAAATTTCTCTTGACATTCATCCCAGCGAACAAGAGGAGTTGGTGAGACATGAATTAGCTGTCAAGCAGTCTTTAAATAATATGCTGCTTGGCAAGGAAACGCCGGAAGAATTTTTAGATAAACTAGAGGCAACCGGAGCTGTAGTCATGGATGAGTATCTAGCTGACATTTTGGATAATCTTGAAGATGTTGGGATATTTAATCAGTCCTTTACCAGGAAAATATGAATTTTTTGGCCTAATCAATTTGAGTATATATGAGCGCATCTTCTCCATTATGATTAGAATATCATGTCAAATTTGTGTTTGTCAACCATAGTTTAATATAGTAAGGATTGCTTCGGTTGGCTTTACTATTTCTGATTTAGTTTGAGTATTAATATTGTTCTCTTGCTTGGGGGGGGCGACGGAATTTTTTCTACAGGAATAATCGTTATTTAGTATTTGATTAAGCTACAAATTCCCGTCAAGGTTAAATAGTCTATTTATGGTCTAATCAATTTGAGTATATATGAGCACACCTTCTCCATTATGATTAGAATATCATGTCAAATTTGTGTTTGTCAACCAATATTCTATAATTCTGAAAATTGAAAATTATAGAATATTTAACTTAAATAACTAAATGACTATAGCTATAGACTTCGGAACAAGTAATACGGTAATTTCCCGTTGGAATCAAACAACTCAACAGCCTGAAATTGTTAAATTACCAGGTTTGTCAATTATCTCTGGACAAAATCCACCTCTAATTCCGAGTTTGGTTTATGTAGAGAATGCTGCTGAAAAGAAGGTAGTAATAGGTCAGCAAGTTAGAGATAAGGGTTACGATGTAAATACTGACTCTCGTTTCTTTCGGAATTTTAAGCGGGGTATTGGCTCAGATATTAAAGGATTTTTGCCTGAACTTGATGGTCAAATAGTTTCTTTTGAACGGGTGGGAAAATTATTTTTAGAAGAAGTTATAGCGGGTATTCAGAAAGTTCCTTTGCCAGTAGAATCTTTAATTTTTACTGTTCCAGTTGATAGTTTTGAGGCTTATCGTAATTGGTTGGGAGAAGTTTGTCAGTCTTTAGCAGTTCAACAAGTAAGAATGATTGATGAACCTACTGCTGCTGCTTTGGGTTATGGAATGGCAGATGCAGAAGTTTTATTGGTGGTTGATTTTGGTGGGGGAACTTTAGATTTATCTTTGGTAAGATTGGATAATTCGGCACAGAAACAACCTTTGGGTTTTATTTTGAAATGGGGTGAAAAGTCGTTTGGTAAAAGTTCAAATCAAAAGGCAAAAACGGCGAGAGTTTTGGCAAAAGCAGGACAAAATTTGGGTGGTTCGGATATTGATAATTGGTTGGTAGATTATTTTGTGGAAAATCAGGCTATTGAAAAGACTCCTTTAACTACTCGTTTGGCAGAAAAGTTAAAGATTCAATTGTCTTTACAGCAGCAGGCAACTGAGGTTTATTTTGATGATGAAAATTTAGAAAGTTATGAGTTGGAATTAGGGCGAAATGGCTTTGAGGAAATTCTCAGAGAAAAGGGATTTTTTGTGAGTCTTGATGAATCGATGAATCAGGTTTTATTACAGGCAAAAAGACAAGGAATAGAGTTATCGGAAATTGATGCTGTTTTGTTGGTGGGAGGTACGGTACAAATTCCGGCGGTACAGAATTGGGTAAAGGAATATTTTGATGCTGCAAAAATTCGTTGTGAAAAACCTTTTGAAGCAATTTCTGAGGGAGCATTACAATTAACTCAAGGGGTTAAGGTTAAGGATTTTTTGTATCACAGTTATGGTATCCGCTATTGGGATAGAAAGAAAAATGTTCATAGTTGGCATCCTTTGATTAAATCTGGTCAAGCATATCCAATGAGTAATCCTGTAGAGTTGGTTTTGGGTGCTTCGATGAATAGTCAACCAAGTATTGAATTAATTTTGGGAGAATTGGGTGCTGAGTCTGGTGGGACAGAAGTTTATTTCGATGGCGATCGCCTAATTACTCGCAAAATATCTGGAGAGCAAACTGTAGTAAAACCTTTAAATGACCGAGAGGGAGGTCGTAGTATTGCTGAATTAAGTCCTCCTGGAAATCCTGGAAGCGATCGAATTAAGGTGTTGTTTTGGGTGGATGAATCTAGATTTCTCAGAATAACAGTAGAAGATTTATTGACTAATGACATTTTATTAAATGAGCAAGTTGTTTTGCAGTTGAGTTAATATCTTTTTAGACAATATATATATGTTGTTTTTGAGGAGGAAATAAGAAAAATTATATTTTATGAATGAAGGTAATTTTATCGAAGTTAATGGTATTAGCTTTGAAATTCTAGTGCTGGAACAGGTCGATAACTAAGGTTTAAAAATTAGATTTTGACAGAAATAAACATCAAGCAATAACTCCATTTGTAGAAGTTAATATAGTTAAAGCTGATACAGGTAATATTTAGGAAATATGAACGAAACTAACTTGATTGAAGTTAATGGTATTCGTTTTGAAACCATTGTACCCAAACGAGTATTAACTATGCCTAAAAAAGACCTAATTAAAAAACTTTCAGATATAGGAAAACATCTATTAACACCACCTTTACATCCGTCACCAGGATATCCGGTGCAGATAGGAATTAGGATTACTAACAATAGCGATCGCCCTTTTTACTTTAGTTTTAATTTAACATTATTTCCAGAACTTATTAGAGCTGAAACTGGTGAAGTTGTAGAATTAAATGGGGGTTGGATTAGTCTTGCTGGAGCATTAGAATCAGATTTACCTTTAACTATGCCTGGAGAAAGTACCAGTTTTTTTCTTGATGCCAAAATCTGTTGGCTTTGTGGCAAAAATTACGGACTTAGTACGATGATAAGTGGTGGTAAATTTATTTTTCAACCTCTTGATTTAGGATGGTATAAACTTCGCTTTATATATGAAAATCAAAAAGAAACTATACAGCTATATGGTTCCCTTATCAAAAAAACTCAAGTAATAGAAGGATTGTGGACTGGTCAAGTATTAACTCCATTTGTAGATATTTTCTTAGTCGATAACTAAGGTTAAAAAATTAGATTTTGACAGAAATAAACACCAAAGAATAACTCCATTTGTAGAAGTTAATATAGTTAAAGCTGATACAGGTAATATTTAGGAAATATGAACGAAACTAACTTGATTGAAGTTAATGGTATTCGTTTTGAAACCATTGTACCCAAACGAGTATTAACTCTGCCCAAAAAAGACCTAGTTCAAAAACTTTCAGATATAGGAAAACATCTATTAACACCATCCTTACATCCATCTCCAGGATATCCGGTGGAGATAGGAATTAGGATTACTAACAATAGCGATCGCTCTCTTTACTTTAGTTTTTATTTGGCATTAGGAATAGAAATTATTCAAGTAGAAAATGGGAAAAATATTCCATTTCAAGGAGGCTGGTTTCATCCGGAACAGCCCTTAGAATCGGATTTTTCTCTAACTATGCCTGGAGAAAGTACCAGTTTTTTTCTTGATACCAAAATCTGTTGGCTTTGTGGCAACAATTATGGAATTAGCATGGGTTTTAACGGAGGTGCATTTATTTTTAAACCTCTCATATCGGGAAGATATAAACTTCGGTTAATTTATCATAATCAAACAGATAAGAATGGGTTTTATGATTCTGTTAATAAACAAACTAAAGTAATAGAAAGACTTTGGACAGGTAGAGTATTAACTCCGTTCGTAGAAATTCATTTAGTCCGGTAATAAGGAAGATTAGAATAGCTATTTGAACAGAAAAATGTAGATTTTTTTCCGGTAATTACTATACTGTTGTGATTAGATAGTTCTGAGAAAAAAGTAAGTCAATTCCTCAAATTAAACGAGAGAAATAACTTGTCGGTAGGATTACTTTGGATGTTATCGGCGAGTATTTATTATTATGATTAGGTAGGAAGCTAAAAAAGCAGTTTAATTCTGGTAATCAACCTACAGTAACGACTTTTGTTATTTGTATAATTAATTTCAGATTGTATGCTTATACAGATAGAGAGATTTTATGAAATATGAACGAAAGCAACTTTGTCGAAGTTAATGGTGTTCGCTTTGAAACCATTGTACCCAAACGAATATTAACTCTGCCTAAAAAAGACCTAATTAAAAAACTTTCGGACATAAGAAAACATCTATCAAAACCACCCTTACATCCGTCCCCAGGATATCCGGTAGAGATAGGAATTAGGATTACTAATAATAGCGATCGCCCTCTTTACTTTAGTTTTTATTTTGCATTATTTCCTGAGATTATTAGGGCTAAAGATGGTGCAAGTGTGCCATTTGATATAGGGTGATTTAGCCTAGTTTCACCATTAAAATCTGATTTTATTTTAGCTATACCGGGAGAAAGTATCAGCTTTTTTCTTGATGCCAATATCTGTTGGCTTTGTGGTAAAAACTATGGTGTTACTACCTCATTTGGAGGTGAGAGATTACTTATTCAACCTCTCCATTCAGAACGATACCAGCTTCGGATGATATATGAAAATCAGAAAGATACTAAAGAATTCTATGACTTTCTTAACAAAGAAACTCAAGTAATAGAAGGATTGTGGACGGGTCAAATATTAACTCCATTTGTAGATATTTGCTTAGTCAATAATTAAGGTTAAAAAATTATATTTTTACAGGAATAAACATCAATTAATAACTCCATTCTTGAAAATTAGGATACTCAAAGCAGAACAGTTTCCTTAAATGGATAGATAATAATGATATTTCCTTCGACACTCATTAATAAGTTAATCAAAATGAAGCCAGCAGAATCTTTTGACAATAATAATGATGAAGTAAATAGCATACTCTTAGAAATATGGGAACCAAGTTTAATAGTATTACCTATTCCAGAAAGAACGACACGGGCAAATATTTCTTTTCGATTATGGCTGAAGTTGACTAATCAGACAGCAAAACCTTGGAAATTTAATCTCGAGCCAATAATTACTCCAGAACTAAGGTCGTCTGATGGTCAACTTTTAGAAAGAAAACTAACTACTGACAATCGAGAAATTTATGTAGAATATAACATAATACCCTATCAAAGAGATAATTTAGTCAATAAAATAGTCGATTTTATTTCAAGTTTAATTGACGATATTGCCAGAAGAGGTGCTTCGTGGCTGAGACCCAAAACAGCAACATCTATCCCCATTGCTGCTAAAATTTATTGGGAAAAAGATTTACTACAATTACAGTTTTTAACCAATAGATATCAAGCTTTAAATAGCTCATTGTTTGAGGCACTAAAACTTGGAAATTATCAACTCAGATTTATATATTCTTCAAGCAGTAAAATAAAACCTCAGTCTGAAAAAGAACATTTCCAACTGAGAAATATAAAACAAATAAAAGGCGATCGCTTAACAACTTCTTTTTTAAATCTGCGCTTGGTTGAACTCAGCAAACCAAATGATAAAGTAATAGAAGTAGATGGTATCCGCTTTGAAACTATACTGCCAGAAACAGTATTAAATTTACCAGAGAAAAAATCTGGTGTAGAAACATCAGTAAAAATTGGTATTCGGATTACAAATAACAGTAATACTGACTTTTATTTTAATTTTTACAGCACACTAATTCCTCAACTTATCGCCCCAAATTGGCAAATAGTGAAGAAGCATTACACCAGCAATTTTTTGAAAAGGATATTAGTATCCGATCTGCTTTTAGCAGTGCCAGGAAAAAGTATTACTTTCTTTCCTCATGCCGAATTATTGTGGAAAAAACATGACCAATTTAAACTTAAAATAGCTGCTGGAGATGGAGGATTTTGGATTTTTAACAATATCAAAGCAGGTAGATATTTGCTTCAATTAACATATAAAAATAAATCTGCACAAACAACAGTGTATGACCGGATTACAAAAAAGGGAATATCATTCAAAAAGCTTTGGAGAGGAATGGTGTTAGTACCTCTTGTAGAATTACATTTAGAAATCTAGTCATTTTAAGCCAACTAATTTTCGGAACACTTTTAAACTTATAAGTCATGTCTATAGCAACTAAAAATATTCCCTTGAAAAAATATTCACTAATTTGGTTAGTAACCAGCTTTCTGATTATTATCACAAATAAATCTGTAAAACCAGAGAGGAAATACAGATGTTTAGAGAGATTAAATAAATCTAAATTTAGATAGGATTACTGTGGATATTATCGGCGAGTATTTTTATTATTATGATTAAGTAGGAAGCTAAAAAAGCAGTTTAATTCTGGTAATCAACCTACAGTAACGACTTTTGTTATTTGTATAATTAATTTCAGATTGTATGCTTATACAGATAGAGAGATTTTATGAAATATGAACGAAAGTAACTTGATCGAAGTTAATGGTGTTCGCTTTGAAACCATTGTACCCAAACGAATATTAACTCTGCCTAAAAAAGACCTAATTAAAAAACTTTCGGACATAAGAAAACATCTATCAACACGACCTTTACATCCGTCCCCAGGATATCCGGTGGAGATAGGAATTAGGATTACTAATAATAGCGATCGCCCTCTTTACTTTAGTTTTTATTTTGCATTATTTCCTGAGATTATTAGAACTACATAATTTAGTCAGGACTTACGCAAATTGACTTTTAAACCACCATCTGTAGGGGCGAATGGCATTCGCCCTCACTATATATAGAGTCTATGCGTAAGTCCTGTTAGTATAATATTATTTATTAGTCAAAAAAAATACATTTTTATGAGCTATTGTCTCAATCCTAATTGTACTAAACCAAACCAGCAAAATTCTATCAGTTTTTGTATTAACTGTGGTACAAAACTTCTCCTTAAGGAAAGATATCGTCCGATAAACTTTTTAGGTGCTGGTGGGATGGGGAGAAATTTTTTAGCAATAGATGAAGATACCCCATTAAAAAGACAATGTGTAATTAAACAATTTTTTCCTGCTCCTAATATTGCTAATAATCAAGCAGCTTTTCAGAAAGCAGTTGAACTGTTTAATAGAGAGGCAGAAACTCTAGATAAGCTAGGGGATGAATGTGAGCAAATTCCTAGATTATTAGCATTTTTAGAACAAGACAAAAATCTATACTTTGTTCAAGAATATATTGAAGGAAAAAATTTACTGAAAATTTTACAACAGGAGGGAAATTGGCAGGAAGAAAAAATTAGGCATCTATTAAATAAATTACTCCCGGTGCTGAAATTTATTCATCAGCAGGATGTGATACATCGAGATATTAAACCTGAGAATATAATGTACCGCCAAGATAATGAATTTGTCTTAATTGACTTTGGTATTTCCAGAGAATTAAGAAATACTGTCATGTCAATGGGAACGATTGTTGGAACTATTGGATATGCACCACCGGAACAAATGATTTATGGTAAAGTTTACCCTGCTAGTGATATTTATGCTCTAGGGGCAACTTGTATTCATCTATTAACAGGTATTTCTCCCGATCGACTTTTTAATCCTCTAGAAAATCGTTGGTTATGGCAAGAGGTATTGGCATCTAATGGAATTTTTATTAGTAGGGAGTTAGAAGAAATATTAGAGAAGATGCTCAAAAAAGAAGTGGGAGAAAGGTGGCAGTCTGTAGATGAAATATTGCCAATATTAAAACGAAATCCTACTCAAAATTATTCGCCTTCTCCCACTCCTAAATCTACTACTAAACAACAAAATAATTTTTGTAGTGTTGTGGGAATTGACTTGGGAATTACTAAATCTATAATAGCCAAAACTGAAGCTGGTAAACCTGTAGTTATTCCTAACAAAAATGGTTTTTATTCTACTCCTACGGTAGTCGCTTTTAGTGAAAATGGTAATTGTTTGATTGGAGAAGCTGCTCAACGTCAAGCTCTGAGAAACCCGCTCAATACTTTTGATTCGTTAATGTGGTTTATTGGTTGTAAGTATGATGAGGTAGTAGAAAAAGTTAAGCAGGTTTCTTACCAAGTTTTACCAGATAATAAGGGAGGAGTTTTGATTAATTGTCCGGTTTTGGGAAAACAATTTACTCCTGAAGAAATATTGGCTTATTTTTTGCATAAGTTAGTAAAAGATGGGAGTTATTATCTAGAGGAAGAAATTAAGCAAGTTGTAATTACTGTACCTGCTTATTTTAACGATATTCAACGTTATGCTGTTCAAAAAGTGGGAAATTTAGCTGGTTTGGAAGTTTTAAGAATTATTTGTCATCCCGCTGCTGCTGCTCTTGCTTATGGATTAGAGAAAACAAATGATGAAACTATTTTGATATTTGATATTGGTGGAGGTCAATGTAGTGTTTCTATTCTAGTAATAGGAAATGATGTATTTGAGGTATTAAGTTATTCTGGGGATAATCAATTAGGTGGAAAGGATTTTGATGAGAAAATTGTTGAGTGGTTGATTCAAAATTTTAAACAGATTGAAGGAATTGATTTAAGTGAGGATATTCAAGCATTAGCTCGTTTAAGGGAGGCAGCAGAAAAAGCTAAAATTGAACTTTCTAGTGTTAGTGAAACAGAGATATATTTACCTTGGATTAAAACTTCATCTTCTGGTGGTAAAAATCTAGAAGTAACTTTAAGTAGTTCTGAAATTGAGCAAATGTGGGATGAATTAATTAACTGTTGTTGTGTCTTAGTTAAAAATGCTCTTCGAGATGCAAAATTAGATGGAGAAAATGTCGATAATTTAATTTTAATTGGAGGAAGTACCAGGATACCTGCTATTCAAAAATCTCTGAAACAACTACTTGGAAAAAAGCCTACTTCAAGAATTTATTCTGACAAAACTGTGGCTTTAGGAGCATCTATACAAGGTGGTGTTTTGGCAGGGGAAATTAAAGATATTTTGCTGTTGGATGTAACATCTATGTCTTTAGGAGTCGAAACTTCAGAAGGTGTAATGACAAAAATTCTTCCTAGCAATACAACTATTCCCACTAAAAAAAGTAAAGTATTTACAACTGCTGTAGATGAACAAACATCTGTAAAAATTCATATTCTCCAGGGAGAACAGCAAATGGCTGAAGACAACAAAAGTTTAGGTATATTATGTTTAGATAAAATCTCATCTGCTCCTCGCGGTGAAGCTCAAATTGAAGTAACTTTTGATATTAATGCTAATTCAATCCTGAATGTAGCAGCAAAAGATAAAGGTAGTGGCAAAGAAGCGTCAATTACTATTAATAGTGATTCGACATTGTCTGAAGACGAGATTGAAAAACAACGACCTTTTTTACTTTCATTTCCCGATGAAGTATCGACGGAAAACTAGATAGCAAAATACTCAAAATCACAATTTTGTTCTTAACTAGAATAAATCAAATTTCAAATCCTCATAATTTGGCTCAAGCAACCAACAAGACTTCCTATTAGTTATTCTAAAAAAGATAATCATGTCCCAAGTAAAGCAGTCGGGAAAATTATTGCCACTCCATCACAAACCCCAAAAAATTAATTTATGCTTAACTTAAGCCAATTCTGACAAAAACAACAATACTGTTAGTAAAAAAACTCTTAAAAACTTATCTTGCCTATTCTGAAAAATGATAATAAATTGATAAACCCCACTAATCAAATTCAGTCAAAAATTCCTCAGCAAAATATAATCAATATTATCGTTAGCTAAAAATATCGGCATGAGTCATTGCCTTAACCCCAACTGTCAAATCCCCCAAAACCCAGACTGGAACATATATTGTCAAAACTGTGGCTCAAAACTACTACTCAAAGACCGCTATCGTCCCCTTAACCTCATTGGACAAGGAGGTTTTGGCAGAACATTCTTAGCTATCGACGAAGATAAACCTTCCAAACCCTATTGTGTAATTAAACAATTTTTTCCAGCATCTCAAGGCACAAACAACATCAGCAAAGCTGCCGAACTCTTTGAAAAAGAAGCTACAAGATTAGACGAATTGGGCAGACATTCCCAAATCCCCGAACTAATGGCCCACTTTACCCAGGATGGGCGACAATACTTAGTGCAAGAATTCATCGACGGACAAAATCTAGGCCAAGCTCTGGCAGGCGAAGGGCCTTACAATGAAGAAAAAATTAAAGCTTTACTCAATAATTTACTGCCAGTCCTGCAATTTATCCACTCTCACAACGTTATTCACCGCGACATCAAACCAGACAATATTATTCGTCGTCAAAACAGTGACAGTCAGTTAGTATTAGTAGATTTTGGTGCTGCCAAATATGCTCTCGGTACAGCACTGTTGAAAACAGGTACCACTATTGGCACTCCCGAATATACTCCCCCCGAACAAAACCGAGGCAAAGCAGTATTTGCCAGTGACTTATATAGTTTAGGGGTAACTTGCTTGCATCTTTTGACCAACATTTCCCCTTTTGAATTATTTGATGTGGGTGAGGGTACTTGGGTATGGCGACGTTATTTAAAGAGTAATTCTGTGAGCGAACAGTTGGGTTATGTTTTAGATAAACTGGTAGAAAATGCTATTAACCGTCGCTATCAGTCTGTTTATGAAGTCATCAAAACTTTAAATGCTAATACTCAAGTTAATTTGACTCATCTTCAAGATAAAACTGCTATCCAAACTCCGGAGGTTACACCTGAACCCCTACCGACTCAAACTTGGAAATGTCTACATACTCTCATCGGTCATCAAAAATGGGTTTGCTCCGTTGCTTTTAGTCCTGATGACAATATTGTGGCGAGTGGGAGTGAGGATGAAACTATTAAGTTGTGGCAAGTAGATAGTGGCAGAGAAATATTGACTATTTTTGGACATTCGGGTTATGTCAATTCTGTTGCTTTTAGTCGGGATGGCAAAATTTTAGCTAGTGGGAGTGATGACAAAACTATTAAGCTTTGGGAAGTTCAGACAGGGAAACTTCTTTGTACTCTTGGTGACTGGAGTCTGGGAGAATATTTTGGTCATTCTAAGGGAGTAACGGCGATCGCTTTCAGTCCCGATGGCAAAATTTTGGCTAGTGCAAGTAAGGATAATGATGTTAAACTTTGGCAACTTGGGGATGATATTTATGAACCTAGTTATGGAAAAGTGATGATGACTTTGACTGGGCATTCACGTCCGGTGCGTGCGGTTGCTTTTAGTCCTGATGGCAAAACTTTGGCGAGCGGAAGTGAAGATAATACGATTAAATTATGGGATCTAAATTTAGGTAATGCTGTTCAGACTCTATGCAATTATTATCAGGGAGTACATTATATTTATGGGGTTGCTTTTAGTCGTGATGGTAAAATTTTAGTTAGTGGTGGTCGCGATCGCAATATTAAAATTTGGCAAATAGATAAAGGTGAAATATTAAATACTTTGGAAGGACATTCAAGAGATGTTTGTGCCATAGCTTTTAGTCCTCAAGGAGATATTATTGCTAGTGGTAGTGAGGATGAAACTATTAAGATTTGGCATTGGGAAACTGGTCAGCAAATAGCTAATTTGGAAGGTCATTCAAAATATGTTAATTCTGTTACTTTTTCTCAGGACGGAAAGAGTTTAGCTAGTGGTAGTAGTGATAATACAATTAAAATTTGGCAACAGGAGTAATTCAGTTATCAGTTATCAGTTATCAGTTATCAGTCAAAAATCATTATTATGTCAATTACAGGGCTTTTTCTGATTTATGAACCACATCCTCACAACAAAAATCGTGTAGGGGCGTTTTGCTCCGCAACATATCAAGCGGCAGCTTTGCGGAGGGCAAATGGCCATTTGCTTCGTATAACTATGTTAACGCCCCTACAGTAGTCTATCGAAATTAAAACCGCTGTAAGCTCTTCTAAAGCACCTTTTTAGGAGTCTAGAAGAAAGAATATTTATACAATAAGTATAATACTTTGGGATTAGAACTAAATTATCAGGTGTGCTGACTAAACTTTATCGTTAGAAGAGTAGAAAAAATATGAATTATTGCCTCAAAGAAAACTGCAGAAATATTAATTCTATACCAGAAGCTAGAATCTGTTTAGCTTGTGATTCTATGTTACTGTTAAAAGACCGCTATCGAGCAATTAAAATGATTGGTCAAGGAGGCTTCAGTAAAACCTATTTAGCAGTAGATCAAGACAAACCTTCTAAACCACCATGTGTAATTAAACAATTTTATTTCATCTCACAAAATGAAGTAGATATAAAAAGAGCGATCGCTTTGTTTGAAGAAGAAGCGGAAAAACTAGATACTTTAGGAAAACATCCTCAAATAGCTGAATTATTAGCAAATTTACACGATGATTATTGTCAATATTTAGTCCAAGAATTTATACCTGGAAAAAATTTAGCTCAAGTTTTAGAAACAGAGGGAATATTTTCCGAATATCAAATTCGAGAATTATTAAATAGTCTGCTGCCAGTGCTAGAATTTATTCACTCTCAGAACATTATTCATCGAGATATTAAACCTCAAAATATCATTCGTCGTTTACCATCAAATTCTGCTTATCAAGCAGGAATAAAAGGTCAATTTGTATTAGTAGATTTTGATGTAGCAAAACAATCAACTGGAACTCCAATATTTAAACCAGGCACAATATTATGTACTCCTGAATATGTAGCTCCAGAACAACTCAAAGATAGAGCAAATTTTGCCAGCGATCTATACAGTTTAGGCGTAACCTGTATCAATTTACTAACCAATATTTCTCCATTTAAACTATTTGATACTGGAGAAGATAAATGGGTATGGCGAGATTACTTAATCGATAATCCGATTAGCAAAGAATTGGGAAATATTCTCGATAAATTAATTACTGAAGCTACAAACAAACGTTATCAATCTGCCACAGATGTTTTAAAAGATTTGAATCATGGAAAATTACCACCCCCACCTACACCATCTTTACTCAAACTTTCATTCCCAAAAATTTCTCTCAAAGATACAAATTATGTACCAGGATTACATCTTTATTCTTGGGGAAAACCTCAAACTATTTCCGGTCATTTAAGTGCAGTTTCATCAGTTGCTATTAGCCCAGATAATCAAATGATTGCTAGTGGTAGTTTTGACCGGACAATTAAATTGTGGAAATTATCTACAGGAGAATTATTAGACTCTTTTATAGCTTCTAATATAGTATTATCAATTGCCTTTAATCCTAAAAGTAATATCCTAGCTATTGGTAATGTTGGTGGAATTATTAATATTTGGGATTTAGCTACAGGTACGATAAGTTGCAGTTTATCCAGACATTCTAATTCTATTGTTTCAATGCCAGTAGTATTTAGCCCAAATGGAGATTTTATTGCCAGTGGCAGTGACGACCGGACTATTAAAATTTGGCATCAAGAAACTTGTCAACTTTTGTACAGCATCAAAAATTCTCGTGGTATTAATGTAGTTGCTTTTAGCCCAGATGGTAAAATTCTAGCTAGTGGTAGTAGCGATAATGTTATTAAACTATGGGAAGTAGAAACAGGTAATCTTATAGATAAATTAATCGGACATAGTAGAGATATTAATACAATTACTTTTAGCCCTGATGGTAAAGTTTTAGTCAGTGGTAGTAGTGACAAAACAATTAAATTATGGTCTGTAGAAACAGGTAAATTAATCAAAACAATTACAGGGCATTCTGATTTAGTTAGGTCTGTAATTTGTTTGGATAAAAAAACAATAATTAGTGGCAGTGCAGATAAAACTATTAAGATTTGGCAGATGGAAACTGGAGAAGTTATTAATACTTTAAACGGACATTCTAAGGATGTAAATTCTGTAGCAATTAGCCGTTATGATAATACAATTGTGAGTGGAAGTAGTGACAATACCGTAAAAATTTGGCGTTGTGAATAAGAGGTTAAGTAAGTGCTTTCAGTAAGGCTTACTTAATAAAGTTTTTGTTCGTAGTTGGGCTTTAGCCCTAATACTTACAGGACTTTCGCAGAACCACCTTATGTCGTAGGGGCAAATGCCATTTGCCCTCTACAGATAGCGTATTATTTCAAAATTTGCGTAAGTCCTGACTTAGTATTGTAAGGGCTAAAGCCCAACTACGAGCTTAGTCGAAGGAAAAGGCGCAGACATATCAAAAGCTGAAAACAAAAGACTTCGCCAAATTTTTCCCTTTTCCTTCTGCTATACTTTAAAGTTTAGCCTGAAACTGTCCTAATTCTCCCGGTGCAACTGTACCATATTCTGTCATAATTCCTGCAATTAATTCCGCAGGGGTAACATCAAATGCTGGATTATAAAATTCTACTCCTTCCGGGCAAATGCGTGTTTCTCCTACCTGATATATTTCCACTGCATCTCTCTCTTCAATTGGTATTTGACTACCATCAGATATTTTGAAATCTATTGTTGATAGAGGTGCTGCCACAAAAAAAGGAATATTATGTGCCTTAGCAACGATCGCTAAACTATAAGTACCAATTTTATTAGCAGCATCTCCATTAGCAGCAATTCGATCGGCTCCAACTACTACAGCATGAATTAAACCTTGTTTCATACAGTGAGCAGCCATGTTATCACTGATAAGTGTCACAGGAATATTTTCTTGCACGCATTCCCAAGTCGTAAGTTTTGCACCTTGAAGACGAGGACGAGTTTCATCCGCGTAGACTTTTGCTAACCTTCCCTCTCGCCACGCAGAACGAATAACACCCAATGCTGTACCATAACCAGCAGTAGCTAAAGCGCCAGCATTACAGTGAGTTAAAATATTCAATTTTTCTGGAGAAGTCGGCAAAACTTCTACTCCGCGATCGCCTATAGCTTGACAAGTTTGTAAATCTTCTTTATGAATATTTTTAGCAGTTTCTAATAAAGTCGTTTGAATTTCTTCTACAGAGCTATTCGTTTCATTTGCTACTTTCAACATTCGCTCAATAGCCCAAAATAAATTAACAGCAGTTGGGCGAGTTTGTCGTAACATAACAGCCACTTCTTCTAACTGTTTTAAGAACTCATTTCTATCAGTTATAGAAATTTCTTTCGCCCCTAAATACATTCCATAAGCTGCTGATACACCAATAGCTGGTGCCCCACGAACTATCATTGTTTTAATAGCTCTTGCCATCTCCGTAGAATTATTAATTTCTACAGTTTCATATTCTCCTGGTAAGCAAGTTTGGTCAATTAATAAAACACGGTCATTTTGCCAGATAATCGGATTAACTTCTGTAATTTTAGACATCATAAATTTTCCTCATATATCATAGATAATATCAAGTTCAGATAATCAATATAGTAGGTTGGGTTAAGCGACAGCGCAACCCAACAATTACAGTCATTTTAAATAGACATCTCCAATAATCAAAAATAAAATTCATTATCCCACAGAAATTATCAATTCTTTCCCCCTACTACTCCTTACCGAAAAATTGTGGTTTAAAGCCTCCCCTTTGAAGGGGATAATAAAGAAAAATTTTCATGATTAGTCAATCCTATCCGTTTTAAAGGAGAGGTAATTATTAATTATTAATGGCTTTGTTGCATGAAAATTGCGTTCTTAACATCCATTCGGCAGTTATATCGCTCTGCGACTGCAATGATTACTATTGGACAATAGTTATTACTGTGCTGATGAGCGATCGCTCTGTTTCACAATGATTACTATTGGACAATAGTTATTACTGTGCTGATGAGCGATCGCTGTGTTTGGCAATGATTACTATTGGACAATAGTTATTACTGTGCTGATGAGCGATCGCTGTGTTTGGCAATGATTACTATTGGACAATAGTTATTACTGTGCTGATGAGCGATCGCTGTGTTTGGCAATG
>JAXHSW010000004.1:0-3490 GCA_034190295.1 Cyanobacteriota bacterium | reverse complement strand
ATTACTATTGGACAATAGTTATTGCTTTGCTGATGAGCGATCGCTGTGTTTCACAATTATTACTATTTATCTATTAGACATCTCCAATAATAAAAAATAAAATCAATTCTCCCACATAAATTATCAATTCTTTTCCTCTACTGCCTACTGCCTACTCCCTACTCCCTCTTTTCTGGAGATGTCTATTGGACAATAGTTACAGCCGTTTCCGCACGTTATTGTTGTACATATGCGGAGCAAGTGTGGCAACTATATACTTTCATGCAACAAAGCCATTATTAATTATTAATTATTGAATCCCTCTTTTGGTAGAGATGTCTAATTCTTCCTGCCAAAATAATGAGTCCAGTAGGTTGAGTTAAGCGACAGCGCAACCCAACAATATATTCATTTTAAAGAAGCACTCAGCGGTTAGCGATCGCTAGATTTTTTTTGACAGGACTTACGCAGAGACTCTACATATAGTGATAAAAAATACTATTTACCCCTACAAATGGTGTTTAAAAAGTTGGTAGTCCTGCATAGTAATGGTATACAAGTAACAAAGAATGGTTGGTACGGGAGCAAGATGCTCCCACTAGCGTACCTCCTAACAAAAATAATGCAATGCACGACCATTACAATGTACAACCACCTAAAAGTTAATTTGCGTAATATCAAATCCGGTTAATTGCACATAGAATCTGGTTGTATAATATATGTTTATACTTCTATAATTACTTCAATATTTAATCTCCCCTACTCCCCTACTCCCCCACTCCCCTACTCCCCTACTCCCCTACTCCCCTACTCCCCCACTCCCCTACTCCCCTGCTCCCCTACTCCCCTGCTCCCTCTTTTGGTAGAGATGTCTAATTCTTCCTGCCAAGATAATGAGTCAATAATTCATAGCTGTTAACGAAGTTCCTCCGCAGGAGGCTAGCTGATAGCTGACCGCTGAATGCTTGCATTTGTTGCCAACCTAATTTTAGCTTGCGTCTTATATACTTACCCAATCCTTTATACAACTTTTGAAAATTATATGCAAATAAAATATTCATCATATCCTCTACTGTCAAAGATTTTAAATAATTCACTCCTTTATCAATCAACTCATCACTATCTTGCATATATCTTCTGCGCCCCATTTGTTCAGAAATATTCCATTTAATAGCATATCGTCTCTGCATTTCTCTTTGATATGAACGAAAACTAGATAAGCGTTTATCAAGATATTTTTCTATATACTTACTAGCAATTTCTGCATTATCCATACCATGCCTAATTCCTTCCCCACCCAACATATTAATAGTAGAAACAGCATCACCAATAGCAACAATATTATCTTGGTAATAAATATCCTTTAATCCCACAGAATATCTAACAGTTGAACCATGAGAATCAATTAATTCATATTGCTCAAGTTTCATATAATCTTGAATCAATAATTCTAGATACCATCTCATAGATTTTGTTTCAACTATTTGTTTATGTTCTAAATTAAACCGCGCCACACCTATTTTTAATCTGTGCTTTTCAGGCTCCATAGGAAAAATCCAAGAATAACCTTTCGGCATCCATTTATGACCTAAGAAAAAAATTAAATCCTTAGCGTATTTCTCATATTCTCTTCCTTCAACTTCGATTAAATATTCAATTCCCGCAGCCGTTAAAAATTGAGGTTGCCTACTTTTTTTCTCATACATTACTGCCCTTGCTGGTCCAGTTGCATCGACTAAAACTTCTGTACTAACAGTAAATTTTTCACCTCCGAAACGCCTCATTTCTACAATAGTTTTTCCCTCTTCTTGAAAATGTCTAATGTAGCGACAACCCATCCAAACTTTACCGCCATAACTTTCCACTTCTCCCGCCAAAAACTCTCTAAGTTTAGCAAAATTTAAAACAGCTCCTAATATTTTTGGTGATTCCCAAGTATGATTAACATTAGTTGTCACAATACTAATTTTCTGCCAATAACTACCGACTACTGTTTTTGGCAAATCAAATTTATCGAGAGTTTCTTGAGGAGTTGCAGCACTCGAAAAGTCGTTTTTATTAAATGTTTCGTGTTGTTCAACTAATAAAACTTTTCGCCCATATTTTGCCAAACTTCTAGCACATTGACAACCTGCCGGACCAGCTCCAATAACTATTACATTAAAATCATTTCTACTGTTCATAATTTATGATACTAAATACGGTTTAGTCAGATATCTATTGCTTGCTAGAGCTGAAAAACATAGACTATCCAAGACTTATACAAAATGTCTATGTTTTTACGCCATTAATTTGTGTTATTATCACTTATGTCTGCTAAGACCAGAGGATTTTAGCAACGATTATGGAGTGTTTTATATCATGTTCGGATAATCAGTTATAAAAAACCTTCTGCATTGCAAGTATAAAAATTATAATTATTCTCAAATTTGACTCAAATTTGACTTAAGATTAACGATGGAAAAAATTAGGATAAATTCAAACCAATGGAAACTATACAGGACTTACCGAAGAATTAATAATTAAATAATTAAATAATTCACGCCTTGAAGCCTCCCCTTGAAAGGAAAAAATAAATTTTTTTCCCCTTTTATTCAATCCTATCCGTTTTTAGGGAGAGGTAATTATCAATTATCCATTATCAATTATCAATTATTAAAGCATAACCACCAAACATAATAGGGGTTAACGGCCGTTAACCCCTACAAATAGTCTATAATTTCGCCTTTTGCTTGCGCAAGTGCTTAAATATTTTTATAGATGTACCCAGAAAAATTAAAGTAGTATTTAGCACATGATTCTAGCACTCGCAGGGGTCTTGCCCACAATCAGAACAACTATCTAAAACCGCTTGAACCAGTGAATTAGAGCTGTTTAAGTTCAACAGATTTGTTTGGGAACGGCGATTAACAGTAGTCTCACTGTGAGAAGCATTAGATTCTAAGGGTCGATCCATAATATATTTTCCTTGAATTTTAGGTTTTACCAAGTATACAATAGAACTTTAGAATTTGCAATATCAGTAGTTTTACTTAAGTTTATTTGATAGGATTTACAAGCTCAGTAGTTTTACTCAAATTTATTTGATTATGAAACGGTAATATTGACTGCAATTCTCAGCAGAACACGAGTATGCTTAGAGCGATCGCCAAAATCAAACACAATTCGCCCTACGATCGGAAGTTATATCATGTCCGGTTGAATACTTATTATTAAGATAGTAGGGGAGCGGGGGAGTAGGGGAGTAGGGGAGGCCGGGAAAATAGAAAGATTTACTGTTTAAGCACTCATGATAAGTTTTTTCATCACTAATTATCCGGACATGATATTAGAAGTAAGATTTGATCGGCTAAAAACTTTGGTTAAAATGCAGAAATAATTCCTCCCGATACAACTATTGTCGATCTAGATGTTTATCCGCCTCCCGATCTAGTAATATAGAATCCGGTTGAATACTTATTATATGAGATGGGGGGATGGGGAGATGGGGAGATGGGGGGATGTGGAGATG
>JAXHSW010000396.1:0-1574 GCA_034190295.1 Cyanobacteriota bacterium | reverse complement strand
TGTCCGCCAAAATCCCAAATATTCATCTGAAAGTCATGTTGATTTTTTGTGGGAAAATTCCACTGATGAACTTCAATTCCTTTGGTCGAATCTTCATCTCGGAGTTGATAGTTTGGGTTTTAAATTTTGTTAGCTAGAGTAGTTTTACCAGCGCCACCTTCTCCAATAATTAGTAATTTTGCTTCATAGAGATAATCTGTTCCTTCTGCTTTTATTTGTTGGAAATATTCTCTAATTGCTTCTATCCCTTTTTCAGCAATTTCTATTGGTGGAGTTTCAAGAGGGTTATTTCTTAAATCAAGATTAGTTAAATTGGTAAGTTGAGTTATTGATTTTGGGAGATTGATTAGTTGATTATCGTTTAAATCAAGCATAGTTAAATTAGCAAGCTTATTGATGGATTCAGTAATATCTGTTAATTTATTCTTGCTTAACATTAATGTATTTAGTCTCCTTAGTTCAGTTACTGCTGCTGGAAATTTTGTAAATTCATTTTCACTCAAATCCAAGCGGATTAAATTACGAAGGTTACTGATAGATTTAGGGATTTTTTTTAAGTTATTACCTGTCAAAGATAATTTAGTTAATTTTGTAAACAAAACAATAAAATCCGGGAGATTTTTCAGTCTGTTATAGCTCAAATAAAGTTCATTTAAATTAGTTAGGCTTGTGATTGATTCAGGAATGTTTTCAATTTTATTGGTGCTTAAATTAAGTGTAGTCAAGTTATTAAGTTTAGTAATTGATTCTGGGACACTTGTCAGTTGATTAATGGCTAAATTAAGTTTAGTCAACTTGGCAATCTGAGAAACTGATTCTGGGATATTTGTCAGTTGATTAAAACTTAAATCAAGCTGAGTTAAATTGGAGAGTTTGCTGATTGATTCCGGGATGGTTTTTAGTTGATTATTTCTTAAACTTAATATTTCTAGCTGCTCTAATTCCCAAATATCACCAGGAACTTCAGCTAATGTTGCACTATATTTACTAAAATCACTACTACTTAAGTCTAATTTCTTAAGTTTTTTATCTTTAGCTTCTTGCATTCTTTCTTGAAAAGGTCGTGGTATATAATTCCACTGATTTGTTTTAGGAGAAGTCATAGCTCAATAAAATAATTTTTACAATCATTATAATATCTACAAATACAAACATTGATTTTCCATAACCATCAGAACTTTCTTACTTCAACCCAACCTACAAACAATGCTTATACACAACCACCCAATGTTTTGCCTCAAAAATTTTCTCAGTATTTCAGCAACGTGCTAGAATATTATTTTAGTGAAAATCAGATAATAGAATAGAAAAACTAAGACGTTGTAGTTTCTGAGTGCCTGGTTTATCACGGTAACAAAATCTACAACAGCAGAAAAACTAAAACGTTATAGTTCTGAGTACCTGATTTATCACCACCACAACATCTACAACAGCAGAAAAAACTAAGACGTTATAGTTTTCAGCGCCTGATTTTTCACCACTACAAAATGTACAACAGCAGAAAAACTAAGACATTGTAGTTTTCAGTGCCTGATATAAATATTGATTTTCCATAACCATCAGAACTTTCTTAC
>JAXHSW010000395.1:0-1655 GCA_034190295.1 Cyanobacteriota bacterium | reverse complement strand
TCTATTTCTCAGATAGAAAAGGTTATGCAAAAATTTGTCAGTTCTCCTTATTTACTGCGATTTTTCTGTTCCGCGAGTTTCTATTTCTCAGATAGAAAAGGTTATGCAAAAATTTGTCAGTTCTCCTTATTTACTGCGATTTTTCTGTTCCGCGAGTTTCTATTTCTCAGATAGAAAAGGTTATGCAAAAATTTGTCAGTCTCCAGTGTTGCCACACAGTTTTTTTAGCAAAATTAGCGATCGCATGATTGAGGAGTCAGGAGTCAGGATATAAGGATCAAGGAAGAATTGAGCATGGGAATTATTCTAGTGCAGGATAGCAGAAATAACTAACCAGTTACAAAATCATAAAAGCTTTACCAATCAATATTTTTAGGGCGAATGCCATTCGCCCCTACGACTTTTGACTTCCGCGTAGCGACACTAGGGGTATTCCATGGAAGGTCTGTATTTATCAAAATCATAAGGGTCGCGCAACCCCGCCTTTTAAGGCGAAATATTTTTGGAGCTTTTCTCAAATCCCCTTCCCCTGCTGGCTCCCCTCCTGGGAGGTGGGTTGGGTTAGGGGTGGGTCATTTCAGTTATCAGTTATCAGTTATCAGTACCTCTCTCTGCCTGTTTGCACAGCATGACCTAGGAAAGTCAGAGGCTTGAAATATTGAACTTGATTTTTTTTCATCCCCTTAAAAGGGGAGGCGCATACCCTCATTTTTTGGTTAACTTCTGACTTCTGACGCGCGTTAAATCATGTCTGCTTGAATAGTTATTGTATAGTTGGGAGTAGGTCCGATTAAATATTGAAGTAATTATAAAATTATAAACATATACTATATAATCGGATTCTATTACAATAATGGTATTATTATTGACTTCCTTTAATGAAACAATTAAGTTCAATTACCATCTCACCTAATTCAGAACCTACTGGTTTACTTGTTCTCTTACATGGTTGGGGAGCTAACTGTAATGATTTAACACCTTTAGCAACACAGTTGAATTTGCCTGATTATTGGTTTGAATTTCCAGATGCGACCTTACCTCATCCTCAAGTTCCTGAGGGAAAAATGTGGTATGACTTAGAGAGTTTAGAATTCCAAGGTCTGGTTGAAAGTCGGCAAATATTAATTGATTGGCTAATTTCTCTAGAAAGTAAAACAGGAATACCTTTATCTAAAACTATTCTATGTGGCTTTTCTCAAGGTGGGGCAATGGCTATGGATGTAGGAGTAACTTTGCCAATAAAAGGTTTAATTATTTTAAGTGGATATCTACATTCTCAACTTCAACCATCAGGAGAAAAATTACCACCTGTTCTAGTTACACATGGTACACAAGACCCAGTTTTACCTATTGAACAAGGAAGACGAACGCGCGATACTTTGACAAGTCTAGGGGCAAATATACAATACCAAGAATTTAATATGGGACATGAAATTATTCCAGAAATTGTAAAGTTAATGCGAAGTTTTGTTATAGATACTATGGCAAATCCCTAGTTAAGTTATTAAACTCAAACTTAATTAAAACACCAAGTCCCAACCAACCGGGGGTAACTAAGACAAAAAAGAAATTCTTCAAAACTAGCGATCGCTCTACCAACGATGGCCACAGCTATTACAGTAACAATAAACGTGGCCACGGACAGTATTTCTACT
>JAXHSW010000394.1:0-1702 GCA_034190295.1 Cyanobacteriota bacterium | reverse complement strand
TTATTTCTGATTGCAGATTAAGGACACTCTATGAGCTATATTTATAATATATCATCCCTCACAATCATGTTTTTTCCTTGTTCTTTGGCTTTATAAAGCCCTCGATCGGCAGCAAGAATTATCGGGACTTACGCACGGACACTAAGTATAGTTAGGGCGAATGCCATTTGCGTTCCGCAAAGCTCCGAATTGCGCCCCTACATATGGCTTTTTAAAGGTGAATTTGCGTAAGTCCTGAAGATAAAAATAAAAAGGCTTTAGTAAATATTTAATCTGAATTATTGTTATTAGGATGTAATTTAAGTATATTAACAAAGCAAAGCAAGCTATATAAAATTATTTTGGAAATAGCAAATATAATCCGTTCCAAAAATACCGAATAAAGACAATTTAACAGAAAATATAATCATGGTCTCATCATTACCACTACATTTTCAAGTCAAAGGAGAAGGTTTTCCCATTCTTTGCCTCCACGGACATCCAGGTTCAGGTGAATGTATGTCAGTCTTTACCAACTCCCTCTGGCAAAACTTTCAAACTATTGCTCCTGACTTAAGAGGTTATGGCAAAAGTTATACGAAAAAAGATTTTGAGATGACTCAACATTTAGTAGATTTAGAAACACTCCTAGACCAACTTCAGATTCCCAAATATTTTATATTAGGATGGTCTTTAGGTGGAATTATGGCAATGGAGTTAGCTCTAAAAAACCCAGAAAAAGTTGCAGGTCTGATTTTAATAGGTACCGCAGCACGACCTAGAGGTAGTCACCCACCCATTACTTGGCAGGATAATCTTTATACTGCTTTAGTGGGGATTATAAATTGGTTTATACCTGGATGGCAATGGAATATTGATACTTTTGGCAAGCGATCGCTATTTAGATATCTCATTCAACAACACACACCTGCCACCTATAAATATTTAGCAAAAGAAGCAGTCCCGGCCTATTTACAAACTTCTAAATTTGCCACTAGAGCATTAAATCAAGCTTTAAGAAGTGGCTATAATAGATTGAGCGTTCTGCCACAAATTCAATGTCCTTGCTTAGTATTAGCTGGAGCTAGCGATCGCCATATTACTCCTGAGTCCAGTCAAGAAACAGCTCTACATCTCAATCATGCACATTGGCAATGCTATCCTAACACCGCTCATCTTTTTCCTTGGGAAATTCCTCAGCAAGTGCAAACAGATATTAAAAAATGGATACAGCTTCAGCAAAAATAATCAAACATATTAGAAATTATTGTAAACGCCATATGTAGGGGCGTTAACGATAGTTATGCGAAGCAAATGGCATTGACTAACGTCAAGCTCCGAAGGGCGCCCTTATTTGATTTAGTGTCCGTGCTATTATTCACCAACACCATTTATCTTCAAATTTTATAATTTCCTTAAAAGGATTAAGCTTGAGGATTAAAAGCCGGGTTTAGTACTGTTTCATCACTATTATCTTCTAACTCATCATAAATAGTTAACTCCACAGGTTTACACTGCTGAATAGAAAGCTGAATACCCCGAGCACCTTCCTCCTCTAAATCTTCTATATAGCCAGTCTGAGCAGCTTTTGCTTCTTCAGATCAGGACTTACGCAAAGACACTATATATAGCGTCTACTGATTTAGGCGATCGCTTAAAAATTTATAGTGATCGCCTCTAGATAGATACCATAGTTAAAACAAGGATAAAAAACACCTATAAA
>JAXHSW010000393.1:0-1753 GCA_034190295.1 Cyanobacteriota bacterium | reverse complement strand
TAGTAATGGCCAATTTTCACGGTTCCTTAACAGGTATAGAAGCCAAAATTGAATATCATCCTGTCTTTGAGGAACTCGGAGCATTATATGAATCCTGGAAACGTTCTGCTATTAACTGGATGCAAACTGAGAAATTATCAGAATCCGATCTAGAAAAGCGTTTAATGAAACAGTTTAACATTCAATGGGCATGGGCTGATTCAATTGCTACTGAAGCAACTCAATCTTTAAACCAATTAAAAACAGCTAAAAACAACTATATTACTAAATTAGAGTTACAATTAAGCGCCAAAACAACTGCAACAAAAAAACTCATCACCAAACTAGAAAAAACATTAAAATTAGCAACAAAAAAAGGTTTTCCACATATACAAGCTAGAAATAATTTTTTTCATCAACTGTTAGGTTTAAAAAGTAAAATTCAGAAAATAGCCAGTCTGAAACGAAAATTAAAGAAGTTAAAAAATACAGAACGTCTACATATTTGTTTTGGTTCACAGAAATTATTTAAGGCTCAACATAATTTATCAGAAAACGGATATAAAACCCAAGAGGAATGGAGTGATTATTGGAGAAAAAAACGCTCAGGCAGGTTTTTCTGTGTAGGAAAATCTCAGCCAGGGGGTGGAACTATGCTCAAAGTTTTCCCATTAAAAGACGATGGATTATATCAACTACAAGTTCAACTACCTAGACCATTACAGGATAAATATGGTCAAAAAATCAAGTTAAAATTTTCAGTTTCAAATAGGAATGGCAGATATAGAGCAACAGATTTAGATTATGCCATAAATAGTTTAAAACCAATCACAATTTCTATTTTTCGTAGGGAACATAAACAGGATAATTGGTATATACATCTTTCAACTTATGTACCAGAAATACCAGTAGTTCATACAATAAAAAATGGTTGTATAGGTATTGATTTTAATGCCGACTCAATTTCAGTTACTTATGTGAAGTGGGATGGTAACATTGAATATTTAAAAGAAATCCCGTATAAATGGAAAAATCAAACTACAGGACAACGACTTGCATCCATGAGAAATATTGTTTGTCAAGTTGTGTTCTTAGCAGAGTTTTTTGAATGTGCTATTGCTATTGAGTCTCTAGACTTTACCAAGAAAAAAGCCATTGCTCGGAGCGAGGAAGGTAAAGTTTATAATGAGATGCTTGTCTTATTGTCTACAGGTATGTTTAGAGAAGCTATATTGTCACGTTGTAGAAGATTTGGAGTTGAATTAATTAAAGTTAATCCAGCTTTTACAAGTGTAATTGGAATGATTAATTATATGGGTAAATACGGCCTGAATAGTGGCACTGCTGCAGCTTTAGTAATTGGCCGTAGAGCCTTAAAATTATCAGAAAAAATACCACAGTGTTTGTTGAGACCGGAGGATGTCAACAAACATGATTGGAGTCATTGGAGGCGAGTTGCTAGTTTTATTAAACTACATCGTATCCGGAGGACTCAACTTTTTCAGTGGAGGAAAGTCCGCTTAGGGTATCCTCAACAACTTCTGACTTCGTTCAGAGTCGCGTCACCCCACCGGGAAATGGCGATCGGGTTTTTGTAGGCTTGCTCAAATAACCGTTGCAAAAACAACTTCTGACTTCTGACTTCTAACTTCTGACTTCGTTCAGGGCGGAACATCAACTTTCACAGCAAGTACACATTGAAACGGGTGAGCCACGAAATCATTTGCACTCACCGATGGCAAATGTCTAGCTCTGTCTAGTTTTCAAGAAGGTG
>JAXHSW010000392.1:0-1799 GCA_034190295.1 Cyanobacteriota bacterium | reverse complement strand
CTACTCCCCCACTCCCCCACTCCCCCACTCCTGAAAAAGCAAACCCTAATTAATTTGCATTCCTGGCAGCCAAATAATTAAACTCAAAAGACTAATAAATAAAATAGGTAAAATGATAGCTAAACTAATACCACAGTAATTTTTCCAACTAATTTGAAAACCATGTTGCTTCATCATATAAAACCAACATAGAGTAGACAGACTACCAATAGGAGTAATTTTAGCACCCACAACACAGCCGATAATAGTAGCATAAACCATTGCTTCTGAAGTCTTATAATCTATTATTGGTGCAGTTTGAATTGTCAATATATGAATCAAAGAAGATGGTAAATTATTACAGATTGCGCTCATAAATGCAGATAAAAAACCAGTAGCAATAATAGCTAGAGACAATCCCCATCCAGAGATTTGAACTAACAGAGATTTAATTACATCTGTTAAACCATAGTTACTCAGAGCAAAAACTATTATGTACATTCCCCAGATAAATAAAATCACTGGTAGGAAAGGATAAAATATCAATTTAAAGAGAGAAAAACAACGATTTGTCAAAAATTTAGTTTGAGAAATAAAATCAGGACTTACGCAAATTAACCTTGAAAATGCCATATCTAGGGGCGAATGCCGTTCGCCTTTACTTGATTTAGTGTCTGTGCGTAAGTCCTGAAAATATTTTAATTGATAATTATTCTGCCAATTATTAGCTGAATTTTTGTGATTTTCTTCACTCTCAAGTAATTCTTCAGTTTGTAGATATAAATTCTGTTTATTTTGACTTTCCTCCGCAAGTTTTAGGCGATTTTTTGGTTCTATACTGGCTGCTGGTAAGGCTATTTCTAGATATTTTTGTCTGTATCTAAAGTTTTTATATTTATTAGGAATATTAGGCCAAAAGTAAAACAACAAAACAATAATACTGATGGTAATTGTCACGAAACTAACAGGTAGCATTACCATTATATAATTACCAAAAGAAATATTGTGTGTGCTAGCAGCAATATAATTGACTGAATTACTTATAGAAAATGGTAGACTACTGATGTCAGTAACTAAGCCACAAGCTATCAGGAATGGGATGATTTCTTTAGGGGTAAACTTGAGTAAAATTAGAGTTTCAATTACTATTGGTAGAAATAATAAGGTACTACCGTAGTTAGTGAAAATAGCACTGACTAGAGTTACTAATATTAGCAGTGTGAAAAATAAAAGTTTACCGCTACCCAAATTCCAACTAGCAATATGAAATCCGAACCAACGAAAAATTCCCTTTTGCTGCAATATCCAACTAATAGTTATTAACCCTAGTAAAATCAAGGTAGTATTTACTAAAATTGCCCAAATCAATGTAGGTAGATTTGCTAGAGAAACTAGACCAATTTTCAGTGTTAGGCAGGCTCCTATCATTGCACTGAAACCTATATTTAAGCCTTTTGGCTGCCATAACACAAGAATTAGAGTGCCTAGAAAAATCAATGAACTTAAGACTATTTGCCAACTCATAATATAAGTAATTATTATTTATTTTTGTGGATTTTTTTCTAAACATGACTTATATCATGTTCCCCCTCCAGGGGAGCTACGCTAACAGTTGAATACTTATCAATAACTGTTATGAGGAGTCAGTCCTCAGTCCTCAGGAGTCAACCCACCCGCGGGCCCCGACCGTGGAGGGGAAGTCATTTCAGTTATCAGTTATCAGTTATCAGTTATCAGTACCTCTGCAATAAGGAGGCTTGACATAAGGAATATTCTCTTTTTTTATCCCCTTAAAAGGGGAGGCTTGAGACCCTAATTTT
>JAXHSW010000391.1:0-1876 GCA_034190295.1 Cyanobacteriota bacterium | reverse complement strand
TAACTTGACTTAGTTTGTGGGATTGCGACTGAGTTGGGTAGATTCTAACTTTGATGGCTCTATACAAGGGTTTCAGGTCAACTAAGGTTGACAATAAAATAATTATAGCACAAGACTAGCAGAGACAGGAGGCTTCGCCGTTTATTTGCTAGTCGGGTATTCATCCCTAACCTGTAGAGGATAAGGGAATTCTGCCCGAGATTATGTTAAAAATTGACCTTCTCCGTTCAAAATTAAAAGGAAAATTGCTGCACAAAGGGCAGGGTTAGCGCCATTCGGAGCAAGTGCGGCAGCTATATCGCTCCTTTGTATTAGCATAACTTAATTACTTATCGAAAAATTGTGGTTTAAAACCTCCCCTTTTAAGGGGATAATAAATAAAAAAATTCCTTTGAGTCAATCCTCTTCTTTTCAAGGAGAGGTAATAATTAATTATTAATTATTAATTATTAATTATTAATTGTTGAACCCACACTTTGCGCTCTGCACTACCGGATTTTTCCTTCTTCACAACACTACCTCAACATTAATGTCCTCTGGGATTTTGACAAAACGCATAAGTATCAAACATCGCCCCCACTAAACTAAAAGTGACAGCAATAACCAAACATCCTTGGCTGGGATGGCCATTACCGAAAGTGGCCAAGAAATGCCAAATTAGGGCAGCACCAGATTGACCAATTGTCCGTAAAGTGGGAAAATGACTAATTAAGGCAAAGCTCGTCCAGCTACCCCCAATTAACAGAATAGGAGTTACAAAGCTAAAAATACTTGTAAGTAACAAAGAACGTAGAAGACTAGGCAAAATATTCATATATGTAAAAATAAGTTAAGTCAGAATGCCACCTTAGTAGCAAGTCACCTATATGGCTAACTTACTTTCTAAGATAAAGAGCGATCGCTCAAAATCACTCAATCTGTGAGAAAACTTCAACCTTAGTTAAAAAATCTTGTTGAAGATTAGTAAATTTCTCTCATTAGTTTTGTTTAACCTTCTAATTTATTAATTTCTATTGAGTAAGATTACTTTTAAGTTAAATTTCGGGGTATGGGGACAACGAATGTTGGCAGCAGCATATTTAGCAGGCCAAGTCTTTTTCCATGTCCTCAAAGGCAAAATTCATCGTCGTAATACCGTTGAGCAAATGGCAATAGTCGGTCCAGAGTCCTTACTCATTGTCTTACTGACAGCTAGTTTTGTAGGTATGGTATTTACCATTCAGGTGGCCAGGGAACTTGTTTCCTTCGGTACAGCTAATATGGTTGGAGGTATGTTGGCTATAACTTTAACTAGGGAATTAGGCCCGGTATTGACAGCAGTTGTTGTCGCGGGGCGAGTAGGTTCGGCATTTGCAGCGGAAATTGGCACGATGAAAGTGACAGAGCAAATTGATGCTCTATATATCCTGAAAACCGATCCGGTTGATTATTTAGTAATTCCTAGAGTTATTGCTTGTGCTGTAATGATGCCAATCTTAACTTTGTTATGTTTAATAGCTGCCATATTGGGTGGACTTATGGTAGCAGTTAATATGTACGATATTCCCCAGAGTATATATATTAATTCTGTCCATACTTTTCTAACTATTTGGGATTTGTGCAGTGGATTAGCTAAATCAATGGTATTTGGTGTTTTAATTGCTGTAATTGGTACAAGTTGGGGTTTAACTACCACTGGTGGGGCTAAAGGAGTAGGCAAATCTACAACCACAGCAGTTGTAACAGCCTTAATATCTATTTTTATCTTTAATTTCTTTCTCTCTTGGGCAATGTTTCAAGGTATTGGTGGAGCAATGAAGCAAAGTTTTTGATATTAGGGAGATGGGGAGATGGGGAGATGGGGAGATGGGGAGATGGGGAGATGGGGAGATGGGGA
>JAXHSW010000390.1:0-2019 GCA_034190295.1 Cyanobacteriota bacterium | reverse complement strand
AACCTACATTCCGCACTTCAAAATGTAGTACACACATAGAATCAGAGAAGGAAAGCGATTAATTAAGTATGAATACTGGTAATCAAGAAAAATTGTTGTGACTAGGACATTTAAAAGAAAAAGCAGCTTGGGTGAGGCCGAAAAAAACTGTTCCCACCCAAAATATGACAAATAGATTTGAGTCGGATCAAAACTCCATTAACTTCAAGGTTCTTTGATTCAAAAATAACTGGGGAAAGAACCATTATTTTCCCTAGAGAAGAAGATAATAACCCTGACAAGATGGGGGAAAAAACTTTAGTAAATGTAATCGTTCATTGGTTAAATTAGATATCTGTTTCATTCCCTGAATATAGAAGACGTGAATGGATTGAAAACATTGAAATATCCATCGTAAAGTAGGTCTATCTGTCAGGCGACCCAATTGGTTTTTGACTCCAGTTTTCATCCTTTTTAAAGTTAGCCGAAGTTCTCGTTGTCCCAAAGTATAAACTAATAAACATAAACCCATAATTAATCCCAAAGCTTCAATCCGCTTGGGAGATTTAAGAAAGACGCTATCAGTTAAAAAAAATCGGGTCTTTAAGAAAGCTAAAACCCCGTTCTACTGATTGCTGTTCTTTGTATTTAGAGAGCATTTCTTCTCCAGTTAATTCTTCTGTATTTAATACATTAGTTGCCAAAACAAATCGTCCGGCACTGCGTTTTTCAAGAGCTATTTTTTCTTCACAAATAGCTACTGTAGCCTCTACTTTATAGTTCTGGGTATTGCCAGTCTTGGATTGGTGAAGTTTGGTGATTTTTAAGTTGGTAAGTTCGTGGTACTTAGACCCCTTTAATAGGCGAGAAGCAGCTTTTTTAGCATCAGTAATGCAGGGGAATTCTTGAGAGCTTAATTTTCGGAGCTTTTGTTGACAAGCTGACTCATCTTTTTGAATTTTTTTTGATAATTTTTTTAAATCTGATACTTTTCTTTTGTGACTTTCAACTAACAACCATCTTTGTTCTACTGCTGCATAGTTTTTTTTAATTTCCACATAATTATATCCAGGGATTTGACTGGCAATTAAGTCGTTACTCTCCATAGACTTAACTAATAGAGTAGCTGCTTTTACGGTTAATGGTATTCGACTTAACCACTTTAATTGATTCACTATTTGTAGATTTTCCTTGGTGTAAAAGGCACTATCTGCTACCATTAAACTGTCAAATTGCAATTGTTTTTTGAACTCTATCATTGCCCCACCAAATTGCTTTTTATCTGATTCATTGCCATCACAAATTTTCATCCATAAAGGCACGTCTCCATCCCCTGTACAAATTAATTCCATCAGAAATTGTTTCAAATCTGGCCGATGGTCTCTGGAATACCCGTATGTGATTTTTATGGTTTGATGTTCTCCAGAATTTTTATATTCTCCATGAACATGAAAACTGCTTGAATCTAGGTGAATTGTTTCTAAATTTAATTGATATTTTTTAATCATTTCTAGTACAATGGAAACAAATATTTGATTTAAGCCAACCTCATAGATTTTATCTAAAACTCTTCCTAATCTGTCGTCGTTCAAATATTCTGCTTTTACTTCCTCCCCTAGTAAATGTGCCACGGCTTTTCCAGCAAAGAAATCCTGGAAGATATATAGGGGTGATGACACCAATCCCATGCCATTTAAAATCATGGCTTTTACTACTTTTCCTGCCGTGACTTTTTCAGTATGATTTTCTTCTATTAATTCATTAATTTTATCAACTATTCCTATTTCATCAATGATTCCAGCTACTAGCCCTAAGTGGTCTAGATTTTTAATTTCTAGTGACATTTTTCTGTTTTTATTTCTTCCCAAGTTTCGGAGTAATTTTTACATAAAAAAAACTCTCATGGCTTTTTATTGACATACCTCAGTATTTTTACTTGAATTTTTTTGGTTTTTCTTTGATATCAGTATTAATACTTAATTGATTCCCTTCCCTCTCTCATTCTATCTGTGTACTACATTTTGAAGTGCGGAATGTGGG
>JAXHSW010000039.1:28472-52341 GCA_034190295.1 Cyanobacteriota bacterium | reverse complement strand
CTTTCTTGATAAATAAGTTATCAATCAACCGAAAGTAGAATAATAAAATTTCCACGAATTATTCTAGGAATTCTATATCTGATTTTTTTACTCATCACCAAAAACTAGATATTTTATCTCTTATTCATTCCCATAACTTGAGAGACTTTTCACCAGAATTATAGTCCGATAAATTGAAGGTTAAATCTAACATCTACGACCTATCACCTAACACCTAACACCTGCTACCTGCTGTCTACTACTACAGGATGGCAGAAATAACTAACCAGTTACAAAACCCTAAAAGCCTTACCAATCAATACTTTTGAGGGCCAATGCCATTCGCCCCTACGACTTTTGACTTCCGCTACGCGGCACCACCTTCTGAAATAATGCTTTATACACAGGTTTATCTTTAGCTAAAGTAGCAATTTCTCTTTCTGATAATACTGGCAAAATATTTTCAGTTAACCAATCATCAGAACTTCGAGAAAATGAACTATGAGCAGAGAAGCGTTTACACATTTCTTTTGCCACTTTCTCTACATCAGAATGAAGAAAAACTTTTCCTCCCACTGTTAAATAATTTGCTAAATCTTCGACTAATTTTGGTTGTACAACTCTGCGTATTTGATGACGTCTTTTAAACCAAGGATCGGGAAATAAAATTGAGACTCTTTGTAATATTCCCTCTGGCAAAGATTGTAATATTTTTTCCAGAGAAATATTGGCATTACAAAATAAATAGTGCAAATTATTAAAACCCTGTTCATTTAGCAAATTATTAGCTTCTATAACTAATGGTTCCCGAATTTCTAAACCAAGAAAATTCCACTCAGGTTCTGTCTGTGCCATCTGCCATAAAAATTTACCCCGACCACAACCAATATCTAAATGTAATGGTTTATTCAAATCAGAATAAATATTACTAAAATTTGGTAGAGTTACTGACTCTTGATATTTACTAGAGAAAGGATTAACGTGCTGTCTTACTCTGACTCTTGCCAAAATTTACACCTCTATTTTTGTCTGATAATTATACGATAATTATGTGAGTTTTTACCACTAATTCAGATAGGGAGTAGTTCATTAATGGATAAAGGGAGGCTTTAAAGCAGAATTATTTAATTATTAATTATTAATTATTAGGTAAGCATTTCGGTCCGAATGCTGCGCAAACAGCTATCAGCTAGCCTCCGGAGGAGGAACTGCGGACTTCAGCTATTGTTTTTAGTTTTAGATAAAAGCTTTACTAATTGAGTCAGAATTAAATCTTACTACAAAAACTGGCTTTAAATTCTATATTCATTAAAACCCTGTCTTTTTGCGCTCAAGCTGACAGCTACCAGCTTTTTAATATACATCCCCAGAAAAGAAGGAGTAGGAAGTAGGGGGAAAGAATTGATAATTGCTGTGCGATAATTGATTTTATTTTTTATCAAAATCATAAGGGTCTAAAACCCTGCCTTTTAAGGCGAAATATTTTTGGAGAGTTGCTCACGCATCCCCTACTTCCCCTCCTGGGAGGGTGGGTACACTTGCTGACTTCTGTTTGCGGAGCATTCCGTAGGAAATTCTGACTTCTGACTTCGTTAAGATTGGAGATATTTAATACCAAATTGATAAATTTTTGCTACAAATAGTTAGGATATTTCTTAGGAGTCAGGAGTCAGAATGAATTACTTCGTAAGCATTCCGGAGGAAATGCTTACAAAATAAGAGGATTAACTCAAAGAAAAATTTTTATTTATTATCCCCTTAAAAGGGGAGGCTTTAAACCACAATTTTTCGGTAAAAGCAACCTTTGAAATTAAGTAAAGAATAAAAAGTTACCGCCAAAGTACCCTGACTACACTTTAGAAGTAATTATTCATTACTAATTGCTGATAGCTGACTGCTTACATTACTTGAATACCAGTTTTTAGCTAGGAAATTCTCTTTTATGTCAAAGGAAAATTTCCTTTAAAATCTTTTAATCACGCTTATTATTCAAACACATTCTTTTTTCAAAATGGTATAATCAATAAAGCAAGCATTCATTTAATTTCTACTACATTTTCAACCAGATATTCGTACTCTGAAGCTTTGATAAAATTGCTTTTTTCTCCTTTAGGGATGGCGAAGTCTCCTCGCAATATCCAATCGACCAAGAGAAAAGAAAAAAAAATCCCTACCTCGCCAATCCTCTTTTTTTCAATGAGAGGTAATTATGAATTATGAATTATTAATTGTTGAATACCTATATATTATGAAACTAAATTCATCACAAATAAAAAAAATTGAGAACTTTCTAGAAAAAATTAAAAATGATACTTATCCCGAACCTCCAACCACACTTCATAATCAAATAACTGAGCAAATGTTTGATGTATGTCTAAAACAAATATTTTTACCACCAGCAGCAAAAATATTAGATATTGGTTGTGGTCAAGGTGTCGCTTTAGAGATATTTAAAAAACATGGTTTTTCACCAACTGGAATTACTCTAAATAGTCAAGATGTGGCTATTTGCCAACAAAAAGGTTATCAAGTTTATGAAATGGATCAATCTTTTTTAGAATTTGCAGATAACTATTTTGACTTTGTTTGGTGCAGACATTGTTTAGAACATAGTATTTTTCCATACTTTACTTTGCAGGAAATTTATAGAGTTATTAAACCAGAAGGTTATCTATATTTAGAAGTACCTGCTCCTGATACAAGTTGCCAACATCAAACTAATAAAAACCACTACAGTGTATTGGGAAAAACTATGTGGTTAGATTTAATTAAAAGAACAGGATTTGAAACTTTACAAGTATTAGATATTCAATTTAATCTGCCTGTAGGTCCAGATATCTATTGGGCAATGATTCAGAGGAAAAATAGTTCGACTATAACTTCAGATATAACTTCAGAAAATTCTACCAAAATTATCAATATTCAATGGCAATCTAATTCTGAACAACAAGAAATAAAGCTCTCCCTAGATTCCAATAAATTTACTCAAAAATTGATACTTGACTCTTTGCAA
The DNA here is from genome assembly GCA_034190295.1 of Cyanobacteriota bacterium. Lineage (GTDB taxonomy): Bacteria > Cyanobacteriota > Cyanobacteriia > Cyanobacteriales > Microcoleaceae > Okeania. The sequence continues at coordinate 49,349 of JAXHSW010000039.1, read as the reverse complement.
AAAGGGGGAGCTTATGAATCTGAAATTTTCCAATTAATTCAGAAACTTCTACAAAATGGTGACTGTTTTATTGATCTTGGCGCTCATATTGGATATTATTCTGTTTTAGCTGCAAAAATAGTAGGCATCGAAGGTAAAATTTTTGCTTTTGAGCCAGAATTATCAAATTATCAAAAAATCTTAGAAAATATTAGTCTCAACAGTCTAAATAATATTAGCTTATTTAATCTTGCTGTTGGCTCAGAAACGAAACAAACACAACTATTTTTTAATCAAGATAACGACGGTGGTCATGCTTTGTGGGATGTCGGTAAACATCCATTCAATCAAAAAAGTTTGGATAATCAAACAATGCAAAATATTCAACAATCTACACTTGATGATATTTTAAGCCAGCAAAAAGATATTGGTCAGATAAAAATGATTAAAATTGACACTGAAGGAGCAGAACTTGATGTAATAAAAGGAGCAGTAAATACATTATCCAAATATGATGTTCCCTATATTATTTGTGAAATTAATAGATTTGGATTACAACAAATGGGAACTAATGAAACAGAATTAAGAGAATTTATGGATTCCTTAAAATATGAAACTTATTTAATTACCTCAGACGACATTAATCAGCTAGTTAAATTACCTATCGGTAAGTATTATCAAACATCCCATGTATTTAACGTTCTATTTACTAAAAAAATAAAATGATATAGCAGAAGGAAGAAGGAAAAAGGAAAAGTATTATATTACGTTGTCTGAATTTTAAGCTTTTTATCTGTCCTAACCTTTGCTTCGACTGCTATAAATCAAGAATCATAATTCAGACTTGAAAATGCACGACTTCTATCTACTTAGGGAATGCTCTTAAAAGTCTTATAAGTGAGGGGAGGAGTCATTTCAGTTATCAGTTATCAGTTATCAGTACCTCTGCCTGTTTGTGCAGCATGACAAAAGTAAAATAAAGTGAATTGAAATATTGAACTTTATTTTTTTCATCCCCTTGTAGAGCGGTAGCTCGCGGCGCAGCCAAGGGGAGGCTTGAGACCCTATTTTTTGGTCATTTCAGTTATCATTTATCAGTATCTCTGCCTGTTTGTGCAGCATGACAAAGGTCAAGTAAAGTGAATTGAAATATTGAACTTTATTTTTTTTCATCCCCTTGTAGAGCGGTAGCTCGCGGCGCAGCCAAGGGGAGGCTTGAGACCCTATTTTTTGGTCAGGAGAAATGGAAATTATAGAGGAGGTAGTCGGATATTTTGCCCCTTTATTTTTCTGTACTTGTCTACCCAAAATGCTGATTTTTTGAGCATTTTAGACTGAAAACCTGACATTTTTTTCCCTCCTTTAAAGGCTAAAACCTTTATCTGTAAATGCTTTGATATTAGATCGGTAAGCCCTACTTATTTTGGAAGTTTTTCCAGATTTTTGCAGTCCTGCAACCGTAATGGTATTACCGAAAAATTAAGGTATAAAGCCTCTCCTTTAAAGGAGAAACAAGAAAAAAATTTCCTTTTATTCAATCCTATCCGTTTTTAGGGAGAGGTAATTATCAATTATCAATTATCAATGATTGAACTACTCCTTTTACCGAAAAATTAAGGTATAAAACATCTCCATTAATGGAGAAAAAAAATTCTTTTAGTCAATCCTCTTCTCTCTTCTTTATAAGAAGAGGTAATTATTAATTAGTGTTTGCTGAAAAAGTATTTTTGTGGAGGTTAGGAGTCAGGAGTCAGGAGTCAGAATGAATGGGAATTACAGGTAAGGCAGTCGAAAGAATTGTCGCTCAATTTTTCTGCCCTTGTCTGCTCAAAATGTGAGTATTTTGGGCAATTCGGAGTTAAAAGCTGACACTTTTTTCGCAACAAAAAGGCACTTACCAATATCAGTCAATGCTTTGATATTTAATCGGTAGAGCAATAATTAGGGCTTACCGATCGCTCTCTAAAAGTCTTTAATATATAAAGGTAAGTGCCTTTTTAAGTATCAAAAAGTGCGAGGTTTTAAGTGGTAATGGTTCAATTAGGAGCGGATTTTGGTCAAGATTTGGGCAGAACAATCTTGGGACAATTTTTACCAAAAAATAAGCTTTAAAGCCTCCCCTTGGCTGCGCCGCGAGCTACCGCTCTACAAGGGGATGAAAAAAAAAGAAAGTTCAATATTTAAATTCACTTTACCGATAAATTGTGGTTTAAAGCCTCCCCTTTTAAGGGGAAAAAATAAAAAACTTTTCCTTTGAATCAATCCTCTTCTTTTCAAGGAGAGGTAATATAATTATTAATTATTAATTATTAATTATTAATTATTGAATTGACCTTTGTCATACTGCGCAAACAGGCAGAGGTACTGATAACTGATAACTGATAACTGATAACTGAAATGACTCCTACCTCCTCGATCGTTCCCATTTCTCCTGTTTTCCCCTCCACGGTCGGGGCCCGCGGGTGGGTTGTCTCCTGTCTCCTACCTCTACTAAAAGACTTTTAAGAGCATTCCCTAATTATTAATTATTAATTGTTAATTATTAATTGAAGATAATACCTCTTGATGAATTAGCGATCGCTCCCTCAAAAAATCTATCCTTTCTGGAAACAAAGCATCCCCATTCGCATAATTTTCAATCCACATCTTACTAATTAAATTTGCATCTTCCGGCAATTTAGCTAATTCCCATCCAGGCATTTCCAACTCAGTCATTAACTGACTAACTTTCGGGTCGTAACTAATAGCAAAACAACGACATTCCTCCGCAGACCCCATAATTAAACTATGGAAACGCATACCTATTACCATTTCCACACCCCGAAAAACTCCCTTCAAAACTCTAGGGTCTTCTATAGTTAAAATCTTGCTATGATTAGGCAATTTTTGATGAATAGATTCAGCAATTTTTAAATCCTTTATTGGTTGAAAAGGCAACAACAAAATAAACGCTTTAGTTGCCTTTTGAAAAGAAACCAAAGCCTGAGTTAAAATTGCTAAACGTGCCGGAGTAAGTTGTGGGTGAGGTCTCAAACTGACCGCTACTCTCGGCGCAGGTAAATCCCAAAGACCAGGGACAGAAGAACTTTCTAAAGCCCAAACTGGGTCAGGAGCTAAAGTAAAAGGAATATCCCACTTAGCAACTATTTTGGCCGAATTGGCATCCCTGACACTAACCGCAGTACAACCCTGAAAACATTGCTTTGCCAAAAATTGGGTAGTTTGATGATGTAAAGGCCCAATACCCTGTGCCCAGGCAATTGTTTTTAAGCCCATTTTTTGAGCAATTCCCATTAGTCCGGCATAATAAAAAGGACTAGCAATACTCGTAGTATCTTGAATTAGACTTCCACCCCCCCAGATAAAGACATCCGAACATTTCATGGCCTGGAGAATAGTAAAAGTATTGAGGCGATCGCCCGCTTCGACTTGATATTGTTTTTGAGTTTCGATAGGGTTGCCAGACAAAACATAAGGTTGAATATTATCGGGCAACATCTGTAACAAGGATGCTAATAATGCCTCATCTCCACTATTACCTTTTCCGTAGTAGCCACATAAAATTGCTCGCATTTGTCTGAGTAGTTTCCTCTTTTGATATAACCTTATACAATACCAAAGTTGATACTTAAATTTTCAGATTTTTTAGATATGCACGCTTTATCAATTCCTACTTGGATTATTCATATTTCTAGCGTTATTGAATGGATAGCTGCCATCTGGTTTATTTCTCTCTATGGCAATGTCACTAATAACCGTGCCTGGTATGGTTTATCTTTTGCCATGTTACCTGCATTAGTCAGTGCGATGTGTGCCTGCACTTGGCATTATTTCGATAATGACCCTAATTTAGAATGGTTAGTTACTCTTCAAGCATCAATGACTTTGTTGGGAAATTTTACTCTATTAGCTGCGGCTTGGTGGATATTTTCTAACAGTAAAAAGCAAGAAGAAGGTGTTTAATAATGAATAATTAATAATGAATAATTGATAATTATCTCTACTCCCTATTTCTTATACAAATACTAAATTAATTTTGTACAGGTAAGTTAGGTGAGCATAAATAAACGCAACAAGTTTAGGGCTGGTTTTTCGGACTACATTTGAAATATTAAGGCTTTCGGTTAAACCCGCCCCTACAATTTTTTTAAGAGGATATCTGAAAAGTTGTTTAATACTGAATTTTGCCCCCCTAGCCCCCCAATTCTGGGGGGAACAAGAATCCATTAGCTGGTAAAAGTCACCCAAATTTTGGGGATTTAGGAGGCTTTGATGTAGCATAAGGGACTTCTCAGACAACCTCTAACGATTAAACCTACCTACTTACCGAAAAATTGTGGGTATGCGCCTCCCCTTTTAAGGGGATAATAAATAAAAATTTTCCTTTTATTCAATCCTATCCGTTTTAGGGAGAGGTAATTATCAATTATCCATTATCAATTATCAATTATTGAATTAATACTTCTAAAAATATGATTTCTAAAGATACTCTATTTGCTCTTTCTCTATTTCCCTATTTAGGCTTTCTTTGGTTTCTCACTCGTTCAGGCAAAACACCCCGTTTAGCCTTAATTGGATTTTATGGCACTTTAGTATTTGTGGGTGTAACTATTCCCGCCGGAATTTATGCTAAACAAGTTTATAGCGAAGCCTTAGCAAATATTGATTGGTTACATGGTAGTGCCGAAGTATTTCTAACACTATCTAATATTTTGCTAGTGTTAGGTTTTAGGGAGGCTGTTTTGAAGAAGGAAGAGGAAAGAGGTAATAATTAATAATTAATAAATAATAAATAATTGTTGAATCTTCCTATCAGCCATTATGATAAAAAAGCTCGTTAAACATTAGACAGACTAATTTAAAGACTAATATTCCATCTTCATAGTAGATTTATAATTATGGTTTTAAGGATTGAAGAATAAGTCGATCATTTTCAACTTTTAAGGATAACTTAGTTTGATTGTTAATTCCTAATTGTTGGCGTATTTTTTCAGGGATTTCGATACGACCAAATTGATCGACAGTGAGTTGTACCATATTGTAATTATCTGCTATAACTTGCGTATTGACTATATTTTGTATTCAAATCATTGGGTTTCTAAATCTGCTGAAGTTTTGCCAACGATAGGTTCAGATAATTTGCCCTTAGTGGCAGAATTAATGTTAAGAAAACAGTGAAATTATCATGCTTTGTAATTGGTTATTTGTACAATATTTCACTATTCTCACAACTAACCTTTTATTAGCTGGATTAGCCGAAAGTATTACCCAACCATTCTAAAAGATAGCTTGCCAAAATACTCGCAGAAACTCCAATAATTAAACCTGCAACTACAACTATCCACCAAAAATTTTTCCTATTGCTAACTCTGCGAAAATATTTATCTCGCTCCTTCTTTGATGCTTCGGTAAAAGTAACAAAACGATAAGTGGGTAATTTAATTAACCTAAGAATCAACATAGGCAATAGAAAAGAGGTATTAAGAGTCAACAAAGCAACAACAAAAAATATCAAACCCTCTGTTGAATTCATTTCTCGGCAAGTATCAAAAAATTTAATAAGAAAGTCTACTTTTTCACCAAGTGGTATATTTGTACCTATGAACTGACCTGTTTTATCTGAAAATATCCTACAGCTTGTTAATCTTTCCTCTGTATATATCCAAAAGAATATAAGAAGCAATAAAAAGCAAAGAATGAAAGAAGGATTTCCAAGCACTATAGGGTTTTCCATAGCATTTCGCCTGAAGCCAGCAAAAGGCACATCTGTTTTGACAAAACCTGTAATGCAGTTACGGACAAGCTCGGCAATTTCAATTCCCCAACCTTTATTAGTACATCTGATGGAATAACTAATTTTAGGTATTTGATCTACAAAACCAATATCGAATATCTCAGAAATTGACTCCTTCTCTCTACTTTTTGATTTTGTCGAAGAGGGAATACCCTCCTCTACTGAAGATACCGATATTTCCTGCCTCTCAGGAACTTTTTTATCGTGGAATTCAACAAGGTAAACCCAAGTAAATATAAAGCCTGTACAAATCAAACTTCTTCGTTCTTTATATTCCTGAAAACTCTTAACACCACTAAATGAAAGTGAAGAATTATCATTCAAAAATAACTTAGCTCTAAATTCTACCAACACAGACTGGTTCTGCTTTGTTATTCTGTCATCAATTATGTAATTAAGCTGTTCAAATCCTCCAAAATCTATCTCGAATGCACCTTCTACATAACCCTCAACCAACTCTGGTTTGCCTAGAAGAGAAACTACGAACTCTGTAAAAGCATCCCTGTCTACAGACAAACTGATTGAAGACTTCTTTCGTTGCATAGAAATAGGTGGAATTTCCAGATTATCATCATCCATTTGAATAAACTCCTATAAATTAACTAAACCTAATTATAGAAATCATTTAACATTGCCCTCTACGCAATAAAAGGAAAAATTTCATCCTCCATCTCCAGGAGCTTCAGCAAATGAAACTACTATTTCTCTATCCGCAATAAAAAATTTCATCCTCCATCTCCAGGAGCTTAAGAGAATAAAACTACTATTTCTCTATCCGCAATAGAAGGAAAAATTCCATCCTCCATCTCCAGGAGCTTAAGAGAATAAAACTACTATTTCTCTATCCGCAATAAAAGGAAAAATTTCATCCTCCACCACCAGGAGCTTCGTAAAATGAAATGACTATTTCTCTATCCGCAATAGAAGGAAAAATTTCATCCTCCATCTCCAGGAGCTTAAGAGAATAAAACTACTATTTCTCTATCCGCAATAAAAGGAAAAATTTCATCCTCCACTACCAGGAGCTTAGTAAAATGAAACTACTATTTCTCTATCCGCAATAGAAGGAAAAATTCCACCCTCCACCAGGAGCTTAGTAAAATGAAACTACTATTTCTCTATCCGCAATAAAAGGAAAAATTCCACCCTCCACCAGGAGCTTCAGCAAATGAAATGACGATTTCTCTATCCGCAATAGAAGGAAAAATTTTCATCCTCCACCAGGAGCTTAAAAAAATGAAATCACGATTTCTCTATCCGCAATAGAAGGAAAAATTTTCATCCTCCACCAGGAGCTTAAAAAAATGAAATGACTATTTCTCTATCCGCAATAGAAGGAAAAATTTCATCCTCATCTCCAGGAGCTTCAGCAAATGAAACTACTATTTCTCTATCCGCAATAGAACAGAAGGAAAAATTCCATCCTCCATCCCCAGGAGCTTAAGAGAATGAAACCACGATTTCCCTATCCGCAATAGAAGGAAAAATTTCATCCTCATCTCCAGGAGCTTCAGCAAATGAAACTACTATTTCTCTATCCGCAATAGAAGGAAAAATTCCATCCTCCATCTCCAGGAGCTTCAGCAAATGAAACTACTATTGTTCAATAGTAATAAAAGAGAAAAATTTCATCCTCCACCTCCAGGAGCTTCAGCAAATGAAATCACTATTTCTCTATCCGCAATAGAACAGAAAAATTTTCATCCTCCACCTCCAGGAGCTTCAGCAGATGAAATCACTATTTCTCTATCCGCAATAGAACAGAAAAATTTTCATCCTCCACCTCCAGGAGCTTAATAATATGAAACTACTATTGTTCAATAGTAATAAAAATCTCATCCTCCATCTCCAGGTGCTTCAGCAAATGAAACTACTATTGTTCAATAGTAATAAAAGAGAAAAATTTCATCCTCCATCTCCGGAAGCTTCAGCAAATGAAATGACTATTTCTCTATACGCAATAAAACAGAAAGAACAATTCCACCCTCCATCTCCGGAAGCTTCAGCAAATGAAACTACTATTGTTCAATAGTAATAAAAGAGAAAAATTTCATCCTCCATCTCCAGGCACTTCAGCAAATGAAACTACTATTGTTCAATAGTAATAAAAGAGAAAAATTTCATCTTCCATCTCCAGGTGCTTCAGCAAATGAAACTACTATTGTTCAATAGTAATAAAAGAGAAAAATTTCATCCTCCATCTCCAGGTGCTTCAGCAAATGAAACTACTATTGTTCAATAGTAATAAAAGGAAAAATTTCATAATTCAAAAAATCTAACTTCTGACTTCTAACTTCTGACTTCTGACTTCAAAAAACCACCTACCGCCTCAATCTCCAGGAGCTTAATAAAATGAAACTACTATTTCTCTATCCGCAATAGAAGGAAAAATTTTCATCCTCCACCTCCAGGAGCTTAATAAAATGAAACTACTATTGTTCAATAGTAATAAAAATCTCATCCTCCATCTCCAGGTGCTTCAGCAAATGAAACTACTATTGTTCAATAGTAATAAAAGAGAAAAATTTCATCCTCCATCTCCGGAAGCTTCAGCAAATGAAATGACTATTTCTCTATACGCAATAAAACAGAAAGAACAATTCCACCCTCCATCTCCGGAAGCTTCAGCAAATGAAACTACTATTGTTCAATAGTAATAAAAGAGAAAAATTTCATCCTCCATCTCCAGGCACTTCAGCAAATGAAACTACTATTGTTCAATAGTAATAAAAGAGAAAAATTTCATCTTCCATCTCCAGGTGCTTCAGCAAATGAAACTACTATTGTTCAATAGTAATAAAAGAGAAAAATTTCATCCTCCATCTCCAGGTGCTTCAGCAAATGAAACTACTATTGTTCAATAGTAATAAAAGGAAAAATTTCATAATTCAAAAAATCTAACTTCTGACTTCTAACTTCTGACTTCTGACTTCAAAAAACCACCTACCGCCTCAATAGCCGCCTCCAGAGCGATCGCCACATGAGTCCAATGAGTCCCCCCCTGACAAAACACCACATAAGGTTCCCTCAAAGGCCCATCCGCCGAAAATTCAGAAGTCGCCCCATCAATAAAAGTCCCCCCTGCCATAACCAACTGACTTTCATATCCAGGCATCGGTGCAGGTACCGGGTCCAAATAAGACCCCACAGGCGAATATTGCTGAATAGCTCGACAAAAAGCAATCAACTTCTCCGGGGAACCCAACCTTATCCCCTGAATAACATCCCGTCGTTTTTCAAAAGGAAGAGGATTAACAGGATAACCCAACTTATCAAAAACATAAGCCGTCAAATGATTACCCTTCATCGCCTCCCCCACCATTTGAGGCGCCAAAAATAAACCTTGAAACAACAACCTATTTTGCTCAAAAGTTGCTCCACCACTACTACCAATACCAGGAGCAGTTAACCGACAAGCAGCAGTTTCCACCAAATCTCCCCTACCTGCCACATACCCACCTGCCGGAACTATAGTACCACCAGGATTTTTAATCAAAGACCCCGCCACCAAATCAGCTCCCACCACAAGAGGTTCCCGGTCCTCAATAAACTCCCCATAACAGTTATCCACAAAACAAACAGTCCGAGGATTTTGTTCCTTAACTATCTTGACAATTTTCTCAATATCTGCAATAGACAAACTAGCTCGCCAAGAATAACCACAAGAACGTTGAATCAAAGCCAGACGAGTTTTTTCAGTAATAGCAGACTCCAACCCTCGCCAGTCTATTGCACCAGTCTCAGTTAATGGCAATTCCCGATAACTAACGCCAAAATCTTTCAGAGAACCTTGACCCTCCTCCCTCAGACCAATAACCTCCTCCAAAGTATCGTAAGGAGAACCAACCACAGACAACATTTCATCCCCTGGCCTAAGAGTCCCAAACAAAGCACAAGCGATCGCATGAGTTCCAGAAACAAATTGGACTCTTACCGCTGCTGCCTCAGCCCCCATCACCCGAGCAAAAACCTTGTCCAGAGTTTCCCGCCCTAAATCGTCATGGCCATAACCAGTAACTCCTGCAAAGTGATGGACACCTACCCGATGCTCCCGAAAAGCATCTATAACTCGTCTGAGATTTTGCTTGACTAAGCTATCAATATCGGAAAATATAGGAAATAGGTCTTGTTCCGCTGTTTCTAGATATTTAATGCTATTCATCTTTATTTGTTTTCTTTGTGGTATACTCAAAAAAGTTTGACATTTTTGTTGGAGCTTAAATTCACAATCAAATCTAGATTCCCTTACTCAAAAAGGAATTAATTTAGATAGATTTTCGATACTTCTTGGGAAACAAGTTTTATCAAAAAGCCACTAAAATCTAGAAGGAAAAAAGCTGAAAAAACAAAATTGTGTTTAACCACAAGTAAATATAGTGTAACCATTCAGCTTTTCGGTGCGAAATGCCGAGTAAAAAGCTTTTAAAAGTACAGGACTTACTAAAGTTAGCTAAAGGCGACCAATTTATTTCCTGCGGAATGCTACGCAAACATAAGTTTTAATTTTCCTTAGAGACTAATTCCTCCTGAGCATGTGATAATCAGTTAATAACTCATAGCTGATAGCTGACTGCTGAATGCTGAATGCTTACAATATAGTAATTGACCTAGTTTGATATATTAAATATGTATTAAATTAGTAAGACTAAAATATCTTACCCTGTTTATTTGATATATTTTTTCTTGTGTCTTTGTTTAAGAAAAATTATTTTGTACTATCTAATCTAATATAATTAATTTAAACTTAAACATTTAAAATGGCTCAAAATGTTAGTTTAGCAATATTTTTTTCACTTTACTGCATCTAAATTCATTAGAGATATTTATGACAATTTCAACATCAGAAAAACTCTCCCTTGATTGGAGCATAATAGGCTTTATGGCATTTCTCCACATTGGAGCGCTGTTTGCCCTACTTCCCGGTAACTTTAGTTGGAGTGCAGTTGGTCTAGCCGTATTCTTACATTGGGTTACAGGTGGCCTCGGTATTACTTTAGGCTTTCATCGTATGGTGACACACCGTAGTTTTAAAACTCCTAAGTGGCTAGAATACTTTTTAGTTTTTTGTGGGACACTTGCCTGTCAAGGTGGAGTTTGTGAATGGGTAGGTTTACACCGTATTCATCACCTACATTCAGATTGCGAACAAGATCCCCATGACTCTCATCGTGGTTTTTGGTGGAGTCACATGGGTTGGATGCTTCATAATCTACCAATCAGATCGGAAGTTCCTCGCTATACCAAAGATATAGCAGACGATCCTGTTTATAAGTTTTTGCAAGCAAATTTTATTCCCATTCAATTTGCTTTTGGCATTTTACTTTTCCTTGTGGGTGGCTGGTCTTTTGTAGTTTGGGGTATTTTTGTCAGAATAGTTGCTGTTTTTCACTGCACTTGGTTAGTTAATAGTGCCACTCATAAGTTTGGTTATCGTACTTATGATTCTGGTGATTCTTCTACTAACTGTTGGTGGGTGGCCGTATTGACTTATGGCGAAGGTTGGCACAATAACCATCATGCTTTTCAGTATTCTGCACGTCATGGTTTGAAATGGTGGGAAATTGATACGACTTGGATGATGATTAAATTATTAAAAATTTTAGGTTTTGCAACTGATGTGAAACTAGCAACAAAATAGCATAGCAGAAGGAAGAAGGAAGAAGGAAGAAGTAAGAAGTAAAAGTCTCAAGTTGTCTGAGTTTTAAACTTTTGAACTATCCTAACCTTTCCTTCGACTGCTATAAGTAATCCTAAATTAATTTTTTCACCCTATATGATGTTTTTCATATAGGGTTATTTTCTGTTTTAATACCTAAATTTATTCTCGTTTTGCTGCGTGACATAAGTATATTGTCAATAGAAATTAACTATCTTAAACATACAGCGATCGCTCTGGAAAAGATAGTCATAGTAGGTGTTTGAATATTTTCGGAGATGTCTAATACAGGCCAAAAAACCTTTTTGATAATTATTAGTCAGTCCCTGTTAATTATTCTTATGTTTACCGAACAATTAAGGTTTAAAGCCTCTCCTTTAAAGGAGAAACAAGAAAAAAATTTCATGATTAGTCAATCCTCTTCTTTTCAAGGAGAGGTAATTCGCGCATTCGCGCATTCTTGAACACTCCCCTACTCCCCTACTCCCTGACCTATCCGTGTATCCGTGCCATAATCCGTGTTTACCACTCCCCTACTCCCCCACTCCCCCACTTCTCTACTCAGTTTAACGTCTATAAGCAAGCCAAACAATCAAGGCAGGAAGCATAGCCAAAACCACTGCCACCAGTGCCCAAATAATTATATTAGAACCAGGAGAGTGTAAGGCCAGAGGTAGCCAAATCACTAATGGGACTAAAATCATTACTAGAGATATGGGTAAATAATGTGCCCTCCAATTAGAATAGGCACGATTCCAATGTTTGCCTGTCCATCGCCAAGCTGGTTTGTAGGGGTAGTGAGTGGCGAGTTGTTCAATAGTATCCCCACTTTCATTTACCACAAATATTTGCTGACAGCGATTACAGCCAAAGGCATCTGTCAGGGCTATTGGGATTAAGTGGCCCTTACGTCTACATGGACAGGGGTACTCTCCATTTAAATCAATTTTCAGAGCTTTTTGAGGTCGCAAAGTAATCGTAGAACTGAAAGCGTTGATAGAAAAAAGACAATCTGATATTCAGCATAGGTCTATTATGCCAATTCTAACTTATAGCAGAAGCAAGAGGAAACAAGGAACAAGGAAGAAGTTTGATTATTCATATTCCGTTGTTTTAACTACTTCATAGGTAAAATACAGTCATAAATAATGCTATAAATTTAAGCTTTATTAGATAAAAGTTTTAACCTTAACTAGCTATCAGCTATCAGCATTTTCCGTACCGGAATGCTCCGCAAACAGTTATCAGCTTTTTGACCTTGGGTTAAATACCCGGTTTCTAGAATCCTGATAGTTGAGTAGGGGTTGAAATCCCCGACAAGAGTGTAAAAAAAAGTCAATCATGCTGACCGCTGACCGCTGACTGCTGACTGCTATTTAATTAAGCGGGTAACGCGATTCGAACGCGCGACATCAACCTTGGCAAGGTTGCGCTCTACCACTGAGCTATACCCGCAATTTATAACCATACATCTATAATTTCACAAATAATTTTATTTGTCAACCCTCTAGCAGATTTTTTTCGATCGACAATTGTCGATCGCTTGGTCGATCAAAATAATTGGGTCGGGCAACCCCATCTTTTAAGGTGAAATATTTTTGGAGCCTTGCCCAAATCCCCTACTTCCCCTCCAGGGAGGGGTTAGGGGTGGGTTAACTTCTGTACGTCGCCAATCCGACGGCTCCCCTATCTGACTTCTGACTTCGTTAAGCTTCTGGAGATACATCAGATTCTACTAAATGGTTTGAAGTTATGGGTAACGCTTGTGTTGTACCAGTAATACTACGATTATTAGGTGAGGAATTCATACCACCCCTCATTTGACGCATCAAACTAGCCATTTCCAGAGCATTCATGGCATATTCCCAACCTTTATTGCTTTTAATACCAGCTCTTTCTAGAGCTTGCTGCATAGTATCTGTAGTTACAATGCCAAAAATTACTGGTACTCCCGTTTGAAATGCTGCCGCAGCAATTCCTTTAGATACTTCAGCAGCTACATAATCAAAATGAGGTGTTTGGCCTTTAATTACAGCTCCCAAACAAATTACTGCATCGTAGCTACCATTCATGGCCAGTTGACGGGCGACTAGAGGAATTTCAAAACTACCAGGGACCCAAACATAATCTACTTGAGTACCCTCTGGATTTGGATCTACACCGTGGCGTTTCAAACAATCTTGACAACCCTCAATCAGTTTACCAGTAATTAAGTCATTAAAGCGACCAATCACAATAGCAAAGCGTAAGGAGTCAGTTTGAGTAAATGTTCCCTCGAAAACTGTCATATTAGAATTCTTTTTTTACTTAAATTTTTTATATAAAAGCTAATAACTTTTAGTATAAATGGCTAGTAAGAGTCAAGTAGCAACAAGCACTAACTTGCTATCTCTTGCCTCTTACACCATGTTTTCTCTAGGTATTGCCCAATAGAACTGTCTGATTCTATCAATTTCAAATCAAAATTGTTGGCCTAAACCACCAAAAAGTTCAAAACACCTACTGCAATTACCAGTGCTAACCACAAACCAGAACCAATAAAGATCAAAGGTTTGCCTTGACTCCAGATTTGAGGAGAAGCATAGGCAACAGGTACGCCAACTACTAAAACAAAAGATAAGACTACTAATAAAAGTAGTACAAATTGAAACAAGAATGTTAACATCTTTTTCCTGGTAAAACAAAAATTTCAAGATACAAGAGATTAGAATATCACAAATTGAGCTATGGCAATCCTAATTTCCATAGTGATTTTTTGGTTTAGGTAGGTGGTCATTTCAGTTATCAGTTATCAGTTATCAGTTATCGGCACCTCTGCAATAAGGAGGCTTGACCTAGGCGAATATTCTCTTTTTTTTATCCCCTTAAAAGAGTAGGCTTTAAACCACAATTTATCGGTAAGGTGTGGGGTCATTTCAGTTATCAATTATCAGTACCTCTGCAATAAGGAGGCTTGACCTAGGCGAATATTCTCTTTTTTTTATCCCCTTAAAAGGCTAGGCTTTAGACTACAATTTATTGGTAAGGTGTGGGGTCATTTCAGTTATCAGTTATCAGTACCTCCGACTAAAGCCGGATCGAACGAAAATACGCTCATTGAATATTTTTTCATCCCCCTTTTAGGGGGAGGGTTTAAACCAAATTTTTCGGTAAAATCAATGACACTCACTGTTATTTCAGCTACCAGTTATTAGTTATTAGTTCTCACTGACTACTGCCAAATATCTGTAGCTTGAAATCTTGAGTATTTTAACTTTTATCCTCTGGAAAGGGGAGGCTTATTACCTTTTTTTATTGGTCAAAAAAATCTACCTATCTCTACATAAAATAGTAGAAATATTTTTAAGTAATAATTACTAATATTCGGTTAATGTTTCATAATTAGTTAAATAGGATTTGAATTTTACTCACCATATTTTCATATTAATCAACCATGCTAGTTGAACTCAATAATTATTTGATTAATTAATACTGCTACCGATTTTGAATAAATACTAAAGCGGTCTGAAATTCTCATAAGAGTTTTATTAAGTTATTGGTAAGCATTTCCTGTGGAATGCTGCGCAAACAGCTGATAGCTGATGGCTGAATGCTTACAGTCATTGACCTTTTGCAAAGTCAGCATGAATAATAATTTCTATACCTAAAATTATCAATAATATTAGCTCAAAAATGCAAAGTACATGAATAATTGAAGGAAGATTAGTATCTATAAACCAAAAAGTAAACAAAGCCACTAAACCAGAGAATACAAAAGTAATTTCGTCAATAATTAATTGTTCTATTTTCCGCCTTCTTCGTCTTTCGTCACTTCTATGAAAAATTTCCCAGCCAAATATAGATTCGATGTTTGTATCACCTATTTGTGCTTTTATTTTTTCAGTGAGAGTCAATCGAATATATTTTCCAATAGCAGAGATTTTTTCATCATTAACTAAATAAGTCCAACCTAGAATCAGGCAAATCCAAGGAATAACTAAGAGGGCATAAAAATTAGTTTTATTTGATAGAGCAAAAGAGAGGATTCCACCAAATATTCCTAGTGTTAGATAAATTATTTGGTCTCGGAAGGCAATACGTTTGACTTGTTCTTCTTTCAATTTGTTGTCTTCGAGTAGAAAAATTTGAAGTATCGGTTTTTGGTCGTCCATAGAATTTTTTTCTGTAATAAATTGGTAATAGAAGTAATTGAGTAGCGTTGGACTAGAGTTTAAATTTATTTAAAAGCAGTTTAAATTTTACACATTTAAAAATAAATTAGCCATAATAGAAAGCAGTTCAATTAATAGGTAAAAGGTATGGCTTTTGCGGTTATTTTAACAGCAATTCGTATCGAATATATGGCAGTACGCGCTCATCTTAATGACTTAACCGAAGAGATGCACTCTCAAGGGACAATTTATGAGAGGGGTCATTTCAGTTATCAGTTATCAGTTATCAGTTATCAGTACCTCCGACTAAAGCTGGAGGCTTGAAATACTGAACTGAATATTTTTTCATCCCCTTAAAAGGGGAGGCTTTGGACCTCATTTTTTGGTAAATTTTCTATTGATGGTCGAGGTTTTACACCGGAAGGATGGGTATAGTTATAGTTTTCCGGCCTCTTCAAGGATTGTCCAGTCAATCCCTGATTAGAGGAGTAGCGATCGCCTATTTTAATCCTGATGTAATTCTGTGTAGAGAAAAATTTGGTTATTTAGAGGATTGAGATATTCAATTTTTAGAGATATTGCATAAAATGAGAAATGTACAAATTCAAAATTTTCTTTTCCATTAATCTAATCAAATAATAGAAAGTAATAATCAAAAGTTAGATAATTATTTAGAATAATACATCTGATTTAATCCTACTTTTTAAGTTTTGCTTATTTGTTGATAACGATATACCTTTAGAAAAATTTTCTTGTAGTTTACTATCAAAAACTCAAAAGCACATAATCTTAATCCATGATAAAACAATGAATTCAAATGAAGGAAAAATATTTTCTATTTTAGACCGAGATAACATTACTAAACTGGAATCAATTTTTAGTAGATTATTTGGGGAACGAGATACGATTTCTGGAAGGCGAGCATTTCTACAATCTATTGGAATTGATTATTACTTTATAGATAGCCTAAATTTTAACTTACCTATTAAGCAATTTGTAAGTATATTAGTTGCTAAGTTAATAGATTGTAGAGTTTCTCGTCAAAACCCTTATTATCATCCACTTTTAGTGATTATAGAGCGTATAATCAATCAACCTAGAGAAGAATTTTATTATTTAGAAGATCGAGACATTGAGTTTTTAGAGGTATTGCAGAAAATGGGAAATTTACAAATTAAAAAGTTTCTGCAAAACCAACCTGATGAAACAATAAAAATTAATAATCACAAATTAGATAATTATTTAAACAAAATTGAGGAAAATCTTAGAAATAAAGGTGCTTTAGATATACAAAATAATGCTCAAAGTAAAGATGGAATGTTTGAGTTTAAGCGTGTAGCTAAAATCACTGATTTTGAACTTTCTTTTGGTGCATTGAATATGAGAGGAGATGCTTTTTTTATTATTCATTATTTCCCCTCTATAAATACAAAAGCTTTAAGACAGTATTCTACTCAATGCCTAGAATATGGAAAAGATAAAGCTACTTCATCTGTTGGTAGACAATTTTGGAATTTCAAAGTACCTTGTAATATTTGTTTTTCCATCGCTGTGGTTAAAAACTTAGACCAAGAAGTTAAAACTAAGATACGTCAAGAAAATCCTTTCGATCATAATGTAGATGTATTATGGTATGAAGTTCCTATTATTTACTGCTTAGATGAAGTCATACTTTATTTTTATGACCAACCTTCGTCATTGGGGGAACAATTCAAGGGAGAAATAGCATGGAAAAGGTTGAGAGAAGTCATTAAAACGACTTTAATTCCCTAATATATAGAACCCCCGATCGTATCTTCATAAATATCAAGTTTTTTAGCCTCTCATCAGGAGACAGGAGACAGGAGAAAACCCACCCCTAACCCCTTCTGGGAGGGGAAAAGTTCATTAATTGATAATGGATAATGGATAATGGATAATGGATAATTACCTCTGGTTAAAACCGTTACGGAATTGAACATAAGGAAATATTATTTCTTTATTTTCCCCTTGAAAGGGGAGGCAGAGTAAGCTGAATTATTTAATTAATAATGATTAATGATTAATGATTAATTATTCGGTAAGAGGGAAGAGGGAAGAGGGAAGATGTGGGTTCTCGATCATACAAAAAATTCAACACTCCTTCAACTGAATTTTCCTCAAAATTGATGCGCGAAAAGACTTGAAGACCATAATTATATAGATATCATAAGGGTTCTATAGTGAATTTATCCCACTCAGATAACAGTAGACATCTCCGAAAAAGATATAGACTTTTTGCCCATAGTAGGCAACAGGCAACAGGGAATAGATTTTTAGGAAAAAGGTACGAAAAATGATGCGCGGGAATTGACTTTTACAACTCTAGCTTATGTTCAATAAAGGGTAAGTTTATTTTCTGGAGATGTCTAGTTAGCTAATACCAATTTTAAAAAAGAATGTTACGAATAATAAGTGCAATAAAAATATTTTTTAGAAAATGTTTCTTTGACAAAAAAGAGAACTTACGACCTGAAAACTGGTATTAAATCTATTCATTGTGGATTCTGAATTGCAGGATTGCTGTTTGCTTCGCGGTGACAAACGGAAATTCTAATAAATACCCTAACTATTTGTAGCAAACATTTATCAAATTGGTATAAGACGCTTTTAAAATGCGTTTAGCAAGTCAGAAGTCAGTAGGGGTAATTTACGTTTGCGGAGCATTCCGTAGGAAATGCTTACCTGGCGAGCAAGATACTCGCACTGCTTATGTTTCAATTTTTATTGTAGATTACTTTCAAAAAAAATCAAAATATATTAATACTAATAGAAGGGTGAACTATGAACCTCAATACTTATTTAGATAGTATTCAGGAAAATCTTAAAAATCAGGGTGCTTTAGATATAAAGAATAATGTTGAAACTAAAAATGGAAATTTTAATGCCAACCTTGTAGTGAAATTAACTAATTTTGAACTTGATTTTGGTTTACTTGATATGAGAGGAGATGCTTTTTTTATTATTACTTATTTCCCCTCTATTACTGTACAGACTTTAAGACAGTATTCTACTGAATGCCTAGAATATGGAAAAGATAAAGTTACTTCATCTATTACCACGCAACTTTTGAACTTCAGAATACCTACTAATATTTGTTTTTCTATTGCTGTTGTCGATAATTTAGAACAAGAAGATAAAACAAAGATACGTCAAGAAAATCCTTTCGATCGTAATGTTGATTTATTATGGTATGAAGTGCCCGTTGTTTACTGCTTAAGTGAAGCTACACTTTATTTTTATGACCAACCTTCATCATTCCAGGAAAAATTCAAGGGAGAAGTAGCTTGGAAAAAATTGAGAAAAGTCATTGAAACAACTTTAATTCCCTAATATGTTATACCCAAAATTTTTATTGTAGATTATTAAAAAATCAAACATCAATTAATGGAGCTAAATTAAAATGCCCAACTCTCGCATCTTCTCAGATTTACCACAAGACGATTTGATTCAACTAGATACATTATTACAAAATATATTGATAAATATCCATGGAATAGCAGGAAGAAAAGCTATTCTTAGAAATGCTGGAATTGATAACTATTTTATTGTCAGTCTTGATTTTAACTTAAGTATGAGTGAACTTAGTCTAAATTTAGTCTCCAAATTTAAAGATTATCCAGTCTCTAGTCGAAAACCAGGTTATCATCCTTTAATGGTTTTGTTAGATTATTTTCTGAAGCAACCAGAAAGATATAATTTAGAGGATTCAGATATAGAAATATCTGAGAAAATAATTAGTATTGGAAAAAGCAAAATCGAAGAATTAAAAACAGGAATACCTGTTCCTCCCTCACCTCCAAATAACCCATCACCTATTCCAGCAATAGCTGATACTAAACCTCCTTCATCAACAATTGATATTCTAATTATTACAGCTCTCAAAGATGAATGAGATGCTCTGAAAAACTGCGATAATCAATCTGGAAATACTTGGCAAGAATTAAAAGATAATTCCGGCTATCCCTACTACAAAACTACTTTAAACCAGAAAAACGACACTCAATTAAATATAGCAGCAGCCAGACCTGTAGAAATGGGAGAAAACTACACTAATAATTTAGCAACTCGTCTAATTGGTGAATTAAAACCACGTTGTTTAGCAATGACTGGAGTATGTGCAGGAAATAAAAAAGAGGTTTTTTTAGGTGATGTAATAGTTGCTAATCAAGTCTTTAAACTTGACTATGGTAAACTCGTTGCTAATTACAAATCAAAAGATAATCAACAAGTTCGCACAGAAGAAATATTCCACGATCTTCGCACCTATAATCTCAAGCGTCAATGGGAATTTGCTATTCAAGATTTTCCCCAAGATTGGCTGAATACTATTCAAACTCCTAGACCAAAATCTTATGATCATCAAGAACGTTGGTTGCTCAAAAAATTATATGATTATCAACAACAACCTGAAAATTATCCTCCTCCTCAGTATCATCCAGAAAGACCGACAGAATGCCCAGATTGGAAAGAAGTAATTCAAGGTCTAAGAAAACAAGAATCATTAAAAACAGACTCTGTGGAATTAACCGAAAAAGCTCTCAAAGAAATTAACAATGAACGACTAGAATATTTAGAAGACCAACATTACAAAGACCCCTTAAATCCTCAAATTCATATTGGTGTAATTGCCACTACCAGCAAGTTGCAAAAAGACCCCCAACTTTTCCAACGTATCGAAAAAATTCAACGGAAAATATTAGGAGTAGAAATGGAAGGTGCAGCTATTGGTGCAGTAGCTGAAATTCAGGAAATTCCCATAATTATTGTCAAGGGAGTTCAAGATTATGCTGATGATGATAAAAATGACCAATTTCGTGAATATGCAGCGGAAGTTTCTGCCCGCTTTTTATTGGCTTTTTTCACTACAATAAAACTTGACCTTCCTACTACTTAACTTCTGTCTATTTGTTGATAACGATATACCTTTAGAAAATTTTTCTTGTGGTTTACTATCAAATGATCGTCATACAATATGTAAGTCAGGGCGAATGGCCATTCGTCCCTACATATGGTGCTTTAAAGGTCAATTTGCCTAAGTCCTGATTTATCTATTGCACAATAGTTTTGAAATTTTTAACGGACCCACAAAAGCGATCGCCTCAGTGCAACTGAATTATCACACGGACGGTAAATTCTGACTTTTACCTGACTCTAGATAGAATAGAGCCATCAAAAAAACTCCAACGTTATAGTTTTTCGACGGAGCGAACATAAGTACAGGAGTTACGCACGGATAATAAATCCAATTAGGGCGAATGCCATTGGCCCCTACAGAA
>JAXHSW010000039.1:0-28372 GCA_034190295.1 Cyanobacteriota bacterium | reverse complement strand
ATAGAATAGAGCCATCAAAAAAACTCCAACGTTATAGTTTTTCGACGGAGCGAACATAAGTACAGGAGTTACGCACGGATAATAAATCCAATTAGGGCGAATGCCATTGGCCCCTACAGAACGCGTTTTCAAGGTAAATTTGCCTAAGTCCTGATTTATCTATTGTACAATAGTTTTGAAATTTTTAACGGACCCACAAAAGCGATCGCCGTTCGGTAGAACAGTCATAACAGGTCTTCGTAGTTTTGCTCTAGCAATTAAACTAAGCATAGTAAGGGCTAAAGCCCAACTACAAACAAAAACTTTTTCAATAATGTGAATATTTGGTCAAAATTAATTATTTTGCAAATAAATTGTTAGCTTGTTCTTTAAATTTATCTTCAAATTCAGGCTGAGTAATCACACAGTTTTTCAAGTCTTCAAAAAGAGTTGATAAAAGTTGCTCTTGCTCCTGTAATTTGAGTTGAAATTTAGCTTCAATATCGGCTTCAGTAATTGTACCTTCCTTCAAGTCTTGACTGAGATATTTTAGAAAAGCTCTTTGTTTTTTCTTTAAAGAACGAAATACCCAAGGGGCAATAAATTCTGATTGAGATTCTTGCCATATTCCACGCTGATTTATCTGAGCATCCACTTCTGCCAAAAACAACATTATTGCAGTTTCTCTAGGACATTCGCTAATATAATCATAATAAATTCGAGCCAAACCTTCCTGCACTAAAATGTATTGTACAAAAGTACCATCTAATAAATAAACTTCACCAAAACAACGTGGCGATCGCCCTGGTCGTTTTTCTTCTCCAGTAACTTTAACTTTGACTTTATTTCCACTTTTATCAACTAATTCTTGGAGTCGTTCTCCGCCTTTTTCTCCCCACTGAAATTGACTACGATATAGTTGATTTTCATTTTTAATATTCATTTTCTCCACCTGTGAATCTCCCCAACCTTTACGAGTTTCTGGAGCATCAATATAGACGAAACGCACAGTCATTTCCTGTTGATCTTCATCAGAAATAACATCAAAAGTATCGGCATCTGATACTTTTTTGACAGTGTAAGTTTTTAGGGTCTCAAAATATGACGGACTAGGTAGTTTTACTTCACCCAGGTGAGTTAAGATATTGTTGATTATTTCTTTCATCAATAATTATAAATTGCTAGCTGTCTACTAATAATACTAGAAAAAATAGAGAAGTTATGTAATTGGCATTGAATCAATATTTCGGATATAGAAATGTATGGCAAACAAGGGCAAAAAGATTACTCCCCTACTCCCCCACTCCCCACCTCCCCTAAGCTGTTGTGCATTTAAACCGCATATTTGTTGTGTGCCTAATTAGGGTCTGCTGAAAAAATTGGTTGGTGGGGGTAGGAGACAGGAGACAACCCACCCCTAACCCCTCCCAGGAGGGGAAGACAGGAGACAGGAAGAACGAGGAATGAGCGAGGAGATAGGAGTAAGAATTGTCCCTTTATTTTTCTGCCCAACTATGCGCCTAAAATACTAACTTTTTGAGCGCTTTATACCAATTTGATAAATGTTTGTTACATAAGGTAGAAGTAAGAAAGAAGGAAGAAGGAAAAAGGAAGAAGGGATAAATATTGAAAAAAAGGGTAAAACGATAGAAATAACTATCTAAAATGAACTGGAGCAGTTATTTTTCAATATATCCGATCGATATCTATATTTTTGTAGCATTCTTTTTTTTAATTGGTATTAGACGTGATATCAGGCACTTTTTTCGACCCCAAAAAGGCACTTGTCTTTATATTTCAATGCTTTTATATTTAATCAGCAAGCCCTAATTAATAATACCAATTTGATAAATGTTTGCTACAAATAGTTAGGGTATTTATTAGAATTTCCTACGGAATGCTCCGCAAACAGCAATCCTGCAATTCTGAATCCACAATGAATAGATTTAATGCCAGTTTTCAGGTCGTAAGTTCTCTTTTTTGTCAAAGAAACATTTTCTAAAAAATATTTTTATTGCACTTATTATTCGTAACATTCTTTTTTCAAATTGGTATAATATAATTCTTATCAATTTTGACTTTTGACTTTTGACTTTTGACTTGCTAAGACGCATTTAAAATGTGTCTTAGCTTACGAGTCCTAATATAATTTGACCACAGGTAAACCTGTTTTGGGAATACTGGTCAAAAAACCCTGTCTGATAGAGTCTAATTTATCAGAGCAAATTAAACTCAATATACTCAGTAAGACTGGTAGCAAAATAATTTTTACTGACAGATTAATTGCGATTAAAAATAAAGCTAAAATTGCTAAAACTGCTGTAAATTTTTGACAAAAATCTTTGATTTTGTCTATTAAAATTAGAGATTGCCGACAACTAGGGCAATACTTTGTATGTCTGTGCCAGCGATCGTATAATTGTTCATCATTTAATTCTAGAAAAGGTGTTTCTGTGATTCCTTGCCATTCAGGTTTTCCCCCCGCAAATTCATCTAACCATTTGCGAAAAGTAACTATACCAACATCAGCTAATGAAGGCATGAAATAAGATTTTTGCCAAGTTTTATTATCTGTAAATTCGTTAATAGTTTGGGAGTGCATCATTGATAAATCTTGGTTACTTAACTTATAGCTAGATAAGTGTTTTAATCCTATTTGTAAATACTTTGGTAGGAGTTCAAACCACAAGTTACGTTTTTGGGGAGCAGCATCAAAAATAAACTTACTAATCTGTTTACAATAACCTGGTTTTGTTGGTACAAAATATAATAGAAACAAAGCAGATTTGCCACGATTAAATTCATATATTGTTGTATTATTACAGGGCGGAATGAATTTACGCGTAGCATCCATATCTTTGTAGAAAACATTATAACCAGAATGTTTTAAGGTAAAACCATCTTCAGCAGAAATTTCTCCGAATACTTTAAAACGTTGGATAGGAATAGCTCTTTCTGGAGAAAAACCTGCAATTCCTTCATGCAAAAATTGGGCATGAGAAGGGTCAAAACTACTTTCAAGAGAGACAGTATAACCAACAGGAACTTCTGACATAAACCAATCTATTGAAGAGCTATCAATTTTACCTTCTCGCATCACAGCAGGCTGTTTTAAAGTAGAATCTTCAACAGCAGTAGAACTATTATCTGGCCATACCCAAAGTAATCCTTGTAACACTTGAGTAGGATATATAGTTACTTGCGATCGCTCACTATTACAAGCTGTTTCTAGAGCTTTTTCTTCACTCAACATTGGAATATTTGTACATTTACCTGTTCCATCAAAACACCAACCATGATGCCGACACATTAGGTCTCCATTTTTATCAATACTTCCTAAAGATAACTGGGCTAATTTATGGGGGCAAGTATCATCCATTGCTATCCATTTTTCCTGTTTATTCTGCCAAATTACTAACCTTTTACCAAGTAAAGTTATTGGAGTTGGATGAGAGGGGTCTAGATAATTTATGGGAGTTACTGGATACCATTGTTTAGTCCAAGAAAATTTAGTCATAATGAAATTAATTAATGTATTAACTAGCTATTAGCTTTTGGATAATTGATAATGTAAGCATTCAGCACTCAGCTATCAGCTATCAGCTTCTGAGACTATTTTTCTTGCCACAGAATTGTATAGGTTTGTAACTAAAGTTTGCTGTTCTTGCATTTCAATTATCTAATAGTATAAGTTAAAAGAATGCTGACTTCATTTATTAAAAAGTACAGACTCGCTGAATGCTGACTACTAATATAGCAGTCCTATTTTGGTTGTGAAAAAAACTCTGGGAATTAGGCAACAGGCAACAGGCAACAGGCAACAGGCAACAAGGATAAGAGTTTAAGAGTTTAAGAGTTTAAGAGTTTTTATATATTTTTAGTTTTTTTACAAATCATTTAGGATTGCTATAGCTGTTTGCGCAGCATTCGGACCGAAATGCTTACTTGATAATTAATCCATTTTTGGCGTTGGTAAATTTAGCTATGATTTTCGTGCTTATAGGGTAGGGAATAGTTTGTTCACCAATGGATAATTAATAATTAATCCATTTTCAAATAATTATCCATTGTTAATTATCAATAGACATCTCCAAAAATCAAAAATAAAATCAATTATCGTACAGAAATTATCAATTATTTCTACCTATTCCCTGTCCCCTATTCCCTATTCCCTCTTTTATGAAGATGTCTAATTAATAAAGCTTTCAACAATTAATAATTAATTATTAATTATTAATAATTATATTACCTCTCCTTGAAAAGAAGAGGATTGATTCAAAGGAAAAATTTTTTCTTTTTTGCCCTTAAAAGGGTCGGCTTTAAACCACAATTTATCGGTAATATGTAATCAAATTTTACCACTTAATGACAGTCAAAATATGTAAGCATTCCGTAGGAAATGCTTACCAAAATATTACTTTTGAACTTTGAGTTTTGACTTTTAACTTGATAAAATGACAGTCAAAATATTACTTTTGAATTTTGACTTTTGACTTTTGAAGGGTAGGGAATAGTTTGTTCACCAATGGATAATTAATAATTAATCCATTTTCAAATAATTATCCATTCTTCATTATCCATTATCAATATAATAAACCTGTAAGATGTAATCAGATTTTACCAATTAATAACAGTCAAAATCTAACTTTTGACTTTTGACTTGATAAAATGACAGTCAAAATATTACTTTTGAATTTTGAATTTTGAATTTTGACTTGATAAAATAACAGTCAAAATCTAACTTTTGACTTTTGACTTTTGAAGGGTAGGGAATAGTTTGTTCACCAATGGATAATTAATAATTAATCAATTTTCAAATAATTATCCATTGTTCATTATCCATTATCAATTAATAAAGCTGTAAGATGTAATCAGATTTTACCACTTAATGACAGTCAAAATATTACTTTTGAATTTTGACTTTTGACTTTTGACTTGAGAATTTGACTTTTGACTTTTGACTTTCTAAAATGTTTACCAATTTTTTCATCAAAAAACCAGTATTTGCCTCGGTCTGTTCCCTGCTAATTATCCTAATCGGATTAGTAGGTTACACCCGTCTACCAGTGCAAGAATTTCCGACTATTGAACCACCAGTAGTTAGCGTACAAACTAGCTACCCAGGAGCTAACCCAGAAGTAGTAGAAACAGAAGTAACAGAAATTCTCGAAGCAGAAATTAACGGTGTTGAAGGTGTCAAAACTCTGACTTCCAGCACCAGAGAAGGTTCAAGCTCCATAAATGTTGAATTTGAACTAGACCGCGACTTAGAAGCAGCAGCTCAAGACGTTCGTAGTCGAGTTTCCCGTGCGATGAGAAGACTTCCCGATGAAGTTGATGCGCCAGTAGTTTCTAAACGCAGTAGCGATGATGAACGCATTATTTGGCTTGCTTTAACTGGAGAAAAATACACCTCCTTAGAATTAAGCAACTACGCCGATAAATTCATCAAAAATGTCTTAGAAACTGTCAACGGAGTAGGTAGTATTTTCATCGGTGGCGAACGTCGCTACGCTATGCGACTATGGTTAGACCCCAAAAAAATGGCTGCCCGAAATATTACAGCCTTAGATGTAGAGCAAGCACTCAGACGACAAAACGTAGAAATTCCCAGTGGGAGAATAGAAGGGAGATCGACCGAATACCCGATTCGGACCTTTGGTCGTCTGCAAACTACAGAAGAATATCAAAACCTCATCATTAGAAGAAATGATGATAATTCCCTCACCAGACTCAGGGACATTGGTAGAGCAGAAATTGGAGCAGAGAGCGATCGCACCAGCGCCCGTTATAATGGTAAACCAGCAGTAGGTCTTGGCATCAGTAAACTTTCTGGGGCAAATATCATAGAAGTTGCCAACGGCGTTAAAACCAGGATGAAAGAATTATCCAAAGATTTCCCAGAAGGAATGAAATATTACATCAGCGTTGACTACTCAACATTTGTGGAAGTAGCTATCAAAGAAGTTTGGAAAAGCTTATTTTTAGCAATTTGTTTAGTTGTCTTAGTTATCTATGCGTTTCTGAGAGATTGGCGAGCAACTCTAATTCCCACCATCACCATTCCCGTTTCTCTCATTGGTGCCTTTGGGGTAATGTATTTCATGGGATTTTCCATCAATACCCTCACCCTATTTGCCCTCACACTATCAACAGGTTTAGTAGTAGATGACACCATTGTTGTCTTAGAAAATATAGTTAGATATATTCAAGAAGAAGGCAAAACACCCATGCAAGCAGCCATGTTAGGAGTAGGAGAAGTAGTATTTGCCGTCATTGCCACCACCGTTGTACTAATTGCCGTATTCTTACCAGTCGGATTTTCTGGAGGTTCTACAGGGCAAATATTTAATGAATTTGCTCTAACTATTGCAGTCTCAGTAGTATTATCCACCTTCGTCGCTTTGACTTTAGCACCAACGATATCAGGGCGAATATTAAAAAGACATGAGCCAAAAGAACATAAAAATTTCCTTTCCCGCGTGGTTGCTCTTCCCCTAGATTTGTTTGATTATGCTCTAAGTCGCATCTCAGCAATATACGATCGCTCATTGCGTCTGTTGATGAGAATGAAACCATTAGTAATTTTAGGATTTGTCCTTTCTTTCTGGTTAATCTTTTGGCTATCTCAACAGTTGCCCCAAGGATTTTTACCCACAGAAGACCGGGGGCGAGTATTTGTATCTGTTTCTGCACCAGAAGGTGTAAGTGTTCAATATACTGATAACGTGATGCGTCAAGTAGAAGATAAACTCTCTCAAGTACCTGAAATGAGAGGTTATTTCAGTATTATTGGATTTGGTCGTTCTGCCCAAGCTAACCGAGCTTTTGCTTTCACCAACCTCAAACCATGGTCGGAACGCAAGAAACCAGAGGAAGCACAACAAGAAATTGTTAAACGGTTGTTTGGAGCTTTTGCTCCCATTACTGATGGACGAGTTTTTCCAATTAATCCTGGTTCTTTACCTGGTAGAGGTCGTAGTCAACCAGTAGAATTTGTGTTGCAGGGAAATGATTTAGAAGAATTAGCGCGAGTATCTGAAGAATTTACTAATGAAGCGCAACAGTTACCCCAGTTGAATAATATTGATACAGATTTGAAGATTAATAAACCGGAGATATCGGTAGAAATTGACCGTGCCCAAGCATCTAATTTAGGAGTGTCAGTGCAGGATATTGCCAGAACATTGCAAATAATGATGGGAGGGGAAGATATTACTAACTTTAACCAAGGAAATCAACGTTATGATGTAATTGTAAGAGCTGAGGAACAGTTTCGTAATAGTTTACAAAATATTGATGACTTGTATGTACGGACTGAGTCAGGAGTAATGATACCTTTGAGTAATGTGGTGAAAGTAAGTACGACAACCACTCCTCCTCAGATTAATCATTTTAATAGATTTCGTTCGGCAACTATTCAAGGAAGTCCTGCTGCTGGGGTAAGTCTGGGTGAAGCATTGCAGTCGTTGGACGATTTGGCAGACCGGATTTTACCTGCTAATATGCGAACTGATTTAAAAGGTGATTCAGCGCAGTTTCGAGATGCTGGTGAAGCGACGGCATTTATTTTTGGTTTGGCAATGATCTTTATTTTCTTGACTTTGGCAGCTCAGTTTGAGAGTTATATTGACCCGGTAGTGATTTTGTTGGCAGTACCGTTATCTTTGTTGGGTGCTTTTGGGGCGTTGTGGTTGGCGCAGTTGGAAGTGAATGTTTATAGTCGAATTGGGTTGATTATGTTGATTGGTTTGGCAACGAAAAACTCTATTTTAATTGTGGAGTTTGCTAATCAGTTGTTGGCAGAGGGTATGTCTATTACTAAGGCGGCAGTTGAGGCATCCCGTTTGCGGTTTCGTCCAATTTTAATGACGGCGTTTTCTACCATTTTCGGGGTAATGCCATTAGCTTTTGCTTCTGGTGCAGGTGCTGCTAGTCGGGTTTCAATTGGAATGTCGGTTATGGGTGGTATGTTGGTTTCTACAGTTTTGAGTTTGTATGTAGTGCCGATATTTTATGTGATGGCGAAAGGTTTGCAGTCACGTTTATTTCATAAATCTGCTGAAGAGTTGGCAGGGGGTTATGAGATGAATGGTTTTTCTAATGGTAATGGTTTTTCTAATGGTAATGGTAATGGTAATGGTAATGGTAATGGTAATGCTAACGGAAATGGTAATGGTTATGCTAACGGAAATGGTAATGGAAATGGTAAGGCAAGTTATGTTAAAGATGGTGTGAAAGAAGTGAAAAAATAGGCGTTTAGTTATTATAGTTTTGTGGAATTGGCATCTTGCCCGTTCCTGATATTTTCAGGTAGGTAGGATATCCACCGTTCTTATATTCACCCCACTCCGGAAATTAAAATCTCCAACTTGTTTTCATCCATCGGCTGAAATCCGACGACATTTCAACTGCCAAATTCAAGGTAATGGTATTAGTATCTAATTATTTTTTCACGGTATAGCCAGTGGGAGCATCTTGCTCCCGCCCTAAGTCTTCCCGATCTCTACCTACCATTACTATGCAAGACTACCTTTTTTTCTAACTCCTGTCTCCTGTCTTCCCCTCCTGGGAGGGGTTAGGGGTGGGTTCTCCACGATCGGGGTTAGGGGTGGGTTGTCTCCTGTCTCCTACCCCTACTACCGAGTGGCAAACAATCTACTCGCATGAGGTTCCCCAGGCAAATCTTCAACAATTGCACCTTGCTGTTTCAACTCTCTCTTCATCTGTGCAGATAATCCAATACCGAGAGAAAATCGAGTATCTTTCACATCAACCCCATTCATCTGGGTATTCTTGAGGTCTGCACCACTTAAATTAGCACTACTCAAATTTGTATCAATTAAAATTGCTTTCTGTAAATTAGCGCGACTCAGATCGGCATAACTGAGATTAGCATAACTCAAAATTGCCCCACTCAAGTCAGCAGCACTCAAATCTGCACCACTCAAATCTGCACCACTCAAATCTGCACCAGTCAAGTTAGCTCCACTCAGATTCGCCCCACTCAGATTCGCACAATACAAATTAGCACCAATCAAAGTAGCATTGTACAAATTAACGCCAATTAAATTTGCTCTAAATAAATTAGCCCGGAATAAGTTAGCACGAAACAAACTCGCACCAGCTAAATTCACATTACTAAGCTCAGATCGAAATAAATCAATATCCCTAAAATTTCTTTCTCCGGAGGCGTAACGTGCCAATAATTCTTCAATTTTCATAATTTTCTCTTAAAATTTTCTTGATGTTTTCATTGATAGCGGTTTGCGCAGGCAACAGGCAATAGGGGGAATAATAAAGCTAAATAATATAAAATTTTAGCTATTAGGTAGTTCCTGCAATTTTTAAATATACCAGCGCACATTGCTATAAAACTGTTAGATGCCTAGATGCCGTTCTCTTGTTTGTAAATTTAAAAGACAAAAGACAAGAAACTTATATTAATTATCTTGAACTGTTTTAAAAGTGTTAGGTGATTTTTATAACAATATTTTACAAAAATTATATTTGCTTGATATCTAACAATAAAAGTTAAAGTTTTATCAAAAAAATTGATCGATAAAATACAAAAATCTATATACATTTAAGTTGCACTTTTTATGATTTTAAATCAATCTACATATAGCAATCCTATATCTGTGGTAAAAAAATCAAAAAATAGATCGAAAATCTGAAACAATTATACCTTTCCCTGCTCCCGCTTCCCTTTTTACCAGATATTTTTATACAACTCAAATAGGACTACTGTAGCTATACAAGAATAGAAAATTAGAAGGGCAAGTTTTTATTAAAGCTTTTCATAATGTTACCAAACTTTCAACCCCCAATATTAAAAATTTACCAAAAAGCCTATATATAATGAAAAATATTCTATTTTGAGAAAAAATTAGTGACTACTACACCTCTAAATCCTACTTCAACCCAACAACCAGATACCCTTGGCAGATTTGGCCAGTTTGGCGGTAAATATGTCCCCGAAACATTAATGCCAGCCCTATTTGAACTAGAAGCAGCCTACAAAAAATATAGTCAAGAACCCGCTTTCCAAAAAGAACTCCAACAACTTTTGCGAGACTATGTAGGTCGCCCTAGTCCTCTTTATTTTGCCGAACGTCTCACAACTCATTACGCCAAACCTGATGGTACAGGTCCACAAATTTACCTCAAACGGGAAGACCTCAACCATACTGGCGCCCACAAAATCAATAATGCTCTAGCTCAAGCTCTATTAGCTCTGAAAATGGGTAAAAAACGTATCATCGCCGAAACAGGTGCTGGTCAACATGGTGTCGCCACTGCCACAGTTTGCGCTCGGTTTGGATTGGAATGTATCATTTATATGGGCGTTCACGATATGGAGCGTCAATCTCTCAATGTATTCAGAATGCGACTCATGGGAGCAGAGGTACGACCAGTGGAAGCTGGCACCGGCACCCTGAAAGATGCAACATCAGAAGCTATTCGAGACTGGGTGACAAACGTGGAGACTACCCACTATATTCTCGGTTCCGTTGCAGGACCTCATCCATACCCGATGATGGTACGGGACTTTCATGCTGTTATCGGTCAAGAAACCCGCGCTCAATGTTTGGAAAAGTGGGGCGGTTTACCTGACATTTTGATTGCTTGTGTTGGTGGGGGTTCTAATGCAATGGGTTTATTCCATGAGTTTGTGAATGAGTCGTCTGTCCGAATGATCGGTGTAGAAGCTGGTGGTGAGGGAGTTGAGACTAATAAACACGCTGCTACTCTGACTCTTGGCCGTGTTGGTGTGTTGCATGGAGCTATGAGTTATTTGTTACAGGACAAGGAAGGTCAGATAATTGAACCTCATTCTATCAGTGCAGGTTTAGATTATCCTGGTGTTGGACCCGAACATAGTTTTTTGAAGGATAGCGGTAGAGCTGAATATTATAGCGTGACTGATAATGAGGCAGTAGCTGCTTTTCAACGTTTGTCTCAGTTGGAGGGTATTATTCCAGCACTGGAAACTGCTCATGCGATCGCTTATTTGGAAACTCTTTGTCCACAGTTAAGTGGTAGTCCGCGTATTGTGTTCAACTGTTCCGGACGTGGCGATAAGGATGTACAGACAGTGGCTAAGTTTTTGGAAGGATAATTACAGCGGATTTCAGTTTGTGAGGTTAAACCTACGCGAGCAAGATGCTCGCACTTATAAGATTTAATTCAGGACTTACGCAAAAAACAAAATCATACACCATCTGTAGGGGCAAATGCCATTGGCGTTCCGCCAAGCTCCGAAGGGCGCCCTCGCCATAAGTAGAGTCTCTGCGTAAGTCCTGTAAAAGAAAGTGGAGTTTAAAGAAGTTGCACATAGTAGAGAGTAGATTAACGAATGAATCATAAATATTTAAAACAAATTTTCTGGAGTATGGCAATATTGTTGAGTAGTTGTAATTATCAACAAGTCATTAAAAATTTGCCAGAAATGCCAGAAATTAAAAATCCCAGACAAACTTCTATTTCTAGACTAAATGCAGCAGTTCCACCAAATATTAATGAGTTAGAAAAATCTGTATTTGCTCGGGTAAATCAATATCGAAAATCTCAAAATTTACCAGCTCTCAACTGGAATAGTACTATTGCTCAACAATCTAGAATTCATGCTCAACAAATGGCTAGTGGAAAAGCAACTTTTAGCCATGATGGTTTTCAACAAAGAGTAAAAGTAATTAGTCAACAAATTTCTTACAAAGGTGCTGCTGAAAACATAGCTAATAATATGGGTTATAGTAATCCTGGAGAACAAGCTGTGGAAGGTTGGATTAATAGTCCTGGTCATCAGAAAAATATGGTAGGTGACTATAATTTAAGTGGTATTGGTATTGCTCAAAATTCTGAAGGAACATATTATTTTAATCAGATTTTTATTAAAACTAGATAGTAAATATTTGATTCTTAAGTTGAAATAATTCAGATTATTTGATTAGTGATTAGAGTATTATGAGAAAAAATTTTATTGCTATTTCGATCTGACAAAACTTGACAATCTTTTATAACAGTTTTCATTAACATAAAATACAGATATTTTTGCTTAAAGGCAGAAGGCAGAAGCTTTGTAGTCAACATGAGTGAAAACCCCTATAAAAGGAACTGAAGCTTGGAAAATTTATCGGCAGTTGATAGGTGAAAGTTATCAAGATAGTAATAGTAAAAGGACTTACGCAAATTGACTTTTAAATGACCATCTACCATCTGTAGGGGCGAATGGTATTCGCCCTATCTACATTATTAATGTTAGAATAGATAGCCCAGAAGCAGCAGCTATTCAACTTTCAAAACACTATCAAGGTAAGGATTTAGAAAAACTAATTGATCTGCTTAAGCAGAATTTTTCAAGCTAAAAATTAGAGTGTCAAGTATCTAAAATATCCTCGCTCATTCCCATTTCTCCTGTCTCCAGTATAGCTGTCTCCTACAAAGAGCAAAAAGACTTTCCTTATGCAAACCCTAAGCATTTCGGTCCGAATGCTGCGCAAACAGCTATCAGCATTTGAAAGAAAGAATTAAGCAATGACTAAGGTTAGCTGAAAGTACTATTTCATTTCCTGCGGACTGCTGCGCAAACATAATTTTTCATTCTCCTTGAATACTAATTCTTTCTTCCAAGATAATGAATTAATAACGTAAGCATTTCCTGCGGACTGCTGCGCAAACAGCTATTA
The DNA here is from genome assembly GCA_034190295.1 of Cyanobacteriota bacterium. Classification (GTDB taxonomy): domain Bacteria; phylum Cyanobacteriota; class Cyanobacteriia; order Cyanobacteriales; family Microcoleaceae; genus Okeania. Next base: position 15,704 of record JAXHSW010000039.1, on the reverse strand, counting down.
GCTGTCAGCTAGAGCGCAACAAGACTCTCTCTTATGGGACAGTGTTTAAATTAACAACTGACTTTAAACGGCAAGGGAGCCAACTTTTGTAGTAAGACAATTAATAAAGCTTTTATCATAAATTAAAAGCAATAGCTGAATGCTGAATGCTGAATGCTGATAGCTTACATATTAACTCATAGCTGAATGCTGAATGCTGAATGCTGAATGCTGAATGCTGAATGCTGAATGCTGAATGCTGAATGCTTACACATTAACTTGCTTTTACTAACTGTTTTTTCTCTGAAGATACCATAGGCGCACTTAAAGCTTCTTCCAGTTCAGCACGACCTAATTTTTCTTCTAAAATATTCATTACTTCACGACCAAAATCATTAGAATTTCTTTGCCAAGCTTCTAAACAAACTTCTCCGAAAAAAGCACCTAAAGGTTCTGGGTTCCATAATAACTTTCTCGCAGTCCAAGGCATTAAACTCATGGGGTCATATCCTGGTTTTAGAATGTCATTTTTCAGGGCATAATCTTCTAAATGAGTGTGAGGTTGTAACCCAATAAAAAAGATAGCAGGTTCTACCTTTTCTGCTCCAAAAATTTTCTCTAATTCTCGATGATAAGCAATAGTTTGTCGAATCGTTTCATAAGTTTCATCTATTACATTAAATGAATAATTAACCGAAACTAAATCATTAAAACCAGCAGCTTTTAAATCTCGACAATTTTCCAATACTACCCGCAAATTATAACCCATTCGCATTTTACGAACGAGTTCTTGGGAACCACTGGTAATGCCAATTTCAAAATAATTCATCCCAGTCTTTGCCATGAGGTCGCACAACTCGGGAGTTAAATTATCAGCACGAATATATGCCGCCCAATGAATATCATCCATACCTGCATCAAGGATTTTTTGCAATAATTCAACCGCATCATCCATAAACTTACGAGCAGGAATAAACTGAGCATCAGTAAACCAGAAATTACGAATACCACGGTCGTATAGTTGCTTCATTTCTGCAACGACTTCATCCGCAGGGTTGATCCGGACTTGTTTACCCTCAATAACCGTATAAACACAGTAACAACAGTTATGAGGACAACCACGTTTAGTTTGCACCCCTATATAGAAATCTTGGTCTTGTAAGTAATATACAAATTCTGGCCAGATACTATTAATATAGTCATAGTTGCAGGCAGTTTTTTCCACAGGAGCAGGTTTTTCGTGAATTAAGCGATCGCGTGGTGATGTTTCTCCTACGACATAACATCGTTGATCGTTAAAATCTTCTTCTCGAAGTAGTCTTTCTAACAATACCTCTCCTTCTCCCACAGATACAATAGTACCAGTAGGTAGACTACGACCTAATTGTTCATAAAATACACTAACTGCTCCACCACCAACTACTGCACGAGTTTCAGGTCGATAATTTCTCGCCCTCTTAAGACCCTGTTTTATTAATCCTATATTGCGCCAGAGTTCTGTATAATAGGAAACAGCTAACCGCAAACCTCCTATTGCACCTCTAAATTTAATCAGAGGGTTTTTCGCATAGTAAAACTCGAAAGCATTTTGCAGAGGGTTGCCTCCACGACCTCCTACAGGTGCATATATCTGAATATCTCGCCAGGAAAAGACTAATAGATTTGGCTTAAATTCATCAATACAATCATTTAGAGCTGTTTTATAGTCCAGAGGAGGTACTGTCCCAAGGTCAAATATTCGTTGTTCTACTTCTGGTAAGTACTTGTGGACATGATCTGCTAGATAAACTACTCCGATGGGAAAAATGGGATTACAAGGAAGACGAACGTAAAGAACTTTATTTTCCATAATTAATGTCTCTTATCATATATGTAACGTTTTGTAAGTATTTTTTTGAAGAAAGATAACAAATATGGTGTACTTATTTAATTTTAGTATTTATTTTCTTTAAATTTTAATACGCAATCTTAATAATACAGGACTTACGCAAATTAACTTTTCAACCACCATCTGTAGGGGCAAATGGTATTTGCCCTCCCCATAAGTAGAGTCTCTGTGTAAATCTTGTATAAAATATTAACTGTTGCTGATTTTAACTATGAAGCTCCTGAGAATGTAAGTTTCGATCCAAAAATTAAGAGTGCAAATCATCACCAACGTCCTCCCTCCTAATTAGGATTTGCGCATGGAAAGTCTTTTTTCAGGAGTTAAGTAGGAGAGTAGGGCAGGACTAATTCTTTGTCGTCAGAGAATATTTACAACCCTATATTTTTTTGATATCCCACCCTTCCCACCCTTCCCACCCTTCCCACCTTCTTCCTTGTGCTATATCTTAAGACTATCTCCTGATTTATATTGGCCATGTAATGGTAAAATTACCAGTCAGTATTCAAGATTACAACTGATTGGGATCGGTAGATGTTAACTTATAGATATAACTAAAACTTGTTTAAAGTAAAAACTTTTCAATAGACTATGGCACAAATCCTCGATCCCTTACCATCTAACAGTTCAAATCAAGTTCTTTGCTGCTACGTTAATGCAACAAGTCAAATCCAAATTGCAAGAATTACTAATGTACCAAATTGGTATTTTGAAAGAGTTGTATTTCCAGGCCAGCGTTTAGTATTTGAAGCTGTTACAGGCGCTTCTATGGAAATTCATACAGGTATGATGGCAAGTTCTATATTATCTGATACAATACCTTGCGATCGCCTCCAAATAAATGAAGGCCCTTATTCCTCTATATCTCAAACCGAAAAGACTACAACAAAGTTATTTACTTTACCTCAAAGACGGAAAACCCCTGCAAAACGAGAAGCGGTATTGAGTGCAGTAGATTAATTTGATTTCATAATGTCGAAGATATATCAACTGAGTCATAGTTATTTCATTAGAAAAAAGTTGATTTCCTAGATAATTAATATGTAAGCAAACAGCGGTCAGCGGTCAGCTATTCCTACGGAATGCTGCGCAAACAGCAATATTTACCTTGAGTGGACAATTAGATCTGCCTTGTTTTTATGCTTCAATTCTTTGTCCAAAAATGTAGTAGAAGTTAAGCAAATACTTTCATTCATTTTCATTGCTGAATGCGAGCGCATTCGGACTGAAATGCTTACATTAATACTCCCAACCAATGCAGTTATTTTGTGTTTTTGTATTTAAAGGGATGTTAAATGAGGAAATGGGTTTATGCCTGTTTCCTCTATAGTTTTTAATATACAAATAATCAATCTCTTAAATTAAAAAATATTTAGTAATAAAAAATGGCTCAAAATCAAGACTCAGAAATTTTTGTATTTAGAATTTCTCCTCTGATTAAAATAACCCTTTTAAGTTTGTATGTGGCATTGACTATACCTCTACCTTTTCTATCTCAAGCCACAAATGCGCCAGTACCTCCTACGATTTTAGGAGTTGGACTAGCATTAGGAGCCGTAGCATTATACGCAGCTCTTACAGAAAGAGTAATTGTTGACGACCGGGGAATTAAGGTATCCTATCCAGTCTGGGTCCCCGACCTGTTTCGGAAAGGTTGGTATTTACCTTGGGCAGAAATAAAAGCCCTCAAACCTCGGACTACAGGTCAGGGAGGTTTAGTGTATTACTTTGTAAGTAATTCTGAAAAAGGTTATTTATTGCCCATGCGAATAGTGGGTTTTGCCAAGTTGGTGAGAATAGTTGAGGCTAAGACGGGTATAGATACAACTGATGTACGTCCTTTATCACAGCCTTGGATGTATTTGATTTTATTCGGTTGTACTGTATTGTTACTATTAGTAGATGCTTGGACTATTTCCAATGCTATTTCCTGAAGAAGGAAGAAGGAAAAGGGAAGAAGGGAAAATTGCTTATAGATAGTCAAATATTGGCCACTTCATGTATTATAACCCCAAACAATTTTAAGCAACGTGTAGACTGTGAAGTATTAAGCTCGCCACAGAAAAAATAAAAAATGGGACAGCAGCAGGGTCAACTATATTTAGACCGAGTAAGTTTGACTGCTCCAGTTAGCTCTCAGTATTTACTGAAAGATATTTCTTTTGCTGTAGAAAAAGGTGCTAGGGTAGCGATAGTAGGTAGTTCAGGGGCAGGGAAAACATCTCTATTGCGATTATTAAATCGACTAAATTCTCCTACTTCTGGTTCTATATATTTAGATAACCAGGACTATAGCAAGATTCCTGTTACTCAACTACGACAACAAGTGACAATGGTTTTACAGGAATCTAAACTTTTAGGAATGTCTGTAGCAGAAGCGATCGCTTATCCTTTAAAACTCAGAGGAATAAGGCCACCTGAAATTCAGCAAAGATGTGAATATTGGATACAGCAGTTGCATATTCCTCCCGACTGGTTATCCAGGTCAGAATTACAACTTTCAGTGGGGCAAAAACAGTTAGTAGCGATCGCTCGTGCTGCTGTAATTCAACCGAAAATTCTATTATTGGACGAACCGACTTCATCTCTAGATGTTGGTACAGCAGACCGAGTTATAGAAGTATTGAAAACGTTAACAGAAAGTCAAGTAACGGTGATTATGGTTAACCATCAAATAGATTTAGCTCAACAGTTTTGCACACAATTGTTACATTTAGAGCAAGGAGAATTAATTGAAGACTCTCCTAGTAGTAAAGTTGATTGGGTTAAGTTACGCCATAGTATGATTGAGTTACAAAGACAAGAAGCTGAGGAATGGAATTAGTAGGGGAGCGGGGGAGTAGGGGAGTAGGGGAGTAGGGGAGCGGGGGAGTGAGGGAGTAGGGGAGTAGGGGAGCGGGGGAGTGAGGGAGTAGGGGAGATTGAATGTTGAAGTAATTATAGGGTTATAAACATATATTATATGACCGGATTTTATACAATATATGAAATTTACCCAAAGTTAAATTTTCAGCCAAAACAGTAGTATAAATTATACCTATTTCTTTCTATAATCTATAAATTAGTAACAGAAAAACTCCTGTAGGGGCGAATGGCATTCGCCCTCGCCATAAGTAGAGTCTCTGCGTAAGTCCCGATACATTTATTCAGCAACACCGTATTAAGCAGGTGCAACTTTTTGAGGTTGTCTATAGCTTTGATAATTCTGTTGCCATGTATTTATAGTTAAGATTTCTCGATTAAATCTATATCCTACATTTCTGACTGTCTGAATTAGACTAGGTTGGCGAGGGTCAATCTCAATTTTTTTTCGCAGAGATAGTACATGGGTGTCTATGGTACGAGGATTATCTATAGAGTCTGGCCATGCTCTGTGTAGTAAGTCTGAGCGAGTTAGGGGTACTCCCCCTGATTGAGCTAAGACATAAAGGAGACTAAATTCTTGTGGAGTTAAATCGATCGAATTGCCTTTCAAGCTAACTCTACGATGTACTAAATCAATAATCAAGTCACCATAATCTAGACTGATAGGTGGGCTACAACTAATACTCCTCTGGCGACGCAGTAGTGCTTCTACTCTGGCCATAAATTCTTGCATACCAAAAGGTTTGGCGAGATAGTCATCTGCTCCAGATTTTAATCCTGCAACAATATCCGCTTCAGTTGTTTGCGAGGATAGCATAAAAATTAAGGACTGTTGATGTTGCTGAACCCATTGACAAAATTCGAGACTATTTCCATCAGGTAGGTCAGCTTCCATTATCACTAGATTTGGGCAATGAGTATGTATTAATTTTTTGGCATGGTGAATATTCGCTGACTGATGTACCGAGTGGTTTGTTTGCTGCAAATGCCAACCAAGCAGCGATCGCAAACGCGGATTTTCTTCTACAATCAGAATACAAGCAGCTCCCACTTAATTCCTACTGGCTTTCCCTAAAATTAGCTATTACTAAGTTAACATAAGGTTTAGTAACAGTTCTGTAACATAGGTCACTGTAACGAGCGGAGTAGCTGACAAGGGAATGTTTTTACCTTTGATTTAAAAGAAGTCTGGGGAGTGACCGGAGGTGTGGGGGGGTGTGGGGGGTGTGGGGAGTTTTGAGCCATTTATATAAAAAAGTACATTTTTGTAGAGATTTTATATTTAATAAAAGCGATCGCTCACCCCGAGTGTTAAAAATCTATCCTTAGTTGATTCTCTTTTTTATTATTGGAGATGTCTAATAGTCACAGGACTTACGCATACTTGACATTTAAAGCAACATTTGTAGGCGCGTACGGCAGGTATTTGCTTCGCATACTTCGCAGGTGTCCTCGCCATAAGTAGAGTCTGGTGCGTAAGTTCTGAGTCAATTAATTATTGGCCTGACAGGTATCAATATCTAGCCTCTATTACCTGTATTCCAGGCCAAATTTTCTCTAATTCTTTATATTTTGCACGACCAAAATCAAAGTGGTGTAGTGTGTTCAAAATTTCACTGTATCACATATTTTATATTTTTTCCAACTCAAGATTTTTGAATTTATTTTGAAAATTACCGGAAAGTACAATAAATCTATTGTAGAAATAAGATGGACTGGTAATCAATAGATTTATAAGTCTACTAAAGAGTTGAGAGGGTTCAGGAAATTGTTTTAAAATAAAAGCAGCAAAAAGAATAATCAAAAAAATGTTCAGCTATAAGTGTTCGGTGTAATGTGTAATACCAACTTTATAGTTGATTAACACTAATCTAAAAACAAACACTCTTTAGTTGCATTAAAAATCAAATTACATTAACCTAAAGACTAGGTTTTAACTGAAAATATAACTATTAATTCTGAGAATAAAAAGGTCATGTTAACCGACGCTCTAACAATTCGCCACTATCAAAAACTCACTGACGCCCTCGTCGAAATGTGGAACCGTGGTTACCGCTATGAGGAAATGCGTATATATTTAGATGGCTACCTAGCATCTTTAAGAATCTCAAAAGCGATCGAACCATTTTTAATCAATAGATTGGAGGAAGAAACAACTCGCTACATATACGACCCTTCAAATTTTGAAATGCCAGGATTACAAACTCAAACTGAAGTAGATTATTACTAAATTACAGTAATTGGAATCTAAAAATGAAGGGTATTTAATAATGCCCTTCATTCTTTTTTTTATAGTTTTAGAGTAACAAATGCAGAAATTCTAAGAGGCTAAAGCAACTTCTACCTGTTGCTGTAATTCACCTTTATTGTACATTTCAATCACCACATCAGAACCTCCGACAAATTCACCATTAAGATAAACTTGGGGAATTGTTGGCCAGTTAGAATATTCCTTAATTCCTTGACGAATTTCTGGATCGTCTAGAACATCACAAGTTTCAAAAGGTACTCCGAGTTGATTGAAAATTTGTACCACATTATTAGAGAAACCACACTGAGGCATCAATTTATTACCCTTCATAAAAACCATAATTTTATTCTGAGTAACTAAGTTATCAATTTTTGCTTTCAATTCTGGAGTCAGAGTCATAGCTATTTCCTCAATCAAATAGATAGATGGTCATCGAAGCATTCAGCATTTAGGTGACATACTCCCACACTATACCGAATGGTTAGTGTAAGCTCTCTCGTTTCGCAGTCCCGGTATTCCGTCGGACAAGCGCGAGCTCTAAGGACGTCTGGGCCCTGTCGCCCTATTTATTTATAGATACTATTAATTTGCCTAATATATATATTGGGGCAAATTATCAGAGTTAATCAATTATGGCTAATATAACCAAATAATCCTGTCTGCGTTGTAACTCAAAAGCAAAAATTAAGCAGTTTGCTCCACAGCTTCCCACTCTTGAGGAGTATAAGTTTTTAAAGCCAAAGCATGAATAGCTTCAGAAGCCATAGGTTCTTGTACAGCAGCATAAACCATTTGATGTTGTTTAACTCTAGTTTTTCCTTCAAACTGAGACGAAACAACTATCGCCTGTAAGTGGTCGCCACCTCCGGTTAAATCTTGGACTTGTACCTGAGCATCTGGCAACTCAGCTTTAATCATTGATTCAACTTGCTCTAGATTCATTGTTCTTCCCCTGTAAAATTATTGTTATTCTACATATTAATTAAGAGACTGGGATGAGTTAGGAGGTTGGTCCTCTCCAGAGGTTCTAGGATAGGGAATATCAACAAATCCTAGTTCTAGTAATTGTTGGTAGGCTTTTTTTCCTAAATCGCGAGTGGGTTGCTGAGAGCTAATAATTTGAACAAGTAATGGTACTGCTAATTCAGGTTGGTTTTGCGCCCGGTGGACTAAAGCTAATTGATAAGTGGCCTGGTCTCTCATTTGAGCGGTTTCTAATGCTTTAGTACGTTGGTCATCTGCCAGACGATTATCTATACCAGAAAAACTAGCAGCTAATTGACTATAGAAATTAGAAAGTTGATTAAATATTTGACGAGCTTCTTGAAGTTTCTGACTGGCTAAATCATAGTTCTCTGAGGCAATGGCATTATCAGCTTCACTCATTAAACGTTGTCCTCCCTGAAGACTGAGAAGACTATTTTGTTCATTTAAAGGACGAACATTTTCGGGTTGTGTGGGTTGTATTGGAACTGGAGAAGAAGGAAGGTTTTCTTGGTCTGTGGAGTTTTCTGGTGGAAGTTGAATTGGAATTTCTTGCTCTGCGGAATTTTCTGATTGAGCATTTAGTGGTTGTTGTAAAAGAATGAAAGCTGTCGTAATTAGGAGAGTAAAGCCGAATTTGGAGTAAATTAAACGAATAGGTTGAGTAAATATCATAATTATTTAGTTGGTTTGTATACATAAAAAAACTATTTTTTAGATATTATCACTGTTTCAAAAATATATGGTTTTGAAGAAGGTTTTAGTTTGTAGCTTGTAGGTTGTAGGTTTTAGGTTTTAGGTTTTAGGTTAATGTTTCCATCTTAAAATAAAAGATTAAATTCTAATCAATTGTGGACACCGCAGGTAACGATAATGTATTCTTATCTTTTCCTTTATGGGTTTAGTACCCCAAGTCTACAGGGTATCTACAAGTTTTCTGGGGTTTAATACACTTTTCCCTTCTTCCTTCTTGCTTCTCTCCTAGATAATTAAAGTCTTTTTCTTCTTTATTCTTGCTTCTTCAAAAGGTAAGCATTTCCTGCGGAATGCGGAGCTAACAGCTATTAGCGGTCAGCTTTTAGTTGTTTCATAGATAATGTATATATACTGCTCAGGTCAAGGTCAGTTTTTTTTCAATACTTTATAATTATCCTTAAATTTTTTAATACTCATTCCTGCTCTCAAGGCAATGAATCAATAGCTGATAGCTGATAGCTGACTGCTGAATGCTTACTTCAAAAGAATGGTGGTAGTTGCCATAATTGGGGTTGAAATTCTGTCAAGGAATTAAGAATTTGATGGGCGGAATAAAATAAGGTTTTATCCATGTCAAGATCGGGTACAACTACTACGGACATTCCTGCAGCTAAGGCAGCTTCCATTCCTGCTAAAGAGTCTTCAAATACTAAACAATTTTTGGGAGAAACATCTAATTTTTCGGCAGCTATTAAGAAAATATCTGGTGCTGGTTTTCCATGTTTAAGATTAGGGTCATCTCCTACAATAATATAATTAAATAATTGGAACCATTCTTGATGATTTTTTGTTTTTAAATTAAATGGTTCCCTGGAAGAACTGGTAGCTACAGCTTGAGGTATTTTCTTTTGATATAAATGTTGGGTAAGATGAACTGCACCTGGCATTGGTTTTGCTTCAGGAAAGCGTTGATATGTGAGGGTATTTCTTTGTTGCAGATAATCTTCGGGAGTGACGGGTAATTCTAATAATTCTACAATTGCTTTGGCAGAATCAATTGATTTTCTACCAGTTATTTTGCACTTAGTTTGTGTGTCGAAAACTTTGCCATAACGACTGGTAATTTCTGAATTTACTTGAGCATGAATTGATTCTGTATCTAGAAGTAAACCGTCTAAGTCATAAATAACATGAGTAATTTTTGGGAATTTATTCATCGGTTTTTTTATAGTTATAATTAATTTGTTATACTGTTTTTCTAATTTTTTGCTATAAATACTTAGAGTATTTTTAGTAGTAAAAGGTAGTAGTGGATTGTCATGGTATATTCAGCATCTTGCTCCCGTTTTAAGTTTTGCTTGTCTCAACATACCATTAAGGCTGTACGACTACCAAAGTTAAATATAGCGATCGGGAATGATTTATATGAGAATTTTATTGCTTTAATATTTCCCATTCCTTTTTCCTTTTTCCCTAAAAATCTAAGATATTTCACAACTAAAATAAGATTGTTATAGAAATAAAATCCAATAATATTTTAATTTTACTCTTAATTACAAGTTATTGATTGAGAGTAATTCATACCAAGTTTCTAACTTTATTTTTAACAATTAACCTAGGAAAATATAACTGAAAAACTATATTTTCTCCTACTTATATCATGTCCGGATAATTAGCGATCAAAAAACTTTCTCCTTCTTTTCCTGTTCTTCTTCTTTCTTCCCTTCTGACTCCTGACTTCTGACTCCTCCGTCGTTATTTATTTATAACTCTTCAAGCTGACATGATATTACTGCCTATTAATAAATTTAGTTATTGAGTTATATCAAGGGTAAATTTCCTCTTTTAAATTGATAGGAAAATTTATTATAGCGCTACGCAAATAGGGTATTGAAATTCCTCTATTCCCTATTCCCTTGTTTGATAGATTATCTGAGTAAAGTGTTTTAAATCTGGAGTTTCAAAGCCAATAACTTTAGCTTGGTCATCCCAAATTCTTAATTTTACTGCATCTTTTGCATAGGGTTGATGAATAAATTGAGCAGCAACATCAGCAGAAAATATTCCTCCTTGTAATTTTAAACTGTGTTGAGAAGCTGGTGATAAAGTTGAAAAATAGTTAGGTTTTATTGCACAAAGATAACGTTTTGCTTCAACATGAAGGCGAATTGGTTCTGTTACAGCTTCTCCAAATAAATGTTTTAAATATTTGATACTACGATATTCGTGATGGTCGTTAATACCTTTATTTGCAGCATCTTCTCCTAAGTCGTGAATTAGATGTCCTAAGTCGTGAAATAAGCAAGCTACAATTAGTTCATTATTGGCTTTTGCTGTTTCTGCTAAAGTAGCACATTGAAGAGCGTGTTCTAGTTGACTAATACATTCTTGACCATATTGAGAATGACCTTTTAAGGAAAGAATTGAAATGATTGTTTTTATATCTGGCTTCATTTTTATTTTGAGAGTAGGGAGTGGATTTAAAAGACATAATATATTTTGGTTTAATGCCGATAATTGTTACAAACATTACTGAACTATTATCATTACTTAATAACTGAATTTCCAATAAAGTATAGCATTATTTTTGGGGATTAGTATAATTAGTTATTAGGGGTTAATTAAACGGATTTACTGTTAATTTGATAATTTTAGTAAATGAATATTGTGCCGTTATTTAATGATGTTTTTTTGTGGTTATCTATTTCAGTGAAATGAGGGCTGTTTTAACCATTAACTAGATTTTTTGACTAGGGTAAAAATTTATCAGAGCAACATTATTTGTACTGGAATTTTGAAATTTTGCTAATAGGAATCATTCCATAAATTTTTACAGCCTAAAATATTTGATTGATTCGATATTTTATTTTGGCAAAATCTCCGTAAATTAATACTAAAAAAAACTCTTTTCTGCCAAGTCAACAGTTTAAGCAACACGATCTAACTAAAATGCTGATTTATTTGACATTTTGTTTTGGCAAAATCCCCGTAAATTAATACTAAAAAAACTCTTTTCTGTCAAGTCAACAGTTTAAGCAACACGACAACCATTAATAATAACTGAAGTTAAATAAGGAACTATACCATCATCATGCACCGTAATTAAATCCGCACGTTTGCCAACTTCTAAACTTCCTCTATCGTGAGATAAATTAATAGTTTTAGCCGGATTAATTGTAACTAACTTCATCGCTTCATATAAAGGTTTACCAATTTTCTGACTAATAATAAAAATAGATTCTAATAAACTGCGAGGTACATAATCTGAAGAAATTACATCTACTAAATTTTGCTCCACCAATTCCATTGCAGATACATTTCCAGAATGGGAACCTCCTAATACCAAATTCGGCGCTCCCATCAATACTTGTAATCCAGAATTATGAGCTTCTTTTGCTGCTTCTAAAGTAGTTGGAAATTCTGCTAAAACTGCCCCACTTTCTAAAGCTTCTTGTACATGACTTATTGTTGCATCATCGTGAGAAGCTAGAGAAATTCCGTTTTGTTTTGCTAATTCAACTAATGCTTGACGATTTTTAGGAGCATATTGTTGTTGAGTTTCCTGACGATAGGCAATAAATTTATTCATTTCTGCTTCACTAATTCCATACTTACCCATGTAATATTCTTTATATTTTTCCACACTTACAAATTGTCTTTGACCAGGAGTATGATCCATCAAAGACATCAGAGAAAGAAATGGATTATTTGCATATTTTTCCGCAGCAGTAAATATACCTTCAAAGGAAATTTCACAACGTAAATGTAGCCGATGGTCCGTCAAAAGTCTACCTGTTTTTTGCCCCTCAAAAATAGCTTCAATCATTTCACCAAAACGCTTAACTCGAACAGAATTAGGCTTAATATCTCCAATAGCGATCGCGTCACAAACTGTTGTAATTCCAGAACTAATTAAGTCTCGGTCGTGGTAAGATACTGCTGCTGCTAAAGGCCATTTTACAGCAGGGCGAGGAGACATACATTTTTCGAGGTTATCTGTATGAAGTTCTATCAATCCAGGCATTAAATATTCTCCTTGCCCATCTTGACCAATATTAACAATTCCTGGTTGAATTTCGGCTATTTTTCCATCACGAATTATGAGAGTACCAATAGTTTCTTGGTCTGGTAACTGTAGGCGATAATTTGTGTAAATTTGTTCGTTCATATCTATTTAATCGACAGTTAATCTTGAATTAACCAATTGGAATTTTTAGTTCTTCTATAATAACTTCAATTTCTGTTAAAATACAGGAGCAGTTTTGAAAGATTGATTTATATGATAGTACATATAGTTTTATTTAAGTGGCAGCCAGATACTTCAGCGGAAACTATTGCCTCGGTTATCTCTGCTTTGAAAGGAATGAAAGGGAAAATTCCGGAAATAATTGATTTATCTTGTGGGAATAATTTCTCGGAACTTTCTCAAGGTTTTCAAAATGGTTTAGTAGTGCAATTTAAGGATAAAGCTGCTCTTGATGCTTATGCAAAAAACGCCGATCATCAAGAAATTATCAAAACTTTGATTAAGCCAATTTTGGCAGATAAAATTACTATTGATTATGAAGTTTAAAAAAACATTCAGCAGTCAGCAGTCAGCAGTCAGCAGTAATAAAATAATCAATTATTTCCCCTTACTCTGTAGGGAAGTTCCATGCAACTTTTCTACCCTTTTCTGGAGATGTCTATTAGCTAAATTCCAAACATAATTTCTCTGGTACAAAGTCTTCGTTTTACTTCTTCATCATGGAAAATACCTATTAAACCACACCCATTAACTAGGCGTTTTTCTAAAAGTTTAATTACTACTTGACGATTCACAGAATCTAGAGCTGATGTTGGTTCATCTAATAATAAAATTGGATAATCAACTGTTAGGCACCTAGCTAAATTAACTCGTTGTTTTTCACCACCAGAAAAAGTAGTAGGGGAAAGATGCCAAAGACGTTTTGGTAAATTCAATATATCGAATAATTCTGCCACTTTTTGAACGGCTATTTTTTGCTCAATTCCTAATTCTAATAAAGGTTCTGCTGCTACTTCTAAAGCTGGCACACGAGGAATTACTCGTAAAAATTGACTGACATAACCAATAGTATTTTTTCGTACTTCTAATATTTTATGTGGTACTAATTTAGGAAGATCGACCCAGGTAGATTTATGTTTGACAAAAACCGAACCTTTATCGACTCGATAATTACCGTAAAGGCAACGCATAAATGTAGATTTTCCTGAACCAGACTTGCCGGATAAAGCAATACATTCTCCTGCTGTTAAGCTGAGAGAAATATTTTTTAGGACTGATAATTTTACTCCGCCTTGATTGTGTAAAGTAAAGTTTTTTTCTACAGATTCTGCTTTTAATAGTAAGGAGTTTTCTAGGAAAGTATTTTCTAGTTGATGATTTGTTGTGAGGGTTTGAGTAGTCATAAATAATTTCTCCTCTGTGAGTAAGGTTTAGATGTTAAGACTGAAAAATTTACTGTCTCTAGGTTGGGTGAAGTCAAAAAAAGCCTAGATATTTTGATAATTCTGAGGTCAATATTTAACTACTGTATAGATTTTATGATTGTCCTGCTTTTGCTTTTGCTTGTGCTTTGAATAATGAATAAGTTTCGACCATACTATTTTCTAATTGATGATTTGTTGTGAGATTTTGAGTAGTCATAAATAATTTCTCCTCTTTGAGCAAGGTGAGATGCTGATGCTGAAAAATTTACTGTCTCTCGGTTGGTCAGAGTTAAAAAAAGCCTAGATATTTTGATAATTCTGAGGTGAAGATTTAACTACTGTATAGAATTTTTTCTGAGTTCTTTTGCTTGTGCTTTGAATAATGGATAAGTTTCGACCATACTATTTTCTAGTTGATGATTTGTTGTGAGATTTTGAGCAGTCATAAATAATTTCTCCTCTGTGAGTCAGGTTTAGATGTTAATACTGAAAAATTAGGTTAGTTAGAGTTAAAAAAAGCCTAGATATTTTGATAATTCTGAGGTGAAGATTTAACTACTGTATAGATTTTCTGATTGTCCTGCTTTTGCTTGTGCTTTGAATAATGAATAAGTTTCGACCATACTATTTTCTAATTGATTATTTGTTGTGAGATTTTGAGTAGTCATAAATAATCTCTCCTCTTTGAGTCAGGTTTAGATGTTAATACTGAAAAATTTACTGTCTCTCGGTTGGTCAGAGTAAAAAAAAGACTAAATATTTTGATAATTCTGAGGCAAATATTCAACTACTGTATAGAATTTTTTCTGAGTTCTTTTGTTTGTGCTTTGAATAATGGATAAGTTTCGACCATACTATTTTCTAGTTGATGATTTGTTGTGAGATTTTGAGCAGTCATAAATAATTTCTCCTCTGTGAGTCAGGTTTAGATGTTAATACTGAAAAATTAGGTTGGGTCAAGTCAAAAAAAGCCTAGATATTTTGATAATTCTGAGGTGAAGATTTAACTACTGTATAGATTTTCTGATTGTCCTGCTTTTGCTTGTGCTTTGAATAATGGATAAGTTTCGACCATACTATTTTCTAGTTGATGATTAGTTGTGAGATTTTGAGCAGTCATAAATAATTTCTCCTCTGTGAGTCAGGTTTAGATGTTAATACTGAAAAATTTACTGTCTCTCGGTTGGTCAGAGTAAAAAAAAGACTAGATATTTTGATAATTCTGAGGCCAATATTCAACTACTGTATAGAATTTTTTCTGAGTTCTTTTGCTTGTGCTTTGAATAATGGATAAGTTTCGACCATACTATTTTCTAGTTGATGATTTGTTGTGAGATTTTGAGCAGTCATAAATAATTTCTCCTCTGTGAGTAAGGTGAGATGCTGATGCTGAAAAATTTGCTGTTCCTAGGTTAGTTAGAGTTAAAAAAAGCCTAGATATTTTGATAATTCTGAGGTGAAGATTTAACTACCTGGACTTTAGGAAAAAAGTAAAACAAAGTCACCTCAATGTTTTATCTACAGGGGATGATACCTGAGTTTATCCCCAAACAAATCCCAGATTTGCTTTATGCTCGGCAAAAACCTCTTGAT
>JAXHSW010000389.1:0-2184 GCA_034190295.1 Cyanobacteriota bacterium | reverse complement strand
CTATAAAAGTCAACTCTAAAGTCTATATTCACTTAAAACCTATCCTTAAACATAGGATTTTATTGCGCTCTAGCTGACAGCTAATAGCTGTTTGCGCAGCAGTCCGCAGGAAATGCTTACGATTTTTAAGTCTAAAAATATAGTGTTTACTGAGGTACAGTTGTTTTTATTCTTTTCTATTCTGTAGGGATGTTGTATGCAACGTCCCTACCTATTCTCTACTCCCTAAAACAAAAGATTTTTGGTAAAACTTCATAGGGCGAAGTCTGCAAATTAAATAAACCTACTATATATTATAAACTAGGGATAAAAAAATTATCAATCCTCAGTATTCAAGTTAGAACCTCATAATAAATAACAATTAACCATGCCTCTAATCCGGATCAAAAAATCTTGGGAAATTCCCGAAACAAAAATAACCCCAGAAACTACTTATTTAAACCGTCGTCGGTTTATGAAAAATCTCATCGGTGTTGGTTTAAGTGCTACTGCATTTTCTACTCTTACCAGTTGTGGACGGAACTCCAAAACATCTTTAACTTCAGAAGCAGTAACATTACCAATGACTGGTAAATTCACAATTAATCCTAACTTTTCTCAAATTGAACGACCTATAACAGACGAAGCTCTTGCTACAAAATATAATAATTTCTATGAATTTGGTGGTAATAAATCTATTTGGCAAACTGCTCAAGGTTTACCCACTGAAAATTGGAAAGTTGAAGTTAAAGGCTTAGTCAAAAATCCTCGTATTTATGACATAGATGAACTACAAAAAAAGTTTCCTCTAGAAGAAAGAATATATCGATTTCGGTGTGTTGAAGCATGGGCAATGGTGATACCTTGGTTAGGTTTTCCCATGAAATTATTAATGGCAGATGTGGAACCAACATCAAAAGCTAAATATGTTCGTTTTACCTCTTTTTACGATGCAGAAATAACTAAAGGTCCTGGTTTTTGGGCTAATGGTTATCCCTGGCCTTATACAGAAGGTTTAAGAATAGATGAAATGGCTAACGAATTAGCTTTTTTTGCAGTGGGAATGTATGGTAAATCACTACCTAAACAGAATGGAGCGCCATTGAGGGAAGTTATTCCTTGGAAATATGGTTTTAAAGGGGCAAAATCAATTGTAAAAATTGAATTTATAGAGTCAAGACCAGCAACATTTTGGAATACTTTGGTACCAAATGAATATGCTTTTGAAGCAAATGTTAATCCTAATGTGCCTCACCCTCGATGGTCACAAGCAACTGAGAAAGTATTAGGTGAAGGTGCTAGTTGGTCTTGGGAAAAAATCCCAACTTTACCCTATAATGGTTATGGAGAATATGTTGCTAGTCTTTATAGTTAATAGGTACTGATAACTTATAACTGAAATGACAGCTAGCTATTCCCTCCATACTTGTTCCCTATTCCCTAGCGCTCCGCGCTATACTAATGAAAAATTTGTAACAACTCAAATAATTTTTAATATGGCAATACAACTAAAAGTTCCATCTATTGTTTGTGGTGGATGTGCAGATACTATTACTAAGGCAATCAAAACTCACGAGTCAGAAGCTGATGTCCAAGTGGATGTGGAGCAAAAAATTGTGACTGTGGAAACTAAAGCATCTGAGGAGTCCATTAAGCAAGCGATCGTTTCTGCTGGCCATACGGTAGAATAGAACAAATTTTGCGATCGGCAAACAGTAACCTGGGGGACTTTCTTTGAACAGACTCCCAGGATTTTTAACTTCTTATTAGACATCTCCTCCATGCATAGGTATGGAGGGAATAGGTATGGAGGGAATAGATATGGAGGGAATAGGTATGGAGGGGGGAATAATTGATAATTATCGTAGAGAAATTATCAATTCGGTATTGCATAATTGCGGGACGTTATTTGTCACAGAGCAGAAACCATAATCCCCGTGTTGACCTGTTGACCTGTCCCCGTGGAGCGCCGAAATCATCCCAGTATTCAGCAACGCCATCAATTCTTTCCCCCTACTCCCTACTCCCTCACAGGAGTGCACGTTCCCTCTCTTGGTATGTTCAACAATTAATAATTAATAATTAATAATTAATAATTATATTACCTCTCCTTGAAAACGGATAGGATTGATTCAAAGGAAAAGTTTTTTCTTTTTTCCCCTTAAAAGGGGAGGCGCATACCCACAATTTATCGGTAATATAGAA
>JAXHSW010000388.1:0-2195 GCA_034190295.1 Cyanobacteriota bacterium | reverse complement strand
ATAAACGTTCTGATTCTTGTGAATGATTGTGAATATACTCAAGCATACTGGTCATGATTAGCCACTAAAAATTAATTTTTTTATTACTATATCACAATTTATTTATTTTTCGGAGATGTCTCTTAATTGATAATGGATAATGAATAATGGATAATTACAAGAAGGTTTTAACCGTTACGAAATTGAATATAAGGAAATCTTTCATTAATTGATAATGGATAATGAATAATGGATAATTACAAGAAGGTTTTAACCGTTTTCTTCTCTTGGTCGATGGTCGGCTAGCTCCGAAACCCGTTCTTGCAGACCCGCTCCGAATGGCGCAATCCCACCCAACGGGTGCGCTGCGAATATCGACCACTTTTTTCTCCTTGCTCATAAGAGGATTTTTACCTAGATTCGATTAATTATCAATTATCAATTATCCATTGGTTAAGATGCCCATTCCACTTCCACAAAACTATATATAATTGTCTTTAATTGTCTCAAAAATATTTTTATTTTCCACTCAAAACTGAATCCAAAATTGCTTGAGCTGCACGATCGCAAACCCCTTCTTCTCCCAAAGCATGACGCATTTTCTGATAATTTACTATCATTTTTTCTCGGTGCTGAGAATTTAATAAAAGTTTCAAAGCTTCAGAAACAATCTTTTCAGGAGTAGCATTTTCTTGAAATAATTCTGGCACAATAGCTTTCATTTGTACCAAGTTTGGTGGCGACATAAATGGAATCGAAAATCTCAAAATATTCCTAGCAATCCAAACAGTTATTGGATTAACTTTATATACTACTACTTGCGGTACATTTAGCAAAGCTATCTCCAAATTCACAGTACCAGATTTAGCGATCGCTAAGTCGGCTGCAGCCAGAATTTCTAAATTTTTACTTTCTTGTATTTCTTGATGATTTTGTGGCAGAGAAGGATAAATTTTTGCCTGTAGTTGATACTTCTTAATTGCCTCTTCAATAGGATGACGATAACTTTCTAAAGATAGAGGAATTAGAAAATGAACTTGAGGTAATTTTTCCTGAATTATTTGTGCTGCTCGAAATATTACTGGCATTAAATATTTAATTTCTTGTTGTCGAGATGCTGGTAATAAAGCGATCGCTATTGTCTCTGAATTTATGCCTAAATTATGACGTGCTTTTTCCCGACTAGGAGCTATTTTTATTCTGTCAATTATGGGATGACCTACCCAAGTAACTTTAGCTCCTTTTTGTCGAAAATAATTTGCTTCTTCCGGGAAAATCGCCAAAATTTTGTTTGCTAAATTTACTATCTTATTTGTTTTACCCTTTCCCAGAGACCAAACCCATTCTTGAGGAGCAATGTACCAAATAATCGGTAAATTCGGTCTGGTTTTGCGGATATAACTACCAATACTAATATTAGGTCCCATATAGTCAATCAAAACAACTATATCAGGGGATTCGTCATGTAAATATTCTTTTGCTTTTTGTTGTAATTTCAGAGTAGGAAAAACAAAAGGCAAAGACTCAATAATTCCTACAGCACCAATTTTTTTCGTATTTCCTAATAAAGTAGCACCAGCAGCAGCCATTCTATCGCCCCCCAAGGCGACAATATCTAAATTTAAACCCTGAAATTGAGCTTGACGGTAGAGTGCTTCAACTAATAGAGACCCTTGTAAATCTCCAGAAACTTCACCTGTACTAATAAAAATTTTAATGGGAGCCATATCAATTATCAGTTATCAGTTATCAGCAAAATTTCTAAGCGTAGGTTGGGTTGAGGAACCGTTAGCGCCAGCTTATCCGTTAGGATAAACCCAACAACGATAACCCAAACATCTAACCTTGATTTACTTGTGTATTCTTCTAAATATTTTAGATCATTCCTATTATTTACTTTTCTTTTTTTTGTAAAATAGGAAGGTCAAAATCTTAATACTGTGACGATTTTCCACAAACAGCACAAAGCCTGCTGAAGTTATTGTCAGTTGAGCTGCTCAGAGCGAATAAATATTTTTTGGTGACAATCGGACTGCCTTTGAAACCAGACTAGACGTAAATTTGTTTACTGGGTTGCCTTGCAGTGGCTGGATTGGATTTAGTATCTATAAATTGCACAGAATGAAAAGTATTAATCCACAGATGAGCGCCACAACTTGCTGGTTTGTAAGGTCGATAGACGATTTGGCAAGGACCTGAAATATATAATTCATAAC
>JAXHSW010000387.1:0-2209 GCA_034190295.1 Cyanobacteriota bacterium | reverse complement strand
CTTCTATTTTTGGCTTTTTCTTGATTTTCTTCTTTGATTTTTTGTGGCATTTCTTTTTTTCTTGGTTTCTTTTTTGGTGTAGTTATTCTCTCTACTCCTTCATCAGCTTTATCTCCTTGAAATTTTTGTTTTTCATCAAACTCCCATTCGTTGTTTTCTTAATATATGTACATCACTTGTTAGCCCTCTTTCTCCAACTATAACATCTACTATTTCTGTTCCTTTTTCTGTTGTTGTTATTTAGTTTTTAAATGTATAATTTTTCTTTTTTCCAGATTAATATTTTTTATGTTTATCATCATTTGTTGGTCTATATCTACTCTGTTCTGTACTATCTACAATTAATTCTTGTTCTGTTAATATTTCTTGTACCCAGAAATACTCATCTCCTTTTTCTGAGAATTGTTTGAACAAACTTGATGGTAATAATTATTGCAATATATCTATCCAAGAATGAAATATATTGTTTGCAGTTTATTCACCTACACCAAAGTTAATTCCTAGTATTTGAAATGTAGGTATATAATGTAAATAGTATCAAGTAAAAATAATTTTATCATCTACTTTTAAGCATTTTTTCCTGCCTCCTCCCGGTTTAATTGTAAGCATTCAGATATTAGCAGTCAGCTTTTAGCTGTTTCATAGATAATGTATATACACTGCTAAGGTCAAGGTCAGTTTTTTTCTAAAACTTTATAATTATCCTTAAAATTTTTGATACTAATTCCTGTTCTCAAGGCAATGAATTAATAGCTGATAGCTGATAGCTGACGGCTGTTTGCGCAGCATTCCGGAGGAAATGCTTACGTTTAATTAGTCCTTTTTTTTAAGCTGCTTCGGCTTTTTTCTTGCCTGCTATTATCTGAGCATTTTCTATTAATTTCTTCAATTGTTTATCAGTAATACCAATAACTCTTTTGGTGTCTTTTGGGTGCTTATTTATATGTTCTAATATTTTATTTATTAGTATATTTCATCCAAAACTTTAATTAAAATTATAGCTTAATTTTTATTTTGGAGATGTCTAATATCATTTCCGGATGATTAAGTATAATAAAAATGTTTTATTGAAGCGGTCTTAAAGGAATATCCCAAATTTCTACACTGTTTCCAGTGTTAAATATTGAATTTACCGAAGAATTAATAATTAAATAATTAAATAATTCCCGCCTTGAAACCTCCCCTTTCAAGGGAAAAAAAAGAAATTTTTTCCTTTTATTCAATCAATTCCGTTTTAGGGAGAGGTAATTATCAATTATCAATTATCCATTATTGAAACCTACGACCTACCACCTCAGAACTTTATGATCGCGCTATTAAACGGAATAATATTATTTTTAATAACCGGAATCTGGCGGTAAATTTGATTGTTGTGATGCTTGCACTGCTAACTTATCGCATCGCTCATTTTCTATATTGCCAGAATGACCGCGCACCCAAGAAAATTCTACTTGATGTTGGTTACATAAATCTAATAATTTTTCCCATAGATCGGGATTCATTGCTTTCTCTTTTTTATTCCGTTTCCAATCATTAGCTCGCCAGCGTTTTGCCCAACCTTTAGTAATGGCATCAACTATATATTTAGAGTCAGTATAAAGAGTAACATTATAAGCAGATTCTAGAGTTTGAAGTCCTAGTATTGCTGCCATTAACTCCATGCGGTTATTAGTAGTTAATTTATAACCTCCAGATAATTCTTGGCGCTGTTTATCAGTAATAATCACAACACCATACCCACCAGGACCAGGATTGCCACTACAAGCACCATCAGTATAGATAGTAACTTCTGGGATTTTTTCTGTCATTTTGATTCCTTTTAATCGAGTAATTTCTTCAGGACTTACGCACGCATATCAAATAATACACCATCTGTAGGGGTAAATACTATTAACCCTCACCATAAGTATATTCTCTGCGTAAGTCCTGTTCTTATAAATAATCATAGAGTGGAATGGTAGTCATGCACAGTAATAGTAGATGGGATATAAAATACTCACTATCATTTTATCCCAGAAATGTAAGCATTTCGGTCCGACTGCTGCGCAAACAGCTATTAGCTGTCAGCTAGAGCGCAACAAGACTCTATCTTATGGGACAGTGTTTAAATTAACAACTAACTTTAAAGGGCAAGGGAGCTAACTTTTGTAGTAAGACAATTAAATATTGCTTTGATCATAAATAATAAAGCTTTTATCATAAATTAAAA
>JAXHSW010000386.1:0-2366 GCA_034190295.1 Cyanobacteriota bacterium | reverse complement strand
TTTATGGATGGGATAGAGGCATTGCCGTTTATGCCTTTAGTTCTGAAATTATGGACTAAGAATGAATTTGTCTAGATATGACTACTTATTGGTAGATATGTCCAGATTTATTTGAACGGTTTGACGTAGTTACCAATATATGGTATGAGCTAATACTTTCCAACTTTGATGTCGGCAAGGGGTCTCCCGTTAACATTTGTATAACGGGAGGGGAATTGCCGACCAACAAATAAAACGCGAGCGCGTCCACGCAAGAGCTGGCATTGTGTGCTTTTTTTGTGTTATTGTAATTTGGTCGGGAGTAGCGGTAGTACGCACCTGAGAAAATCATGAAAACAAATAGCGAGTATGGGGTTCAACTGGTGAAGTTCGCCCTCAACTAGGGAAAAAGGTAAAACTCTTGAGGGGACTAGAGAGGGGACGTATCGGAGTACAGAATTGTTTAGTACAAAAAGGCGGTGGGTCTCATCGTCTGCTGTCTGTGAAGGGCTCGCGTGGCTGCACTCCCTGTGTTCGCGCAGCGTTGCGCCAGCAAAACAGAAAGCCTTATCCGCTCAGAAGGGAAGCCTACATCATAATCTTTGATCTGATGTAGGAGGACGTCACACTATAGCACTACATCTTTTAGTAAAGACAATAAATCAGGACTTACGCACCAGACTCTACTTATGGCTAGGGCAAATGCCATTCGCCCCTACAGATGGTTGTGTATGTGTAACAGTCAATTTGTGTGAGTCCTGAAAATTTTAGTTATCAAAATCATAAGGGTCGCGCCACCCCGCCTTTTAAGGCGAAATATTTTGGAGCTTTTCTCAAATTCCCGTTACAAAAATAACTTCTGTACGGGCGCCCCTACTGACTTGCAGACTTGCTGACGCGCGTTAAAGCACTACCCAAATAGTTTAGGGCAATTATAGACACTCAAACGAGCGTCAGGGATTACTTCTAACTTTTGACTTTTGACTTTTGACTTTTGAATTCTAACTTATGACTTGCGCATAGCGCTATAGAGCAAGATGTGATAATATCCATATCTGAAACTATTAATTTACTAAATAAGTATGTTGCTTCAAAATACACAAATGACTGCACAAGATTTCCTTGCAAAACTTGATGAGATTATTGAAAAACAACATCTACTTAAGCATTCTTTCTACCAAATGTGGAATGAAGGAAAACTTTCTCTAGAAATGTTGCAAGAGTATGCTCAAGAATATTATCTACAAGTTCATTATTTCCCCACTTATGTTAGTGCTACTCATGCAGCTTGTGATGATTTAGAAACTCGTAAAATGCTGTTGGAAAATCTCATGGAAGAGGAAATGGGAGCAGCAAATCATCCGGAATTATGGCTACGTTTTGCGGAAGGTTTGGGTGTAAAACGAGAGGCAGTTAAAAATAGACAACATTTAGCAAAAACCAAAGAATCTGTAAGTATTCTCAAAGAGTTATCCCGCAGTGAAAATCCAGCAAAAGGTTTAGCTGCTCTTTATGCTTATGAGTCACAAATTCCTGAAGTAGCTACTACTAAAATTGCTGGTTTGAAAGAATTTTATGGCATTAATTCTGAAGCAGCTTTGGCATTTTTTCAAGTACATGAAAAAGCTGATGAAATTCACAGCCAAGTTACACGAGAAGCATTAGTAAAAATGTGCGAAACTGATGTTCAAAAACAGGAAGCATTATCAGCAGCAGCTCAGGCAGTAGATGCTTTAAATTTATTGCTTGATGGTGTTTATGAAGAATATTGTCAAGCTATTAATTAATTAATTTACAATTGACATACATTTTGAATAGTTAATTAGACTATTAATGAGAGACTAGGGGTTTTGTATATTTATCCCTAGTCTTAAAAATGTATATATACCATTACTCTTTTGGTAAGAAAAAATATCCTAAAAAAAGTGTAGCGGTATAGATTTGGTATTATCGCTCGCCTGCTTTTGCTAAGTAAGCATTTCGGTCCGAATGCGGAGCTAACAGCCGTCAGCCATCAGCTATCAGCTATTGCTTTTAGTTGAGGATAAAAGCAATATTTAATTGTCTTACTACAAAAGTTGCCTCTCTTGCCCTTAAAAAGAGAGTCTTGTTGCTGACAGCTAATAGCTGAATAGACATCTCCAAAAAATCTCAAGCACTTACTGTAACTATCTTTCAAGGAGCGATCGCTACTTATGAAGATAGTTAAGTTATACAGTTTTATAGGCATTAGAGATACTTTGTGTTACTAATATAAATATTTATTGTACTTTTTCTTATTATTTTTTATCTCACTTTATGAGAATTTATACTAATACAAACGAGCCGATTCTTAGTCTAACTAAGCCACATATTGTTAAGATTACTTTTTCATAATTATCATCTTT
>JAXHSW010000385.1:0-2389 GCA_034190295.1 Cyanobacteriota bacterium | reverse complement strand
ATAATTAACAGTAACTATCTCTAATACTATAAAGCGCGTAAAAAATGACTATCTGGAAGAACTGGCGATCGCTCCTTGAAAGATAGTTATAGTAAGTGCTTGAGAATTGTTGGAGATGTCTTGTGGTAGAAATTCGCAAAAATCATTTGCCTGTTCGTTTATTTACAGCAGTAGAAGAAAAAGGTAGAGAATTTTTACAGAATCCTATTTTTGGAACTTATCTAATTTTAGATAAAAAACGAGTGATTTTATCTACTACTGGCAGACCAGGATAATGGGATAATCGCCGTAAAACAGCAAATAATTTACTATTAAAAATTGTAGAAACAATTGGCGATATTAAAATTCAAGATATTGCTGAGGATGCTTATTATCTCTCCCATCTAAATTGGAATGCACCTAATATTGAAATAGCTCTTCCGGTAACTATACGTTGGACAGATGAAGCACTACGGGCAAATTTTCATTCGCCTTTTGAAGAAGAAGAAAATGATGAAGAAATAGAAGATGAAGATAATGAGTTGGATAATTTAGAGAGTACAATATAAAGAGAGTTGGAATCGGACTTATGAGTAAATTAGGGTTCGTATCTGGACATCTAGAACGGGAGCAAGAATTACTTCGCGAGCTAAATACAGCATCATTAGCACTAGAAGCAAAAGCTTCGGGTTTAGAAGCTGATTTAGAATTTTCAGAGGAAGATATATTGAACAGCAAAAAAATTCTTTATGAGTTTATTGTTGCTCTAGAATCTGCACTTGCTGGAAATGAAATCCCAAGTGATATTCAAAAGCTTGTTCAGCAAATAGAAAAAGACGAGAAACCAATAGAAGATTGGCAAGAAGATTTAAAAAGTCTTTCTGCTCAACTTGAATCGTCAGAGCAGATAGAAAGTGAATCTCTGTCAATTATGGATGATATTTTATCATTCTTAGATAATGAATTTGTCAAAGATGCTCAAAGACTCTATTCCCGTTAATTATGATGTTCGATAGATTAACTATAATAGAGTTGTTGGGAAATAAGGTAAAATGATTTAAGCAGAAATTGGCCTTTATAAATGCTAAATATTGAACGAGCCTTAAAACAAGACAGATTACTCAGAGCATTAACAGGATTAAACCGTAAAGCATTTGAATCTTTGTTGAAGTCCTTTAATCAAATGTATGAGCAAACATTGCACTCAAAACCTCGTACTCGCTCTGTTGGAGGAGGGCGTAAGGCTCGTTTACGCACCACTCAAGATAAATTGTTCTACATTCTCTTCTACTTAAAATGTTACCCAACCTTTGATGTGGCCAGCATCTTGTTTGATATCGACCGCAGCCAGGCACATCATTGGGTTCATCGTTTACAACCCCTAGCATTAGAAGCCACCCTGGGAGAAAAAAAGGCACTACCAGAGCGTCAAATTAATTGTGTCCAAGTATTTATAGAGCGTTTCCCTGGAGTAGAACGAGTAATAATGGATGGCACAGAGCGACCAGTGCAACGACCAACTCACCCAGAAAAACAAAAACTGAATTATTCGGGAAAAAAAAACGCCACACTCGTAAACATCTAGCAGCAGTAGACCAAAACAAGCAAGTGTTAGTATTAACTCAGGCACGAGAAGGAAAGTTACATGATAAAAAGTTCCATGACTCCGAAAAGCTAATAGGAAATATACCTGTGGAGATTCCGGTTGAAGTGGATAGTGGTTTTCGCTTGTCTCCAAAACCAGTATGAAAATATCCGTATACCCCATAAAAAACCAAAGGGAAAGCAATTAAGTGAGCAACAAAAATCGGAAAATAAGAAACTCAGCCAATCAAGGGTGATATGTCAAAACGCAAATCAAGGGTGTCAAACGTTATGGAGCTGTCAGTCAAATTTACCGTAATCACAAAAATGATTTTGATGACAAATTAATGTTAACAGCAACTGGACCCGTGGAACTTATATCTGATGGCAGCATAAATAATCAAATCACTAACAAATAGATCTGTTTTCATTTTCGTTTTTTCCTAACCTAAGTTATTTCCCAACAACTCTAATATTTAACCCATAAAGTAACTCTCGTAGTTCATCAGTTGAGATAGTACCGTTGTTATCCAAATCAATTAGGCGAAAAATCTCTAATAAATCGTTTTTAGAAGTTATATCGACTTTATCTAAAATCCATTGAGAAAATTCGTCAAACTCAATCGTATTGCTTACATCTTTATCGGTACTAATGAAGATGGACTCTATATCTTCAGTGCTTGGGTTCATTCCTAGATAACGCAGAACCTACATTCCGCACTTCAAAATGTAGTACACACATAGAATCAGAGAAGGAAAGCGATTAATTAAGTATGAATACTGGTAATCAAGAAAAATTGTTGTGACTAGGACATTTAAAAGAAAA
>JAXHSW010000384.1:0-2493 GCA_034190295.1 Cyanobacteriota bacterium | reverse complement strand
CTCCCCATCTCCCCACACTCCCCACACTCCCCATCTCCCCATCCCCCATCTCCCTCTGCATTATTTTGAGTTAGAGAGTAGAAAGCATGGACTAGGAGAATACTTTGGCCACTGTAATCTATCTATGTTGAAAACCGCGATCGCTAATCTTTTGTAAAAATTTACTAACAGCTTTAATAAACTCTTCTGTTGACTCATAAGGTAAAACATTGCGCCCTGATATTTGACAACCTTCTCCTTGAGGTAACAACTTTAAATAACTATTAATTCTTTGCTCTGGCGTTTCAATTTCCTCGGTTTTACTAATAGTTGATGCTTGCTTTCCTACTAATACTAAAGTAGGTCGATTTATTTGAGCAATATCTTGACTAAAATTTTGTCTCCAAAACCCTGCTAAAAAAGAAAAAACAGCGTATTGACTTTGGAGATTTTTTGCTCCTTTTTCTAAAGTATCTAACCATTCTTTATCCACTCTATCTTCATTAGCAAATAATTGTTTTTTAGAGAAAGAATATAAAAATTTTCTACTCCGTGCATAGCGATAAAAAACTTTACCAAGAGGTGAATAAAAAAGATTCCATCTCAATTTTTGACTAATAGGTGAATCAGCCTTTGTCATCAATTCCAACTGAGGTGGACCCGATAATATTAACCCATCAATTAGACTTGATTCTCGCTGTAGTTTTACCAGAGATACAGCCACAGGAAATAAAGCACCTTGTACAATTAAAATTACTGGTCTTTGTACAACCGTATCTAAAAAATATTGTAATTGTTCAGCCCAGTCTATAGGATAGTAAGCCACAGAAGGCATATCACTTTCACCACACCCTAATAAATCTGGACTATAGATAGGATTTAGTAAACTTTGCTCCTGCCATAAAGAACAAAATCTATGCCAGAAATTTTTAGATAAACCTACTCCAATAGGATGTAGTAATAGTAAAGGTATAGTAGAACTGTCTCCTTCTTTTTGAGGATAGAATTCGTAAGCACAGCGGTATTTTTTCCAGGTATAAAATTCTTTCATTTGTCAGATAATTAAATATTTTTGTAAGCATTCAACTATTATACCTCTCCAAAAAAGATATACATTTTTTGCAGGAGTAGGCAACAGCTCCGAAAGGCAACAATTAATTATTAATTATTAATTATTAATTATTATATTACCTCTCCTTGAAAAGAAGAGGATTAATTCAAAGGACAAGATTTTTCTTTTTTCCCCTTAAAAGGGGAGGGTTTAAACCACAATTTATCGGTAATATATTTTCACTAAAAAGGCAGGAAAATTTATTTTTTAGGGTGATTTTTTATTTCCTTAACTGCTCTAATTAAAAGGTTGATTTATTTGATGGATATGTCTATTAGCGGTCAGTTATCAGCTTTTTAATAAATTAAGTAAGCATTTGCTTAACTTCTACAACGTTTTTAAACAAAGAATTGAAGCACAAGAACAGCAAGCTTAAATTGTACACTAAAGGTAATAAAGCTCTTTGCGCAGCATGACAAACGGAATAGCTGATAGCTGACCGCTGTTTGCGCAGCATTCCGGGGAAATGTTTACATATTTTTTGTATATATTCATAATATAAATATATAACAATCCTGAGAATGGTTGTTTAGAAAACATCTATATCAATTAGATAACAATAGCTCATCTAATTCTGGGTAAGAGTTTCATGAATTTTCTCTATTTTAATTCAAAAATTTCTTTTTTGCATAACCTCAGTTTAGCTCAGAAATATATTATCTGTGAACACAATAAACCATAACAAAGTCAATTTTATGGAATCTGCTATTCAACAATTGAAGTCTGAACAATGAATAATGGATAATTACCGTAAGCATTTCCTGCGGACTGCTGCGCAAACAGCTATTAGCTATCAGCTATCAGCAACAAGACTCTCTCCTTAAAGGACAGTATTTCAATTAATATAAACTTTAAGGGTAAGGGAGGCAACTTTTGTAGTAAGACAGTTAAATATTGCTTTTATCCTAAACTAAAAGCAATAGCTGATAGCTGATAGCTGACAGCTGAATGCTTACTAATTACCTCTCCTTGAAAGAACAGGATTGAACTTAGGGAAAATATTTTCTTTTTATTTTCTTCATGCATAAATTAAGAGGTCTTAGACCAAATTAAGCAATTATCAATTATCCATTGATAAAGATAGGACTTACGCAAAATATCAAAATCATAAATTAGCGATCGCTCTTTGCTAAGAGTCAGACATTAGATATCTCCAAAAATTAAGACTTTTTCCAGTAACCTGTGTAGATAATTCCCATAGAAGGTCTCTATTTTTTTTCAATAGACATCTCCAATAATCAAAAATCCCATTAATTATTCCAGTCTGATTCATCAATAATTTCCTCCTCCATACCGACTCCCTATTTTCCCACAATCAAAAATTCCATTAATTATTCCAGTCTGATTCATCAATAATTTCCTCCTCCATACCGACTCCCTATTTTCCCACAATCAAAAATTCC
>JAXHSW010000383.1:0-2560 GCA_034190295.1 Cyanobacteriota bacterium | reverse complement strand
ATTGGCCCAGTCCAGTAGGGGAGCAGGGGAGTAGGGGAGTAGGGGAGTGGGGGAGTAGGGGAGTGGGGGAGTGGGGGAGTACGGCATTCGCCCAGTCCAGTAGGGGAGCAGGGGAGTAGGGGAGTAGGGGAGTGGGGGAGTAATTACAGAATTGTTAAAGGTACATTATATAATCGGGTTCTATATAAGACGAAAAAAGGATAGAAGAGAAGGTTTGTCGAGGGCGATCTTAAGTGGACATGATAAAAGAGCGATCGCTCAATCATCTAAGAATAAATTGCTTTTGAGCAAAAATTACTGCGATCGCCTGATAGAAATCAATAGACATCTTCGATAATCAAAAATCCAATCAATTATCTATCGCGCAAAAATTATCAATTCTTTCCCCCTACTCTGTACGGACGTTACATCCAACGTCCCTACCTACTCCCTCTTTTCTGGAGAGGTCTAATATATCAATGTCATTATTGTTTTAGTAGTCGCAATGCTTGAATTGCCAGGAATAAAAAACCCACCGATCCAAGTACAGTGAGAATTTGGGCTACTAAATTAGGTGTTAATATTTCACTCATAATTGTATCCTTACGAAAATAACCAACTTACAGCCCATTTTATCTCAAACTGCAAAAATTGATATATGGCAGAAGGAAGAAGGAGGAAGGAGGAAGGAAGAAGGAAGAAGGAAGAAGGAAGAAGGAAAAATCTTATTTTGTCTGAGCTTTAAGCTTTTAATCTGTCCACGTCCTTTCCTTCCATTGCTATACTAGGGATTACTTTTGACTTTTGACTTTTAATTTTTAACTTTTAAATGCATGACTTTTAACTGCGGACATTTATAAATGCTCAAACTTAGTCAGGGATTACTTTTGACTTTTAACTTTTAACTTTTAATTTTTTACCAAAAAATGAGGTCCACGCGCCTCCCCTTTTAAGGGGATGAAAAAATATTCAGTGAGCGTATTTTCGCGCGCCTCCAGCTTTAGTCGGAGGTACTGATAACTGATAACTGATAACTGATAACTGAAATGACTTGCATATAGCGCTATAGTTTCTAGCTGGACTTTTGGAGAAAAATAATGAAATTTGAGACAAATGTACAAGAAGCTTGCTACAACAAAGTATCTCTCTGGATGAGAGAATTATTTGATAAATTTCCCTGCGTGAGACAAGACTTACCAGGTATTACTTTATTTATGGGTTCTGCCTTAGTTGAAGTATCTGTTTTTGCTTGGGGAGATAATGAGGCAATAATTAATACTCGCTCCTATGTTGTGACAAATGTAGATTTAAAAGCAGATTTGATGAAATTTTTACTGCAAGAAAATAGTAAAATGCGGTTTGGCGCTTTTGGTATAGATGAAAATAATAGCATTATATTTGAACATACAATAGTCGGTTCTACTTGTGATAAACCAGAATTAGAAGCATCAGTAAGAGCTGTTTTAGCAATTTCTGATGAATACGACGATAAAATTGTCGAACAATGGGGAGGACATAGGGCCATGGATAGAATATATTAGACATCTCCAGAAAAGCTATCTATTGAAAACTTTGTGGGGAGCAGGGGAGCAGGGAGCAGGGGAGAATAGAGAAAGAGTCAATTTAGCAGTAGCGATCGCTGCTTAAGTTCTCAAAAAAATGTACTTTTCAATACATGATTTTTGAGGAAAAAGTCTCTCAAGCACTTGTGCATAACTTGTCTATTTTGTCAAGTTTAATCTTAAGAAAGATGTTTATAAAGCATAGCCAAAAAAGAGGGAGTAGGGAGAAAGAGTTAGTAATTTATCTGCGATAATTGATTTTATTTTTTATTATTGGAGATGTTTATTAGACCTCTCTCCACTGTGACATACTCCCACACGCTCGCTGGCGCTATAGTGTGGGCTTCTCGTTTCGCTGCCCTGCCATTGCATGGGGCAAGCGCGTGCTTTAAGGACGTATGGGCCCTACCGCCCTATTTTTGATATTTATCGCTGCATTTCCGTTTGTCATGCTACGCAAACAAGTCCCAGTCTATTACAATACCGCAATGTGGGCAAGAATGAGTTCGTATGTTTAATTCTTTGGGAACTTTTTCCCCACAATTTGAGCAATCTTGGCTGGTATTTTTGGGGTTTACTGCTATAGTTTTCACCTCCAGCATTTCCGGCTTTGACAGTCAAAATAGTTAGGAATTGACCCCCATCCAGCATCGTTAATTGATTTACTCAAACGGGTCAATGCTTGCCCTTTAATGTTTAAGTTTTCATGGGCGATAACTTCAGCTTTTAATAACAGTTCATTGGCTGTTTTAAAATGAAAATCTTTACGTTTATCAGTCACTTTTTTATGTTGTTTAGCTACAGCTTTAACAGCCTTGAGCCTTCTTTTACTTCCTTTTTTCTTTCGAGATAAACGTTTTTGTAGGGTCTTTAATCGCTGCTGAGATTTTCGATAGTATGTAAGCATTTCGGTCCGACTGCTGCGCAAACAGCTATTAGCTGTCAGCTAGAGCGCAACAAGGCTTTTTCCTTAAGGACAGTGTTTAAATTAATATAGACTTTAAGGGCAAGGGAGCCAA
>JAXHSW010000382.1:0-2675 GCA_034190295.1 Cyanobacteriota bacterium | reverse complement strand
GGGAGATTGGGAGATTGGGAGATGGGGAGATGGGGAGATGGGGAGATTGGGAGATGGGGAGATTGGGAGATTGGGAGATTGGGAGATTGGGAGATTGGGAGATGGGGAGATTGGGAGATTGGGAGATGGAGACCTACCCCTAACCTCTTCCAAGAGGGGAATTTGGGGAGATTCGTATATTTGTACAATTCAATGTATTTCAAATTATACTAAAAAAACAATTGATTTATAAGTTAAAAAAAGTTCTAATTAATAGAGAATTAAAAGACAAAAGCTATGGATTAAATTTAGCTGGAGGTATAAATAGTGGATTTTCTCAGAAGGATTGAATTAGTAGCAGGGAAGATAATATTATTGAAGTTTGGTTGGTAGATATTAACGACCAATGTGTTGAGGTATTAATATTCAAGTGGATGAAATATTAGGATTAAATTTTGCTATTTCCTGATTTGATGGTGGCGAGCTTAACGAAGTCAGAAGTCAGTAGGGGTGCTTCGCGAACCACCCGTACAGAAGTCAGTAGGGGCGAATGGCCATTCGCCCGTACAGAAGTTATTTTTGTAACGGGGATTAGAGCTACCCTCCAAAAACCAGATCGCCAGTCAAGGCGAGGTTTTAGACCCAATCCTGTTTGATAAAGATACCAAATGGTTCTATATTTTCTTGAGTTGGGTTGCGAGATACGCTTAACCCAACCTACAGTTTTATAAATAATTATTAGGACTTACGCACCTCGACGTATTTCTGTCATTGCGACCGATAGGGTTTGCGGAGCAGTCCGGAACGGAAAGCAATCTCAAGTCCTAGTTTTTCGTACCTCATGCGTAAGTCCTGATTATTTTGAACATAATATTACTCTTTTGACACTTTCCCTACTTCTAATTTATTTAACGAATTAATATGACTATTCATTTGAGTTAAATATTTTTCTAACAACAAATAATCCTTAGACTTAAGTAAAGAATCGTTTTTAGCATTAACAACTTCCTCTAATGGTAAAACCCGAAAGTTTAATTTCCCATTTTTCCGATAACGATGTACCCATGTTGGTAAAGCTTCTACACCAGAAATTTCAATTGTTTCTTCTGGAAAACTTTTCTGAATATTAACCTGAAAAATTACTCCCAAATTAGTATATTTTTTCGTTTGATTGGAAATAAAGTTCCCCATAGAATAAATCGCAACTGCTTGACGAGTATCTCCATTTTTTGATGGAACATTAAATATTTTATAGGGTTGAACTACATGAGGATGACTACCTAAAATAATATCTGCTCCTCCATTAACTAAATTTTCTACTAATTGTTTTTGTTCAGTATTAGGTAGACGCTGATATTCTGCACCAAAATGTAGAGATACTGTGACAATATCTGCTCCTTTTTCTCTTGCTCTAGTAATATCTTGAATAATTTTTTGTTCGTCAATTAAATTTACTAAGTAATCTTTTCCTTGAGGAATTGGAATGCCATTAGTGCCGTAAGTGTAAGCCAAGAAAGCCATCAATATTTCATTTTTTTCCACTATTAAAATTTCTTGAGATTCTGCTAAAGATGCTGCTGTACCTACTAGATAAATGTCGCGATCGCGCAAATTTTCTAGAGTTTTTAACAGACCTTTTTCTCGTCTATCTAATGAATGATTATTAGCAGTAGTTAAAATATTAAAACCTGCCCATTTAATAGCATCAGCTAATGTTGCCGGAGCATTAAATAAAGGATATCCTGTATATCCAGATTCTGGTCCAGCTAATGTTGTTTCTAGGTTACCAATTACCCAATCACCAGCAGACAAAATATTTTTTACTTCTGTGAAAAAAGCTTGATAAGAATAAGTTTTAGTTTGAGAATTATAACCAGATTTGATTTGCATACCATGCATCATAATATCTCCAACTGCAATTAATTTTGCCTCGGTAACGTAGGGAGTTGCTTGAGGTGGTTGAGGTGATTCTACAGGTAAAGTTTCTGGTAGTTTTTCTGTTTTAGTTTCGGGGTATATATTGCAACTATAAATAAATAGTATTCCACTCAGAAAAATTAACCTAATTAATTTCTTATGCTCAAAAATCCTGAATTTATCGATCCAAATAATCATCTTTATTTACTCAAATTATTAGAATTGTATAGCAGGCAACAGGCAACAGCTCCGAAAGGCAACAGTGGGAAAAACATTGCCTAGCCTAAAATTCATCATTGGCATAAGTCCTAAGCAACTTATTCCTCGCTATATTAAAAAAAGATATTATCACATATAGCGTTTCTCAAGTTATAATAAACGTGAAAAAAGAATGCTATATTTACAGCACTTTTTAGGATGGTTAGGTACACTTGAAAACCAATCTATCTTTCTTATTTACTGAAGTGATAAAACTTTGTACCTCACTAACTCCGAAGCTGCTGTAAATAGTACTTCAATTATTAAGTAATTAACACGCTAAGTAAATAAAATTTTTAATAATTATTAGCTAGTTATTGTTCATTATTCTTATTTTTACTACTCCCCTACTCCCTGAGCTATCCGTGTATCCGTGCCATAATCCGTGTGAGCCACTCCCCCACTCCCTGTACGGACTGATGCAACGTCCCTACCTACTCCCTGACCTATCCGTGTATCCGTGCCATAATCCGTGTGAGCCACTCCCCCACTCCCTGTACGGACGCCCTGATGCAACGTCC
>JAXHSW010000381.1:0-2793 GCA_034190295.1 Cyanobacteriota bacterium | reverse complement strand
CACTCCCCCACTCCCCCACTCCCCTACTCCCTACTTAGTATCATTGCCTATAAATTAGAAGCACGAATCGCCGCACCAATTAATCCCACTTTAGGGTTTAACACAATATGAACGGGTACTTTTTCTAACAATGGTCTCATCCGTCCCTTATGGTTAAAAGCTTCCATAAAAGTACCTGACTTCATCAGTGGCAGAATTTTAGCAGCGATACCACCTGCTATATATAAACCACCATAAGGTAAAAGTTTCAATGCTAAATTACCCGCTTCCGCTCCATAAGCTCCCACAAAAAGCTCTAAAGTTTGCTCGCACAAGCGATCGCTCGACTCCAACGCAGCTTTCCCAATAACTGCACCTGGGTCTACTGTAATTTCACTTGAGCCAATTTCTGTTTCCCACTTTCTTACTACTTCCCCTATTTCAGGAGACTCAGTAGCAGACTGGCGATCGCGTAAAAATTGATAAATTGCCACAATTCCCATTCCAGAAACGACTCTTTCTACAGACACTCGGTCTATATTATGCTTTGCTAACAAATATTTTAATAGATGAAATTCCAACTCAGAGCGTGGTGCAAAATCTGTATGACCTCCCTCTGTGGGATACACTCTAACCGTTCCGGCAGCTCTAACCAAAAAACATTCTCCTAATCCAGTTCCTGCACCAATTACAGCTATTGGAGTATCACCGTGGGATTCGCCAGTTTGTAAAGTCTCCAAGTCATTGTCAGTTAAACCCAAAATTCCATAACCCACTGCTTCAAAATCGTTAATCAGGCTAACTTGAGATACCCCTAATTCATTTTCTAGCAGTTTAGCATCCAGCATCCAAGGCAAATTCGTCAATTTAACAGTATTATTGACTATCGGACCTGCGATCGCAAAACAAGCTTTTTCTGGTTGGAATTGCTCACCCAATTTCTCATTTGCTTCTGCCAAGAATTTTTGTACTATAGGTACTAAATCTGGAAAATCGTGACTAGAGTAACGATTCTCATAGAGGCTCTGAAATTCCACAGTAGCCTTCGATTCTTCTCGTTTAGCCTCTACCAGTTGTAGTATTGTTTTAGTACCGCCAATGTCTCCAGCTAATAGCAATGTCATGGACTATATTCTCCTGAACAACTGTTTAGTTTTTATTATCATATTCCGTAATATCATATTAGGTTAAATAATTATAATAATAAGCATAATAAATATCTACTATAATATGAAATTGTGATATGATTGCTTCCTACTGCTGTATAATGTTGTAAGCTATGGGCTGCAATACCTAATATTTTTCAATTATTCCTTCTTATCCCTATAGTATTTGTAATATTTTTGATCCAAATGGTATAAATGATCCATCATATCAATAACCAATATTATTGATTCTTGAAGCGCTAGCTACTGTTTCAGCAATTTCTCATATAGAATCAGGTTATACAGTATATGTTTATAATTCTATCCACACTTTCTCACCTTCAATCTCTCGACCTCCCCTTGGACCCACACGAACAAACTCCCCACCCTCCCCACCCCCAAACATAAGATAAGTATTCAACCGGATTTGATATCAGTGATTATACTGACTCCCATAGTTAAACCTGAATAAAACTGAATAAAACTGAACTTTTACCTGAATAAAACTGAATTTTTTTCCTGAATAAAACGGTATTTATTTTGCTGGAGATTAGGGTAATAATAGTATGGGTACAGCAAAAGTAACTGCCAACGCAACAAATTTAAAAATGAGGAAAAAAAAATGGCAAAAACAGCTAAAGATGAAAACAATAGCGAACCAAATCAAACATCAGAGGCAAACGATCGCAAGAGTTTAGATAAGTTAGACAGTAGAGATACTATTGGTGGCTATCAAGATGATACAGTTAGAATCTGTGATGAAGACGATTTGCCCTATGATAGTGTAAAACCATCAGACATAGATTCCGAGCCTAGACAAATATGGACTCTATTTGGAAGCACTGACCCACAATCTAATGGTAAATACTTTATAGAAGGCGATCGTAGCAATGATACGCTCAAAAGTGGAAGCAATTTTGATGCAGAATTATATCAAACCTGGTTAAGTTTACATAACATAATGGGGAAGTACTGTAGAATCGGCGAAAAGTCTCAAGAAGATGACCATATACCCCAATCTGACCCTTGATATCAAATCCGGTTGAACACTTATTATATAGTTGGGGGGAGATGGGGAGATGGGGAGATGGGGAGATGGGGAGATGGGGAGATGGGGAGATGGGGAGATTGAAGTATAGTTATAAACATATACTATATAACCGGATTCTATATGAGGAACAAAAAATCAGGCGTTGCACCATTGCGGGATGATGTGTGATTTCTTCCTAATGTTAAGGTTTTTAATTAACAGAGCGATCGCGCTCATCAAAGAATTACAGGATTTGACTCAGATTATATCAGAAAGTTTTTGCTATGAGTAAATAATAAATAAGTAGGGTTTGCATAAGGAAAGTCTTTTTGCTCTTTGTAGGAGACAACCCACCCCTAATATCAAATTCGGTAGCATTAGTGTAATTACTGTGGGGAGTACGGGAGTAGGGGAGTAGGGGAGTACGGGAGTAGGGGAGTACGGGAGTAGGGGAAAGATTTGGCAATGGCGCTTGTGATGGAACATTTTTTTATACCGAATTAAACGGATTTGATATAATATAGAATCCGGTTGAATACTTATTATATGAGATGGGGGGATGGGGAGATGGGGGGATGGGTAGATGGGGAGATGGGGGATTTAATATTGAAGTGTGGATAGAATTATAAACATATACTG
>JAXHSW010000380.1:0-2796 GCA_034190295.1 Cyanobacteriota bacterium | reverse complement strand
CCTTAGCAGTAAGTGCGAACTACATCTACATTTCCCTCCATAGAGTTGAAAATGTAGTAGAAGTTAAACGAGTATTTGCTTCATTGATTTTTATTGCGCTCTAGCTGACTGCGAGCTAGCTGTTAGCTCCGCATTCGGACCGAAATGCTTACGTTATCAGTTATCAGTACCTCTCCAATAAGAAAGCTTGAAATACGGAATTCTCTTTTTTTATCCCCTTAAAAGA
The DNA here is from genome assembly GCA_034190295.1 of Cyanobacteriota bacterium. Lineage (GTDB taxonomy): Bacteria > Cyanobacteriota > Cyanobacteriia > Cyanobacteriales > Microcoleaceae > Okeania. The sequence goes on along the minus strand of JAXHSW010000380.1, from coordinate 2,570 downwards.
GGAGGCTTTAGACCAGGATTTTTCGGTAAAAATATCTTTTAATTTAGGGAACAGGGGTCATTTCAGTTATCAGTTATCAGTTATCAGTTATCAGTACCGACAACTATTGCCGGATCAAACGAAAATACGCTCATTGAATATTTTTTCATCCCCCTTTTAGGGCTATGCTTTATAAACATCTTTCTTAACATAAAACGTAGAGATTATAGACAAGTTATGTTGATGTCTTGGATCGGCTTTTTTAGGAGAAAAGTGTATTGAAAAATACATTTTTTTGAGAACTATAGACAAGATTTTTGCCCCCACACTCCCCACACTCCCCACACTCCCCATCCTCCCCACACTCCCCACAAGGTTTTCAGGAGTTCCTTATAAGGGATAGCTTTTAGGGGGAGGCTTTAAACCCAATTTTTCGGTAAAAGTTTCAGAATTTTTATATATCCAGATATTTTTAAAAAATCATTTGGAATTGCTATAGTTGCCTACAAATTCTTAGGAAAGTACTACAATATAACTAATTAATTTCTGTTAACTTAGAATCAATGATTACATAAAAATATGCCACCCAAAATAATTATAAAAAATCTAATTAAAATTTATGGCAAAAAACATCTTGCTGCTCTTAAGTTGTTTCGGGAAGGTAAGACAAGAGATTATATACTGCAATCTACAGGTAATGTATTAGGGTTGGCTGATATATCTTTTGAGATTAATCAAGGAGAAATATTTGTATTAATGGGGTTATCCGGTTCAGGAAAATCTACTCTTGCTCGATGTATTAATCGTTTGATTAATCCCACTAGCGGACATATTTATATTGATGATGAAGATGTTGCTCACGCTGATGAGAAACGAATGCGAGAAATACGACTTAATAAAGTCTCAATGGTATTTCAACGCTTTGGGTTATTTCCTCACAAAACAGTAGTTGAAAATGTAGAGTATGGACTAAAGGTACGGGGAGTTGAACAAATTAATCGTCGCCAGAAAGCACTAGAAACATTAGAAGTTGTGGGTTTAGACAAATGGGCAGATTATAAACCAACTTCTTTGAGTGGGGGAATGCAGCAACGAGTGGGTTTGGCCCGTGCTTTGGCTACTGATGCAGAAATTTTATTAATGGACGAAGCTTTTAGTGCCCTCGATCCATTGACTAGAGGAGAGATGCAAGATGAATTGTTGCGACTCCAGAAAGAATTACACAAAACCATTGTGTTTATTAGTCACGATATTCAAGAGGCTTTGAAACTGGGCGATCGTATTGCTGTGATGAAAGATGGGGCAATTGTTCAATTGGGGACGCCAGAAGAATTACTCATTCAACCAAAAGATGACTATATTACTGCTTTTATCCAAGAGGTAAATCCTGCCCAATTTATTACAGTAGGTTCTATTATTAATAAAACAGCTTCTCTGAAGATTGGTCAAGATTCTGTTGGTTCTGGGCTGAAAAAAATGTTAGACCATAATTTCCAAGTTATGTATGTGGTAGATCGACACAATAAACCGATTGGTTTGGTAAGAAAAGAACATTTAGAAACCAGTCTTAAGCAGGAAAACGAGGATATTATGGCGATTATAGAAACTGATTTTCCTATAATTGATGTTTCTGCTCATCTAGAAAATATTTTTCACCTTTACAAACAAGGATTTCCTGTAGCGGTAGTTGATGGAGATAAAGAATTTAAAGGTATGGTAGAAGCTTCTGATGTACTTACAAGTTTGGGGTAAAAAACTACTCAAGAAATATCAACTATTAGTTAACAAATTTGTTGAAAGCTTTTTAAGAAAAATAAAGGGTAGTCTTGCATCCGTAGGGTAGTCTTGCATCCGTAATGTTGAAGAGCAGAATTTGGTATTTATCCAAATATTTATTCTCCTAGATATTCAACAGTATTTTGATAGTAAGTTGTGAAAAATTATCGCTCTGCCTAATTTTTACTATTACTATGTACTACTACAAAAGAGTACTAAAGAATATTGTAGGGGCGAATGGCCATTCGTCCTTACGCATTGTATGACGATCGATGCAATTATATTACTCCGATTTTTCGGGAACCGTAGCCAACGGATTTGATATGATGCCAAAATACTACCCAAAAGAAATTGAAAAATCAGGGAAAAACACTATATCTAGTAAAGAAAAACTGTAACGTCTTATATATGTAGCGTTGACAACTCAAAAATCTATCTGTGTCGATCGCTGATACCAACATATTACCCAAAGTAAATGGAAAAATCCGACAAAAACACTATATCTAGTAAATAAAAACTATAACGTCTTATATATGTAGCGTTGACAACTCAAAAAACCATCAGTTTTCACACAGATGCCAAAATACTATCCAAAGTAAATGGAAAAATCCGACAAAAACACTATATCTAGTAAATAAAAACTATAACGTCTTATATATGTAGCGTTGACAACTCAAAAAACCATCAGTTTTCACACAGATGCCAAAATACTATCCAAAGTAAATTGAAAAATCCGACAAAAACACCATATCTAGTAAATAAAAACTGTAACGTCTTATATATGTAGCGTTGACAACTCAAAAATCTATCTGTTT
>JAXHSW010000038.1:53017-53136 GCA_034190295.1 Cyanobacteriota bacterium | reverse complement strand
ACAGCGATCGCTTTCTGTGCAGAGCAATAACTATTGGACAATAGTTAAATTGATTATCAATAATTGCCAAACACAGCGATCGCTTTCTGTGCAGAGTCATAACTATTGGACAATAGTTA
>JAXHSW010000038.1:27229-52917 GCA_034190295.1 Cyanobacteriota bacterium | reverse complement strand
AATTGATTATCAATAATTGCTAAACACAGCGATCGCTTTCTGTGCAGAGTCATAACTATTGGACAATAGTTAAATTGATTATCAATAATTGCTAAACACAGCGATCGCTTTCTGTGCAGAGTCATAACTATTGGACAATAGTTAAATTGATTATCAATAATTGCTAAACACAGCGATCGCTTTCTGTGCAGAGCAATAACTATTGGACAATAGTTAAATTGATTATCAATCATCGCCAAACACAGCGATCGCTTTCTGTGCAGAGTCATAACTATTGGACAATAGTTAAATTGATTATCAATCTATAGAACCCCTAAGCGTATCTTCATAAATATGCGTGTTTTTTTAGCGAGGAGACAGCTATACTGGAGACAGGAGGGAAAAGGGAAGATGTGGGGAGAAATAATACAAAAAACACTCCTTGCTGATGATTTTTCCTCAAAATTGATGCGCGAAAAGACTTGACTACCATAATTATATAGCTATCATAAGGGTTCTATAGAAACAGAGCGATATAGCTGCGGAATGGATGTTAAGAACACTACTTTCATGCAACAAAGCCATATTTTACTGTAAACTATTTGTATGGTAAAGTTTATCTTCCAGAATCTGTAGCTGACTAAATTGGCCTTAAATTCTCAATTTTCCAGGAATACTAATGATAACCGCCCGTGAGATATTGCAGGAATATGAAAAAGGTAGACGAGATTTCCAAGGTATGAGTCTTCGAGGTCTATCTTTTAAGGGAAAAGATTTGTCTGGAGCAGATTTTATATCATGTCCGGATAATTAGTGATGAAAAAACTTATCATGAGTGCTTCAACAGTAAATCTTCCTATTTTCCCTACTCCCCTACTCCCCTACTCCCCCGCTCCCCTACTCCCCTACTATCTTAATAATAAGTATTCAACCGAACATGATATTAGTGGTGCGGATATTCGAGGTACTAATTTTCGAGGAGCGAGTCTGAGGGGTGCTAAATTTCAGGGAGCTAGGGCAGGTTTACAAAAGCGTTGGGTGGTAGTTTTACTTGTTGGTGTTTTTGTTTTAGTTGGTCTATCAGCTTTTTTAAATCTATTCATTTCATATTTTACATTACAAATAAGTAGTCTAGATAATCGAATTACTGACTGGGTATCTTTAATTGTAATTATTACATTCTGGATAGCACTTATTTGTCAAGGAATAGAAAACTCAGCCATTACCTTCGCAGTCGCCTTCGTTGTCGCCTTCGCAGTCGCAGTCGCTGGAGCTGTAGCAGCCACCGTCGATGGAGCTGGAGCTGGAGCCTTTGCCTTCGCTGTAGCTGGAGTTTTTGCCTTCGCCTTCGCCTTCACCTTCGCCTTCGCCTTTGCCTTGACTTTTGCCTTCACCTTTGCCTTCGCTGTAGCCGAAGTTTTTGCTTTTGCCTTCGCCTTTGCCTTGACTTTTGCCTTTGCCTTCGTTGGAGCCTTCACTGTAGCTGGAGCCTTTGCCTTCTTTGGAGCCTTATTCCAGATACTTTTCAGTAGTTATGTTGCCGATCAAGCAATTAAAGGAGATGAAAAATACACTTTTATCCATAATATAGCTATTGTCTCTGCTACTATAGGTGGAAGCTCTTTCAGTGGTGCAGATTTAACTGATACTGACTTCACGAATGCTACTCTCAAAAGTACAGATTTTAGAGGAGCCAACATAACCCGTACTTGTTGGAGAAACACCATAAAATTAGACCGCATACGACCTGGGGAAACCCACCTAAAAGATGCAAAAATCAGAGAGTTAGTTAGAACAGGAGAAGGGCAAGATAAAGATTTTAACCGCCTCGTTCTCAGAGGTATTAATTTAAAGGAAGCCAACCTACAAGATGCTAGCTTCATTGGCACAGACTTAAACCACGCCAACCTACAAAATGCTAATTTATCCAGAGCCAAATTAGTTCAAACTTTACTGGAAGGAGCAGATTTAACCAGAGTAACTTTAACAGGAGCATATATCGAAGATTGGGGAATCAGCCATACAACTAAACTAATTGATATTAATTGTGATTATATTTTTCTGAAGTTACCAACTAAGTTAGCTCCCGACCCTCAACGTCGCCCTGCTGACCCTGAGAAATATTTTAAACCTGGTGAATTTGCTAAATTAGCTCAGAAAATTCCTAATACCGTCGATTTAATTTTCAAAGATGGTATTGACTGGCAGACTTTTCTGAAAACCTTTGAAGAACTCAGAGTAGAAAGTGAAACAGAAGAATTACCAGTTATCCAAACAATAGAAAATAAAGGCGATGGTGCTTTTGTGATTCGCGTCAAAGTTCCCGATCAAATTGACGAAGCAGAATATGAGCGTAAATTCTGGCAAAAATATAAACCAATGTTAGAATTAAAAGATAGGGAGATAAAACTTTTATCTGAACAAAAAGATTTTTATTCTGAAGAAATAAAAGTTGTACGCAAAGAGAATACAAGATTAATAGGAATTGTTGAAACAATGGCAGAAAAAGAAGGTACTAAATTTGACTTGCGCGGTGCAAAATTAAGAGGAGATGTGTTTGGCGGAGATAAAAAGTCTGGCAAAGACCAAATAAGTGGAAATCAATACAACTATTCCACTAACCCCGAAACAAAACAAAACCTGGCTGAAGCTGCTCAAGAAATTCAGGACTTACTCAAACAATTAGAACAATCAAATCCTACAGAAACCACAGCAGGTCAAATGACAGTTGCTGCTCAAGCTATTGAAATTATTGAAAATAAACCCACATTAAAACAGCGAGTAATAGGAGTATTAAAATCAGCAGGAACAGAAGCACTCAAAGAAGCTATCGACAATCCAGTTGCTAATGTTTTAGTCGCAGCTTTTCAAGGTTGGATAGAACCGTAATTTCAGTTATCAGTTATCAGTTATCAGTTATCAGTACCGACCACTAAAGCATAAGGCTTGAAAATACTGAACTGAATATTTTTTCATCCCCTTAAAAGGGGAGGCTCTAAACCTCATTTTTTGGTAAAAAATCAAAATTTTCCAATTAATAATTAATAGAGGGGTTTTGCTCCGCAACATATAAAGCGGCAGCTCTACGTCAGTAAATGGTCATTTGCTGGCGCCAAGCTCCGAATGGCGCCCCTACACAATTTTGGTTGTCTACATAGTTCATCAATCTGAAAAGCGCTGTATATATTTTTTATATGACAAATATCAATAAAATATGATATCTTGAAAAAGTTTATATTTTTTGGCCTTCGAGTACTAATCTAAAATGAATCAAACTGCAGACAAAACTTCAGAGAAAAATTCCACTAATACTGCCATATCAGAAGATGTAGTGGAAGCCTTAGCAAATGACAAACCCCAAGAACTTCTTGTTTCATTCGATAGTGCTGAAATAGATGCACTGGTACAAACCTTAATACAACAGGGAGAATTTGAGGCAGGTAGCGATGTACATTTAGAATACAAAGCTGAATTGCTAACTGAACTAAAATCAGAAGTACTCTCTGGTTTACCAACAGGGTTTGAAATCATAGATGATTATCAAAACCTACCAATTTCATTCATCCGGTTTGATTCAGAACTACCTTTAGAGCAACTGGTAGCAAATCCTAATGTTTTACAAGCATCAGTTCCCCAAACATATCAACCTTTACTACAACAAAGTCTCCCCTTAATCAATCAACCGCAAGCAGTAGCAAGTGGATTTACTGGAGAAGGTACAGCTATTGCTGTTTTGGATACAGGTGCAAGAACAAATGCTCCAGGATTGGAGGGACGAGTAGCATTTTCCCGGGACTTTGCCCCTGATGATGGCGTTGAGGATGATGACGATCATGGAACCAACGTTAGTGCTATTGCTGCTGGAGTTGCACCAGGTGCTGATATTTTGGCACTAGACGTTTTTGATAAAGGTGGTGCCGCCGATCCAGACATTATCAGTGCGATTAACTGGGCAATTGATAACAAAGATGAGTTCAATATCAAGGCAATTAATATGAGTCTTGGTGACGAAAAGTTAGAAAGTCCAGTTGCTGACAATAGCGATCCTTTGGGTCAAGCAATTGCTAATGCAAAAGAGGCAGGAATTCTGAGTATTGTTGCTTCTGGCAATGAATACTATACAGACGCAGTTGGAAACCCCGCAGCTTTTGAAAGTGCAGTATCTGTTGGTGCGGTTTATGATTTTACAGGTTCCTATAACAATGAGGATACTGCTGAACCAGATCGAGTAGCAATTTTTTCCAACAGTGCCCAATTTCTAGACATATTAGCACCAGGAGCGTATATCACTGCTGGAGGATTAAGGAATTTCGATGGTACTTCCATGGCGGCACCTCATGTTGCAGGTGCTGTTGCTGTCTTGAGTCAAGCTTTCCCCAATGACACTCCCGACCAAATTCTGCAACGGTTGCTCGATAGTGGCAAACCCATCACAGACCAACGAAATGGAATTACCACACCCAGACTTGACCTAGCTGCAGCATTAGAACTGGAATCCCCTCGAGTCGAAAATGATAATTTCCAAAATAGCAACTCTATTTCTGGTATATCAAGCACCGTCAATGGTACAAACAACAATGCAACTTCTGAGCAAGGAGAACCAGCTAGTGTTTCTGAGACAGGAAAGAATAATTCTGTGTGGTGGAGTTGGACTGCTCCAACTTCTGGAGAGGTAACTCTAAATACTTTCGGCAGTAACTTTAATACTGTATTAGCTGCATATACAGGTAATGCTGTCTCAAACCTGACTGAAATTACTAGCAACGACAACAGCACTTCTAACCCTCCTCAGAGTGAAATTGTTTTTGATGCTGTAGAAGAGACAACATACCATTTTGTAGTTGATGGAGTTTCTAACCAGACAGGTAATATTGTCCTCAACCTTTTGCAAACAACAACAGAGGTAGAAAACGATAACTTCTCAAACAGTTCTCTATTAACTGGTTCTTCTGCTAATGTTGAAGCCTTCAACTTTGATGCTACCAGTGAAGAAGGAGAACCTCTTCATGCTGAAAATGAGCTTGAGGGGAATGAAGGTAGTTCCGTTTGGTGGAATTGGACTGCTCCCATATCTGGCTTAGTTACTATAACAACTAATGGTAGTGATTTCGACACTGTATTGGGAATTTATACAGGTGATTCTGTTTCGGACCTAACTGAAGTTGCCAGTGATGATAATAGTGGTGATGCAATAGAAAGTTTGGTAATGTTTGACGCTGTTGAGGGTACAAATTATAAGATTGCCGTCGATGGATATTTAGGCGAACAGGGCAATATTGTTTTAGATTTAGTCCAGCAAACAACACCAATAAGCAACGATAATTTTGCTGACAGTGCGACTCTCACTGGTACTTCTGATAGTGCAACTACCAGTAACCTCAACGCTTCCAAAGAAGCAGATGAACCTAACCATGCAGAAAACGACGGTGGTAGTTCCATCTGGTGGAATTGGACAGCTCCCAGTTCGGGATTAGTGAATATCGATACTTTTGATAGCAGTTTCGACACAGTTTTAGCAGCTTACACGGGTTCCTCTCTCCAGGAGTTAACGGAAGTGACAAGTAATGACGATGCTGGAACCGATGTACAAAGCGAAATCATGTTTGAAGTAGAAGCTGGAACTAACTATAAAATTGCAGTGGACGGGTTCAATGGAGCAGCAGGAGATGTTGAGTTAGCTTTGTCGTTACAGACGGAACTTCTCGCCAACGATGATTTTGCCAACAGGATTTCTTTAAATGATACTGATGTTTTCATGGGCAGGAATGAGGGTGCAACTAGCGAACCGGGAGAACCAGCTCATGCAGAAAGCGATGCTACTGCATCTCTGTGGTGGACTTATACTGCTCCAGAATCTGGTACTGTAACTATCAATACTGATGGTAGCGACTTTGACACAGTATTAGCAGCTTACACTGGTTCTACCCTTTCTGAATTAATTGAAGTAGCGAGCAGTGATGACAGTGTAGATTTTGGTATCCAAAGCGAGATTACTTTTGATGTAGTCGCAGGCGAAACTTATAACATAGCAGTGGATGGGTTCGATGGTGAAGTTGGTAATATTAACTTAGAAGTGCTTTTATCCACGTTTGAGAATGATATCGACCTATCCAGTCAACTTCTGGAAATAACTGCAGAAGAAGTTAGTCCTGGTGAGTTGATTGATGTTGACTTTTCTGTAGACAACACTGGTAGCGATGATGCTACTGGATTCTGGGTAGATTTCTTCTTATCCGAAGATGCTAATATTGACCCCGCAGAAGACTTCCTACTTGATTTTATCTGGATAGAAGATTTGCCTGGTAACAGTAGTACCGACGAGTTTACCCAAAGTATTTTGCTGCCTACTGCAGATGAGTTTACTTTTGATGAAAACACAGATTATCAGATTGGGATGGTCATTAACTCCCTCGACGATACACCTGAAACTGACAAATCAAATAATACGATCGTCACAGCTTTAGAAGAAGTTACACCTCCACCTGTTGATGATGACCAGTCTATTTCAGGTACTCCCCAAGCAGATACGCTCAGTGGTGGTACTGGTAACGATACTATTGTGGGATTAGCTGGCAATGATACCCTAGCAGGTAGTGGTGGCAATGACGAAATTATTGGCAGTCGTGGTAATGACTCTCTCTATGGTCAGGATGGCGATGATGTTTTAGAAGGTCGTCCTGGTTTTGACCATCTCTTTGGTGGGAATGGCAATGATGAAATGAATGGTGGTATAGGTCGCGATCGCCTCAATGGTGGAAGTGGAGACGACACTATGACTGGTGGTGCTAGTATTGACCGTTTCATTTTTGCTACAAATCAGGAATTTGATACTGATGATATTGGTGTTGATGAAATTACTGATTTTGTTGTTGGTCAAGATAAAATTATCCTGAGTCAAACAACATTTACTGCCATTAACAGTATCGCAACAGAATTTGCCACTGTTACCAGTAATAATGCTGCTGCAACTTCTGATGCAGTTATTGTTTACAACAGTAATAATGGTGGTTTATTCTACAATACTAATGGTAGTGCAGGTGGTTTTGGTGATGGCGGTCAATTTGCGACTTTAAGTAATGGAGCATTGCTTGAAGTTGATGACTTTATTGTTAGAAGCTAAAGATAATTGAAAATCAACCTCAAAGATAAGTAAACTTTTAGGTTCTATAAAATTCTTAGGCACAGTAGGAAGACAAATAGCGCTTCTACTGTGCCTAAAATATTGAAATTTCTTCAACTTTTGACTAAAGTGTGCATAAAAATATAGGTTACTTTTTATTATTGATAGATACAGAAAAACACAAAAAACATGGTTTACTAGCTCATATTTTTTCGTCTAATGTAGCTCTATCAATAATAACTTCAGTAAATTTACAGATACAATATGAGGTTTATATGAGGTTTATATGAGGTTTCATCAGAATAATATAGTGTAGTTCTATCAATAATAACTTCAGTAAATTTACAGATACAATATGAGGTTTATATGAGGTTTCATCAGAATAATATGAGGTTTATATGAGGTTTATATGAGGTTTTATCAGAATAATATGAGGTTTATATGAGGTTTGAGATGAGAAAAGATATGAGGTTTTTGGGTTGTATATTTCTGTCGAGAAAGTTATATTCGTAATAACCTAGATAACAACAGTTATTGAAAACTAATTTAAATAAAGTGACATCGTTTTCTAATAGGGCCTAATTTCTAAACATATTCATTAGCACCAGGAGAAACTATCTTCTGTTATATAAAGATTTGATGATCTGTTATATGAATATATGAAGATTTGATGAATATAATTTAAAAGGCTTGACATCCTAGTCAAACATAATTTATCTTCTGAAAAGATGAATCAATTAAATCAATAAGGCAAAAATTTGACATCTTTAGCAAGCAATTTTAAGCTCTTAGAGATGGTCTTCTTAGCTTGCCATGACAACTTTTTAACTTCAATAAAGTTGATAAATATCAGGGATTTCTGTAGCGATCGACATCTGTATCTACCTGTATTCTGCTAACCATAATTAAATTTACTTTTGAGTCCACCAGATATGAAAGCTAACTCGGTTTTAAAGGTACCTGCAACAAACTCTCTAGCCTCTATTGATCTACATTCCTTCTGCCAAGACTCCACAACTGAAATTAGTAATTCTACTGAAGTTTTATTGGCTAATGCTCGCGAACTGGTAATTATTGATGCGGATGTTGATGACTATCAACAGTTACTTCAGGGCATTAAACCTGATATTTTTTGGGTGGTTTTAGACCGCGATCGCGATGGTGTCCAACAAATAACTCAGATTTTACGGCACTATCGAGGGATAGAAACCCTACATATTTTGTCCCACGGTTCTCCTGGGTGTTTGCACTTAGGAAATACTCAACTGAGTCTGGGAGCTTTAAGTAAATATACTGAAGAGCTGCAAGAGTGGTTTATGGAGGTTCCCTCACCCAATTTATTTATTTATGGTTGTCGGGTAGCTGCGGGAAATACAGGGACAGAATTTCTCACAAAAGTAAGAGGTTTGACCAAAGCTAATATTGCGGCTTCAGCTAATTTAACAGGAAGTGCTGCTTTGGGTGGTGACTGGGAGTTGGAGATTAGTTTGGGTGAAGGACAATTTATTCCTGCTTTTACTTCAGAAAGTTTAGTAAGTTATGGTTCGGTGTTAGATACTGGTGACTCTATAGTATCTGGACTTCCTTCATTCGCTCAAAAATGGATTGATAAAAACAATCCTGTTCCTAACGTTTTAATTACCGAAGCGGGCGATCGCATCACCGCATCCTACAACGGGACTCTTGATATTACTGCCAATATCAACGAAATTCTCGCGAAACTTGGATTAACCCCTATTACTCAACAGATTAGCACTACGAATCCTACTTTAGTCGTCCAAGGAACAGCCCAAAATCCTACGGGTTATGAATTTTCTGTTTCCGGCATCCCAGTTGGAGAAATTATGAACGGGTTGGGACAACTCACCAGTAATGCCGATTTATTCAAGGGACTAAGTAGTACGGGAAATGTAGATTTAGTTTTGTCCGATCGAGGTGTCAAAGTTGGTTATGTCCAACCCGTTCAGCTTGACATTAACGATATTATAGATACTACCACTGTCATAGATGCTGACAATGTTGCAGATACTAGCAATACAAATGCTTTTGTACAGAAGGCTATTGAAAATGTCGAAAAAGCTTTAAGTGATGCAGCGATAGATGCAACGAAAATTACTCTCCAAAATAGTAGTTTAGAGGTAACTCAAGATGGAGAAACTGAAATTAAGCTCCAGAGTACGATTAATGGAGAGCAGGTAATTATCAATTATCGGACTCCGACAAATTTGAGCTTTAGTTTGCCTGATTTTGATGAAGTAGACTTATCAAATCTTCTCAGCGATCTCTCTGTCAACATTCCAGGAATTGATCTGCCAAATCTAGCCAATTTTGATTGGCCAAGCTTGAACTTGAAGGGATTGAACTTTGAGTTATCATTCGTTGATGGTATTCCTGACTTTAACTTCACTCTGCCAAATTTACCCATTGCCAATCTTAAATCTTTATTTGATGGTTTTGGTCTTTCTGTACCGAGTTTGGATTTTCTTTTCGACCTGCCAAATTTACCCAACCTATCATTAAGTATTGGTACTGACCTTTTCAAGATAGAAGGCTTAAATTTAAACTTTAGTGATTTTCTCAAGGGGTTTGGGGTAGACTTGCCTGGGTTGCCAGACTTCAACTTTGAGATGCCAAGTTTGGATATTGCCTTTGTCAATGGCATCCCCAGTATTGAACTTCCATCACTACCCACAGATTTCATCAACGATTTACTGCCCACAATTGGTGTTGATTTTCAATTCGCCAAAGATTTACTCAACCCTATTATCAATGAGGCTAAAAAGTTCAAGGTTGAACCGAAGAAGGACGAAATTAAGATTACCTATCTGGATGATATAAATATTAGTTCAATTGTTGAAACGATCGCTTCTGAAGCAGGATTAACTATTGATTTAGAGGACTTAACGGTTACAAATCCTGGACTACGGATTAAAAAACAGGAAAATGGGCAGCGTCTTTACGAGGTGTCTATTGGCGAATTTTCTCCAACTGAAGCAGTCAACTTCCTAACTGGTGAAGCAGGACTTAAATTACCGGATATTATCCAAAATCAACTTGATAAAGTGGGTAATGTCAGTTTATCTGCATCTAAACAGGGATTTGGTCTGACTTATTTAGATAACATCACTTTAGATGTAAACAACCTTGTTGATAGCGATGGCTTTATCAAAGATGCTGCTAATACAATTAGCGAGACATTCTTGGGAGATGGAGACGATACCACACCAGGAACTCAGCTTATTTTAGCCAAACCGGAAGTAGAGTTTACCAACAAAGGTAATAACAAAGAACTAAGTTTGGCCAGCAGTTTTAACGGGCAGAAATTCGACCTTGATTTTGATGTTAATTTTGACCCGAATATTAGTGGTGTCAAGATTCCTAACTTAAGTGGGTTTGAGTTTGAACTACCAAAACTTGATGCCACGAAGCTCAAAAATGCCTTTAATAGCATTGCTGGAACAGAATTACCAGGATTTGCCGAAGATTTGCTAACTACCCTGGCCAGTTTAACCAACTTCAATATTGACTTGAGCGACGATGGATTGGCCGTCACTTATCTGGGGAATCTAGACGTTAAAAACATCATTAATAGCGTATCTTCTACATTAGGACTGGGCGATAATGTTTTGTCTGAGTCCCTAACTGTCACAAATCCAGGATTGCGAATTGCCAAAGATGCTGATGGGAATAAGCTTTATGAAGTGTCGGTGGGCGAATTTTCTCCTACTCAAGCTGTAGACTTCCTGAGTAATACCTTGGGGGTTCAATTACCAAGTGCTATCCAAGACGAGCTTGACAAAGTGGGTAATGTCGCTTTATTCGCATCTACAGAAGGATTTGCTCTCAAGTATTTAGATGATGTCACTTTAGATATTAATAGTCTGATCGGGGATAATCTGGGTTCTCTCAAACAGCCAGTTAATGATATTACCGCAGCACTGTTAGGAGATGGTAGTGATGCAGAAGGAACTCAACTTGTTTTAGCTAAACCAGAAGTTGAGTTTACTAACAAAGACAATAACAAAGAATTAAGTTTTGCAGGCAGTTTTAACGGTACAGAATTCGATTTCGATTTTGATGTCAATGTTGACCCTAATGTAAGTGGTGTCAAAATTCCTGCTCTGAATAAATTTGACTTTGAGATGCCTTCTATTGATGTGCAGAAACTCAAAGATGGACTCAATAGTATTGCAGGGGAATTACCAGGATTTATTACCTCATTCCTGGATGCACTAGGAGGAACTAACAGTTTAGATATTGAAGTCACTCCCGATGGATTTGCTGTCACCTATCTCGATACTCTTGATGTGGCCTCCATCGTTAATAAAATCGCCGATGGCGTGGGATTAGGTACTCCCCTAAATGCAGATACAAAATTTGAAGTGACAAATCCCGGTTTAAGGATTAGCAAAGATGAGAATGGGGAGCGTCTATTTGAAGTAACAATTGACGAATTTTCTCCGGCTCAAGTTGTAGAATTCTTTACTGATGTTGTTGGTATTAACTCTTTACCAGATTTTATCCAAAATCAACTAGACAGTGTTGGGAATGCGAGTTTATCTCTTTCTTCACAAGGATTTGCTCTCAAGTATTTAGATGATGTCACTTTAGATATTAATAGTCTCATTGGCGATAATCTGGGTTCTCTCAAACAACCAGTTAATGATATTACTGCAGCACTGTTAGGAGATGGCGACCAAAACACAGAAGGAACTCAACTTGTTCTAGCTAAACCAGAAGTAGAGTTTACTAGCAAAGACAATCAAAAACAATTAAGTTTTGCTGGTAGTTTTAACGGAGCCGAATTTGATATTAGTTTTGACCCCAATTTAGAAGGTCAAACAATTCCCCAGTTGAGTGGATTTGAGTTTGAGATGCCTTCTATTGATGTGCAGAAACTCAAAGATGGACTCAATAATATTGCAGGGGAATTACCAGGATTTATTACTTCATTCCTGGATGCACTAGGAGGAACTAACAGCTTAGATATTGAAGTCACTCCCGATGGATTTGCTGTCACCTATCTCGATACTCTTGATGTGGCCTCCATCGTTAATAAAATCGCCGATGGCGTGGGATTAGGTACTCCCCTAAATGCAGACACAAAATTTGAAGTGAAAAATCCTGGTTTAAGGATTAGCAAAGATGAGAATGGGGAGCGTCTGTTTGAAGTAACAATTGACGAATTTTCTCCGGCTCAAGTTGTAGAATTCTTTGCTGATGTTGTTGGTATTAACTCTTTACCAGATTTTATCCAAAGTCAACTAGACAGTGTTGGGAATGCGAGTTTATCTCTTTCTTCACAAGGATTTGCTCTCAAGTATTTAGATGATGTCACTTTAGATATTAATAGTCTGATCGGGGATAATCTGGGTTCTCTCAAACAACCAGTTAATGATATTACTGCAGCACTGTTAGGAGATGGCGACCAAAACACAGAAGGAACTCAACTTGTTTTAGCTAAACCAGAAGTAGAGTTTACTAGCAAAGACAATCAAAAACAATTAAGTTTTGCTGGTAGTTTTAACGGAGCCGAATTTGATATCAGCTTTGACCCCAATTTAGAAGGTCAAACAATTCCCCAGTTGAGTGGATTTGAGTTTGAGATGCCTTCTATTGATGTGCAAAAACTCAAAGATGGATTCAATAGTATTGCAGGGGAATTACCAGGATTTATTACTTCATTCCTGGATACATTACCAGCAACTGCCAACTTAGATATTGAAGTCAGTCCCGATGGATTTGCTGTTACCTATCTCGATACCCTCAATATTACCTCAATCGTCAATAGCTTAACCAAGGCGCTAAATTTAGGAGAAGCTCTCGATTCCAATACAGCTCTTAACGTCACAAATCCGGGTTTAAGGGTTAATACAAATGGTTCGTTTGAAGTAACAGTTGGTGAAATGGCTCCTGGTGAAGTAATCACATTCCTCACCAAATTGGCAGGAACATCCTTACCTAATGATATCCAAACAACACTCAAAAGCATTGGTGATGTCAGCTTAACTTTATCTAATCAGGGTATTTCTCTGACTTACTTAGAAGATTTAACCTTAGACCTCAACAAGATAGTTGGTGATAATATCGGTTCTATTCCACTAATTCAAGATGCTGTCAATGCTATTTCTGAGACGGTTTTGGGTGATGGAGACGATACCACACCAGGAACTCAACTTGTTTTAACAAAACCAGAATTGGAGTTGACAACAACATCATTAGGTTTAGGTGGAGCCTTGAATGAGCGAGAATTTGAACTGCAATTGGGAGACGGTATTGGCTTTAACTACGATATCGGCGAGCTAGATGTTGCTAGTATCATCCCTGGTTTGAGTGGATTCAATTTAGATGAATCCGAGTTATCTTTCTCAGAAGGATTTAACTTAACAGGCGGTCTCAACTTTGCTGAAAACCCAAGCGGTATTTCTAAGTTCATCAGTGAAACTTTAGGTGTAGATAGCTTTGACATCGCTCTCGACATCGGTAGTGGTGGAGCATCTTTAACAGGGAATGTAGACACAGATGTTTCTCTGTTTCCACCCTTCGGAGTTACTTTACCATCTCCATTTAAAGATTTCTTTGGTGATTTTGGTGTCACACTCAAGAATGCTAACTTAGCCCTTGATGTGGGTGATAACATCAGCGGTACGGTTGGAGGAAGTATCGCTCTGAAAGGCTACGATCCATCTCAAGATAGCGAACCCCAATTAAATCTCTCTGCAGCATTAGAACTCGATCCCAAGGGACTCACAGGGAAGTTTGAAATGGCTACAGATGATGGGACTGCCTGGACTAATATTTTCGGTATTCCGCAAACACGACTTGAGAATATAACCGTCCAAGTTGGTGGAACCTATAGCAATCCCACATTTGTTGACAATATTGGCTTTGTGGGCGACTTAAAATTTGGCGAATACGATTTCAAGTCTGCTTTCTTAGTTGATACTAACGACCCCCAAAACTTTGCTTTAGAATTAACGCTCAACGATGAACTCAGCTTGATCGATATTATCGCTGGGCCTGTGTATAGTTACGCCCTCAATGTCGCATTAGCTGAAGCTGAGAACATACCCATTCTTGACCAAGCAAAAACCTTTTTTGACAGCCTCAAAGATCTGATTCCGGTTACAGTGGTCTCGATCGACGGTCCTGATGAGGATACAGAACTCGACCCATTGATTAAAGCTGTCCCTGTGGAGACAACAATTTTCAATACCACTTTAGAATCAGGGGTCGGAATTAACGCCGGGGTCAAAGTTGGCGACAAAGAAGGCACGCTTAATTTGAATGCGAATATTTTCTCTACGAGTCCGAGTATAGAAGGTTCTTTGAAAATACCTGAAATTAACGTCGCCGATATTATCAAGATTTCCGGTATTGAAGATCCAGTTGCAGGCGGTACGGATACCGATTTGAATTTGGACCTGAAACTGAATACCAGCGAGCAATCTTTCTCAGGGGATGGTCGCATAGAAATATTAGGTCGTGAAGTTGCCAAAGCAGACTTTAAAATTACGCCAACTGAGATTGATATCAAGGACTTGGACTTCGATCTAGCTGTAATGAAGTTAGATGTTAATGACCTTGGTATTTTCTTCAAGCCACGAGAAATTGACGGAGTTGAGGTTATTGCCCAAGGTGAGGGTAGTTTTGAGCTTTTGGGTCAGGAAGTGGCTGCCACCGATTTTCAAATTACAACATCGGGCATCGATCTCGACTACTTCAATTTAGATGTGGGTGTGATTGAGTTAAATGTTGATGATTTATTGGTTGACTTTAATACTCAAGCTGCCAGTGGAAAAGCCAATGTTAATGTCTTTAACCAAGAAGTGGCAGCGGTTGATTTTGATATTTCATCCGAGAAATTTGAACTTAAAGAGTTCGATCTAGATTTAGGTTTTGTAGATTTAGATGTCGATAATCTAGTATTTAACACAACTACTGGAAATGCTAGCGGATCGGGAGCGTTAGAGATTTTGGGTAATAAGGTCGCGGATGCTGAGATTAAAACTCTAGGCGAGCAACTGACTGTTGATGGTAATCTCGATCTGTTTGGTCTGATTGAAATCAATAATGCCAAAATTGATGTCAAGGGTTTAGATAATCTTGAAGTGACAGGGACACTCAAACTCTTTGGTCAAGAATTAGATAATGCTAACGTCACCTTCCAAGAAGACCAACTTACAGTTACAGGTGGTATAGACCTCGATCTGCCTTCTTTCATAGGTGATGTATATGCCAATCTGACCATTACTTCCGACGGCACGCTGGCGGGTTCAAAGGTGAATGTCGATACCTCAGTGGGTGATTTTGAAGTGTCACTCAATAGTGTGAATAGTATTGATGATTTGATTGTCTCTGTGGTGGAGGAAGCTGGTGGAGGTGAAGTCATTGAAGCATTTAATGACCTAGCTGATATTGGTACTCAAACCATTACCTCTGCTACAAACTTTATATCCAATAACTTGGACTCAGGTTTCCAACTCGTAACAGGAACCTTTAATTCTGTGGTTAGCAGTATTAGCAGTGGTTTTAAATCAGTAATTAGCTGGTTTGGGGGACGCGATGAGAATAGTTCTGAGGTTCTCAATGGTGGGGGTGGTGATGACCGAATTTATGGTTGGGGCGGTGACGATAAGATATATGCCGATCGTGGAAATGACAAGATATGGGGTGGCAATGAAAACGACGAAATACATGGCTATCATGGCCGAGATACTTTATATGGTGACAGTGGTCGCGATGTAATTTATGGTCAACAAAGTGGAGACTCTATCTCTGGTGGATCGGGGAATGATTTCATCTTTGGTGAAGACGACGGCCGACAAGGTCAATACTACGATGGCAGTGATGATAACGATACACTTGATGGAAATTCTGGCAACGATTATATTGCTGGTGGTCTTGGTAGGGACACTTTATGGGGTAGTGGTGACAACGATACACTTGATGGAGGGAATAATGGCGACTATATCCATGGTGGATACGGCCACGATGTTCTCATTGGTGGCGGTGGATATGACTACGGGCGCGACACTATCTACGGTTACTATGGCCGCGATACTATTAATGGAGGCTGGGGTCACGACCTCATTTACGGTGGATCGGATAACGATCATATCTTTGCTGACGATGAGAACGATACTGTCTATGGTGGTTCTGGCAACGATTATATCGACGGCCACAGTGGCAGCGATCGCCTCTCTGGTGGATCGGGCGACGATCAGATTTATGGTGATTCTGGCGACGATCGGATTGATGGTGATTCTGGCGACGACTATCTCGATGGTGGTTGGGGCAATGATGAAATCAATGGTGATTCTGGCAACGACTATCTCAAGGGTGGGTCTGGCAACGACAGTCTAATTGGTGGATTTGACAATGGCCAGGATCGCTTAGAGGGTGGGTCTGGCAACGATGCCCTCAGAGGATATGGTGGCAGTGATTTACTAGATGGTGGAGATGGTAACGACACTCTCCGTGGTGGATCGGGTGACGATGTCCTCAAGCCTGGTAAAGGCAGCGATACCATTGATGGTGGAAACGGTAAAGATATCCTGATCTTATCTGGAAGCAAAGACAACTACACCATTACTGAAACCTCAAATGGTCAGGAAATTACAGACAAACGTGACAACAAAACAAAAATTGTCACAGGAGTCGAGATTATTTCTTACGAACAAAAACTAGAAGGTAACGCCTCCAACGGTCCATTAGCAAATGCCACAGCCTTCATCGATACCAACAATAACTTTCAACTCGACGACGGAGAAACCCAAACCACCACTGACAACAACGGAGAATACAGCTTACCCCTAGATATCAAACAACTAGACAAAAACGGCGACGGAGAAATCACCCCCGACGAAGCACAATTAGTAGTCACCGGCGGCACAGACACCAGCACCGGACTCCCTGGAACAATTCCACTAATATCTCAAATAAATTCCACAGGAGACTACACGACTACCACCCCGCTCACAACCCTCAAAGCAGTATTATCCGCACAGGGAATAGCAGAAGAACAAGTAGAAACCCTACTCAACAAAATCACAGGATTTTCCCTAGAGTCTCTATCCCAACCATTAGACAACTTCAACGCTTACAGTGCCATTGGAGAAGGAGACGATACCGGAATAAACATTGCCTCCGGTCACATCAAAATCATGAACCTGCTACTCAACGGCACAACCTTCCTAGAAGCAGCAGGATATGAAAACTCAGATGGTCAAATTCAGGTAATTACCGCCCTAGGAGAAGTATTAGAAACAGTAGAAAGTTTCGACTTCAGCAAAAACAACGACCTGCAGAAATTCTACAACCAATTAACCGAGCAACTGAACCTAGAAATTAACAATGAAACCATCATCGAAGTCAGTAAATTAGTCGCTCAAAGCAACAACCTCATTGATGAATTAGTACAAGAAGCACTCTCTAGCTCTGTAGATAACGTACTACCCAGTATCAACCCAATAAAACAAGGAGTCTACAGCACCCTACCCAACCTAACAGAACAACTCGTCAAAGGAGAAATTACCCCCGAAGAGTCTCAAACCCAACTCCAGGAAATACTTAAAGGAGACACCTTCTTAGTAGAATTCGCCCTCAACGAAGACCGCATAGTTAAAGTCAGTGTTGTGGATGGAACTATAGAAGGAGAAAACAGCGACCCTGAAAAAGAAAACAACTCCAGCATAACAGTCACCGAAGGAGAAGACAGCAAGAGTCAATTTATTATTACCCTGGGCGAAGCAGCTCCACCCCAAGGACTAAAAATCCTCTATACCATCTCCGGTACAGCAACTCTAGGACAAGACTACGGAAATAGCGAAGGTTTATTTGGAGAAATAAACGTTGAACCAGGAGCAACAGAAGCAGTTATCGACCTAGAAGTATTAGACGATAACATTTCCGAAACCACAGAAAGCATCACCATTAACCTCAAATATGTAGGAGAAGGTTATGCACTAGACCCCATAGCGAAAACAGCCGTTATAGAAATTAACGATAACGACCAAGGGGAAAGCAGTGAGGCAACAACAGAAGCAGAACAAATAGGAACCTCCGAAGACGATAACATCACTGGTTCAGAAGAAAACGACCGTATAGAAGGTAACTTTGGAGCGGACGAGCTAGAAGGTAACGCCGGAGACGACTTTATTGCCGGGGGTTCAGAAAACGACACCATCAAAGGTGGTGCAGATAACGACCAACTCCAAGGAGATGCAGGAGACGACGAACTAGAAGGCAACAGTGGTAATGACGTTATCTATGGTGGTACTGGCAACGATGTTTTAGAAGGAAACGAAGATAATGACTGGTTATTAGGAGAAGCAGGAGAAGATATTATCAGGGGTGGCCAAGGTGTAGACTTGCTCAACGGTGGAGAAGGTGCTGATGTCTTCTACTTCCAAGCACCCAACGAAGGAGGCGACCTCATTGTAGACTTCGATCCCGCTCAAGGAGATAAAATTCAAGTCTCTGCTTCAGGGTTTAACACCGACTCCCTCGAAGACTTCAACATTCTCGCTGGAACTCTGTATTACAAAGACGAAGAACTAGCACTGCTGCAAAACAACGGGCAAACCTATAACCACTTTGGCAACCTAGCTGACATCATTGAAATTGTTACGGAACCAGAACAACAAACCGCATCAGCAGCAACAGAAGTCTCTATAGATATGGAACTCGGTGTCGCCCAAGCTAACTCAGTAGAAAATCCCGAAACTACTATTTTAGACGAAATTATCAAACGAGGCAATCTCAAAGTTGCCACTGCTGCCGACGGAAACGAATTTGACCTAGAATTTGCCCGTACCATAGCTGCTGCCCTATTTGGAGATGCCAGCAAAGTTAATACGGTATCCAATGAATTGTCAACATCCTTAGAAAGGGTAGCAGATGGTCGATCGGACCTAGCATCCGGCATTACCCAAACCTTGGGACGGGATGCAGACCTGAAGATTGACTTCAGTCCAGTCTACTACTACGACCAACAAGAGGGAACTACAGAACCCATCGCCCTAGCATTACCAGAAAATGACTCTCAATGGGCAGATATCGTGCGGTGGGTCAATTCAGTTCCCATTCAAGCCGAAGAATTTGGTATCAGCTCAGAAAATATAGACCAATTAATTGCAGCCAATACCGACGACAACGACAATAATGACTCCGCTCCCGAAATTCGTCGTTTTCTGGGCATAGAAGGAGAATTAGGAGCCTCTCTAGGACTTCCTGAAAGCTTCGCAGTTAACGTTATTAAAGAGGTAGGTAACTACAGCGAAATTTACGAGCGTCATTACTCAGACCAAGAACGAAACCAGAACTTACTGTGGAGCGATGGCGGTTTGCTCTATTCTCCCCCATTCTCTGGCAGCGACATAGACATATCCTTGAACAATAACGACAACCGCAACCTACTCAAAAGAATCAAAGACCGTGGAGTCTTAAAACTAGGACTTCCTGGCAATAACCCCGGTTTTGCGGTAGAGACAGAAAATGGAGAATTTGCCGGATTTGATGTTGACTTAGGAAAAGCGATCGCTGCTGCCCTATTTGAAGACCCAAGCCAACTGGAAGTTACAGTTCAATCCTTCCAAGACAGTTTCAGCAATACCGCCAATGGAGTTGTAGATGTCTCAGCAATGGGAATGACCCATAATCTCCTGCGGGATGCAACTTTAGGCATTGACTTCAGTCCTAGCTATCTGTATACCGGACAAGGAGTATTAGTCCGTTCCGATAGCGGTATTAATGTTTTGCCTGCTCTTAACGGTCATAGCGTCGGTGTTTTAGCCGGAGCTACCGCTCTACAAAATCTCGAAGATACTTTCAGCGAATTAGGTGGAGATATTATCCCAGTTGAATTTGACACCAACGATCAAATGTTTGCAGCGTATGAAGCAGGAGAAATAGATGCTGTATCTACAGACATGACTATTCTCAGTGGCCGACTTGAGACTTTATCTAATCCCGACCAGCATCGCATTCTCAATGATCTTCTCTCCAAAGAACCTTTAGGACTGATAGTAGACGAAAATCAGTCGGAATGGTCAGATGTAGTTCGTTGGGTGACTAATGCTTTAGTTCAGGCAGAAGAATATGGCATTAGCTCTGAAAATATCGACGATCTAATCGCCCAGAATATAGATGATAATCGTGATAATGATTCAGACTCAGATATTCGTGAGTTTCTGGGTATTGAAGGAAATATCGGTAAAGTGCTTGGGTTGCCAAATGATTTTGTTGTCAATACTATTAAAGCTGTTGGTAACTACGGTGAAATCTACGAACGCAACTTTGACTCAGACGTACTGCGTCGAGAGGAAAATGAACTAGCAAGCAATTTTGGTTTGCAGTATGCTCCGCCATTAGGTGAGGAAGTATCTCCAGCAGAACAAGAAGAGTTGAGTAATGAGGATGATGTGTATGAAATCCAACCAAGTACCCTGGAAGACCATCCCGACGGGTTCCATGCTCAGGATGGTAATGACCGAGTTACTGGTTCTATACGCTCAGATTTAGTCCACGGTGGTCAGGGTGAAGACACCATCAGTGGAAATGATGGAGACGATATGATAGTTGGTGGCCCTGGTGTAGATTACCTCTATGGTAAGGATGGTAATGACACTCTAGAAGGTCGTCCTGAGAACGATTTTCTATTTGGTGGCCGTGGCGACGATGAATTAAAGGGTGGTATTGGTCGCGATCGCCTCAATGGTGGTGAAGGTAACGACATTTTAATTGGTGGTGCTAGTATTGACCAATTCATCTTTGCTACCAACGATGAATTTGATGCTGATGATATTGGCATTGATGAAATTACTGATTTTGTTTCCGGCCAAGATCAAATTCTCCTCGACCAAAACACATTTACTGCCATTAACGATATAGAAACAGAATTTGCTACTGTCACCAGTAATAATGCTGCTTCAACTTCTGATGCTGTTATTGTTTACAACAGTAATAATGGTGCTTTATTCTACAATACTAATGGTAGTGATGGTGGTTTTGGTGATGGCGCTCAATTTGCGACTTTGAGTAATGAAACTGCTCTCGAAGTAGCTGACTTTATGATTAGATAGTAACTCCTACCATCTTTTTAATTCACTATTTGGTCTTATATCATGTCCGGTTGAATAGTTATAAATAAACTACTCAGGAGTCAGAATTTCCTACGGAATGCTCCGCAAACAGAATTTCCTACGGAATGCTCCGCAAACAGAATTCAGGAGGGAAGAAAGAAGAAGAGAAGGAGACAGTTTTTTTATCACTAATTATCCGGACATGATATTAGATACTGAAGATGTAGGGTGCGCAATATGCACCCTATTTTTTAGTTATTCAGAATATAGTTTTCGCAATTCCTCTGCTGAGGAAATAAGAGGAATTTGAGAAACAATTCTTTCTAACAATTTCACATCATTAATTTCTGAAATCTCCGATAACATCCCTACAAATTCATCACCAAACTTGAGTTTTAATCCCATTTCAATTGCCAATAATAACGCCTGTTTAATTTGAGCATCCTTTTGGGATATTTCAGCATCCTTTTGGGATATTTCAACATCCTTTTGAGATATTTCAACATCCTTTTGAGATATTTCAGCATTTTTTTCTGCTGCTATTTCATCTCCTGTTTTAATTACATTTCCATCGACATTGTACCAACGCAACCAAGTACCATTCAGATTTTCAAAAGTACCATCCCAAAGAGTTAATCCCAGATTCACATCAGGAAACCAAGCATCATTTTTAGGGATGTAAGAATTAAATTGAAGTTGAAATACTTGCAGTACAGTTTCACTTAGTTTTTGCAATGGATCGTAGACAACATAATAAGGAATTCGTAGCTCTGCGTAGTCTGTTAATTTACTTCCTAATTCATTGCCGGGAGTGGGAGAAACAACTTCAATTACTACATCTGGTGGTTTGCCAAATTCCCAGAATAAATAAAAACGAATATTACGTTCCCACCATTCTTTTTCACCAACAATATTTAAGCTTAAAAACACATCAGGTACAATTCCTGAATCTCGGAGATGAGAAAATAAACCCACATTAGCAGCAACAATAAAAGGAACATTTATAGGTATTTCAGCACCGCTATAAAATACTGTTGTGAGTAGACGTTGTTGTTTTTCATTAATAAAACTATCCAAGGGAGTATCATCCTCCAGAATCATGTGACTGGTGTCTGGATATTCATGGGGCAGAAGTGTCATTTCAGTTATCAGTTATCAGTTATCAGTACCTCTAGTTAAAGTCAGAGGCTTAAAATATTGAACTTTATTTTCTCTTAGTTGATGGTCGGCCAGCGCAGGTTTTCTCGCCATCCCACCCAACGGGTGCGCTACGCAACGACCGCTTTTTCATCCTCTTGTAGAGCGGTAGCTCGTGGCGCAGCCAAGGGGAGGCTTGAGAGCTTATTTTTTTGTTAATTTTTCTGACATAATTACCTCCAGATTGATTTGGGAGTTATTTGATATATTGTATCGTAGGAAGGTGGGGAGTGTGGGAAGTGTGGGAAGTGTGGGAAGAAATTAAATAGGTGGTAGCGCATTGTAACAGTCGTGCATTACTCGGCCATGTTTGTTACGAGAACAGTGGGAGCATCTTGCTCCCGTACCAGGTATTCCTCTTTGCTGTAGACATTACGGGAGCAGCAGTTCCTTCTTACTTCTTGTTTCTTACTTCTTCCCTTCTTCCTTCTTCCCTCTTCCTTCTTATATCAAATCCGGTTAATTGCACATAGAATCAGGTTATATAATATCTGTTGATAATTTCTTAAATTACTTCAATATTAAACAGCTCCACCACGCTTATGGAGTAGGGAGTAGGGGGAAATAATTGATAATTTCTGTACGATAATTGATTTGATTTTTTATTATGGGAGATGTCTATTTAATCTCCTCTACTCCCCTACTCCCCTACTCCCCTACTCCCCTACTCTCAACTATATAATAAGTATTCAACCGGATTTGATATTACTTCTTCCTTCTGCTATATAATCTAAACAATTCCTACTATTTAACTTTCAAAAATGACAACAGAATCTCAACAACTCAATTCTAATTCTTTTCTAATTTCTCCAGCTATCTCCGATAATTTTTCGGCAAAAGTTTCTCCTATAAAATTAGGAATTCTAGCCTCTGGAAGTGGTAGTAATTTTGAGGCTATTATGGAGGCAATAAATAATCAAAAATTAAACGCTCAAGTTCAGGTAATGATTTATAATAATCCTGGAGCAAAAGTTAGAGAGAGAGCAGAAAAATGGGGAGTGCCAACAATATTATTAAATCATCGAGAATACAAAAATAGAGAAAAATTTGACGGCAAAATTGTCAAAACTCTACAAGAATATGATGTAGACTGGGTAATTATGGCTGGTTGGATGCGAATTGTTACTAAAGTTTTAATAGATGCTTTTCCTAATCAAGTTATTAATATTCATCCCAGTTTATTACCTAGTTTTCGAGGTATTAAAGCGATCGAACAAGCATTAGAAGCTGGAGTAAAAATAACTGGTTGTACGGTACATTTAGTAGATGTAGAAGTAGATAATGGTCCAATTTTAATGCAGGCGGCTGTACCAATTTTACCTGATGATACACCAGAAACTTTACACAAAAGAATTCAAATACAAGAACATCAAATTATTGTGGGAGCTATTGCTCTTGCTGCATCAACTTAGAAGGAAGGAAGGCAGAAGGCAGAAGGGAATATTGGTTTAAAAGGAAGGCAGAAGAATGTTTTCCTTACCGAAAAATTGTGGTTTAAAGCCTCCTCTTTTAAGGGGAGTTTATTAATGGATAATGGATAATTGATAATTACCTCTGATTAAAACCGTTACATAATTGAATATAAATAAATATTATTTCTTCTCTTTGTCTATTGGATATGGCTTTGAGACCTCGCCATTCCTCGACCTCCCTCGACCTCTTTTTTCCCCTTAAAAGGGGAGGCTTCAACGCGTGAATTATTTAATTATTAATTATTAATTATTAATTATTAATTATTCCCTATTCCCTGCTTAAAAATTCGGCATCTAGTTCTGGAAGAGAAGGATTAATTCTAATACCAGAAGCAATTTCAAAACCTGCTGCTGTGGTAAGTCGAGGTTCAATTAAACAATACCAATGAACTTGGGGTTCTTCTGCTTTATAACGAGCAGCAGTGTTAATCACAAAATTATAATCTGGGTCGTTCAATTTTTCCGATAATTTAGTTAGAATATTTTTGAGAATTAATGCAAAATCTGACTTTTGTTGGTCTGAAATACTACCAAAATCACCTTGATGTTCTTTTGGCATTATCCAGACTTCAAAAGGTGCTTTAGCCGCAAAGGGAATAAAAGCTAAAAAAGATGAATTTTCCTCAATTACTCGCTTTTTATGTTGCTTTTCAAATTCTAATATTTCACAGTATACACAGCGCCCAAATTCATCATAATATCTTTGAGCTTCTTCTTCTTGCCAACGCCGATGTTGGGGAACAATGCTAGTAGCAATAATTTGAGAATGGGGATGACGTAAAGAAGCGCCTGCTGTTTTACCATGATTTCTAAATATAATTACCATCATACTTTCATCTATTTCCATAAGTTCGATATAACGTTGATGGTAAATGTTAATTATCGTCTCTACTTCTTGGATAGACATTGTGGGAATATCTTTGCTATGATCGGCACTTTCAATAATTACTTCATGTCTACCATAACCAGGCATTGTCAGATAAATTCCTTCTAATTTTCGATCGGTATTTCCTTCAGGGGTTAAAGCGGGAAATCTATTAGGAACTACGCGCACTTGCCAGTTAGTATTTTCTGGGTTTCGTTTCTCGAATAAAATACCTCCTAGACGCTCTTCATTACCAGTACAAAAAGGGCAGTTTGGAGAGTGACTTTCTACTTGTTCTTGTACTATATTTTCTTGTTTAAAGTCCTGGGGACGTTTGCCTCTGCTTGGCGCATAAATGACCCATTCTCTTGTGGTTTTGTTGAGCCGAATGTGACTTTTGTTCATATTATTTTTAGAGATTGAGGTAAACTTAATTATTTCTTTTACGGGTTTAATACCCCACCGTTTAAACAGTGCTTAAAATTGCTTGGTATTATAAGACACGGAGTGGTCGGTCGTTGATTATCCATAAGCAATTTTCCCTTCTGCCTTCAGCATAGCTGCCTTCTGTCTTCTTCTTTCTTCCTTCTTCCTTCATTATTTTATTGTTGAAAGTCCTAGGGACGTTTGCCTCGGTTTGGCGCATAAATGACCCATTCTCTTGTGGTTTTGTTGAGCCGAATGTGACTTTTGTTCATATTATTTAGCAATCTTATTTGAGTTGTGAGATATTGTAGATTTTAGGGAACAGTTCAACAATTAACAATTAATAATGGCTTTGTTGCATGAAAATATATAGCTGCCGCACTTGCTCCGCATTATGTACAACAATAACGTGCGGAAACTGCTGTAACTATTGTCCAATAGTAATAATTGCCAAACAGAGCGATCGTGAATCAGCACAGCAATAACTATTGTCCAATAGTAATAATTGCCAAAGAAAGCGATCGTGAATCAGCACAGCAATAACT
>JAXHSW010000038.1:6342-27129 GCA_034190295.1 Cyanobacteriota bacterium | reverse complement strand
GCGATCGTGAATCAGCACAGCAATAACTATTGTCCAATAGTAATAATTGCCAAACAGAGCGATCGTGAATCAGCACAGCAATAACTATTGTCCAATAGTAATAATTGCCAAAGAAAGCGATATAACTGCCGAATGCATGTTAAGAACGCTACTTTCATGCAACAAAGCCATTAATAATTAATAATTAATTATTACCTCTCTTTGAAAATAAGAGGATTGACGCGGTAGGGAAAATTTTTTCTTTTTTCTCCTTGCTCATGAGAGGCTTTAAACCTTAATTATTCGGGAACAAGGAATAGGGAATAACGAATACCAAAGCAATAAAATTATCACAAATGATTTAGGATTGCTATTTTTATCAAAATAACATGGGTCGCGCAACCCCGCCTTTTAAGGCGCAATATTTTTGGAGCCTTGCTCAAATCCCCGTTACAAAAATAACTTCTGACTTCTGACGCGCGTTAAAGACGGAGTGGTCGGTCGTTGACTATCCATAAGCAATTTTCCCTTCTTCCTTCTTCCTTCTTCTTTCTTCCTTCTTCCTTCTTCCTTCTTCTTTCTTCCTTCTTCCTTCTTCCTTCTTCTTTCTTCCTTCTTCCTTCTTCCTTCTTCCTTCATTTCTCCGGTAAATTTAGCTGAGAATAAAATTCTCTAGAATATTTAGCTTGTTGCCAGTTATTAGCAGATTTAATCTGTAATGGATTCAATCCTTTTACTTTTTGTAGGTTGGTATCTTGTAGATTAGCATCGTGAAAGTTTGCTCCTTGTAAATTCGCTTCTTGTAAGTTTACTCCTTTCAAATTTGCACTTTGAAAATTAGCGTTTTTCAGATAACAACCTTGCAAATTTGCTCCTTTTAAATTTGCTTCTTGTAAGTCAACACTTTGAAGATTTCCTAGTATATAAGCTCCCTCCAAATTCGCTTTTTGTAAATTTGCTTCTAAGAGATTAACTCCCTCCATATCGGCATTTTTGAGATTTGCCGAACTAAGATTTGCTTTTTGAAGTTGAGTTAAAAGAAAGAAAGTATCTTGAAGATTTGCTCCCCAGAGAAAAGCTCCTTGTAATTGAGTTAATTCAAATTTACCTCCTCGAAGGTTAGCCTCTAAAAATTTTGCTCCTTGAAGATTTGCTTCTTTAAAATCTACATCTACTAAATGAACTTGGTCTAAATTGGTTTTAGGTAAAGATAAACCTTTTAAACAAACACCTCCTTTGACAAGTTCTTCTAGCGCTTTGATTCTAGCATAGCTAATTTGTAATCCTTGGGCAGAGTCAATTACCTGCCAAGCTTGATAATGGGATTTCTTTTTTCCCCACCTAATATAAATCACTAATGCTGTAACAATGCTAAAATTTTCAATGGTTCCTAAAATTTGTGAGTTTTTAATTGATTCTAGAAAGGCTTTGCCCCACTCTGTGTTTTGTCCTATGGTATTTTCAATATAAATAATCCCTAAAATCAACAAAATAACGGTGAGTAAAATAGTAGCAATTTCTAATAAACTATAGAGAAATCTCAGTATAGTTCTGAGTAATCTTGCGAATTTTCGCTGATTGCTTAGTGAGGATAATTTTTTTTTAATCGAAAACATATTGACAGGATTATAACTAGGGTTTTATTAGGAGAAAATAAATACATTTGATGCACTTTTAATTATGGTATTTTAGTTATATAAACAATCATATCTTATTCAGATAGTATATTGTCAAGATCGGTTGAATAGTTATAATTAAAGCTCGTAGTAGGGCTTTAGCCCGCCAGATAGATATTTCATTGGCTCAAGACTTATTACAAACAAAAACTTTCTACAAACAAAAACTTTTTTATCGCTTATTATCTGGAATAGATATTTTATGGGCTAAAGCCCAACTACAAACAAAAACTTTTTTGTCGCTTATTATCTGGACATGATATAAATACATTGTTTATAGACTGGCTACAGGATAAAATGGTGAAAATATAATATTTTTCAACAAATTCATAGATATAAATTTAGGATTTTGATAGTTTGACTGATAACTGATAACTGAAATAGCTTCAAAGTCGATAACTAAAATATCTCCGATACAATTCACATAGAGGCATGACTAAATTACCTTGAAATTTTACTAATCCCATACTGCGTAATTTGAATCCTTCTTTTGTGCCTATAGATATAGGATAATCTATCGTAATAATTTGTTTAATTGCTGTTAATAATTCTGGATTTTCTTCAAGATTATTTAAGTGGCGACGTAGGTGGTCACAATAGGGACCTTCTTCTGTGGGAGCGACTTGTAATAGCTTTTCTAATGTTATTCTTCCCCGGGCAATTTGATAGAGAGCTTGACGTACTAAATAAGGATGTCCTCCTACCATTGCCATTAATTCTTTTATCTGTTCTGAAGACCATTCTAAATGATGTAATTTGACTAAATTTTCTACTTCTTCCCAGTTGAGTTCTCGTAATTCTATGGGCAAACCTACATTAAAAGGTGATTGATTAATATTTAGAGGAATATATACTTCTTTTGAATGTACAATTACTAACCTTAACTTTTGCCAAACTGCTTCATTTTTACCACGTTCATGCCAAGTCCTGAGTAAGGCAAAAAAGGAGGTAGCAATTTCTGGATGTTGAAATACTTGGTCTACTTCATCTAACCCTAAAACTAAAGGAGTCGAAATTTCTGAAAGTAGATATCTTTGAAAATAATTTGTACATTTATTTTTACTCCCTAATACTCCTTGCCAATATTCAGATAATTTTTCTTCTAGATTCAGTTCGTTAGTAATACTGGCACAAAACCACTTTAAAAATAAATCAAGATTAGTGAGAAAATCCTCATCTGCTGACTGAAAGTTTAAACAAGCTTTGCAATATCCTTGCTGTTCGGAATAATTCAAAATTCTACTCATTAAAGAAGTTTTTCCCATCTGTCTAGGTGCTTTAACTCGAATCAAAGCTCCCGGATTCATAATAGTTTCATAACACTCTGACTCTATGGGCGATCGCTCTATATAAAAGATAGAATTAAGTGCTACTTGACCAGAGGGAGTATCCAGTAATAGCCCTTTTTCATCCAGCTTTTTTTCTTGTGTAGAAGTCAAGTTATCGGATTTTTCTTCCTTCCTTCTTCCCTCTTCCTTCTTCCCTGTTTCTTCTCCCTTCTCCCTTCTTCCTTCTTCCTTCTTCCTTCTTCCTTCTTCAATTTGTGAATTACCTGGTTGTGTAGCATCAAAATTAATAGGTTGTGAGATAATCGCTGTTTTTGATTTTTCCTGCTGAATCCTTAATTCAGTTAATTCTAATCTAACTTTATGGAGAGACTTTTCTAAATCTTCTAGGGTAAATTTATCTCCTGGTAGTTGTCGATTAATTATCTCTAAAAAGTCATATTCAAAAATTTCTTTTACTAATTGATTCTGACGCATTTCTTGCATAAAATTAATAGCTACTAAATTTAATAACCCTCCCACATCTCTTTGCAGCTTTTCTAAATATCCATCTGGTTCATCTCCCTGGAGTAAAACCAGAATAAAATTTTGACATAAATTCTTAATTTCATCTACAGGAGGTAAAGGAATTAATAAACAACTAATATCTTCAGGAAAACTTGTCACATATTCTGTTCGATCGCTCTTTTTTAATTCACTTCTCAACTGAGATATTTTACGATTCACCCAACCCAAGTTTTCTCGTTTTTGCTCAGAATGAAAAGGTGAATATTGAACTATTGTCGGAAAAGAACCACCAATCTGATTTCTATATTCAATAGCAATTTTTTCTTGTGCCTTTAATAGCGAAATACTGACAGTTTTGTAAAGCTCATAATTCACAGAAGGGCTATTTTGCTGAAGGCGACCTACAAAAAATTCTAGACAACTTTGAAAAATACTAAAATCGCAATTTTTATACTGAGAAATAAAACCAATAGTTATCTTTAATAAAATCCAATTTAATATTCCAGAAATCGGTTCAATATTATCCTGTAATCCTCGTAAAGCTACAGCAGCATCCGAGTAACGTTGTCTCCAATTAACCCTAACCATTTTTGTTAAAAAATTAGCCAGCTTTTCACTGATATTAGGAGCTAATTTTTGCAAGTCTATTTCACCTAATTCATCTTGGATAAAATTCCTGGGTGTTACACCTGTCAAAGCTTGAATTGCAGTAATACCCACAGCATAAATATCGCTAGCAAATTGTGGTCTTCCTTGTGCTTGTTCCACAGCCATATAACCAGGAGTACCTACTGCAATTGTACTACTAGATTTTCCCAGAGAATTAACAACAATATTACTTACTTCTTTAACTGCACCAAAGTCAATTAACATTAATTTTTGGTCGCGATCGCGTCGCATAATATTCCCCGGTTTAATATCTCGATGAATCACCCCATTTTGATGTACAAATACTAAAAGTTCTAAAATTTCTGACAAGAATTTAAAGACTTTATTTTCACCCCAAGGCAGACTTATTTCTTCGTTTAAATCGTGACCTATTATTAGTTCTTGAACTAGATAAAATTCTTGATTATGTTCAAAATAAGCATACAAAGTAGGAATTCTATCGTGTCTACCAAGTCGGTTGAGAATTTGACCTTCTTGTTGGAATAACCTTTGGACTTGTTGATGTTTAATTGTCGGTTTTAGTCGTTTAACAACACGCTGAGGTTTGGGATTTTCTGGTATATCTATATCTTCAGCAATATAAGTTTCTCCAAACCCACCTCCACAACCTAATTGTTCTATGATTTTGTAATGTTGTCTGAGAGTTTGACCAATTAAAGAATTATTTTCAGACATTTTTATTTGTGATTTTGAGTTAACTTTATCAAATGACTTAGCCAGTTATATCATGTCCGGTTGAATACTTATAAATAACGACCGAGGAGTAAGGTAGGGGAGTCGTCGTTAGGGCGACGTACAGTAGAAAAAAAAGAAGGAAGAGAAGAAGAAAGTTTTTTATCGCACTATAAAACGGACATTATATTACTATCTTATCACCAGCTCAAAGAGAGATTAGATTTTTTGTAGGAGTAAGTCAAAAATTAAAATTGTTAACACACTAGGTTGTTAAACTAAGCTCCCCTAATATAGACAAGGTGCAAGAAATATTAGACAAGATATTTATTAATGGATAATTGATAATTGATAATTACCTCTGGTTAAAACCGAGAGGATTGAATATAAGGAATATTGTCTTTTTTTCTTCCTTAAAAGAGGAGGCTTCAAGGCGCGAATTATTTAATTATTAATTATTCGGTAAAAAGTTTAAAATCAGATAAATTGATTATTTTTTCATAGTAATTTCTTGAAAATTCAGTTTTGTAAAAGCTATCTTATGAAATATAGTTTACTTATAATTGCTTCATAATCCTGAAATACTGTACAGTTATATTATGTATCTATCAAAAAATAAGTGTTAATTTATCGCATATTATTGCGGTCTAAATTGATGGGAATATGAACAAAACTAATATTTATCAATTAATCCAAGTTTCAAATAGTCCTTTAAGTTTAATTGATGACAAAAATCTTTTTCAAATAATTAACAACCGTAATTTTACTATTGTCTATCAAAAGTTAGATTGGGTAGGATTATACTAGACTTTTGTAATAACTCCCATGATTCTAACTACTTCAGTAGATATTCCATTTCTCATCACAACTCTCAGACAACATTTAGGACTATCTAATTCTAAGTTTGCCAAATACTTAGGCATGGCATTCCAAATTTTCAATAGACCTAGGCGTGAAACGGTATTACATCAGATACCCACACATCTGTCAAAAGCATAAACTTTTATCAATTAATAGTATCTAAATGCAGAAGCGCTACCTAAAACTAGAAGATTTGCAAAATGCAGATAGTCAACAGGGAATAGCAAATATTTTTCGGAAACTGGGCTACAAGACAACAGTAGAACCACTAAGTTTAGCAGAATTAGAGTTACCAACTAGAAGCTTTGAAGCGGTGAAAGATGCTTATCTCATTGCAGATATAGGCAATGGAGAATTGCAAATCTTGTTATTTCAACTTACAGATAAAGAGTTCAATTCTTGGGA
Organism: Cyanobacteriota bacterium; assembly: GCA_034190295.1. Taxonomy (GTDB): domain Bacteria; phylum Cyanobacteriota; class Cyanobacteriia; order Cyanobacteriales; family Microcoleaceae; genus Okeania. The sequence goes on along the minus strand of JAXHSW010000038.1, from coordinate 21,074 downwards.
AATAGCTAAGAGTAGAATGAAGGCGATCGCTGAAAGTTTATGTCAACGTCCTTCTAGATTTTTACTACTTGCAACTAAAGATTATAAACAACTTTTATTAGTCAGCCCAAAGTCTACTTTTGATGATGATTGGAAGCTAAAAGTTAATATTAATTTTTGCCAGATAGACCTGAGTTATCCAACTTTTCAGCAGCTAAATACACTTGAAAAAATTGCCGTATTTAACCGAGAAATAGAAACAATTCCTCAAACTCAGTATCAAGCATTAAAAGATGGCATTTTTTTTCAAAAGAAAGATAAAAATAATCGAAATGATGTAGATACACTTCCTTTATACCTACAAAAAATAGGTAGATTTAAACTATTAACTGCTGAGGAGGAATTTGAACTAGGATGTCAAATTACTGAGTTACAAAAACTAGAAAAAATAAGGGAAAAATTAGAGCAATCTTTGGAGCGACAAGCTCTGGATGATGAGTGGTCTAAAGCTGCTCAACTAGAATTGTCAGAGTTAAAAATTTGTCTCGGCAAAGGTCGAAAAGCAAAAGAAAAGATGATAGTTTCTAATCTCCGCTTGGTAGTTAACATTGCTAAAAAATATCAAAATAGAGGTGTAGAATTTTTAGATTTAATTCAGTCAGGAAATTTAGGATTAATCACAGCAGTTGAAAAATTTGAACCCTTGAGAGGAAATAAATTTTCTACCTATGCTTATTCGTGGATTCGTCAAGGCATTACACGGGCGATATACAATCATTGTCGTACTATTCGTTTACCTGTTCATCTTCAGGAAAAAATTTATCAAATTAAGAAAACTGCTAGAAAAATATATCAACAAAAAGAACGGCAACCAACTAAAGCTGAAATTGCTAAAGACTTAGTAATAAGTGTAGAAAAAGTACAAAATATTCTAGATTATGCACAACCTATAAAATCTTTAGATGCCAAAATAGGAAGTGAAAAAGAATCTACATTGGGAGAGTTAATTGCATCCGAGCGGGAAACTTTAGGAATAAACATAGAACAGATTTGTTTGAAAGAAGATATAGAAAAAGTTTTACATTATTTCCTCAATGAACGTCAGCGAGATGTTATTAAAATGCGATTTGGATTAGATGATGGTTGCGAGAAGACTTTACAAGAGATAGGGGATAAATTTCATCTGACCAGGGAAAGAATTAGGCAAATTGAGGAAAAAGCTGTGAAGAAACTGAGAAGCAAAAATATCCCAAGTTTTTTAGTGGATTATCTCTACCCTAAAAAGGTTAATATAAATCAGGAAAAACATTTAATATCTAAACCCATTAATCCTAAATCTATCAAAAAAGATGTTGATTTTAATCTTCAACCTGTACCGAATAATAATCATCTTCAAAAAATTCACTCAAAAGGAGATTTAATTGCCACAGATGTTTCAGAAAAAGAACCTTTGACTAAAAACCAGGATAGCCTTAATATATCAATTACTGGCAATTTTGGCAGTCAAAACACTATCGTCAATACTGGAAAAATAAACCAGATATGTAACGAACAAGAAAAAAGTAAATTTATAGGAAACAATCAAACTATGTCAAATGATTTAACCGATCTAAAAGAAAAAATTAAATCTTTGGAAAAGAGCTTTTATGAGTTCCGAAACCAACTGTTAAAAGTAGCTGCATCTTTCAGCGTATCGCCTCCAGAACCTCCGGATGAGATTGTGTCTATTTCTCAACTTAAATCTTTACTAGAAAGTGTTGAGAAAGCAAAAGAAAAACAGAAGCTCAGAATGCAAATTAGACAGAAAGCATTAGTAGTTTTGGAAGAGGTTTTAAGACTGTCTCATCAAGATAATAATAATTTTCAGCCTTTACTAGAGTGTCAGAAAAAAGCCCAAGAACTTAAACAACAAGTGTTGGAAGGTGAAGTAGATGTAGAAACTCAGAATTTGACTGAGAAAACTCGTCCTTTTTCGCAACTGTCGAAGCTAATTTCAGGTACAGACGAACCGGAGCGTGTGAATCAATTGTTTGATGTGGCCAGATGCTTTGGTGAGGATTTGGCTAAAGCGGCATTTGCAGGAGAACTTACAGAATTAACAGAAGAGGCGATCGCTCCAACTCCAATAGAAGATTCCAAAGAACAACAAAAACAAATTGTTGAATCAATACCAGAAAATGAAAATTTTGTAAATACAAATTCTCCTAATGCGATCGCTCCATCTCCCATAGAAGATTCCCAAGAGCAACCAACTGTTGAAGTTATCCCAGAGAAAGCATCAGTAGAGACAGTAACGCCATTACCAAACACGGAAGCACCGGAGAAAATAGAAACCGAACCACCTATTGACAGCCATTTGCCAGAAGATATCGCTCCTCCTCCTATAGAAGATTCCCAAGAGCAACCAACTGTTGAAACTATCCCAGAGAAAGCACCAGTAAAGACACCAACAAAATTACCAAGCACGGAAGTACCAGAAGAAATAGAAGCCGAACCACCTCTTTACAACTACTCCCCAGAAGATACTGCACAAGGGATAGCTAAATCCATCAATAAAGAACACCCTACAGCTTTGAGCGATTTAATTTGGCAACTAATCCGCGAACAGCAACTCAGCTTTGCTTATCATTTAGCTTCTGCGGTCAATCTAGAAGAACATCTGCCATCCTGGTTAATTCGAGCATTAGCCTTAAGTCAGCACTTGCAATCAAGTGATAGTAAAGTCGCCTATCGCCTTAAAGATGATTTAGCTAACTATACCGAGACCGAAATCTCTGGGAAAAATGAAAAGAACTATGCAGTTATTTTGATATTAACTGCGGCATCACTACGCCCGGCATTACTAGCACCCAATACAGGTGCTTATAATATTCTTCAGCGACTGCCTAATGTTGCTCAACTCAATCAACTTTACAAATATTGCCAAGTCATTTCTGAATATGGAAGACAACATTTACGATTAGAACCGAAAATGCTGAAAAAAGCCACATCTCCAGCAGAACGACAAAAATCTTTAGAGCAGTTATATCAAAAGGTTGAACATTGGTGGTATCAAGCACAAACAACGTATGATATGAAGCATGGAGTGGCGAAAAAGGTTTGGGAACATTGGCTCAGAATTGATGGGTTAGTGTATTGTTTGCTAAATCCGATTAGAACTCAGGATAACAGTGCATGGAAGACTGTAGAAAGGCAACTTAACAAACTATTAGATGAATCAAAAATCAAACAAGAAGCACGAAGTACAGAAAGTCAAATTCGTACTGCACGGCGAGGAAAACCTATTCCAGAACCGATGATTAATCGCCTTTGCAAGTTCACTGGTGAAGCCTTAGATTTAGCAAAAGAGTGGGTTGAATTACAACAAGAAGAACTAGAAGCTAACGAAAAGAATTATATTCAGCAGCAAGCAGAACAGTTGGGACAAAAAATTTATGGCGTTCAGGATGAGGCGATCGCCGAACTTAACAACTATGAAAAACAAAAGCCTCCATTATTTGTTTTGGCTGGTATCTCTTGCTGCCGAAAAGCGATCGAAGATATCCGCGCTTTATTCGATCCAGACGAACCCTTACCCAGAGTCAAGGGGAAACCAGAACATATCATCCACGCCCCACTCTTAAAAATTTCATCTCTGCCAATGAACGAACAGTGGGAACCAGATGTTTCCGATCTAGAAGAAATAGTCGATGGGATTATCCAAACGGTTGCTAATGGCGAGAAAACTTGGGAGCAAGCATTTGAAGAGCGTTGCCAGCAACGAGACCATGAAGCGACAGAAAGAATTATTGAGTATCTCCGGACTGACAGTTCGGAATTGATTAATATTGAGCAACTAGAGCTGAAGCGAAATTATGCTGTTAATGACTGTTGCGCCTACTTGCTAGATGAAATCAAAAAAACTAGCAATAAAGTTGAGGAAGCAGTAGCTTTGGGTTTACTCAGAGAAACAGAGCGACTTGGTTATGCAGGACAAATTGAGGCGCTTACAGATGAGATAAAAACAGTTCTGCGTTTTTCTGCAAAATTTAAGCAACTTCATAGTATAGAAGAGGCAATTCGCAATAAACAACACGAAGAAGTTGCTCGGATGCGCAATGAACTAAAAGAAGAAGGAATAGAGAGTAATCATCCCGCTTTTGACCGAATTAACACTGTCTTGGAAAAGGGGGAGATATTAACTGCTAATGAGTATATAGACATGGTGAAGCAGGGACGACCAATTCCCAATCCTGAAAACAAAAGAGATAGTTTCCTTGATTTTTTCGACCAAAAATATACTGACATTGAACAGGAGTTAATCGCTACTGATAAGTATAAAAATAGAAAGGATAAACTGATTGAGCAAATTAAAAAAGGTAGAACTATTAGCTCCATGAGAATGCCACAGGGAAATACGGCCAAAACAGCAGGTGAAACACTTGAAACGTGGTTTTCGGTAAAAGAGAGAAAGCAAGGAATCACAGAAAAAGATGCCAGAAAAATTTTGAGATTTCTTGGTTTTGACTCTGTAATAGCTAAGATTAGAAACGCTGGAGAAAAAGAAGAATATATTTGGTTTGATGTCAACACTGAGCCATTGCAAGATAAAAATCGCTGTCCTGTTCCTGTCTATGGCTCAAAAGCGAAGGGATGCTACCAGATTGTCTGTGTGTGGGGTAGACCTAATGTAGAGAACTTACTCAATGCTGTTGAGTCAAATTCTCAAACCAATCCAGTCCTGGTCTTCCACTTTGGCAGAATCGCCTCAAAACAAGCACGGCGAAAGTTAGCAGATTTATGTCGGGAGCGATATCGCCAATTTATAGTCATTGACGATATGTTAATGCTATATCTGTGTACAATACCAGGCGATCGCCTACCGATAATGTTTGAATGTACCTTACCATTTACTTTTATTGAACCTTATAGCACAGCAGCAGGGTTAGTTCCACCTGAGATGTTTTATGGACGCGAGCGAGAACGAGAATCTATTCAGGACAAAACGGGGTCTTGTTTAATTTATGGCGGTCGCCAGTTAGGTAAAACTGTTCTGCTGCGCTACGTTGAGCGTGACTTTAATGCTAAGAATCGCAATTGGAAAGCTCGGTTTATAGATATTAAAGAAGTAGGTCGCAAGCAACCTCTAGATGATATTTGGGACATTATGAGAGTAGAACTAGAGGAGCTAGAGGTTATAAATTCTAAAGATTACAAATCTGGGGAGGATTTCAGAAACTTAGTTAAAAGCTGGTTAGATGAGGATAACCAACGGCGAATCTTACTGCTGTTAGATGAAGCAGATAATTTCCTAGAAGGAGATGCCAAAGAAGATTTTCCACGTTGCGATCAATTAAGGAAGTTAATGCAGGAGACAGGGGGATGTTTTAAAGTTGTATTTGCAGGGTTGCATAACGTCCAGCGCACGACCAGACAATCTAATCATCCATTAGCTCACTTTGGAAAGCCTATTTGTATCGGTCCGTTATTGAATAATGGTGAAATGCGGGCAGCAACGGCTTTAATTGAGCGTCCGTTAGCAAATATTGGCTATCGCTTTGAGTCCCCAGATTTGATTTTTCGCATTCTCTCTCAGACTAACTATTATCCCAGTTTGATTCAACTCTACTGTAAGCAGTTGCTCGAACACATCAATAACCGTGATTTTGAAATTTTCGATCCAAAAACTAGCCCTCCCTATAAAATTGCTTCCGAGCGTGTGAAAGAGGCTTATGAAAATCAAAAACTGCGAAAAGACATTCGCGATCGCTTTAACTGGACACTAGGATTGGATAAGCGGTATGAGGTCATTGCCTACGCTATTGCTTATGGGGCTTTGGAATCAAAAAGAGGTACTACGGATAGCTTCGGTGTATCTTGGGTTCAGGAACAAGCACTGTATTGGTGGCCAAAAGGGTTCCAAAGAAGCTCGTCTCTAGATGAAATTCGTGCTTTATTAGAAGAAATGGTGGGACTAGGAGTTTTGCAAGTTAGTAGTGAAGGCTATTTCACTTTGAGGAGTCGTAATGTGACTTTACTAATGGGAAGCCAGCAAGAGATTGAGGATGAACTCTCCAGAGAAGACCGGGAGATTCCCCTTGAATATGAACCTGCTACTTTTCGCTCGGCTCTGAATGAAGATGATTTTCGGCGCAGTCCGCTAACAGATCGACAGAAATCCACTCTTGAGAGTCAAACAAATGGTGTTGTCCTCGTCTTTGGTTGTCCTACTGCGGGAATAGAGGATTTGCCGGAATTTCTGAAGGCGGCAGTTGGTGATGAATTCTTAATTTCTCTAGATAGTCTTTCCTCTTTTGATGAGTTTAGCGTCCGCTTGCATGACCTGAAGCAACGAAAAAAAAATGGCACATCATTGTTTGTTGTCTCACCGACTTGTCCTTGGGATGAAAAATGGGTTGATGAGGCTAGGGAGAAAGTTAAGAGATTGAAAGCCAAGACTTCATTTGCCAAGATTGTTTTTATGGGCAATTCGGAACAAGCATGGCAGTCAATTAGCTATAACTTGAAAGAAAAGGAACTCACAACTTTGACTCTTAAACCTTGGAGCGATGCTGCATTGCGACATTGGCTAGATGATTGTCATTTTGACAGCGAGCCTACAGTCCGGGAAAAGATTACTAATGTCACCGGAAATTGGTCGTTTCTGCTGCAACAGTTCTATCAACTAGCAAATTCTGAACCTAGTCGATGGCAAGATGCTTTAGCTGATTGGGAACAGCAGTTAGAAACTCCTGACTTTGTAAGGGAGGTATATCTATCAATGGGATTTGATGATTCTCAACCTCAACGACAACAGGTATTAAAAGCTTTAGCTGATTGGGAAAATGAAGCATCGGTTGAGGATTTAATCCTACTCGCTGAGGATAAGAACATCTCCCCAGAAATTATCAAAAAAACTCTCCAGTGGGCAGATTTACTGAGCCTCGTCAACCCTGTCGGTAGTGAAAAAAATGACGGTAAAAACTACTGGAAAATTAACCCCGTGGTGGGACGTCTCTTGCAGGCAATGAAAAATTGATATTTATCAAACAGGATTGGGTCGCGCAACCCCGCCGGGAAATGGCGATCGGGTTTTTGGAGGGTAGCTCTAATCCCCTACTTCCCCTCCACGGTCGGGGCCCGCGGGTGGGTTAACTTCTGAGTTGCAGACTTGCTGAGTTCTGACTTGGTTAAAGATGGCTTTGTTGCATGAAAGTAGCGATATAGCTGCTGCACTTGCTGCGCATATGTACTTCATAACGCACGGATACTACTGTAACTATTGTCCAATAGATAAATAAAACATCAATCTATAACTACTGTAACTATTGTCCAATAGATAAATAATATCATGTCCGGATAAGAGCGCGATAGAACTCCGTTCCGCTTACGCGTTAACGCAGTTGTGCGCCAGCAATCAAAAAACTTTCTCCTTCTTTTCCTGTTCTTCTTCTTCCTTCTTCCTTCTTCCCTCCTGACTTCTCAGTCGTTATTTATTTATAACTGTTCAACCGGACATGATATAAAACATCAATCTATAACTGCTATAACTATTGTCCAATAGATAAATAAAACATCAATCTATAACTGCTGTAACTATTGTCCAATAGATAAATAAAACATCAATCTATAACTGCTGTAACTATTGTCCAATAGATAAATAAAACATCAATCTATAATTGATAACTAAAATGACTCTCCCAGACTACATCGACAACGACAAACACACCCTCGAAACTGTTCTTCGAGAATTAATTCTGAGCGATCGCCAAACTCAATTAGACATCGCTACAGGTTTTTTCCGCATTGAAGCATGGGTAAGATTAGAACAACCTTTCAATCAACTTACCAACTTGCGTCTGCTTATCGGTCGCGACCCCGCCATTCAACCAGCAGAACGCTCCCGCATCGACCTACAAAAATATTACCGTCGCGAACAACAACTACTACTGCAAAATCAACCCTACAACCTCCTATACAAACAACGTATCGATCGCCTGATTTCTTATTTAAACCAAGACCATATCCACATCCGTCTTTATGGAGTTATCGGAGAAAACAATCAATTTCTTCATGCCAAAGCTTACATCTTTGATGACTACAGCATTATCGGTTCCAGCAATTTTACCCCATCCGGTTTAGGCGGTAATACAGAGCTAAACGTTCTGAATAAACAACAGGCAATCGGTCGCGACCTCCGCCAAAACTGGTTCGATACATTTTGGAATCATCCCAGTGTTGACCGAGACTACAAAGCCAAACTTATCGACACCCTAGAACGCTCAAAATTTGGTAGCAAAGCATATACACCTTATCAGATATTTGTCAAAACTTTGTATGAATTCTTTAAAGAAGATACCATTGGAGAAGGAGGCGATCGCACAGCTTTGGAATTGGCCAGTTTTCAACAGGAAGGCTACGAACGAGCGGTCAAATTATTAGAACGTCATCAAGCAGTAATAGTGGCAGACTCTGTAGGTCTGGGCAAAACTTACATCGCTTTGCGACTGCTGGAACATTATCTGGCAAAAGATAAACGTCTTGGTTATGTTCCCCGCGCCATAGTTGTTTGTCCGGCGCAACTACGAGATTTAGTCTGGCGCAAGAAATTAGATGAATTTGGTATTAAAGCGGATGTTGTTTCTCAAGAGGAAATTAGTCGCCAAGATTTTAATGTTCGTCGCTACACAAAACACGACATTATAGTAGTAGATGAATCTCATAATTTCCGCAACTCTAACACAAATCGCTATGGCACTCTCCAAAAGTTAATCGGCAGTGGTAAACGGAATAAACGAGTAGTATTATTAACAGCAACTCCCATCAATAATAGTATTTATGACCTCTATCATCAGATGCTATTATTAACCCGCAACAGTGAAACTTACTACCGCGACTGGGGTATTTATAATCTCAAAAGTTATTTTCAACTTGTAGATAAAGGTCGTTTAGATATCACTGAATTGTTGTTAGAAACAATGGTACGTCGGAGTCGTAGAGATGTTATTAAGCGTCAGGAAGCTGGGGAAAAAATTGAAATAGGAGGAAAAGAAATTAATTTTCCAAAACGCCAGTTAGAAAATTTCACTTATAACTTTGAAGACAGTTTTCAAGGACTTTATGCAGATATAGCTAATCAAATTGACCAACTACATTTAGCACCCTATAATATCCGAGCATTTAAGAAAAGGAAAGACCAACAAGACCAAGCTAGAGTTAAGCGGAATCAAGCCTTAGTTGCTCTAATGAAAACTCTATATTTAAAAAGACTGGAAAGTTCATTAATTGCTTTTGAAAATAGTCTCAAGTACCAAAGTAAATTTCAACAGAGATTTTATCAATATCTGGAAAAAGGTAAACTCTTAGAAAGCAAAAAATTCCGCAAAATCTTGACAGCAGAAACAGATGAAACAGAAAACATCACAGTTGATGAAATAATTTCATCTTTAAACGAAGTTGACCCCAAACAATATCGTATTGATGAGTTAAAAGCTGACATTAATTCCGACTTACAAACTCTCAAAAATATTCTTCAACAGATTAAAAAAGTAGTTGAGAGCGATCGATATTATGACCGGAAGTTACAGGCATTCAAGGAACTGCTTCAAAGTCAGTTAGTAGGACAAAAAGTTCTAGTTTTTAGTTATTTTAAAGATACGGCAAAATATTTATACGCTGAATTATTAAAAGATGAACAATGGTTAAATTCAATGCAGGTAAATCGAACTATAAATATTGATTTATTAACAGGAGATACAAAAAGTCAACAGCGACAAGAAAAAGTCAAAAAATTTGCACCTCTATCTAATTGTGAAAATGAGGAAGAAATAGCAGAATTTCAAAAACAAGAAATTGACATTCTTATTTGTACCGATGTTTTATCAGAAGGACAAAATTTACAAGATGCTGGAGTTTTAATTAATTACGACCTGCACTGGAATCCAGTACGGATGATTCAAAGAGCAGGAAGGATTGACCGTTTAGGTACAAATTATCAGGAATTATTTATTTATAATTGTTTCCCAGAAGAAGGTTTAGAAAATTTATTAGGATTAGTTAAAAGATTACAGAAACGAATTGCAGATATTGATGAAACAGTGGGGTTAGATGGTAGTGTTTTAGGAGAAGTTATTTCTGAGAAATCTTTAGAGGAATTGCGACGACTCAAGCAAGCAGAAACAGAGGCAGAAAAAGCTGCTATTTTAGAAGAATTAGAGTTAGCAGCAGATTTAATTTCTCTAGACGAAATGAGATTTCCTTTAGTGGAGTTTTTGCAACAAGTGGGGGCGGAAGCTGTGGAAGAAATTCCTTTAGGAATTCACAGCACTCGCACAGATATTGCTCAAGAATTAGATGGAATATTTCTAGCATTTCGTACTGTAGAACAACATTTTTGGCATTTTTATCCCCGGATAAATGGAGCTATTTCTACTAAGTTGGAACATCGGATTAGTGAGAAGCGAAAAATCTTTAATTTGCTCAAATGTAAAGCTGAAGATTTTCCCCACCCAGACGAAATAAAACCAGTGCCATTTGATGATGCTATTTTTGATGTTTTGGAAAGGGCGGTGGATAATTTACTTAAGGATTTTAAACGGCAACAAACCAATAGTAAGTTGAAGCCTAAATTAAGTACATTATTGAAGAAAATTCACTATATTTTGACACAACAAAATACTGATGTATTAGACTTAGAATCTCAAGCAGTTAAAAAGCGGATTTTGCAAGTAATTACCACAGAAAACCTGCCCAATCTTGAACGAGAGATTAAGCCTATTTGGCAGAAATATGTAGATAGTTATGACTTAAATAGGTTAGTCTCAGACTTAGATAAACTTTTTGTTGATGCAGAACTTTATTATCAACTTGAAGAAGAAGAAAAATCAAATCCTCTGGAAATGATTAAAGCGGAAGATATTCAGTTAATTTGTTATCAGTGGTTTAAACCTGAGTAGATAATTAATAATTAATAATTAATAATTAATTGTTGAAAAGCGCCATATGTAGGGGCAAATGCCATTTGCCCTCAGTGGATTTAGTGTCCGTACTTCAATAATTGATAATTGATAATTGATAATTAGGCATCTCCAGAAAATAAATCAACCTTTTAATTAGAGCAGGTTTTGGAAATAAAAACTCACCCTAAAAAATCATTTTAAGTGCTTTTTTCGTAAAATATCTTGCCTGTTGCCATTCGGAGATGTTGCCTGTTGCCTACTCCTGCCAAAAATATATATCTTTTTCGGAGAGGTCTATTAATAATTACCTCTCCCTAAAAGGAAGAAGATTGAATAAAAGGAAAATTTTTTCTTGTTTCTCCTTTAAAGGAGAGGCTTTAAACCTTAATTATTCGGTAATTATTGAGGATATTACTATAGAATATAATCAATAAATTTATATTTTTTTACTCCTACTTTAATAATGAGCGATCGCCGTTACTTTTTAAAATTCCTAGGTCTAAGTTTATTGACAACTCAACTCGCTGCGACAAATAAGCGATCGCTCCGGGTTGCCTCAGCAGTATCGTCCCAACCTATCCTCAAACCACCCCGTCTCAAAGTAGGCGATACCGTAGCAGTAGTTAGTCCTGCCACCATGATTTATAAACATCAACTCAAATACGTCAATTTAGTTTTAGGGCAACAAAAATTAAAAGTAAAAGTCGGCACCCACGTTCTCGATCGCTATGGATATTTAGCAGGTAAAGATATTGACCGCGCAGCAGATATCAATGCCATGTTTGCCGATGACGAAGTAAAAGCATTAGTAACAACCACAGGTGGTTGGGGTAGCAGTCGCATCTTGCCATTATTAGACTATGACTTAATTCGGAAAAATCCCAAAATTATCATTGGTTACAGCGATATAACTGCTCTGTTATTGGCGATATATGCTCGCAGTGGTCTCGTGACATTTCACGGTCCCTTTGGTACATCTACCTGGAATAAATTTTCTGTTGGTTATCTCAAAAGTATACTGTTTGAGGGAAAAGCGATGACCTTGCAACCTCCCATAAATATTGTCGAAACTATTACCAGTGGAAAAGCACGGGGGCGACTGGTGGGGGGAAACTTGTCTGTGTTAACAGCGATGGTAGGGTCTAATTTTTTGCCAGACTGGCGAGGGAAAATTTTGTTTGTGGAAGAGATAAGAGAAGATGTTTATCGGGTAGACCGGATGTTGACTCATTTGAGTTTAGCAGGTGTATTGCAACAGTTGGAGGGTTTTGTATTTGCGCAATGTACTAGATGTCTGGATGAGGAAGATAATTTTCCCACGTTAACTTTATGGCAAGTTTTGTTAGACCATATTCAACCTCTAGGTATTCCTGCTTGGTATGGTACAGCGATCGGTCATATTCGGGATAAATTTACAGTACCATTGGGAGTAGAAGTGGAGATAGATAGCGATCGTGGTACGATTCAGATGTTAGAAACTGCTGTGATGTAGGGGATAAAAAAGATGGCATACTCCTCAAGAGTCATCTTAAGATGACTTAAACTATTAGCCAAGGATTGAAATCCTTGGCGAACTTCTCCCCCCTTTCCAAGGGGGGTTGGGGGGGATAGCAGCCTATGGTTTTACCCACAATTTAAGACTCAACGATCTACTTGGCGAACCATGTCATCCACCAAATTCCTCTAACGTTGGAGATATGACTAGAATTTGGTTAGCTGTAGAACGCTCATAATGTTAGTACCTCATCGAGAATTACAATGGGTAAGCCTGTCACTGCCCTTAGTTGTCGATCGTTGGTGAGAAATTGGGTACAGTCCGCAGCGATCGCCGTTGCTGCATGAATAGCATCGGGTGTTCTCAATGAAAGCGTAGTTGCGCGTAGCCTTGCTGCTTCTATCAAGATAGTTTGACTAATCGGAATTAGTTGTATTTGAGTCGATCTCAACAATAGTTCGTAGGCATCAATCAGAAATGCGTTCGAGTTTCTTATCGGCACAACTAGAGTTTCCATTAACGTGAGTTCGCTGCTAAAGACTTCAATGTTACCTGCTTGAAGGTTATTCCACAAAGGATTTAGCAAGACTCCATAAGTTGGAGCCTGCTCTACAGCGTAAATGGCTGTTACCGTATCGATGTATATACGGGCAGAATTTGGAAGAGTTAGTTGTCCCATGCGTCTCTCTCTGCTTGTAGGTCTCGATTGATTTCTTCTACACTTCTGCCAACAGGAAGTTGTCTGTGAATTTCTTCAAGCAGTTGTAAAATGGATTGTCTTTTTAGGGCTGGTTTCTGCTCTGGTAGGAGGACAATCACTTCAACGGTTTGCCCCACTGAGGTTGAGGGAGTGTTGTCAGGCAGATTAATTTCAATCTTGTTGCCTGGTAGAACTTGAGTTTCAATCCTTAGTCTCTTAGTTAAATGGCTCGATTTCATCTGATTTTGGTGTTTTAGTGATTTTTGAGTTTGTTTGAGAGGAGTTGGGTTTCCTTGCGTCAACCCAACCTACAAGATCGTCTAGCTTGAAAATGTGGATAAATTTGAGCAAATTATAGACCTCTCCCTCTGGGGGTTGGAGGGATAGTAGCCTTGGGTTTTACCCACAATTTAAGACTCAACGATCTACTTGACGAATCATGTCATCCTCCAAGTTCCTCTAACGTTGGAGATATAGCAAATACCAAATTTTTCCCTCTTCCTTCTTTCTTCTACTATAAGAGTAGAATTTGGTTAGCTGTGAGTTCAACGTTGGGGAATACTTGTGAGACTATCGCCTGCTCCCCCTGGAACACCACATCGTCGTAGAATCCTTCATTTAGAGTCAGAACAGAGATTTGCTGTTTAGCTGGATCGACAATCCAGTATTCCGGAATGCCCCGAACAGCATATTCAGAACGTTTATAGCGGTAGTCTCTGGCCGGATTGTCAGGGGATACAACTTCAATTACAAGCAGTGGTGTAGGCATTTCCAGGGTGATAGTGTTACGAGAACTACCGAGGAGTGCTTCCTCCCCTGCCTCGGAGAGAATCATCAGGTCTGGAATTCTGAAGCTAGCTTTAATGCTGGCGACTTGGATTTCGGCATCTTTGTGACAGATACGAGAGAACGGTAATATTTTCAGGAAATGAGCGAAGAGAAATGCAGCAATGCGCGCATTTAGATTACTTTCGGGAGGCATTTCTATCAATAGTCCATTGAGTAATTCATAGCGAGTGTCAGTGCCGTCGTTGTAGTTGAGATACTCTTCGGCAGTTAGAATTTTGTTGGATAGTTGAAGTTTGGCCATGATATTAAAGAAGCGGTCAGCAATTCAGCAATCAGCGGTCAGCTTTGCAAGAAGGGGATTTCAACCCCTCCTAAACAATCCTACGCTTGGGGTTCCAGGGGATTTTAAGCCAGAGCTGCTCAAAGCTGATAGCTAGTTAATTTTTTAGAATTTAGTTGGGAGATACAGCAAATTCCAAGTATATGAAGTACAGATACAGCATATTTCGGGCAAATGAGGTACAAGCTTGAATGGTAAAATCATTGTAGTGAGGCAATCTAGCCATCGACAGGTGTACCTCATAACAACGGAAACCGCTGCATTAATAATTAAATCTTATCAGTGCGAGCATCTTGCTCGCGTGATTGTACCTAACCAAAGTGGAATACGCTGTAAGTTCAATACTCTGGTGACAAGAGTTTAGTTACTTAATAACAACGGAAACCGCTGCATTAATAATTAAATCTTATCAGTGCGAGCATCTTGCTCGCGTGATTGTACCTAACCAAAGTGGAATACGCTGTAAGTTCAATACTCTGGTGACAAGAGTTT
>JAXHSW010000038.1:0-6242 GCA_034190295.1 Cyanobacteriota bacterium | reverse complement strand
AGTTACTTAATAACAACGGAAACCGCTGTATTAATAATTAAATCTTATCAGTGCGAGCATCTTGCTCGCGTGATTGTACCTAACCAAAGTGGAATACGCTGTAAGTTCAATACTCTGGTGACAAGAGTTTAGTTACTTACTATAGCTAAGAAAGAATTGGAGATGTCTATTACTTAGAAAATGTTTTTCCAACTATTCCCTATTCCCTAGCGCTACACACTATAAAATTTCATCATCAACTGAAAAATCTACTTCTTTTTTATCACGACCAGAGGCAATAAAATCATTTTCAAATGAATCTTTTAACCCTGAAACTAAATCAAATTTTGGCTGCCAATTTAATTCCGTCATAGCTTTATTTATACTGGCAAAGAAATGTTGAGTTCGTAATGGAAAAGCTTTCTTTTTTCCAAAGTCAAATTGTTTCGGGTCGTAATGTACTAACTTAATAGAATCAGGAGATTTTCCAGCAGCTTCAGCACAAGCACGAGCTAAACCATCAAAAGTGATAAAACGTTCTCCAGAAATATTATAAATTTGCCCAATTGCTCGATTATTTCCTAATACATTTGCCATTGCCATTGCTAAATCTTTGACATGACCTAATTGAGTAATGTGCAGTCCATTTCCCGGAATAGGAATCGGGCGATCGCGTACAATTCTGTCAAAAAACCATGCTTCTAGATCGTTATAGTTTTGTGGTCCATAAATATAAGTAGGGCGAATAGAAGTCCAGGGTAAACCTTGATTTGTTAATTCTGTTTCTGTTTCATATTTTCCTAAATGACGACTTTTTGGGTCTACAGCATCTCCCTCAATATGAGGCATTTGGTCAGACTTTAAATAAACCCCCGCAGAACTCATATAAATGAAATGTTGTACCTGGTCTTTGAAGATTTCAGCTAAAGGTTTTGTATCAGTTAATTTTCTGCCGTTATTATCAAAAATAGCATCAAATTTTTCCGATGCTAATTTTTCTTTAAGTTGAGTAGCATCCGTGCGATCGCCATGAATTTCTTTAACTTCTGGAACTGGACTAGGTTTATTACCACGATTAAATAGCACCACTTCATGTCCTTGTTCTACTAGAATTTTAGTTAAATAGACTCCAATAAATCGAGTCCCACCCATAATCAATATTCGCATTTTTCCTCTTTTTCAGCAACAACTAATTATTTCATCATACCCATTTACTAAGCCAAAAGTCAAAAATTACAGCAGTTATCAAGTTGATGAGGTACAAAGTTTTATTGTTCTAGGCAACAAGGAACAAGGAACAGGGAACAGGGAACAGTAAATACAGGAATAAATAGTCTTATAACTGTACCTCGCTATCCTCAAAAATGCTGTAAATTCCATGATTAGTTTTAGGGACAAAAACTCTGAAACTTTTACCAAAAAATGAAGTCCACGCGCCTCCCCTTTTAAGGGAATAAAAAAATATTCAGTTCAGTATTTTCAAGCCTTATGCTTTAGTGGTCGGTACTGATAACTGATAACTGATAACTGATAACTGAAATGACCCGCAACTGAAATAGGATTGCTATTTTTAGTTTTTTAACTTAATTCAATCTCTCAATAGACATCTATTCATTAATGGATAATGGATAATGGACAATTGATAATTACCTCTGGTTAAAACCGCTACGAAATTGAATATAAGGAACATTCTCTTTTCTCTTGGTCGATTGGATATGGTTAGGTAACCCACCATCCCACCCTACGGTTCGCTTTGAAGAGCGACCGCTTTTTCCCCTTAAAAGGGGAGGCTTTAAACCATAATTATTTAATTATTAATTATTAATTATTCGGTAAAAATAAAAAATA
The DNA here is from genome assembly GCA_034190295.1 of Cyanobacteriota bacterium. GTDB lineage: Bacteria > Cyanobacteriota > Cyanobacteriia > Cyanobacteriales > Microcoleaceae > Okeania. The sequence goes on along the minus strand of JAXHSW010000038.1, from coordinate 4,415 downwards.
AAATCAATTATTTCCCCCTCCATACCTATTCCCTCATTTGGAGGAGATGTCTGATACTGTACTTACTTGTTTAAGCCAATAATACTGAAATTCCGGATAAATATTAAATTTTAAGAAATAGGGAGGATGGGAAATGGAAAAAGCTATAACTAGAGTTATAAATTCATATTTATCTTTTTTTTTATGGGGTGCATCTATTATGTGCAAAAATACTTTTTTCCTATATATTCCCTGTTGCCTTTCGGAGCTGTTCCCTGTTGCCTAAAAGCGATATTTTTTTTGCTTTATTCATGCATTGAAATGCACCCTCTTGATGGGTTTAATACCCCACAGTCTACTTGCGGTGTCTACAATTAGTTAGGGATAGTCAACGACCTGCCACTTCCTGTCTACAAACTCACCCCATCCACTTTTTTATTCTTGCTTCTTGCTTCTTGCTTCTTGCTTCTTGCTTCTTCAAAATGATTAAAGGCAATTAAATGAAATTATCTATAAATATATCAAATTAATTGAAAAATTGCTATGGTAAGTATAGCATTTGTAAGCAAACAGCTATTAGCAATCAGCTATTCGGTGCGGAATGCTGCGCAAACAGCAAAAAAAGGGGATTTTAATGAAAATAGACTGTTTTAGCCAGCTTTTATAGTAAATATAAATTCTGACTCAATTAGTAAAGCTTTTATCTAAAATTAAAAGCAATAGCTGATAGCTGATAGCTGATAGCTGACAGCTGAATGCTTACTAGCATTTTAATTTTTGTTTCGACAATTTAAAAGTCATAGCAATATCAGGGTGAATTTACTTATGTCTACTCAATATTTAGATAATTCAAATCAAAATAAATATCGAAAAGCTTCTTTGCGCAAAGTTTTTGTATTACCCATTGTGCTGCAAATAATGTTTGCTGTAGGTTTGACCGGATGGCTTTCGTTACGCAACGGACAAAAAGCAGTCAATAATGTTGCTAGTCAATTACTCAATGGAGTTACAACCCGTGTTGATGAACATTTAGAAAACTATCTAGCAATTTCTCCTTTGATTAATCAAGTTAATAGAGATGCGATTCGTCTCAATAATTTAGATGTAGAAAATATCTGGAATTGGCAACCATATTTATTTAAACAAATGCAACTATTTAAAAATATTAGTAGTATTAGTTTTGGCTCTACCGAAGGAGAATTCGTATGGCTGATGAGATTAGAAGATCAAAGTTTACAATTAGGAATTAGCGATTATTTAACAGGAGGAAATATAGAACAATATGCTCTCGACCGACAGGGAAATATCATCCAAGCACCAATTAAAAGTTTTCCATACGACCCCAGAAGTGTACCTTGGTATCAAGCTGTTATTGAAGCCGGAAATCCTACCTGGACTAAAATTTATCCTTGGATAGATGGAAATGGTTCAACTGTAAATTTTGGCATTTCTAATGGATTACCTTATTATGATGAAAAAGGTATTCGTCAAGGTATACTTAGCGTACATTTAACTCTTGATAAAATCAGTCAATTTTTAAGTAAACTAAAGATAGGTAAATCAGGAAAAGTATTTATTGTCGAACGTTCTGGATTAATAGTAGCCACATCTACTTCAGAAGACCTATTTATAGCTCGAGGTAATAAACAAAATTTACAACGACTGCCAGCATTAGAAAGTAGTGTACCTGTAATTAAAGCTTCAGCTCAATACTTACAAAAAACCTTCTTTGGCCTGACTAAAATTAATCAAAGTCAACAGCTAAGTTTTGAATTTAATAATCAACGTCACTTCCTAGAAATAAAACCCGTAAAGTATGGTTTAGGTATTGACTGGATTATTGTAGTAGTAGTTCCAGAAGCAGATTTTATGGAGGAAATTAATATTCAAAGACGCAATACAATTTTTTTATGGTTAGTAGCTTTAGGGTTAGCAATACTTGGTGGAATTTTAACCTCTAGATGGGTAATTCAACCAATTATCAGTTTAAATAAGGCAGCTAGAGATTTTGCTCAAGGAGATTGGCAACAAAAAGTAGATATTCAACACTCTGATGAACTAGGAGAATTAGCCAATTCATTTAATACAATGGCTGTGCAATTACAAGAATCATTTACTACTCTACAAACTAAAAATGATGACTTACAAAAACTAAATAAACTTAAAGATGAATTTTTAGCAAATACTTCTCACGAACTTCGTACTCCTCTGAATGGAATGATTGGAATTGCTGAATCAATGTTAGATGGAGCAACAGGAGAATTATCAGAAATACAGCAAAAAAATTTATTAATGATTGCTCAAAGTGGTCATCGACTTACAGATTTAGTCAATGATATTCTTGATTTTGCTAAACTGAAACATCAAAATTTGGAGTTGCAGTTAAAACCTGTAGGAATCAGAGAAATAACAGAAGTAGTTGTCACTATTTGTCAATCTTTAATAGGTACTAAAAATTTAGAGTTAGTTAATTCTATTCCCTCTGATGTACCTCCGGTTTATGCTGATGAAAATCGCTTGGATCAAATTTTATATAACCTAATTGGTAATGGGATTAAATTTACGGATGCTGGGAAAGTAGAGATATCGGTAGAGATTATTAATCTACAAAAAAATTCGCAGTTCAATAGTCAGCATCCAATTCTCAAAAATCAACAATTAGCAATTACTGTTTCTGATACTGGTATTGGTATTCCTGAAGATGCACTAGATACAATATTTGAATCATTTGAACAAGCTGATGGTTCCACAGCTCGTCAATATGGAGGTACTGGTTTAGGTTTAGCAGTTACTAAAAAACTCGTGGAATTGCACGGAGGAAAAATCTGGGTGAATTCTCAAATTGGCATAGGTTCTCAATTTACTTTTACTCTGCCAATATCTACAGAAGTTGCTATTAGTAATGATTCTGAAAAATCAAGATTTACAGAGGCTAATAATATACCTATAACTAAAGAAAAAGAAGAAGAGATTGTTATTCAAGAAGAGTTAACAAATAATACAATCAAACCACTAAAATCTGTCCAAAGATTTAAAATCATGATTGTCGATGATGAACCAGTAAACTTACAGGTACTCGTCAATATTTTATCTCTCCAAAATTATGCCATAGTTCAAGCAATGAATGGCATAGAAGCTTTGAATCTAATTGAACAAGGTTGTCAGCCCGATCTAATTTTATTAGATGTAATGATGCCAAAAATGACTGGTTATGAAGTTACACAAAAATTGCGACAAAACTTCTTACCTAGTGAGTTACCAATTCTGATGTTGACTGCTAAAAATCAAGTTGACGATCTAGTAGAAGGATTGAATGCTGGTGCTAATGATTATCTGACTAAACCTATTTCTAAACATGAACTAAATGCCAGACTTAAAACTCATTTGAGACTATCTCAAATTAACAGTTCTTATAGTCGATTTGTGCCTTACGAATTTATGAAATTTCTCAACAAAGACTCTATAATTGATGTAGAATTAGGCAATCATGTCAGTAAAGAAATGGCAGTAATGTTTTCTGATATTCGCTCCTTTACCGCCCTTTCAGAAACAATGACACCCCAAGAAAACTTTAACTTTGTTAATTCATATTTAGGCCGTGTCAGTCCAACAATTAGAGATAATTATGGATTTATAGTCAAATATTTAGGAGATGGAATAATGGCTGTATTTCCTCATGGAGCAGATAATGCTGTCAAGGCAAGTATTGCCAAAATAAAAGGAGTTATAGAATACAATATTACTAGGAAAAATCAAGGTTATAAACCTATTTCAATTGGCATCGGTATTCACTTTGGACAAATGATGGTAGGTATGGTAGGAGAACAAGCAAGAATGCAAGGTGATGCTTTTTCAGATAATGTAAACTTAGCCGCTCGTTTAGAAGGATTAACAAAATTTTATGGCGTTTCTATCATTATTAGTGAAGCAGTATTTGATAATTTAATAGATGCAAATCAATATCAAATTAGATTTTTAGACCGAGTCCAGGTGAAAGGACGGAATCATCCCATTAAAATTTATGAAGTTATGGATGCAGAAATCGAATATTTGCTAAACTTGAAAAAACAAGTCCAGTCAAATTTTGCCCAAGGAGTTTTACATTATCAACAACAAGAATTTATCATGGCAAAGGAATATTTTCAGAAAGTATTAACAGTAAATCCAAGGGATAAAGTCGCAGAAATTTATTTAGAAAGAGTGAATAATTTTTTATTAGAGGGTACACCTACAAACTGGCAAGGAATTACAATATGGAATGAAAAATAATCGGCGTTGCTGAATAGCGTGTATGATATTAATCTTAATTACTTAGGAGTCAACCCACCCCTAACCCCGACCGTGGAGAACCCACCCCTAACCCCGACCGTGGAGAACCCACCCCTAACCCCGACCGTGGAGAACCCACCCCTAACCCCGACCGTGGAGAACCCACC
>JAXHSW010000379.1:0-2806 GCA_034190295.1 Cyanobacteriota bacterium | reverse complement strand
CTAATCGTCATTTCTTCTTGATTGTCCATAATTAGTTACTGTATAGACTTCACCTAATTATATGGACAATCCGCAAGATATGTCTAGTTATGGGTAGAAAATAGGCAACAGTTTCACACCCAGAAGGATTTGCGATCGCTCGTCGTGCCCTTCGTCCTTGTGGTATTTTGGTCCTCAAAAGTACTTATGCTAGGAATCTGAGTTTGGATATTTCGTCGTTGGTGGTGGATGAAATTACTTTGGTTGGTTCTCGTTGTGGACCTTTTGAACCTGCATTGGAACTTTTATCACAACAGAAGGTTAATGTTAGGCCATTAATCCAAGCTCATTATCCCCTAGAGGCAGGAATTGATGCTTTTGCTCATGCTCAGAAGAAGGGAGTATTAAAAGTATTAGTGGATATTGAGGAGGAATAGGTTGTTGTTTTTTTTTGCAATTAAGTTTATACACCTCATATCAAATCCGGTAGCATCGGTGTAATTTGATAAAGAGGGCGGGGAGTAGGGGAGTAGGGGAGATTAAATATTTAAGTAATTATAGAGTCAGGACTTATATCAAATCAAAAAGCAGCAAGGATCAAAACTATTTCTAACTATTGCCTAATACCAGTTTAAAAAAAGAATGCTATAAAAAGTGCAGCTTGATTAGGTCTGCTTAAAATATAGCTGTGTTAATTAATTTTAGATAGTTATTTCTATCATTTTTCCCTTTCTTTCAATATTTATATCATGTCCGGATAATAGCGCGATAAAAAAACCTTTTCCCTTTGAAGCAATATTCCCTTTCCTGCAGAATGCTACGCAAACAGCATAGCTGCATAGCTGCCTTCCTTTCTCCTAAGTGTAATTATTTAAGCGGACATGATATTACCCCTTCTTCCTTCTTCCTTCTTCCTTCTTACTTTTGACTTATAACTCCCTTCTTACTTTTGACTTTTGACTTTTGACTTTTGACTTATAACTCCCTTCTTACTTTTGACTTTTGACTTTTGACTTATAACTCCCTTCTTACTTTTGACTTTTGACTTTTGACTTTTGACTTATAACTCCCTTCTTCCTTCTTCAATCGGAATTAATCCGGTCGTACCAACTCACAGATTTAGGTTTATAGTCAATACAATTAATTGCTTTTTCTGAAAGAGCAACTTTAGGTTGTACAGGACATTTGAGATGATAATCTCCAGTAAAAAATAGACAATTAGCACAGGGAATTTCGTGCATCTGTTTCGCTCTACGGACTGAATCAACTAGGGCGCCTATTATACTCCAGACCGTTAAAATTATCAATCCCCAAGCAAAGACAAAACAGAGAGGAACCAAAAATGGTTGTATGGCATGAATTACAAAATAAATCAATTGAAACATAGTTACTAATTCATCAAATATGACATAACTTTAAACTTACAGCGATTATCGAGTTGATGAGGTACAAAATTTTATTACTCTAGGGAACAGGGAATATAGGAATAAATAATCTGATAACTGTACCTCATTATCCTCAAAAGTTCTGTAATCCAAATTTTAAGATTATATAAAGTTAAAAGCTTAAATGATTATAGGATGAAAATATAGACAATTGTTCACTATAAACAATATAGGAAGTTAAGCTATGGCCCTTAGATTAGGTGATACAGTACCCAATTTTACCCAAAATTCTTCTGAAGGGGAAATCAACTTTTATGACTGGGCTGGAGATAGCTGGGTAGTGCTATTTTCCCACCCTGCTGATTACACCCCAGTTTGCACGACAGAGTTAGGTACAGTAGCCAAACTAAAACCAGAATTTGACAAAAGAAATGTTAAGGTTTTAGCCCTAAGTGTAGATGATGCAGAATCTCATAAGGGTTGGATTGGAGATATTAATGAAACTCAAAGTACAAATGTTAATTATCCTATTCTGGCAGATGTGGATAAAAAGGTTTCTGATTTGTACGATATGATTCATCCTAACTCTTTAAATAATCTGACAATTCGTACTGTTTTTATTATCGACCCGCAAAAGAAACTCCGTCTTTCTATTACTTATCCTGCTAGTACAGGTCGTAATTTTGAGGAAATTTTGAGGGTAATTGATTCTTTACAACTAACAGATAATTATCAAGTTGCTACTCCTGTAAATTGGAAAGATGGAGATGATTGTGTAATTGTTCCTTCTCTAAAAGATCCTGAAGAATTAAAACAAAAATTCCCCAAAGGTTACACAGAAGTTAAGTCATATTTGCGGATGACCCCTCAACCAAATAAGTAAAGTTATAATGTTAAACATCCAGCATTCAGCATTCAGCACTCAGCACTCAGCTCTCAGCTCTTGAGAAACATCTACTATTTCCCGCCATAGAATTGTATGAATTGAACTCGAACTCATCCTTCTTGTGGTTCATTCTCTGATGAAAAATGTAATAGAAGTTAAACGAATGCTTGGTTCATTCATTAAAAAACTAAGAGTTGTTTGCGCAGCAGTCCGCAGGAAATACTGACAATAATAGCTTATTTGATTTTTATTGCTGACCGCTGAAGTGCTAATAGCTGTTTGCGCAGAAGTCCGCAGGAAATGCTTACGTTATAATTTAATTGAGGATTAAGATTTTAACCAGGATTCTTAATCCTTAATTATTTTTAGGAGGGAAAAATTATGCTTGACGATCCTATTATTTTACAAATGCCTCCAGATTTACAAATGACAGATGAACAATTTTTTGAATTCTGTCAAATTAATCGAGATTTACAGATAGAAACTAATAAATTTGGAGAGTTATTGATTATGTCTCCTACTGGTTCAGAAACAGGAAATCGTAATCTTGGTATAG
>JAXHSW010000378.1:0-2862 GCA_034190295.1 Cyanobacteriota bacterium | reverse complement strand
GTCAATTGATTGCAGTAATGTGGCCACTAATTTTTCTGATGATAGTTTTTGCCTCATGGGTCATATTTTACAACACTAGCTCTACTTTTTCTCTTCTTAACCCAATTTACTGAGCGGATACTATAATTTGGGGATTTAGTAATGAAATTGAACTGTGGCAATAGAGTAGGTATTCTACTGTGCTTTCGGAAAGTGAGTTTTCCGGTGGCACAGTTCTACTACCCGCGTATCATAACTCTGGGCAAATTTCTACAATGTTTGATGGCTAAATCCCTTTCTGGAAGGATATTACAGGTTAGTTGGCACTAAATTACAGCTTCTCTAGTTTTACGCCAAGTTTGAACAAAAGTCAGAATAAACTACTGCCAATTGATTTCCATCCATATCTGGGCAAAAAAGTATTTTAGATATTTCTGGAAATATTTTCAGAGTGATTTGCTGTTCCTTGATACAATCACCCAAAGATTTGTGACCAGCCCCAACTCCACCTTGATTGGTACAACCAATTATCAAATAATTTTTATTGTGGAAATGTTGTACAGCCTGAATCGCACCAGTGATTGGCATTTGATCTTCAGGAGTATTAATAAATTTTGAAGCAGATTTAGGTTGGCGAATGGTGCCATCCATATCTAGCAGTAGTAAAGGTTTTGTCATTTTTATATGATTAGTTAGTAGTAAAACTTTTTATCTACCCCAGCAAGTATAAATGGCTGGGGTAGAAAGTGAGTATGAGCGATAGTTCATACTAAAAACCACTCTACTAATATCTCTAGTTCTATCAACAACTTGGGATACAAGAAGTTTAGTTTTAGCGTGTGCGATCGCTCTGGCTGAAAGATCATTGATTTAGGAGCGTTCCTGCAACCAACTCAACAAATCTTCCAAATTATTAAAGTCTAAAAAATCTTCCCCTAAATTATCCAAATCTGCATCTGCAACAGACAAATCCTCAATTTGACTACTTATTGCCTCTGGAATTTCTCCAAAACGCTTTTTAAGTTGACGCATTATTAATTGCGCTCTCCCTTTTTGTTGGCCTTTTTGTTCACCCCTTTGTTCCCCTCTTTGCTCTCCTTGTTGTTCTGCATAAGTTATCCGTCCTCTTTCATCTTGCATTAACATTCCTCGGCGATCTACTATATCTAACTCTTCCGCTGTCATGTTAATTTTATTGGCAATATTTAAAGCCTTTTCTATTTCCAAAACTTCCCCTAAATTCTCTGGAATACTATCTAAATGAGTAGCCTCAGAAAGAAAATAAATCCACTTATCACTCAAACTATCTAACTCAGACAAACTTTTCTTAAACTTGGGTAATTCTACAAAAAATAGTCGTAATTCTTCTTCTAGACATTCAAATTTTTTTTTCTTATCCTAAAACACGAATTCATTAATAACATCCTCAGTATCTTTAAACAAAATAAAATCTGTAATAGTCACAGCTATCGCCGGATTTAATAGGGGATAATCTTCTCCTGTTTCTAACTGGTTAGCATAAGCTTTAGCTAAGTTATAAGCTACCCGTTTGTTAAAAGCAGTCATTCGTGCCACTTGCATTTCAATCACTACAATAGAACCATCTACTAAAACAGCTTTTACATCCAAGTAAGTATCTTTTAATGAGATTATTTGACCAGGATTAAAAGGATTAACAATTGTCAAAGATTGAATAATTTTTTCCCCTCCATAAATTATGGCATTGAGAAAGCTAATTAAGATATCTTGACTTTGTTGCGAACCGAAGATTTTTTTAAAAGCATAATCTATCTTAGGACTAACGAATTTCATAGTATTTTTTTTTGATAATAATTTACTTTCAAACTCAAACCAAATAATCATCAAACGTAATCAGATGTTTTTGCTTGTCATGCTGATTTTAGTTTCTCAGGTTTATAAAATTTAGGAATATCTAATGTAGGTTCTCCAAGTAATTCCATAAATCCCCATTGTTCTCTACCGGGTAAAAATTTAGCTTTAATTTCTACAAAGTAGCGATCGCCTTGTTTATCCTTTTCTAATTTAGGATTAAATCTAAACGGTTTTACAGGTGCATCTTTCCATAATAAAGGAACGTGATTTGCCCTAGTTAACTTCTTATTTAATTTCTCATTATCAAATTTTTTCTTTAATCGTGAGACGCGATCGCCTGAACCTTTTCTATTTCTGTGAATAGAGATTACAGGACATTTAGACACCCCTATGAATTGCCATAATCCAGACAATTTAAACTCATTAACCTTCAAATCTAAATGAGGAGTATCATTGGCTGCAATGATTGTAAAAGCTAGCTTTGGTGGAGTATTTTTGTTGGGAAAATGTGTAAGATAAGGATAAACAGTTACATACCTATCTTTGTCAGGATTGAAGTCTAGCCTGAGAAACTCTTTTACCTTTGGGCTATTATAAATTAATTCATAAGTTTTTCCTTCTGAAATAAGATTATAGTAAGCATCATTATCCTCATATCGTTTGACTATTTTGCCATATAAAGTTCCTATACCTTGGAAAGCATAATCTTGTTTAGGTGGTAGGCTTTCTTCTTCTTTATTTTCTAATTTTTCTTCTTCTTTAACTTTTGAAGTAGCTACTTTTTGAGATTCAGATTTCTGATTTGATTTTGTCTGTTTTTTAGTTTCAGTTTTGGACTGCTGACTTGATTGAAATGTTTTCTCTTTCTCTGAAGGTTTATCTACTTTTAATTCATCCGCTTTAGTCGGATTTAATTTAGATTTCTCTGACTCTAATTGCTTAGTTAAATTATCAATAATATCTTGAAAAGTTTTCTTTTGTACTTCGTTTTGTGCAGCATTAAGGAGCTGCTGCATTTTTGCTAATTTTTTTTCTAGGTCTGGGATAGAC
>JAXHSW010000377.1:0-2912 GCA_034190295.1 Cyanobacteriota bacterium | reverse complement strand
CCGACCGTGGAGAACCCACCCCTAACCCCGACCGTGGAGAACCCACCCCTAACCCCGACAAGGAGGGGAAGAAAGAAGAAAAAAGAGGAATATTCAACAATTAATTATTAATTATTAATTATTAATTATTAATTATTATATTACCTCTTCTTTTCAAGGAGAGGATTAATTCAAAGGAAAAATTGGCGTTAATCAAAAACTTGAGTAAATTGTATCTGTATAATTGAAATATAAGTAGGAACAAATGAGCGATCGCTATCATGCCAAAGTTACCACTAAACCCTCTGTTTTACAAACCCTCAACAAAACTCCCCCTACGAGTCATAGTCATTGTCCCATTTCTGCTGCAAATCATAGCAACAGTAGGATTAGTGGGATATCTTTCATTTACAAATGGTAAGCGCGCTATCAACGATCTAGCTAATCAGTTACAAGACGAAATTACAGCTAGTATTCAGCAGAAACTGAATATTTTTTTAGATACTCCCCATTTAGTTAATCAACTGAATGTAAATGCTATTCGTCTTAATCAACTTAATCTTCAAGAAATTAATAATGTAGAGCGTCATTTATGGCAACAAATCCAGTCTTTTGATGACCTTGGTGTCATTGGTATTACATCTACATCAGGAACTACGATCGCAGTCAGTCGCCAACAGAATAATAAATTTAATATCATCATTACAGACGAATCGACAGAAGGAGAACTTCAGGAATATGCTACCGACGCTCAAGGGGTGCGGACTAATCTCAAAAAAGTCGTTCCGGAGTACGATCCCCGTCTGCGACCATGGTATCAAGATGGTATCGCTACAGGTAAAGCGGGTTGGGGTGAGATGTTTAGATCGCTCATTGATGAAAGAGTAGAAATTATGGCAACTCAACCAGTGATTGATAATGATGATAATGCGATCGCCTTAGTCACTGCTACTCTCACCTTCTCTCAACTGCATGAGTTTCTCAAAAACTTGAAAATTAGTAAATCTGGGGAAGCTTTCATTTTAAATCGTTATGGACAATTAATAGCTAGTTCCACCACTTCTAAACCTTTTATTCAAGACAATGGAGAGCTAAAATTAATAGATGCTTCCAACAGTAACTACCCTTTAGTTAATTCCGCAACTAAACATCTCAAAGGCAAGTTTGAGGATTTAAATCAAATCCAAAGCAATTTATTACTTAACCTTAATATTGATGGTCAACAACAATTTTTACAAGTCGTACCTTTTAGCGATAAATATGGTTTAGATTGGTTGATTTTGGTAGTAATTCCCGAAGCAGATTTTACAGAACGTATTTATGCCAATACTCGAGTTACCATTGCTCTATGTTTAATCGCATTAATAATAGCAATTATTTTTGGTTTATTCATAACTGAATTGATTATTAAACCAGTAAAAAAATTAAAGCAAGCAGCAACTTCTGTCTCTCTTGGAAAGTGGAAAAAAAGAGTAAAAGAAGTTCCCATTGAAGAACTATCAGTATTAGCTCAAGCATTTAATCAAATGACCGAACAATTACAAAAATCATTTGTTGAATTGGAGAACAACAACTCTGCTTTACAACAAGCAGACAAGTTTAAGGATGAATTTATGAAAAATATTTCCCATGAACTGAGGACTCCACTGAATAGTATTATTTGTTCTATAAAATTAATTCTTGATGGCTTTTGTGATAGTCAAGAAGAAGAAATAGAATTATTAAATCAAGCCGATCGTTCTGCTATTTATTTACTGAATCTAATTAATGAACTTTTAGATTTAGTGCAAATTAAACAAGGCAGACTTCCGCTCGACAAAAAGTCAGTAAATTTATATGATTGTTTAAATGAAATAATTAATTCTCAGCAATCTATAATTCAACAAAAAAATCTGCAACTCTATAAATCTAATATCTCTAAATCCATATTTGTAGAAGCTGACCCCAAAAAGCTGAAGCAAGTATTCTTAAATATTCTTGATAATGCAATTAAATTTACTGAAACTGGTAGTATTACTATTGATGTTCAGATTAAACCAAGTGTTAATACTTATGATATAGACCAAGTACCCATTGTAGTAGTAACTATTAAAGATACAGGAATTGGGGTAGAACCAAGCGAACAGCATAAACTATTTCAATCTTTTGTCATGATAGATGGTTCGACTACTCGTGCATATAGTGGTTGTGGTTTGGGATTATCAATTTCTCATAGTTTGATGGAATTGATGGGAGGTAATATTACTTTAAAAAGTGCTGGAAAAAATCAAGGTACTACAGTTTCTATCTCTTTACCCATGACTCTCAAAACTACGAAATAGGCGATAGGAAAAGTGGCGATATAGCGCTACGCGCAAGTTAGAAGTCATGCATTCAAAAGTAAAAAGTAATCTCTGACTAAGTTTGAGGGTTTAGTAGTGTCCTAATACCAGTTTTATAAATCTTTGCTACAAATACTTAGGTTACTGCTTAGGAGTCAGGAGACAGAATTAATAGGTTTGATACCATTTCTTATGTAGTAATTTATCTTTTTCGTCCAATAGATATTTCCTACAAATTATTTTAATACTGCTGATTATTTGTAACATTCTTTTTTCACGCTTGGTATAACCTAAATCCGTAGTGCTATAGTAGCTCAATTTTTCCAAGAGAAGGAAGATATGGTTTTTTGGTGTTACATAAATGCGCTTGGGATTTTAATAGTTTTGTGGAATGGGCATTTTGCCTGTTCCTGATATTTTCCCGTTCCTGATATTTTCCTGTTCCTGATATTTTCACTCCTTGGCAGGATACCCACCCCACTTATATAGAATGCGGTTATACAGTGTATGTTCATAATTCTATAATTACTTCAATCTCCCAATCTCCCCATCTCCCCATCTCCCAATCTCCCCATCTCCCAATCTCCCCATCTCCCCATCTCCCAATCTCCC
>JAXHSW010000376.1:0-3075 GCA_034190295.1 Cyanobacteriota bacterium | reverse complement strand
CTCCCCCGCTCCCCTACTATCTTAATAATAAGTATTCAACCGGACATGATATTACCCAGGGTTTCATGCCTTGCTATGTTATCGGATAGCTCACTGTCTCCATAATGTAGGAACTCCCTTTATTCCTCGCTTCATTTCGTATTTTGCTCGTTTCTTGACTGGAATTGAAATTCATCCTGCTGCTCAAATTGGTAAAGGTGCTTTCATTGACCACGGGATGGGTGTAGTAATTGGCGAAACAACGAAAGTGGGAGAATATGTTCTGCTCTATCAAGGTGTTACTCTGGGTGGAACAGGTAAAGAGACTGGGAAACGCCACCCCACTCTGGGAAAAAATGTGATTATCGGAGCAGGAGCTAAGGTTTTAGGCAATATCAAAATCGACAACAATGTTTCTATTGGTGCTAATGCAGTTATTCTACGGAATGTTTCTGTTAATTGCACAGTTGTCGGAGTTCCTGGTCGAATTGTTAATCGCTCTAGTGCCGCTACCCAGAAGTTAAAAGTCAAAAGTTAAAAGTCAAAAGTATTAATTTCAAGACTTACACAAATTTACTTTTAAAGCACCATTTGTAGGGGCGAATGGTATTCGCCCTCCTAATATGTAGAGTTTCTGCGTAAATCCTGAATTTGTAATTGTTTGAGGATTTTTAACTGGTCAGTTAATTCCGCCATACTGCACTAGGAGAACACAAGTTTACGCAAAATGAGCGATCGCTCATATCTTTACTCACAACTATTTTTGGTCAAAAGACTCATTTTGGCTTTTTTATCTATTCAGCAATAAGGAGAACAACAATGGTATCAGTTTTACAATCTAACCCCAGTCTGAAATTAAAATGGCACTACCTAGAATTTTGTCAAAAAATACTTGGTCATCAATATGTAATTACCAATGAAAATGTAATTGCCGCAGTAGAGACAGCAACTTTTGAAACTTCACAACAAGTGCGTTTCGTGATTCAACCAGGTTCACCACAAGAGGTTCAAGCGTGCCTCAAAGCTGCTCAACTGTTTGGAGTTCGTATTCACCCTGTCAGTCAGGGATATAACTGGGGATATGGTTCTCAAGTTCCTGATGAAAACCTGAGTGTGGTTATGAATTTGAGTAGACTGAATCAGATTAAGGTAGATGGTAAAAATGCCACGGTAACTCTCGGTCCTGGAGTAACTCAGCAGGAGTTATTTGAGTATTTGCGGTCAAATTATCCCCACTTGTTCTTTTCTCTCACAGGAAGTTCACCTGATTCCAGCGTTATTGGCAATGCTATAGATGCAGGTTATGCTAACGGTCTGAATGTCATTCGCTGGAATCATGTAATTTCCCTTGAAGCAATTTTACCCTCTGGTGAATTACTCAAAACTGGATTTGATGCTTTGCCCAACGCTTCAACAGCAGGAATATCTCGTTATGGTCTCGGACCAGACTTGAAAGGTTTATTTCGGCAATCAAATTTCGGAATTGTCACCGAAATGACATTGGAATTATCGTTATTGCCTCCTACAAATATTTTATTTTTCCATTGATGAGGAAAAGCAGTTAGGTGAGCTAACTGACCAATTGCACAATTTAAAGCAAACTGGATTAATTGAAAGTAACTGGATACTGTTGCATGGCTACCGAATTCTGGCAGAAGTCAGTCAGTTTCCTTGGCTAGAAGCTGATGAGCGAAGAACTCTCGATCGCCATCTGATGCTGAAACTTTTACGCCAACAACAAATCCCTGGGTGGTCAGGAATTTATAACGGAGTGTTTGCTGTCTATTCTCCTACTTTGAGGCACGCTGAAGCAATGAAAGCAGATATTCACGAAGCTCTCAATAATAAAGTAAGTCGATTGAAATCGTTTACTGTAGACCAGTCTCAAATCAAAAAATTGCGTTGGAATAGGAATCTAGAAATTCCTGAATTGACTCATAAACTACTGAAAGGTCGTCTCTTGACTTTTGCTGGAATTCCTGTTCAGGGCAGTATTCCTATTAGTTATTGGCGTAAACGTTATTCAATTCCAGAAATCATGGATTTAGACCGAGACCGATGTGGTTTTATCTGGCTAGCTGTGACAGCACCTGCTTCTGGTACCGATGCACTTACTATTGTTCCTGTGATTGAACACTTTTTTAATGATTATGGGTTTGAACCGATGATTGTTTTAGATGGTGTTAATAGTAGGGAAATGTATGTGATGACATCTTTAGTTTACGATCGCGAAGTTACTGGTCGAGATGAACAGGCCAGAAAGTGTTTTGAGCGTCTAGCGGCAGAATTAAGGACGATGGGATACTATCAATATCGTTGGCCTAAAGCACTTTCTGTTGAGAATGCTTTACCAGAAAGAAATGATGACTATGCTTCAGTTTTTGCCAAGCTACAGTCAAGTTTACTAGGAGATTAGGCAGTAGGGAGTAGGTAGTAGGGAAATTTGCAGAGGATAAGTTTTTTTTGGCGTTGGTGAAGCGCGTGTATGATATTAATCTCAGGACTTACGCAAATTGATTTTTAAACCACTATTTGTAGGAGCGAATGGTATTGGCTAACGCCAAGCTCCGAAGGGCGCCCTCACTATATGTAGAGTCTCTGCGTAAGTCCTGAATCTTAATTACTTAGGAATCAACCCACCCCTAACCCCTCCCAGGAGGGGAAGAAAGAAGAAGTAATATCAAATCCGTTTAATTCGGTATAGAACCCCTAACCGTATCTTCATAAATATGCGCGTTAGCTAGGAGTCAGGAGACAGGAGACAGGAGGGAAGAGGTAAGAGGTAAGAGGGAAGAGGGAAGAGGGAGGAGGGAAGAGGGAGGAGGGAAGAGGGAAGATGTGGGTTCTCAATAATACAACAAATTCAACACTCCTTCAACTGAATTTTCCTCAAAATTGATTGATGCGCGAAAAGACTTGACTACCATAATTATATAGATATCAAATGGGTTCTATAAAAAAATGTTCCATCTTCAAGCATTACCAAATATTTCCCCATCTCCCCATCTCCCCTACCATTTCTCTTTGGCATCGGTTTGCCGGTCCTGGCGCTTGCAAGCCTGCCCAGCCACCCCCATATCCACTTTCGCGCAGTCC
>JAXHSW010000375.1:0-3078 GCA_034190295.1 Cyanobacteriota bacterium | reverse complement strand
TTCCCTACCGCGTCAATCTTATCCGCTTTCAAGGAGAGATAATTATTAATTATTAATTATTAATTATTAATTTTATAAGTGCTTGTCTGTCTTTTGTCTTAACTTTTTGGTCACTCAAGCTCAAAAGTAGGCACTTTTTTTCGCTCCAAAAAGGCACTTACTTTTATCTGTCAGTGCTTTTAGATTCGATCGCTACACCCTAAGTAGCACAATTTTTTTTGTATTTCAAATAAGATAATTCCCACTCTTATCTTAACTTCTAACTTTTGACTTTTGACTTCCAATAACTTTTTAGGTAGAGGTTTTAAGTACTTAAAATATCGCTTCTAACTTTTGACTTTTGAATGCATGACTTTTGACTTCCAATAACTTTTTAGGTAGAGGTTTTAAGTACTTAAAATATCGCTTCTAACTTTTGACTTTTGAATGCATGACTTTTGACTTCCAATAACTTTTGACTTCAGAACTTTTAGAATAATTGTAGTATAATATAATTCATAGTACATAATACTTTTATATATCATTAAGCTTTGATTCAATCCGAGACTTTAGAATTACTGGAGTGGCCTCGCTTGTGTCAACACTTGGCCACTTTTACAGCAACGAAATTGGGTGCGATATTGCTCCGCAACTCTAGGACTTTTAATATCGGCGATCGCCAAAACACGACTAATTATTTACCAATTCCGTCAACAAAGGCGGAAACTATACAACTATTAGCTGAAACTAAGGAAGCTTATATACTAGAAACTCGTCTTCCACAGGGTTTGTCCTTTGATGGTATTGAAGACTTTGGAGATTCCCTGGAAAGAGCAGAACTAGGTGGTATACTTTCTGGACGTGAACTTTTAGCTATTGCCACAACTCTAGCTGGCGCTCGTAAGTTACGTCGGACAATTGATAATTATGAGTCAGAATATGAGTTGTCAGTTTTGCCGGAATTAGTAGCTGAGTTACGAACTTATCCAGAACTAGAACAGGAAATTCACCGCTGTATAGACGACCGGGGAGATGTTACAGACCGAGCAAGTCCCAAACTAGCGGGTATTCGAGAAAAAATGCACCATTTGCGCGATCGCATCGACCGGATACTTCGAGGCATTTTACAACGGAAAGCTAGTGCTATTCAACAACCAATTATTACTCAAAGGAGCGATCGCTTTGTAATTCCGGTCAAAGCACCTCAAAAGGATGCCGTACCTGGTATTGTTCACGATACATCTACAACAGGTTCCACATTATACATTGAACCCAATGGAGTTGTCAACCTCAATAACCAAATGCGACAACTACAGCGTCAGGCCCAAAGGGAAGCAGAAGCCATTCGGCAAGCCTTAACAGAGCAAGTGGCAGAAGTCAAGGAGGACTTGGAGCAGTTACTGATAATCGCTACTACAATTGACCTGGCCACAGCTCGCGCTCGTTATAGTTTATGGTTAGGAGCAAACCCTCCTCAATTTACTGAACCAGATTCCGATCGCCCCGTGAATATTCGTCAATTGCGACATCCGTTGTTAGTCTGGCAACAGCAATATGAAGAAGGAAATGATGTGGTACCTATTGATGTGACGGTGAAATCTCCAGTCAAAGTGGTGGCAATTACGGGGCCGAACACTGGTGGTAAAACTGTTACTCTGAAGACCTTGGGGTTAGCTGCACTGATGGCAAAAATAGGATTATTTATACCTGCTAATGAACCTGTGGAGTTGCCGTGGTTTGAACAAATCTTGGCTGATATTGGTGATGAGCAGTCTTTAGAACAAAGTTTATCTACTTTTTCTGGTCATGTTCGACGCATTATTAGGATTTTAGAAGCAATAGATGAGGATGAAAATCAAGAAAATTCTGATTTATCTTCTACCCTGGTTTTGTTAGATGAAATTGGTGCTGGTACAGACCCCACTGAAGGTAGTGCTTTAGCAACTTCTATTTTGCAATATTTGGCAGACCATGCGCTATTAACTGTGGCAACTACCCATTTTGGAGAACTTAAAGCTCTCAAATATGACGATGAAAGGTTTGAAAATGCTTCTGTAGAATTTGACATCAATTCCCTACAACCTACATACCGTTTGCTTTGGGGGATTCCCGGGCGTTCTAATGCCATGACTATTGCTGGCAAGTTGGGTTTAAAACAGGAGATTATTTATAGAGCGCAAGATTATGTGGGAGAAAATTCTGAGGATGTGAATCAGGTAATTGCAGGTTTAGAAGCACAAAGACAGCAACAGGAAACAAAGGCGAAAGAAGCTTCTGAGTTACTACAAGAAACTGAGTCTTTACATCGGGAAGTTTCGAGAAAAGCTGCTGCGCTCAAGGATCGAGAAAGAGATTTACAGTTGTCGCAAGAGGTGGCAGTACAGGAAAAAATTGCTGAGGCAAAAGCAGAAATTGCTACGGTCATTCGGAATTTACAACAGGGTCCGTTAACTGCTCGAAATGCTCAGAAAGCTACTAAAGCTATTAATGAAATTTCTGAGAAATATTTGCCTTCTCGTACTGTCCCTGTCAAAAAACCGAATTTTATGCCTAAAGAGGGCGATCGTATTCGGATTCCTAAAATTGGGCAAACAGCAGAAGTGTTGAGCGCTCCTAATGAGAATGATGAGTTAACTGTTAAGTTTGGAATTATGAAAATGACAGTTAGTTTGGCGGAAGTTGAATCTCTTGATGGTGAAAAAGCAGAGCTTTCTAAAAAGAGTAAAAATGTGGAGGTGCAAAAGAGTAAGAAGTCAGAAAGTAAGTCTAAGGAAACTCCAGCAGAGGTTACTTCTAGTGGTTTAGCTGTTCGTACTTCTCAAAATAGTATTGATATTCGTGGCAGTCGGGTTGCAGATGCTCAAATTGAGGTAGATAGGGCACTTTCTCGGGCGATCGAGTATGGTTTGTTGTGGATTATTCATGGTAAGGGTACTGGTAAATTGAGACAGGGTATCCATGAGTTTTTGCAGGATCATCCGTTGGTGGAGCGTTATGAGTTAGCGCCTAGAAATGACGGTGGTAGTGGGGTAACTATTGTTCATTTAGTGTAAGTGCGACTAAATAGGGGAGATGGGGAGTGGGGGAGATGGGGAGTGG
>JAXHSW010000374.1:0-3279 GCA_034190295.1 Cyanobacteriota bacterium | reverse complement strand
GGTTTTTGGAGCTTTTCTCAAATCCCCTACTTCCCCTCCTGGGAGGGGTTAGGGGTGGGTTCTCCACGGTCGGGGTTAGGGGTGGGTTCTCCACGGTCGGGGTTAGGGGTGGGTTAACTTCTGACTTCTGATTTCTGACTTCTGACGCGCGTTAACTGTCCTAACCTTTCCTTAGACTGCTATAATCGCCGATCGAAAAACTGGTCAAATGCTATAAAATCAGATTGAAATTTTATTGAAATGAATATACAATTCAACAATTAATAATTAATAATGAATAATTAATAATTAATAATTAACAATTACCTCTCCTTGAAAAGAAGAGGATTGACTAATCATGAAAATTTTTCTTTATCAAAATAATATGAGTCTAAAACCCCGCCTTTTAAGGCGCAATATTTTTGGAGCTTTTCTCCTAAACAAAAAGCAATAGCTGATGGCTGATGGCTGACCGCTGTTTGCGCAGCAGTCCGCAGGAAATGCTTACAATTATTAATTGTTGAAAGAAGCTAAGTAGTAGAAGAGTGCAAAGAGAAGTAGAATAAAAAAAGTGGAAAAAGATTTGATTTTGAGTTATGTAGAAAATCTTTTGAAGTTAGGCAACAGGAGTAAAGTTTCCCAATTTTTTATTGAATATTACGGTAAGCATTCAGCTATCAGCAGTCAGCTATCAGCAATTATTAATGAATAATTACTTCTCAGGTTTGGTCCTGAGACTTTGGCAGTAACTTTTTATTCTTTTTCAATTTCAAAGGTTGCTTTTACCTTCCCTAAAATTAATAGCTGATAGCTAATAGCTGACGGCTGTTTGCGCAGCATTCCGTAGGAAATGCTTACATAAAAAGCGGTTGAGGGATGGTTTGGTCATCCTAGCAATATCCAATCAACCAAGAGAAAAGAGACTATTCCTTATTTAAAGCCTCCTTATTGCAGAGGTACTAATAACCGATCGCTGAAATGACCTGCTAACCGAATAATTAAGATTTAAAGCCTCTCCTTTAAAAGAGAAAAAAAAAATCCTTTTAGTCAATCCTCTCCTTGAAAAGAAGAGGTAATTATTAATTATTAATTATTAATTATTAATTATCGACCGACCGATTATCCCATTCAAACGCCGCATCAGCGATCGCCTGCTCAACAGTTTTCTCTGCCAACATAGCTGCCTGCAAATTTTGAGAAATAATCTGTTTCAACTTATTCAAATCTTTAACTGGTGGAAGTAAAACTTCTGCATCAAGCATTTGATTAGCACTAACAATTCGAGCCTTATCTTGAGCAGAAGCATTAAAAGGAAGAAGTTGAAAATAATTATTCTCTAAAGTATCAGTTATGGAAGGTAGAACATTAGTCTCCTGAGTAAAAGCCACTTGATTTTGATTGTTAGTAATAA
Source organism: Cyanobacteriota bacterium (assembly GCA_034190295.1). Lineage (GTDB taxonomy): Bacteria > Cyanobacteriota > Cyanobacteriia > Cyanobacteriales > Microcoleaceae > Okeania. The sequence continues at coordinate 1,889 of JAXHSW010000374.1, read as the reverse complement.
ACAAAGCAAATTTCAGCGCGAGGTCTGGTAATTTAGTATTACTAGAAATAGCTAAATTCATTAACATCATACTTTTTTTACCAGTTTCACCTGTAATTTGAGATACAGGTTTTGATACTTGTCCAATCTCTGGTGTATCTTCAGATATTGCCTCCATCGCTTCTGGACCAGAAAACAACATAGCTATTTCTCCAGCTTGATATAAATCAGAACCAGCCTGAATTCCTTTTGTCAATACTTCCTTTGGTAATAGCCCATCTTGATATAAATCGACCCAATACTTGAATACTGCCTGACCAGTTAGAGTATTAAAAGCAGCCTTTCCATCAACATCTATTAGTCTTACTCCCATCTTGCCAAAAGATTCTAGTACCTCTGAAGATTCTTCTGGTAGAAAAGAAATAAAAAATGCGTACTTATCAGTTTTTTCTTTAATTTGTTTAGCCACCTCTGCTAACTCTGAATAATTTTTGGGAGGTTGCTCCAGTCCTGCTTGTTGAAACAACTGAGAGTTATAAATAGTTATATTTGTTGTCGCATACCAGGGGATACCAAAACTTTTACCATCAATTTGACTAGCCTGCCAAAAGTTAGGTAGATATTGATTTTTTACCGAATCTGATAATATAGTATCCAAATTTAACCAAGCATTAGTTTCAGTCAATAAATATCCAAAATTTGAGTTAAGATTAACCACATCTGGAAGAGTTTTTGTCACAATAGCATTCTGAATTTTCTTTTCCATTACTGACCAAGGTATATCAATCCATCGTACTGATAAACCTGGATTATCAGTTTCAAAATCAGTAATTAATTGATTAAAATAATTCGTAAATTGAGGTTGAAGCTGTATCGTCCAAAACTTAATTTCTTGAATATTTAAGTTAGGAGCAGAGGGAGTAGTGCAACTAATCAAAAATGTTAAGATTAGTCCGAATATAGCAAATAACCTAAACCGTTTCCTTTGAAGGATATAAAACATTTTATTGAATTTAAAAAGTATCTGAAATATAGTTATCTTATTGAAGTTGTGAGAGATTGTACCGTTTGAATAACTAGGTGACTATCAAATTATTATAGATTTTTTGATTACTATATGTTTGTCTATTTATAATATAAAGTTTATCAATATAGAATATTACATCTGTTTAATTGCACATAAATTTAATTTAGACCGATATGGAATAATTAATAATTAATAATTAATAATTACCTATTATTTTCAAGGAAAGGATTGACGAGTATCGTAATTTTTTTTCTTTTTTATACTTGATATGAGAAGCTTTCAACCTTAATTATTCGGTAAAAAAAAAATTTTTGTGGAAAACAGTTAATAGCTTAATTTGGGAGCAGTAAAAGATTATATATAATATTAGTTTTTAGTAACTGAATCTAGATGATTTGCTCGTTCAATTTTTTTTTTAGATTAAATTCAAGCTGTAACATGATGATATTTAAAATCACTTAACTGTCTATAAAATATAGCCAATCTAGGTGAGGATTATAAATATTTAAGTAAAATTAGTGACATAATTTTTTGGCATACTAAATAGTTTCTCCCAAATAAAAGAAAGGTAGTTACAAAGAAGCAAGAAGTTAGGAGGAAGATAGAAGTTGGTATGAGTATAATCAAAAACTTTAGTTGTGGGTATAAAGCCCACTTAAAACACATAAGTATTCCAAGACACGTAGTGCGATGGAATATTGCGTCCTTGTTTTCAATCCCACATTTTTAAACGTGGGTTATTTTTGCTTCTTCCTTCTTCCTTCTTCCCTCTTCCTTCGTGAACAAAATAATATGGGTCTAAAACCCCGCTTTTTAAGGCGCAATATTTTTGGAGCGGGGCTCAAATCCCCTACTTCCCCTCCTGGTCGGGGTTAGGGGTGGG
>JAXHSW010000373.1:0-3286 GCA_034190295.1 Cyanobacteriota bacterium | reverse complement strand
AATCCACTCCCTTTATGATAATGATTATCATTCTCAAAAAAAATATTTAATTTTTGAAAGGGATTATATTCTTTAAACCATTATACCACAATAGTTTTGAGGCGCTTGTCACCCCGTGAGGGGCAGAAGTCTTGTAGTCTACCTTTGTGAAAACCGCTATAATCAGAGAATAACGATAGAAGGGCGAATGCCATTCTAGATATGGCGCTTGGTGCGTAATTCCTGAGCAATTTATTCCTCCTGTTGCCTGTTGCCAGATGAGCTGTTGCCTTTCGGAGCTGTTGCCTGTTGCCTATCATCAGACTTTTTCAGCAAACCCTAACTAACCACACTTCTTCAGATAAATTTTAGCAACGCGATCGCTAGAATTTTTTTGTAAACAGTTATTGAACAAAGATTTTGCTTTCTCAAATTCTCCTGCATAGTAGTGAATCAAAGCTGCTTCAAAAATTTGCTTCGTTTCCAATTTGGCCAGCTTTTGGTCATTAGGATCGGCTTCAAATACCTCAAACACCCCTACCTTTCTAGATTTTCCCCGAACTTGCACTTTAGCGATCGCTCGCATAGCATACTTCATCGGTTCCTCCAGACAAGCTAAAGTGTGATGAGAAATTAGAAGCGGAGCATTATATGTTTTTGTTAAATGCTGGAGACGGGAACCGAGATTAACTGTATCACCAATAGCAGTAGTATCAATACGAGAGTTGCCGCCTACCGTTCCTAACATCAACTTCCCTGTATTAATCCCAATGCCAATTTCGATAGGTAAGCGGTCTGGTCGCTGTCGGGTTAAGTTATATTCAGCCAGGATTTTTAACATGGTCACTGCTGCATTCACCGCAGAATCAGCACTTCCTTCAAACAGTGCCATAATTTCATCACCAATATATTTATCAATAAAACCGCCATTTTCAATAATTGCAGGTTCCATACGTCGGAGATAGCTATTGATAAACTTAAAGGTATCTTCTGGAGTCATCTGTTCCGAACGAGTTGTAAAAGCACGGATATCGCCAAACAAAACTGACATCTGCTTCTCAACAGACTCCCCTAGTTGAATCTCAGTAATACTTTTGTGAGCAAGAGATTGGAGAAATTGACGGGGAACAAACCTGGATAAAGCTTCATTAAGTTCAAACAATTCTCTTGTATACTGCTCTCGTTCAGCTTCAGCTTGTTTACGACCGCTAATATCTTGGAAAGTAGCGATCGCCTGAGTGATTTGGCCTGTTTCATCCCGAATAGGTGTAGTCGAGACTTCCATCGGGATAATCCGATCTGGGTGATGAATTTCTATATCCTCACAATGAACTGTTTCTCCCGCCAGCGAACGCACAATTGGCAGTCGATCTGAAGGATACAATTGCTTGGTTTCTGCTTGATAAATGTTAAAAGTATCCGCAATTTGCTCAATATTGCTATCTGGTAAAACGTCTAACTTGAGTAACTCCTTAGCTTTCTGATTGGCATAGGTCATTTTTCCGGTCACATCGTGAACCGATACACCAATTGGCATCGCCTCCAAAAACTGAGTCAGACGACGTTCGTTTTCTCGCAGTTGAGCATTTTGTCGTTCGAGTTGTTTCATCCGCAAATACTTATGTAGGGCTTCCTTAACAGTCATATTCAGATCGGTGGTATCCCAGGGTTTAGTGATATAACGGTAGAGATTAGCTGAATTCACAGAATTCCCCACTGCCTCTACTCCGGCCTGACCCGTCAGCATAATCTTCAAAATATCTGGATACAAAAGATGAATCTGGCTCAGGAGTTCGTCTCCTTTGATACCAGGCATTAATTGATCGGAAATCACTACAGCAACTTCTATTCCTTCAGTCTGCAATTCCTCTAAAATTTCGAGTGCCTCTTCACCACTTTCCGCCGCTTCAATACTATAATTTTGACCAAAGTTTCGTTGTAACTCTTCAGAGAGACTTTCCAAAACCATCGGTTCGTCATCGACCAAAAGAATTGCTAGTTCGTTCATACTGACTCAATCGCTAGTTCGTTCATACTGACTCAATCGCTGTTGTAATGATTTTAATCAACTCTTCTTCCCGCCACGGTTTATAGATACAGGAATAAAGATGAGCTTCTTTCTTCGCTCGCTGAATCGCCGACTCATCAGCTTGCCCAGTTAACATAATTGTTTTAATATCACCAAATTGCTGATAGACTTGAACTAAAAACTCATCCCCCCGCATTCCAGGCATCAGCCAGTCAGAGACAATCACCACAATTTTGACGCCTTCCTCATCTAGCTCTTCGATAATTTCTAGGGCTTCCTCAGCACTTTCGGCAGCCTCGTACACAAATTGCTCGCCAAAGTGACGGCTAATTTGTTCCTGGAGGGTTTCCAGGATAACAGTTTCATCATCAACACACAGAATTGCTGTTTCAGTCATAATATTCTAGGAGTAAGTGGCCAATTTTTAGGAAGTTAAATATGCTACATTTTTAAATTATATAAGTAATGGGACTGACGAAGCAACTCTATCTGTAAGGTTGATTAGACATCTCCTCCATGCATAGGCAACAGCTCCGAAAGGCAACAGGCAACAGCTCCGAAAGGCAACCCACCCCTAACCCCTCCCAGGAGGGGAATAATTGATAATTTATGGATAATAATTGATTTTATTTTTGATTTTTACGCCTATGTCTATTGCAACCAAGCTTAAACCAAAGCTAGCTCGTCATTTCAGTTATCAGTTATCAGTTATCACTACCTCTAGTTAAAGTCAGAGGCTTGAAATATTGAACCTTATTTTTTTTCATCCCCTTGTAGAGCGGTAGCTCGCGGCGCAGCCAAGGGGAGGCTTGAGACCTTATTTTTTGGTCAAAGAAAATTTTGCCAATTAAAAAAGGCGTTGCTGAAGCGCGTGTATGATATTAATCTTAATTATTCGGACATGATATAACCCCGACCGTGGAGAACCCACCCCTAACCCCTCCCAGGAGGGGAATAAAGAAGAAGGAAGAAGAGAGAAAAAGAGGAAATGAAGAGAGAAAAAGAGGGAAGAAGAGGAGAAAGTTTTTTCATCACTAATTATCCGGACATGATATTATTTTTGTAACGGGGATTTGAGCAATTATCCAAAAATATTTCGCCTTAAAAGCGGGGTGGCGCGACCCAATTATTTTGATAACCCCCCCCAGGAGGAAGTCATATCATGTTCGGTTAAATACTTATAAATAAACTACTCAGAATTTCCTTCGGAATGCTCCGCAAACAGAATTTCCTACGGAATGCTCCGCAAACAGAATTCAGGAGGGAAGAAAGAAGAAG
>JAXHSW010000372.1:0-3386 GCA_034190295.1 Cyanobacteriota bacterium | reverse complement strand
GATACCCCTCACCTAAGCCCGTCCGATGAGAACCCACCCCTAACCCCGACCGTGGAGAACCCACCCCTAACCCCTCCCAGGAGGGGAAGTAGGGGATGCGTGAGCAATTCTCCAAAAATATTGCACCTTAAAAGGCGGGGTTTTAGACCCATGTTATTTTGATAACTGATAACTGATAACTGAAATTACCCTTTTCCCACTACTTTTAAACATTTTTTTTATTTTTTATATATTCAGCTTCAGCAATTACCAAATAATGAGCGATCGCTCAAGCTATTATTTAGTTCAATTAATTCATTGGCGAGTCTATTAGACATTTCCAAAAATTAAAAATAAAATCAATTATTATCCATACATCATCAATTAATCCCCTCTTTGGAGGCGTTATGGGTGGGGTTTCTGTTCCCTGCTCCCTGTTTTTTATTCCCTCTTTTGGTCGAGATGTCGATTTGAGTTATTCTTATTATTTTTTGTCATCTTCATCAAATAAAAGAGTGACACTACCAGAGTCTCCTTCCCATCCTGTACAATATTGAATAACATTAAATCCATCATTGTTGAGGTATGTTTTTCCTCCTGGAGTTCTACATAAATACTTCTGAATAATTGTAGCTGTATTGGGATTTCCGATTTCTTCAGCTACTCCTATAATTTCCCAATAATAATCAAAAGCCTTTTCACCTTTGCCTAGTTTTTCGTACATTACTCCTACATAGAATAAAGCACGACTTTCTGCAAGTAAATCTCCTGTATCTCGTCGTAGCTTTAATACCTGTTGAAATTTTTCTAATGCCTGTTCGTATTGCTCATTTTGATAATATTTATCACCCTCTTTTAACAGCCTATTTATTTCAGATTGATGATTAGAACTACCATAAGAAATATCCTGAGCAAATACAGGTGAAATTTGTAATTTTTCTCCTTGAAGTAATCCCTCAAAGATAGGGAAATTTAAAGCTAAAGCAGTAGTAATAACTCCCAGATAATTTATCCAATAACGCATAGATTAATACCTCAATAAATCTACTACAAAATCTTTCTCATGTTTGTAGTTGGACTTTAGCCCTTTAAATACTTGTGTCAGGGCCAGAGCAAAACTACGATCCCGAAAATGATACTATTTATGCAACTGGGGAGGTTATGCAACATTTAACACTGGGGCTTTAGTCAGAAATACTTGAAAAATGACCTCTTAGCCTGTTTCTTAATACATTTAGGTTTTAGCCATTTTTTAGCTGCTAATGAATTTCCTTGTCCCCGTTGATGTTTCGGCTATTTGAGTCCTCACAAATATCAAAGTCCTAATAGTACGTTTAAAATAGACATATTTACTTATTTTTCTCTGTAGAAACAACTAAGATAATTTGCCTATATATTATATAGTAAATTAGGTTTCAAGCCTCCCTTTTCAAGGGTATAAAAAGCGGTCGATAGAAGGTACTGATAACGCGCGTCAGAAGTCAGCAAGTCTGCAAGTCAGCAAGTGTACCCACCCCTAACCCCTCCCAGGAGGGGAAGTAAGAGATTTGAGCAACTCTCCAAAAATATTGCGCCTTAAAAGGCGGGGTTTTAGACCCATGTTATTTTGATAACTGATAACTGAAATGACCACTAGAAAGCTGAAGCAAAGAACATACTATCTGGTAAAATTTCAAGGCTAGTATTGTCCCCAATTTTACTAAAGGAGCGATCGCTCTTTGGCTGTAATGTAAACTGTAAATTATCAATACCAATTTCGGTAGATTCACTGCCAATGGCAATAAACTGGGTATCTTCTGGAATTGGAATACCTTGACGGCTAAAGTTACTGAAATTATTTGGTTGGTCAGGAATAGGAGTAGTCGGACTTAAAGTTGTTCCTTGGCCAATATCCTGACGACTTTCATTGAAAAACCTCACATTGTGACTTCTGTTAGGTGAAGCATAGTCCAACGAAAAATTACCAAACTCAATTTCACCTATCCGCTCGATTACTTCAGCTAAGTCAATGACAATAGCATCAAGCTCAAACCCTAATTGTCGGTCTGGTATATCATAGGCAATAACAGTACTATTGTTAGGAGTACCATCAAATCTTCCTTGACCTCCTTCATTCCTACTTACTAGAGCTACAGTATTAGGAGAAAATCGAAGGTCCGCAGCACCTTGAGGGGGATTAACTTGAACAGACCTCACAAAATCAAAATTGTTAAATTCATCATCAAAACCCAACACCCTAGTAGTAAAAGGTGGAGGTGGTGGGGATATAATTTCATCATCATCAATAATTTCTAAAGTAGCAGTAGCAGGTTGACCAACATTCGCTCCACCTGTAATGTTACTTAAAGTTAAATTGACAGTTTCCGTATTCTCGACTAAGTCATCATTAATAATAGGAATATTAATAGTTTGTTGGGTTTCTTCATCTGCAAAGAAAATAGTTTCGGGAACAGGGTTGCCATAATCAATACCCTGGGTTGCTGTACTATTGGAAAGGTTAATATTGGCACTAACTACTCCATCATTTCCACCAGTACGAATTACTGTAACTGTAGCAGTGGGTTCATTTTCTGTAACGCTAAAAGTGGGGTTGCTAAATTGGAGAGTACCTGGGTTGGAAATGCTATAACCAAAGTTAGTATTATTGATATTTTCTCCAGAAGACAGGGTGACAGAAAACTCTTGAGTTGTGAGAGTCGCATCAGGTTGAGGAGTAATTGTTCTGACGGTATAAGTATTTGGTAATAAGTTAGATAAAGTGTAGATACCAGACTGGTCTGTAACTGCTGTTTGTTCGTCGGGGTCAGGAATGCCATTTTGATTGGTATCTATAAAAACTGTGACATTTGCTAATGCTGTTTCTCCTGGTTCGAGAATGCCATTTTGGTTCGTGTCGTTAAATATAATCCCACTAATATTGCCGGAAGGTGGGGAGTCTACAGTCACATTAACTGTAGCGCTAGAGTTGGGAGTATTATTATTGCCGTCTGAAATTTGATAAGTGAAGGTATCTGTTCCGCTGAATCCTGGTGATGGGGTGTAAATAATTTGATTATTGTTAATAGTGGCGTTATTTCCTGCGGTGGTTAAATTATCTACCACAGTAATATTGAGAGATTCTCCTGTGTCGTTTGCTAAGACATCTATATTTATGGGAATATTTGCAGTAGTAGAAACTGTGTCATTTTCTGCACTTGGAATTATTTGGTTTGGTGTGACTGTCACATTAACTGTAGCGCTAGAGTTGGGAGTATTATTATTGCCGTCTGAAATAGTGTAGGTGAAAGTATCTGTTCCGCTGAATCCTGGTGATGGGGTGTAAATAATTTGATTATTGTTAATAGTGGCGTTATTTCCTGCGGTGGTTAAATTATCTACCACAGTAATATTGAGAGATTCTCCTGTGT
>JAXHSW010000371.1:0-3505 GCA_034190295.1 Cyanobacteriota bacterium | reverse complement strand
CAGAAAAAATATGTCGGATTATACTTGCAGAAAAACCTCAAGATTTTCAGGTACTCCATTTATTAGCTGTACTAGAAAATTTAGCAGGTAGAAATGAAGTAGCAATTCAGCTTTTGAATCAAGTTATTACTTTGCGTCCTAACTCTAGTCAAGGTTATTCAAACTTAGCCAAGGTTATGAAAAAGGAAGGTCGTTTAGAAGAGGCGATCGCTCATTATCAAACAGCTATTTCTCTGGAACCTAGTGATAGTAGTAATTATTCCAAATTAGGATTTATTTTTCGGCAACAACGAAATTTGACTGCCAGTACATCTCATTATATAGAAGCTATTAAACTAGAGCCAAATAATCCTGATGCTCATTTTAGTTTAGCTATAACTTTATTATTGAGTGGAAACCTAAAGGAAGGTTTTCAAGAATATCATTGGTGGTGGCACCGTTGGGAAACTAAAAAATCTATGTCTTTAGTACAACTAGAAAAGCTTTGGGATGGCTCGAATTTAGAATGTAAAATAATCCTACTTCATGCCGAACAAGGATATGGAGATACAATTCAATTTATTCGTTATCTTCCTCTAGTTAAGAAACAGGGAGGACAGATAATTTTAGCCTGTCAAAAACCTTTAATTAGATTGCTGGAAAAAATTCCTGAAATTGAGCAATGTGTAGACATCAAAGTAAATTCGATCGCTTTTGATGTTCATGCACCATTGTTAGAATTACCTCGTATTTTTGGTACTACTTTAGATAATATTCCTCCACCAATTCAAAATTTAAACATATCCCATACTAAATTAATAAAATTAGAGTATCCAGCCGGATTTTTTTTGAAAGTAGGTATTGTTTGGAAGACAAACCCGCATAATCCAACTACTACTCAACGTTCTTGTAAGTTAACAGATTTTCAACCATTGTTAGACATGGCAGGAGTAACTTTTTATAGTCTGCAAAAAGAGCCTGGATTAGATATTCAATTATTAGAAACATTACCTATATTAGATTTAAGTAATCGGCTAAATGATTTTGCTGATACGGCAGGAATTATTACTCAACTTGACTTAGTAATTACTGTTGATACGGCAGTGGGACATTTGGCAGGAACATTAGGTAAACCTGTGTGGATTTTATTACCTTTTGTGCCAGACTGGCGATGGATGTTAGATAGAAATGATAGTCCTTGGTATCCGACAGCTAGATTATTTAGACAGCCAAAAATAGGAGATTGGGATAGTGTTTTTATTCAGGTAAAACAAGCACTAATTGAATTTCAAGAATCTCAGCATAATCTACCAGCAAATTTTGACCAAGCATATCAATATTATCAAGAAAATAATTTAGTAGAAGCAGAAAGAATATGCCGTCTCATACTCGCAGAAAAACCTCAATATTTTCAGGCACTCCATTTATTAGCTGTACTAGAACATTTAGCAGGTAGAAATGAAGTGGCAATTCAGCTTTTGAATCAAGTTATTACTTTGCGTCCTAACTCTAGTCAAGCTTACTCTAACTTAGGAAATATTCTGAGAGATGAAGGTCGTATAGAAGAGGCAATTGAATATTATCAAAAAGCTATTTCTCTGGAACCGAATGATAGTAGTAATTATTCCAAATTAGGAAATATTCTGAAAAATGAAGGTCGTTTAGAAGAGGCACTCGCTCATTATCAAAAAGCTATTTCTCTGGAACCGAATGATAGTAGTAATTATTCCAACTTAGGATTTATTTTCTTACAAAAAAAACAAATAGAATCAGCAATAGCTAACTACGAAAAGTCTCTTTTTCTTGACCCTAGTAACCCCAAAACAAATTTTAACTTGGGTGTTGCTTGGCAAAATCAAGGAGACTTATCAAAATCAGGAACTTATTATCAACAAGCAATTAGTCTGCAACCTGATTATGCTCAGGCATACAATAATTTAGGATTTATTTTTCAGGAACAAGGAAATTTTACTGCAAGTATTGCCTCTTATCAAAAAGCTATTGAACTAGAACCACATTTTCCTACTTCTCATCTTAATTTAAGCTTAATTTTGCTACTAACTGGAGACTTCAAGTCAGGTTTTCAAGAATATCATTGGCGTTGGGAATCTGAAAAATGTTTATTTTTTATACTGCAAGAAAAGCTTTGGGATGGCTCGAATTTAGAATGTAAAATAATCCTACTTCATGCCGAACAAGGATACGGCGACACAATTCAATTTATTCGTTATATTCCCCTAGTTAAACAACATGGAGGGCGGATAATTTTAGCTTGTCATAAACCTTTAATTAGATTGCTGGAAAAAATTCCTGAAATTGAGCAATGTGTAGACCGCCAGAAAATTTTGCCGACCTTTGATGTCCATGCACCATTGTTAGAATTACCTCGGATATTGGGAACTACTCTAGATACTATTCCGGCAGAAATTCCTGATTTAACTGTACCTACTACAGATTATATAAAATTAGAATCTACAGATAAAAATTTACTCAAAATAGGTATTTTTTGGTCAACAAATTCCATCTCTTCGACAATTAGCAAACGTTCAGTTTCTCTTGTTAATTTTTCAAATTTTTTAGATATACCAGGCACCGCTTTTTATAGTCTGCAAAAATATTTGTCAGAAACAGATATTGAATTACTGAAGAAATTTCTAATTTTTGATTTAAGTAGTCAGTTAAATGATTTTGCTGATACGGCGGGAATTATTACTCAACTTGATTTAATTATTACTATTGATACGGCAGTGGCACATTTGGCAGGAACATTAGGTAAACCTGTGTGGATTTTATTACCTTTTGTGCCAGACTGGCGATGGTTGTTAGATAGAAATGATAGTCCTTGGTATCCGACAGCTAGATTATTTAGACAGCCAAAAATTAATGATTGGGATAGTGTTTTTATTCAGGTAAAACAAGCATTGATTGAATTTATGGAATCTCAGAAAAAGTTAGGAGAAAAATTTAATCTGGCATATCAATATTATCAACAAAATAATTTAGTAGAAGCAGAAAGAATATGTCGCCTCATACTTGCAGAAAAACCTCAAGATTTTCAGGTACTCCATTTATTAGCTGTACTAGAAAATTTAGCAGGTCGAAATGAAGTGGCAATTCAGCTTTTGAATCAGGTTATTACTTTGTGTCCTAAGGATAGTCAAGCTTACTTAAATTTAGGAAAAATTTTCAGGGATAAAGGCAATCTTGAAACTGCTATCGAATATTATCAAAAATCTCTAGAACTCAACCCAAGTTATATTGGAATATATAACGAGTTAGGCTCTATATTTTTTACACTAGGAAAATTTTTACAATCTCAAAAATATTATGAAGAAGCTCTAAAATTAGACAAAAGTTATGTAAATGCTCACTTTGGTATAGCAGGTATTTTGCTGAAACAGGGAAATTTTATTCCAGGTTTTTCTAAATATGAATGGCGGTGGAAAACTAAAGGTTTTGTCATTCGTAATTTCTCTCAACCTGTATGGGATGGCTCAAGTTTTCCTGGAAAAACTTTATTAGTTTA
>JAXHSW010000370.1:0-3513 GCA_034190295.1 Cyanobacteriota bacterium | reverse complement strand
CTCCCCCACTCCCCTACTCCCCTACTCTCAACTATATAATAAGTATTCAATCGGATTCTATATAAAGTCTCTGCTATTAATTTTTTTTAATCTTGAATTTTTCTCTCTTTAGGAGGTCTCTATCTTAGCTGTATATTGCTATACTAATTAATAGTAATCATCTCTAAAACATAGAAAATTTAATTATGACTAATGTTAGTAAAGATAAAATAGTTGCTGACTTGCAAAAAGCTAAGAGTGAAGGTCAACTTCGGTCTGAAAAAATCAGAGAAATTGTGAGTTCTGCTGTTTCTGAAGCTGCTTCTGAAGTTAAAGAAGGTTCTGGAGAAATTCGTTCTTTAGTCAAAGATGCTGTTTCGGCAACAATAAATGTTTTGAAGGAAAAAGGTGGAGAAATTCAAGAAGAACTTACTGCAACTATTCAAGGTGCAATTGAAGGTATGAGCCGTGCTAAACGGCTGTCTATCGATAAAAGTAACGGCGAAATTAAGCAACTTCAGCAGCAAATAACTTCTGAAGAAGAACAGCTACAAAATGATATTGATAGTACACTTGATGACATTATTGAAGTTGGAAAAGACAAGTCTGAGGACATTAAATCTGCCCTTAATTCTACAGTTGCTACTATCAAAGATAGTGAGGAAGTTACTTTAATGAAAAAACGTTATGCTCAATTACAAGCTCAATTAGCAATTGTTAAAGCTAATTTAGCAGAGCGTTATGGTGAGTCTGCTGAAAATGTAAAACAATATTTAGATGAAGCTAATAGTTGGTATCAACAGACTAAGAAAGACCCAGAAAAATTCACATCTCAACTAGAAGAAAAACGTCAAGATTTTGAAAAAAGATTAGGAGAGGCAGGAACAGCAGTAGCGAAAAAAGAACAAAAAGTTAAACAGTTTTTGAGAGAGTTATGGAAATCTTTATATGAGATGTTTAATAAAGAACATTCTTAGTTAAAAATTCTCGGAGGTCAGAAATTAAAACTTTGCCGTATTAGTTCTTCTGACCTCTGTTAGTAATAACAAATTTTTCTCAGAAAAAAAGTCTCGATCGATGTAGTTAATCAAAAAGCTTCAATTAGTTAGTTAGGATTTTCACCCGCTTGTTCTAATTGTTTAGAAATAACCCATACAGCATGGATAGAACCAGGAAGCCATCCTAATAATGTTAATAAGATATTAATAAACAACGCTGAACTAACCCCCATTGCTAGGAAAACTCCTAGAGGAGGAATGAGGATGGCAAGAATAATTTGAAGTAATTTCATCGGATTTTCTTAAATTTTACAATTCTACATAATATCTATACTGAACAAAAAATTTCTATATTTCCTCTACCCAAAGATAAGTATTAAGTATTAAGTTCTCGATCGAGAGTCTAGATGTTAGATTTTTATATCTACCTTTTGGTAGTGAGTAAAAGTCATTGTTTTGTCTATCATTATAGGTAAGTATTAGATAAAATATTTTTAGCTAAGGGAGATATTATGCTTGGCACATTTTTAACATTATTAGTTACTGCTTTGAGTTTATTAGTAGTTGATATAATCTTTCCTGGAGTAAACATAGCTACATTTCCAGTAGCGTTAATTGCTGCTGCTGCTATTGGCATTGTTAATTCTGCGATTAGACCAGTTATTGGAGTACTTTCTTTACCTATAACTATAGTTACTCTGGGAGCATTTTCTTTGGTGGTAAATGGTCTTTGTTTTTGGTTAGCTGCTGTATTAGTACCAGGATTTCAAGTCAGTGGTTTGTTATCTTTTATTCTGGGTCCAGTTATCCTGTCTTTTGTTAATACATTCCTCAGCAAATATTTCGCTGAGAAGTTTCCTCAGTTAACTTCGGAAGAAACTTCTAACTAAGAACTATTTCTAGTAGTGAGTGAAAGAATATAATTTAATGATGGAGGGATTGGTTATTAGACTTTTCCCTCTTTTAGATTTATAAGGAAGAAGCAAGAAGGAAGAGGGGATAAATTTTGAAAAAAAAAGGGGGAAACGATAGATATACAGCGTATTTCATATTAGTAAGGTACACCAGTGGCGGGCAAGATGTCCGCACTTGCATTCACTTTACTATTCTTATGTATACCTCATTTACTTGAAATCTGTTGTAAATATCTAAAATGAACGAACTCAAACAGCTATTTTTAAGCAGATCCCATAGAACTTGACCTTACCTTTTTGTAGAATTTTTTTCAAAGTAGGATTACGATAAAATTTATTGTCAAACACTAAAAAACTTACTGCTGTCAAGTTAATTTGAAATAGAATAAATAAGAAAATAACTATTTATATACCAGTGGAAGAAAAAGGCACGGATAGATTCAAAAGCTTAAAACCCAGACAACGCAATATTTTTCTTAATTCCTTAAGTAATAATTTGTTCTCTCACCCAATTCCGAAAGGTTTTCATAGTTTGATTTCTGCCTATATTTTGACAGCGAATACTATACTCTGGAATTATTTCAGTTAAGGGTAAACCGGGAAAATGAGAGCTAAATTCTGATTCTATATATTTGTTATTTTCTAATACATAGATTTGTAATTTTCCTTTTTCAAATCGCCAAATTTTCCCTACTCCTAAATTTGCATAAATATTCAGATGAGTGCGAGAAGTTACATCTATTTCTAAGGCTAAGTCTGGCGGTGAGTCGATAGTTAAATCTAGGCGTTATTTATATCTTAACTGCTGCTTCATTTTCAATATAAAAACAATTGTCTGGTTCTATTCCTTTTGCCATTTGCTCATTTTTAAAAGTTGTGGAACTTAGAGTTAAAAATTCTCTGTCTAGTTCTTCTAGGAGTGCTTTTACTAAGTCGCTAATAATTTCTTTGCTAAGTCCGTGTTCTGGTAATGGACTGATAATTTCTAAAGTGTTATTTGCATAAGCTATTCGAGAAGCGCGACTTTCTCCTAAGTCTGTGAGAATTTCTTCAAATTCTTGCCAACTTACATCTTTTAACAACACTTTTTGTCCTGGTGGTACCGTTAATCTTTTGAGTTCTAGCAGCATTTTTTTCTTTCCTTTCTTAATTTACCGAAAAATTAATAATTAATAATTCTTAATTAAATAATTCAGCTTACTCTGGCTCCCCTTTCAAAGGGAAAAAAAGTGCACTTGATATTTCCTGACATTCAATTCTCTCGGTTTTAACCGCTTTTTTCTCCTTGCTTATGAGAGGATTTTTACCTAAAGCGCGATTAATTATCAATTATCAATTATCCATTGGTAATAGAGTTTTTTATATTCAGTTGAACTCCTACGTCGATCGAAAAATTGTGGTTTAAAACTTCCTATTTTAAGGGGATAAAAAGAAAAAAATTCATGATTAGTCAATCCTATCCGTTTTAAAGGAGAGGTAATTATTAATTATTAATTATTAATTATATCAAATCCGGTTAATTGCACATAGAATCCGGTTATATAATATCTGTTTATAATTTCTTAAATTATTTCAATATTATATAGAATCCGGTTATATAATATCTGTTTATAATTCTATCC
>JAXHSW010000037.1:16898-53753 GCA_034190295.1 Cyanobacteriota bacterium | reverse complement strand
GATTATATAGCGCTGTGCGCAGGCAACAGCTCCGGAAGGGGGAATAATATAGAATCCGGTTGAATAGTTATTGTATAGTTGGGAGTAGGGGAGTAGGGGAGTAGGGGAGTAGGGGAGTAGAGGAGTGGGGGAGTGGGTCTGATTAAATATTGAAGTAATTATAGAATTATCAACATATACTATATAACCGGATTCTATATAAAAAACCGATAATATAAAACCTTTAGCTATCCCCAAACAATTTCGGTCGCCGCGGGTGACGGTGGGGTATTATATCAAATCCGGTAGCATTGGTGTAATTAGTGTGGGGAGTAGGGGTGGGTAGACTCGGTCCGACTGAGGACTGACTCCTAAAGAATTAAGATTAATATCATACACGCGCTTTACCAACGCCGAATTTGAGATTGCTTTCCGTTCCGGACTGCTCCGCAAACTCTGTCGGTCGCTTCGGACGAAAATACGTTGCAGGTGCGTAAGTCCTAAAGAATTAAAAGTCTGGAATAAATTAGCTACTTGCTCACAACTCAATATTACTCAAATCCTCAAACTACTAATATCATGTCCGCTTGAATACTTACATTTTGGTGGAAGGAAGGCTCCTATGCTGCTATGCTGAATGCGAGCGCATGACAAACGGAAAGGAAAAGAAAGGTTCAAAGGGAGAAGGCTTTTTTATAACTGATTATCCGGACATGATATAATTCCTGAAAGCTGACCGCGCTATGACTGAATGTTTACACTAAAAGTTCCTCACAAAATTATTTTCCGTACCTTTTTCCTAAAAATATCTTCCCTGTTCCCAGCTCCGGTGTTCCCTATTCCCTGTTCCCTGTTCCCTCTTTTGGTGGAGATGTCTATTAGTCATGATTGAAAATAACGGTCGAATTATTATTGTTGACGATACCCCTGCTAATCTGCATTTATTATCCAATCTTTTGGAGGAACGCGATTATGAAGTTAGAGCTTTCCCCAGTGCTAAATTAGCACTAATGGGAATGAAAAATTTCCTTCCGGAGTTGATTTTATTGGATATTATGATGCCGCAAATGAATGGTTATGAAATGTGCGAGTGTCTCAAGAAAGATGAAAAATGGCGAGATATTCCTGTGATTTTTATCAGTACACTGAACGAAATCTTTGACAAAGTTAAAGCATTTAGCGTGGGGGGAGTGGACTATATTACCAAACCCGTACAAGCTGAAGAAGTTTTAGCTCGCGTTGAAACTCATTTACAACTTTTTCGCTTGCGAGAAATGCTCCAAAAAACTAACTTTATTCAGTCTGAAAAATTAGCCCAACAAAATCGACAACTCAAGACACTCAATCAAGAACTGGAAAAGGCCAATCAAGAACTTAAAGAGAAATATCTACAACTTGAAGAGGCACAACTGCAACTCGTACAAAATGAAAAAATGGTAACCTTAGGCTATCTCGTGACTGGAATTGCCCACGAAATCAACAATCCCCTTGGGTTTATCGGTGGCAATGTCAGGGCAGCACAAGAATATCTGCAAAATTTATTGGCAGGACTTTTTCTCTATCGCGAACATTCCCACCTTGATGATGAAATCGTTGAAGAAATTGAAGACCTCGACCTAGAATTTGTTGCTGAAGACTTCCCAAAACTGATTGCGTCAATGCAAAGGGGATACGATATTATTCACAATATCAGTACATCTCTACGAACATTTGCTCGTAAGGATACCAATAAGAAAAACGAGTTTAATTTGCACGACGGGATAGATAGCACCTTATTAATCTTAAAATATCGTCTCAAAGCTAACGAAAACCGTCCGGTCATTGAAATTATTAAAAATTACGGTAATATGCCACCAGTAAAATGCTATGCGGGGCAACTCAATCAAGTATTTATGAATATTTTGGCGAATGCGATTGATGCTTTAGATGAAAGCAATGCCGGAAAAACTTTTCAAGAAATAGAAAAAGAACCAAATCGAATTACTATTAGAACGGAATTAAGCGAGGATAAACAGAAGGCGATAGTGCGAATTGCTGACAACGGAACGGGAATGCCAGAAGAAGTGAGAGCGAAAATATTCCAACAAGGATTTACCACAAAAGAAGTAGGAAAAGGAACGGGTTTGGGCATGGCGATCGCTCATCAAATTATTACTGAGAAACATGGGGGTAAGATTAGTTGTGATTCAATAGTAGGGCAAGGTACGATTTTTACGATCGTGATTCCCAGATAAGATATTGCACCTCTTTCAACTGGAGACTGAGTAACAATAACTTTAAACTCAATGGGGTTGTGAAGAGGTGAGAGATATAATTCCAGTAGCTCCATAGCTGTGTTATATCATGTCCGGATAAGAGCGATCTGGAAAAAACTTTCTCCTCTTCTTCCCTCTTTTTCTCTCTTCATATCAAACCCGTTTAATTCGGCACGTAAAAAATGTTCCATCTTCAACCATTACCAAATATTTCCCCACACGGACCACACTCCCCACACTCCCCACACTCCCCACACTCCCCTACTATCTTAATTATAAGTATTCAACCGGACATGATATGACCCGTCCGAACATGATATTAGTTTTCTCCTATTAAAAATTAGGCTTTTTCTGGCCTTTCGTAGCAGCATTAACATTTTCTTCCAACGATTTCT
Organism: Cyanobacteriota bacterium; assembly: GCA_034190295.1. GTDB lineage: Bacteria > Cyanobacteriota > Cyanobacteriia > Cyanobacteriales > Microcoleaceae > Okeania. Next base: position 51,124 of record JAXHSW010000037.1, on the reverse strand, counting down.
CGGAACGTTCCGGATACTGCTTTTTATAGATTTTCAAAAGCTGCTCTTTATTCAAAAGTGGTGATAATTTGATCTTGACCTTCTGAACATCATCACGAACGCTTCCTACTCCCATTTCTAGAACATATATTTTAATTCCAGCTTTTCCTTCTTTTTTTACTGTCACCTGTAACTCCAATTCCACAGAATCAACTGCAAAAATCGGAATATCTGTTTCGCTATCTGGTGCTTGGGTCATTCAATAATTGATAATTGATAATGGATAATTCATAATTACCTCTCCCTAAAACGGAATTGATTGAATCAAAGGAAAAAATTTATTTTTTTCCCCTTGAAAGGGAGGGCTTCAAGGCGCGAATTATTTAATTATTTAATTATTAATTCTTCGGTAATTCCTGTTTGACTTGTTGAATTAATTCCGCTAGTCCAATTGAATTTTCGTTACTCATCTTTTTTATTCATTGTCCTGTCTAAAATTGATTGGAGTCTCGTCGAGGGTCGCGACGACTTTTCAGTATTTCCACTCAATTCTTCTTTCTTCAAATAAATATCTAATCCGTTTAATTAGGTATCAAAAAATGTTTGATCTTCACTCAGAGCGCAAATCTTTCTAAATTCTCTTCCCTTCTGACTCCCGACTCCTAATTAACTATCTAATTATACTAATGCTACCGGATTTGATATAATTATTGGTGAAGCAATGTTATTTCCCAAAGTTGATGGGGAGAGGCAACAAACCCACCCCATCTCAGGTATTGCTCAGAAAAGCTATTTAGTGCGATCGCATCAAAAAAAATTAGGTTTATAAAAACCGATGCTTAGTTTCTAGAAACCGTTACGACCCCAGACTACCATCGAAATAGAGAAGCCGAACACAACTAAAAGTGAAACCCAGCCTAATGACAAAATATCCATAACTACAATTTAGAAAAAGGTAAACATTTACTCCAAATCTTATAATATTTGATTTAGGGTATTTTGACTAGATGAAAAAATCAAAAGTATCAAACAGGATAATAATATTAAGTTTATTGTAATTTGTGTATAAATTTAAGTATGTCAAGCCGTCTTAAAAACAAGATAAGATTAAGTGAAACAAAAAACTGACGGCTGATATTTTTTTGCGGAGCATGACAAACGGAAATGCTAATAACTATATATATGGTCAAATACTCATCAAATTTTACCTTCACAGAAAGAATAGAATCTGTAAAAGCAGGAACTATGGCTGGTATTTCCCTATTTTTAACCTCTGGGGCGATCGCCTTCGTTAATAGCCGATTTTTGGCCCAAAAATTTGAGTTATTAGCTGATTTAGAAATTATAGCTCTAGGCTGGAATGTTTTGTTTCAGGGCGCGATCGCTTTTATTAGTGGGTTTCTGTTTGGCGTGACTTATCGTTATATTATCCGTCAGGACAGTAACCCCCATCTAAAATCCGGAGCAGTGGTGGCCTTTGGCAGTGTCAGAGGTTTGGGACAAATTGATGTGGGATTAAGTTATGGGTATACATTTCTCGACCTATGGCCTTTAATGGTCTTGGGTATAGAAAGTGTAGTGGCTTTTGCTGTGGCTGGCCTTGTCTTGGATTGGAGTATTAATCAAAAGTGGATTAAATCTTTTCCTTCTCTACCGAATGAAGATGAATAAATTTTGAGCAAAATCAACTTATATCTATCTATGAAAAAGCGGATAATTTTTGGTAAATTATCGCCAAATTTTTCTAACATTGGAGCAAAATGAAGCAATCCGATTGCTCTTTCTCTAATCCTAAATAATATGTAATTTCTGGGCAGATATTCATATTTTTTAGACGGATTGCTATGATAAATTTACAAATTTACTTTAAGTTAAATTAATCAACTGTAGTCACGCAACATTTTTTTGATTTCCATGTTATGTAACTCTTCTTGACCAATCATTGTGCGAGCATATTCTTCTAAATATATACTTGCGTCTTCTACAGTTCCCAATAAGCTTTTATATAGTTCTAAAGCTTTACCTTCATGGTTAAGGCTTTCCTTTAAAAGGTCTGGCACTGAATGTTGATTTGTTTCTACAATTGAAGCTACTTTCAGTGTGGGATGACCTTCTAAACCTGTTAATATTTCTCCTGCTTGTTGAGCATGAAGTAAAGATTCATTTGCTTGGGCTTGAAAAAATTGTACAATTGGTATGCGATTAGGCCCAGTCACCATCAAGGAGTAGTGAGTATAGCGCACCACACCTGCTAGTTCAAATTCCATAATAGAGTTTAGCAACTCTACAGATTTTTCCTTATTAAGTTCTTTCATTTTAGTATCTCAAGTCTTAGTTTTTTCGTAAGCATTCAGCCGTCAGCCATCAGCTATCAGCTATCAGCTATTGCTTTTAGTTGACGAGAAAAGCTTTATTGCTTGTCTTACTACATACAAAAGTTGGCTCCCTTACCCTTAAAGTTTATATTAATTTAAACACTATCCTTAAGGAGAGAGTCTTGTTGCTGAGAGCTGACAGCTAATAGCTAAATCCTTACTTTTTTTCAGCTTAATTGTCACTTCTGAATTATATACATTTAATCTACAAAATACATTTTTTTAACTTTTATTTAAGGATAAAAGATATTAATTATCTCTATAGATAATTTCAAGACAAAAGTTTTTTTCAACCCCTACTACTAACTAAATAAGGAATATATTAGTAGGGGTAAATAGTACAATCAAAAAAAAACTTTTTTCAAATTATTTTTTTTCTGGTAGTGGGGTAGGTTTTGCAACAGTTATATCATTCTTAACAAAATCTAATTGTTGAGGACTGATAACTTGTTTTGCCGCCAGTTCATTAATATCTTTGTAAGGACGATTTTCCTTAATTTTTTTTGGTAGATCGGGTAAGTTTAACTTGATTGCTAATTTTTTTAAGTCTGAGTCTGAAGCATCATTTATATCTATTTTGCTCATGGTGTCAGGAGCAGTAGATACTGGTGAATTTAAACTATTAGGACTAGCGTTAGGGTCTACAGTTGGAGTAGTTGTATTTGCACAGGAACTCATGGCGATTAAGCTAGCAATGATTCCAGATAAGGATAGAAAACGAAAGTGATTCATCATATTAGTTAAGTAAGTTTTTTGGCTAATGCTAAGACAATTAAATATTGTAAGGGGTCTCAAAAATATTGACAATTTTTTACATATTAGTTTTTTTTATTCGCTCTTAATTAAGGAAGTTATCCGATCGTCTTATTTCTGATAGTAATAGTTATTATCTCAAAATTTAAAATTGCTTTTAAATCTATCTTTAAAAGATAAATAATGACATAGGTGGCTAAAAGTGAATAACGAATGGGTGCGCCATTTGATTTCTAGCAGCGTTGCTAGTATAACCATCTCTCCACATTCCCATTTTTGACTTCGCGCCTTCGCGTCTTTTGACTTTTGACTTCTGATAGGTTAGGGCAATTATAAACACTTATGCCTAGCATCGGGGATTACTTCTAATTTTTGACTTCGCGCCTTCTGACTTTTGACTTTTGATAGGTTAGGGCAATTATAAACACTTATGCCTAGCATCGGGGATTACTTCTGATTTTTGACTTCGCGCCTTCTGACTTCACGCCTTCTGACTTGCGCGTAGCGCTATAATGCCCTCCCCAGGGATTGTTAATTTTTGTAAAAAAGTGTTTACTAAATAACAGAGATGTGTAAAAAAATAAGGCCAAAAAAGTAAGCAACATAGATTTTCAGAGAGATGGTCATTTATAGCAATGTGCGCTGGCTTATGTACAAATTGCAGGAGGTGTCCAATAGCTAAAAGTTTTATACTATCAACTTTTTATTCCCCCTGTTGCCTTCCGGAGCTGTTGCCTATTGCCTGCGCGCAGCGCTATATGTCCATAATTCTCTGTAAATCAAAATGCCATGGCTAAAATTTTCTTACTTTCAACATCCTGTCTGTACAACTGTAAAAGTAATCAAGATGAGAAAACAGCTTTTAATATGGTTAACATTGGCCTTTGTCATCCCTAGTGCCTTACTCAGCAGTTGTCAAACTCAAACAACTGAAACTGAGACCGAGCAAACCCAAACAACTGACAATACTTCAGGCACTCTCAAACTTCGTGCCAACGGGGAAGACTTTGTCAGAGAAGGTTTCGTTACTAAAGATGGTTGGAAAGTGACATTTGACCAACTTTACGCGAATTTAGTCGAAGTCACTGCCTACCAAACAGACCCACCCTATAATGCTGAAACTGGAGGAAAACCAGAGGCAAAAGAAAAAATTATTCTTGCTCAAACTAAAACAGTAGACTTGGCAGAGGGGGATGAAACTGCGGAAGCTATTTTGGTAAGTGAGGTATCTGCACCTCCTGGTCGCTACAATGCCCTATCTTGGAAAATGCCCAAAGCAACGGATGGCCCAGCTCAAGGTTACTCTCTATTAATGGATGGCACAGCAACTAAAGATGGTCAGACTATACCTTTTACTCTCAAAGTTGACCAGGAGCTAGAATTTACTTGTGGAGATTTTGTTGGGGATGAGCGTAAAGGTATTCTCCAAGGTGGAGATACTGCGGAATTGGAAGCAACATTCCATTTTGACCATCTTTTCGGTGATGGTAGTGTGGCCTCAGATGACGAAATTAATACAGGAGCATTAGGTTTTGCGCCTCTAGCAGCGATCGCCGAAGGAGGAAAAGTTGAAGCAGATATGGCTACATTGAAAAGTAAACTTTCCCCTGCTGACTATCAAAAGTTAATGGCAATTTTACCCAGTTTAGGTCATGTAGGTGAAGGCCATTGCCATGAATCGGAATTAAGTCAAAATTAAAAAGTCAAAGATAATTTTTGTCTGGTAATTCGGGAATTTCTATAAAATAAATCCTATTTCTTTGTAAATAATGGCAAAATTGCTAAGGCCAAAGTTATACATAGGTAAGATATGAAATGGCAATTTGTTATTCCTTTAATATTTTTATCTTCAGTAAATTTACAGGGAAAAGCGATCGCTCATGGAGTGAAAATTCAACATCAAATTACTCAGGCAATTAAGATTAATGCTACTTACGATACTGGTACTCCTTTGCCTAATGCTTCGGTCACAGTTTATGCTCCTACCGACCCAAGTAAAATTTGGTTAAAAGGCACAACTGATGAGCAAGGAAATTTTATTTTTTCCCCTGATTCTTCTCAGTCTGGAACTTGGGAAATTAAGGTGCGTCAAGCTGGTCATGGTGGGCTTGTTAGTGTTCCTTTTCAAGTAGATAAGTCTAACAATTATCATAATAATAATGTCAGCAACAATAATCAGTATTTAGCCCCTATTTCTAATGATTATAACCCTATACAAAAAGGATTAATGATCGGTTGTACTATGTGGGGTTTTGTGGGAACTGCTTTATTTTTTTGGCGATTTAAAACTCAAGATCGACCACAAGAAGAACATTAGAATAATGTTCATAAATTGATAATGGATAATTGATAATTGCCTCGGGTTTTAACCGTTACGGAATTGAGTATAAGGAAATAGTATTAATGGATGATGGATAGTGGATAATGGATCGTGAAAGAATTCTATAACTCTCTAACTCTCTAACTTTCTAACTCTTTAATTATCAATTATAAATTGTCAATTATCCATTGGCAAAGGGAGGCTTCAAGACGCGAATTATTTTTTTAATTATTAATTATTAATTATTCGGTAAGCATTTCCTGCGGACTGCTGCGCAAACAGCTATCAGCAGTCAGCTAGTCTCCTCCGGAGGAACTACGTTAACAGCAATTAGTAATGAATAATTACTTCTCTGGTTTTGTCCTGGGAATTTGGCAGTAACTTTTTATTATTTTTAAATTTCAAAGGTTGCTTTTACACGGACTCAAAATTAATAGCTGATAGCTGATACCTGATAGCTGTTTGCTTACTCAATATTTGACCTTATATCGGGATAATTTTAAATCTTCAATAATGCATATTTCAGAAGGCATTTTGCCTGCTCAACTCTGTATTAGTGGCTATGGGATTACTTCTTTAATTACCTGGTATTCTCTACGCCAAATTAATCGTTTACCAAATCCTCAAGCTAGTATTCCTAAAGCTTCTTTATTAACAGCAGCTTTTTTTGTGGCTTCTAGTATTCATATTCCTATTCCACCAGCTAGCGTTCATTTGGTACTCAATGGTTTGTTAGGAACTGTTTTAGGTTATTATGCTTTTCCAGCTATATTAGTTGGTCTATTTTTTCAAGCAATAATGTTTGGACATGGTGGTTTAACTACTTTAGGAATTAATGCTTTAATTATGGGAATACCTGCACTTTTGGCTTATCAAATATTTCAGTTACGTCATGTTTTAGGAAATGGAATTAAGGAAAATTTATCTATGAGTATTTTTGGATTTATTGCTGGAGCTAGTGCTATTGGAGTTTCTAGTTTAATATTTTTTACGATAATTATTACAAATGTTCCTTCTGGATTTGATAGTTCTTTAGAGCAGAGAGTAATTTATGGATTAATGATTTCTCATATTCCTTTGATGGGAATAGAAGGTATTTTGACTGCAATGATTATCAGTTTTTTGCGTCGAGTTATGCCAGAACTTTTACCTTCTTAGTATTGTTGGCAGGAATCTATAAAAAGTAATAAAATAGTGGTTTGTGGATTGAAAAATTATGCCTTGAAACTTTTACTCTGAATATCAAGAGGGAAAGTAGATGAGGGAGAAAATTTAATAGCTTGTTCCTCAAGTTAATCGTAAAAAATTCAACTAAAACTTTTTCCTTATTTTTTTACCGAATAATTAGGGGTTGCTGAAACAGTATTTTGGTAGGGGTAGGAGTCAGGAGTCAGGAGTCAGGAGGAACGGGAAATTTAGAAGAGGTAGTCGGATATATTTATCCCTCGATCTTTTTGCAATTATCCTGCCCAAAATCCTAACTTTTTGATTGCTCAAGCTTAAAAAGTTGCACTTTTTTTAGCGGTCAAAAGGCTAAAACCTTTATTTTTAAATGCTTTTAAATTAGATCGATAGAGCAATAATTAAGGTTGAAAGTCTCTCCTTTAAAAGAGAAAAAATTTTCCTTAAGCGTCAATTCTCTTCTTTTCAAGAAAAGGTAATTATTAATTATTAATTATTAATTGTTTAACTGTTCCTTTTCTCTCAAAATTAGGTGTTAGATAGAGCAGTAAACTTCGATCGCCTACAGTAAATAACAGTTAACATAAAGTATTAGGTAAGTGAGGAAAGCTTTTAAAAAGTTACCGAATAATTACAGCTGTTTACGAAGTTATGAAGTACAGAAATTAATAATTTAATGTTTCCAGTACGGACATCTTGCCCGCTTCGGAGTGTACCTCACCCTTAGTTAAATCTGCTGTAAGATTTAAACCCTTTTCTTTAAAAAATAAATCAAGAAAAAATAACAATTACCCCAATCTTATCTTTTTTAAGAAGAAGTTATTTCAGTTATCAGTTAACAGTTATCAGTACCTCGTTTTTAGCTCTTGTAGTCTCAAAATGCTAATATTTTTCCCCTGACAATGCCGAAAATTTTGCCGTAGCAGATAGTCTAAACTGTTGCTTATCATCACCATCAGACTTTTTCAGCAAACCCTACTTATTTATAAGTATTTAAGGGGACATAATATAACACCTAGCACCTATTTATAGTAATGAAATTTGCCCTAGATGAATATGCCAATTTAAACTCTCCAATACATCGGTGGGATGTGAGATATAAACTTATTGGTTTAATAGCATTAATGTTTGCTTTTGCTACTGTTAAGAATTGGTATTTAATCCCATTAATGCTTTTAGTAACCATTCTGCTTTATGGAGTTTCAAAGCTACCCTTATCATTTTTAGCGAATCGATTACGTTATCCAGGATTTTTTTTGTTAGGAGTAATCGTATTATTACCTTTTTTATCTGGTCAAACAATTATTTGGCAATACGGATTTTTGACAATTCGCCAGGAAGGATGTCTGGCAGTTATATTAATTGTTAGTCGTTTTTTTGCCATTATGACTACTTGTTTAATTTTATTCGGTACAAGTTCGTTTTTAACAACAATAAAAGGGATGAGGCAGTTGGGAATTTCTCCCATTATTACCGATATACTTTTGTTATCTTATCGTTATATTTTTGAAATATCTAATCAACTGAGTATGATGTTTAAAGCTACTAGATTAAGAGGCTTTCAACGAAACAAATTTAGTTGGAGAAACTTATCAGTTTATGCTGCTCTTGCAGGTAGTCTTTTAGTGCGAAGTTATCAACAAGCAGAACGAGTTTATCAGGCTATGTTGTTGCGCGGTTATGGCAATGTGTTACATAATGAAAATAATAGAATATATTCTGGTTCTACAAACAATCTTAAATATAGACAGGACTTAATATATCTATTCTTATCTTTAATAATTGCTGCTAGTTTTGTAATTGCAGAAATAATTTTTTTTACTGTTAATAATTAGTTATCGATAAAATGCAAGAGGATTACCCACAAGCTGGTGTCTATGTTAAGGATTTATTGTTTGAATATCCACAAAATGAACCGATTTTACAGAGTCTTTCATTGACAATTAAGTCTGGAGAAAGAGTCGCTTTGTTAGGACCTACAGGTACAGGAAAAAGCACTTTTATGGAAACTTTGGTAGGCTTAAAAAAACCTGCATCTGGTGAAATTTGGATTCAAGGAATTCTCCTAGAAGAAAAAACTTTATCTCAGGTACGTCGTCAAATAGGTTTTTGTTTCCAAAATCCTGATGACCAACTATTTATGCCTACTATTTTAGAGGATATAACTTTTGGTCCGCTTAATTATGGTTTATCTCCAGAAATTGCTACAGAAATTGCTCATAATTTATTAGTAAAATTTGGTTTAGAAAAGTATGCAGATCGATCTGTGTATGAACTTTCAGGAGGTCAAAAAAAATTGGCTGCTTTAGCGGCTGTTTTAGCATTAAAGCCAGAAATTTTAATATTAGATGAACCTACTAATGGTCTAGACCCTTTATGGCGAAAAAATTTAGCTAAAATTATCTTACAATTACCAGTTCAGATTATATTAATTGCTTCCCATGATTTAAACTGGGTTGCTAAAGTAACTCAACGTGCTTTAATTTTGCAATCTGGTCAAATTCAAGTAGATACTTCTACTCAAAATATTATTCAAGATAGTTCAACTCTTGAATATTACGGTTTACCTATTGATTATTAAGAAGGTTTTAGGTGTTCAGCAATTAATAATTAACAATTACCTCTCCTTCAAAAGAAGAAGATTGACGAGACAGGAAAATTTTTTCTTGTTTATCCTTTAAAGGAGAGATTTTCAACCTTAATTATTCGGTAATTCGTAGGTGGTAGGTGTTCAACAATTAATAATTAATAATTAATAATTAATAATTAATAATTACCTCTCCTTGAAAAGAAGAAAGAAGATGTATTTCGGTTTCTTTCCTACTCCTCACCCTTCCCACACTCCCCACACTCCCCACCCTTCACCTACTCCCACACTCCCCCACTCCCCTACTCCCCCACTCCCCACCCTTCCTGACTTTTAACGATGAAATTTGTGCATTGTTTCCTGATAAAGAAGCATGGCAAAATCTTTAATAATTTCCTCATTTTGAAAATAATTTCCGTACTTTTTATTTGCTGTTTCAATGCAAATTTTCATAATTTCAGATGACTCTTCAATATAATCAGCGATCGCCTGCTTTTGCTCTTGTTTTGGATGATGATGTCTGAAGCTTTGGTGTATATGATGTCTGACATCTGAATGTAAAGGAAATGTAGTTTCTGCACTTATTTTAATATCTTTTCCTACTGGATGAACTATTTTTTTACCCCTTCTTTTTTGAACTTCTTCAGCAAAACCAGATGCAATTATACCTGCTGGTAGACCAAAAATTCCGATACCTAAAAATGCTACAGCAGCGCTTAATAATTTGCCGACATTAGTCGTAGGATAAACATCTCCATAACCCACAGTTGTTAAAGTTATCACTCCCCACCACATAGTGTCTAAAATGCTAGAAAATTTTTCTGGTTGTGCTTCATGTTCTGCAAAAAACATGAGACTTGAAACAAAGACTAACACAAAAAATACTATTAGTAATGTAGCTATTAATTCCTCTTTTTTTAGCACTATAACTTTAATAATAGTCCGCAGCGACTCAGAATATCTACTGATTTTGAATAAGCGAAATAAACGCAGTAACAATGTAAATTTTATAAATCCCAATCCGGGAAATAATACTTGCAAATAAAACGGCAAAATAGCTAGAAGATCTATTACAGATAAGGGGGTAATTATATATTTTAATCTACCACTAATGGGATGACGATATTTAGGATTAATTGTACATACCCAGATTCTCAGAAAATATTCTAAAGTAAACAATCCAGTTATCATTATTTCGACTAATTCCAAGTCTTCAGAATAAAGCTCTGAAAATTTGGGAGAAGTTTCCAAAATAAACGCACTGATACTAATGCTTGTTAAAATAGTAATCAGTAAATCATCTAGCAAACTTAAAATATTTTTATGGTCTGAATATTCAAAAATATAGTAAATATGCTCTTTCAATGATTTACGTTTTTTCTCTATTTTCATCATTTTTTTACTCACAAAGTTAATGTTTACATCGATCTTTTTTCTGAATTTTTCACAAGGGAATATAGAATAACGGTCTTACTTAGTGTCGGTGAAGTGCGTTAGCTCCTTCGTAAGAGTTTAGAAGTATCTAGTAGTGCATCAAGAGAGAAAGTAGGGGGAGCCGTCGGATTGGCGACGTACAGAAGTTAGAAGTTAGATTTGAGATTATTAAAAACTTTGACAATACAATAGTTTCAGGCAATTATTTAATATTTAAAGTTGAAATCTATTTGTGACATTATTAAACTTAATTGGTATAAACATGGTGGTTTAGGGATTTTTTTTTGTACACATTTTTTTTTGCGCCACACTTAAAAAAAAAAGAGGGTTTATAATGGTTTAATTTTATTCTAGCAATAAAAAATTCCATATTTTTATCTTTTTTCTTCGGGTTTAATACCCCCCTATCACTTGCGATGTTTAAAATATGTTTATATTTGTCTTTTGGGCTTAATACCTCGCTTTCACTTGCGGTGTTTACAATTTTTTCCTCACAGGAGTGCGCATTCCCTTCCGTCTGTCGCCGACCCGGGGTCGCACCGCTTCTTCCTTCTTCAAACTAAAATGTATTTACTAATAATTTCAAATATTCAAACCAAAACTGTTACTTTTAATACTTACTTATTGATGAGAATAAGTTAAAATATTAAAGTATATTTTCCCCAGATAGTATAGTCAGTATAAAGCGAAGATTTCATATTGAAAAAATATCCCTACCATAGCAGTAGGTTGATATAAATTCACCTAAAATACTAATTTTTCTTGATTTACAAAAAACCAATATTTATAAAGTTAATCATTTTGAAGCTTGCCAAAGTTATGAGAAATCTACCAAAAAAAGGAAAAGGGAACACCGGAGAGAACAGAGATAAATAATTGACAATTTATAGGTAATAATTGCTTTTATTTTTAATTTTTGGAGATACCTATTTAGTATTTCCATGAAAATTAGCAAAAAAATTTTGATGTGAAGCGACTAACTTAATATTCATAACTAAGTTAAGTTAAGTAGTCGTGCCAAAAAATTTGTATATAAATTAATTCTTTTGTCAGCGTTACAGACAGAGAAATTCATATTGCAGTCGAAAGAAAAGACGCGGACAGAGCAAAAACTTAAAACTCAGACAACGCCAGATTTTTCACTCCTTCAGTCCTTCCTTCTTTTACTTCCTTAACCAAAAAAAAATCTTTTCTTAACCCCCTGGAAATATTTATTTAATGTTCACCAAATAAGATGTCCTGGGAATTAGTAAAAATTTCCAATTGATTTATTTATAGATCGAAGCTGAAAGAGTCAAATAGACATTTCAGTTTGTTCAGACATTTGGATTTAGATTGATTCCTAAAAATCAACTACAAGTCATATTTCTTGACTGTATTTTCATGCCTCAGATCAAACTTTTCTATCTTTTTATCGAATTTCCAGATAGAAAATCAATCTAAAACATCAATCTTAAGGTGAGAGGAGAATCAAATGGCAGAATTAATAGGATTTGCTGTATTACCAGCAGACACATTTGCAGCAGGTCCCCCATCAGGGAACTTCATTAATACAAATAATCGAGATACACCATTTGATAGTCAACCAGTACAAGGATTTAGTGGCGTTCAATTTGCTCCCGATAGCGAAGATGGTAGTGCTTATTGGTTTCTCTCTGATAACGGTTTCGGTTCCCAAGGAAATAGTCCAGATTATTTGCTCAGACTATATCAACTTGACCCCGACTTTACCGGAACAGAAGATGGTGATGGTAGTGTCGATATTCAAGCATTTGTGCAATTAGCAGACCCTAATAATCTTATACCCTTTGATATTGTCAATGAAAATACAAGCGATCGCTTCTTAACTGGAGCAGACTTTGATATAGAGTCTTTTGTAATTGATAATGATGGAGATATTTGGATCGGAGAGGAATTTGGGCCTTATATCCTACACTTCGATAGTACCGGAACTTTATTAGAAGCTCCGATTGCCACTCCAAATCCGATTGACCTCAATACCCTTGATGGCCAAGACCCTCTAGTTATTGCCCACAGAGGTGCAAGTGGAGACCTACCCGAACATACCTTAGCCGCTTATGAAGCAGCGATCGCCGCTGGTGCAGACTTCATCGAACCCGACCTGGTAACTACTTCCGATGGCGTCCTCATTGCCCGACACGAACCCATGTTGGACGATACTACTAATGTTGCTGAAGTCTTCCCCGATCGCCAGACTACGAAAATTCTTGATGGTGTAGAAACCACTGCTTATTTTGCTGAAGACTTTACCCTGGAAGAAATAAAACAACTGCGTGCAGTTCAATCTCGCGACTTCCGCGACCCTGAGTTTGATGGGTTATTTGAAATTCCGACATTCCGAGAAGTCATCGAACTCGTTCAAAAAGTAGAAGCAGAAACAGGGGTTGAAGTTGGCATTTATCCTGAAACCAAACACCCCACATTTTTTGACGAGCAGAACTTATCTTTAGAAGAACCTTTAATTCAAACCCTCCAAGATACAAATTTCACCGACCCCAACCGCATTTTTATTCAGTCTTTTGAGTTTGCCAACTTAATCGATCTACAAGGACAATTAGACGATGCAGGTCTGGGTAATATCCCTTTAGTTCAACTATATGGAAATACCACTGAAGGAGCTAATCCTGAAAATGGTTTCTCCTTCCCCTTTGACATCCGCTTTAATGTTGCTGAAAATAACGACTTAGCAGACATTTACGGTCAAGAATTTCTAGATGCACTAGATGAACCTCTCTCTGCAAATACAGTTTATAGCGACCTCGACAGTGCAGAACTTCTAGAAGCGATCGGCAACAGTTACGCAGAAGGTGCGGGACCTTGGAAAAATAATATTCTGTTGCGCAACTCTTTAGATACTCCAGTTGATGCTGATGGAGATGGGGTAGCAGAAATTACTTCTCAGTTGACAGGAGAAATTACCTCCTTTATAGAAGATGCTCACGCTGGTGGTTTACAAGTTCACCCCTATACCTTGCGTGACGAAGAACGTTTTCTAACTCTGACCGAAGACGGTACACCTCAAACTCCCGAAGCAGAATTCGAGCAACTAATAGATATTGGTGCAGACGGATTTTTTACAGATTTTGCACGCACAGGAGTTCCCGTTCGAGATGCTATTGTTGCTGACGAAGTACGAGCGCCCCAAAATCCTAACCTCAATAATTTCAATACTCTCGACGGTAGCGCACCAATAGTTATCGGACACCGGGGTGCAAGTGGTGACTTCCCAGAACATACTTTAGAAGCTTATCGTCTGGCGATCGTTCAAGGTGCGGACTTTATCGAACCCGACCTTGTAACTACTTCCGATGGTGTCCTCATTGCCCGACACGAACCCATGTTGGACGATACTACTAATGTTGCTGAAGTCTTCCCCGATCGCCAAACTACGAAAATTCTTGACGGTGTAGAAACTACTGCTTATTTTGCTGAAGACTTTACTCTAGCAGAAATTAAGCAACTACGCGCCGTTCAATCTCGTGATTTCCGCGACCAATCTTTTAATGGTGAATTTGAAATTCCCACTTTCGAGGAAGTTATCGAGTTGGTACAAGAAATGGAAGAATTTGGGTTTGAAGTTGGTATCTATCCTGAAACCAAACACCCAACATTCTTCGATGAACAGGATTTATCTTTAGAAGAACCTTTAATTCAAACCCTCGAAGATACAAATTTCACCGACCCTGACCGTATTTTCATCCAGTCCTTTGAGTTTGCTAACTTAATCGATCTACAAGGACAATTGGATGATGCAGAACTCGGAGATATTCCTTTAGTTCAACTATATGGAAATACCACTGAAGGAGCTAATCCTGATAATGGTTTCTCCTTCCCCTTCGACATCCGGTTTAATGTTGCTGAAAATAATGACTTAGCAGACATTTACGGTCAAGAATTTCTAGACGCACTAGATGAACCTCTCTCTGAAAATACTGTTTATGCAGACCTCGACAGTGCAGAATTTCTAGAAGCGATCGGCAACAGTTACGCAGAAGGTGCGGGACCTTGGAAAAATAATATTCTGTTGCGCGACTCTTTAGAGACTCCAGTCGATGGTAATGGAGATGGGGAAGCAGAAATTACTTCTCAGTTGACAGGGGAAATTACCTCCTTTATAGAAGATGCTCACGATGCAGGTTTACAGGTTCATCCTTATACTTTACGGGATGAAGAACGTTTTCTAACTCTGACCGAAGACGGTACACCCCAGACTACAGGAGAAGAATTTGAACAACTCATCGAAATTGGTGCAGACGGTTTCTTTACTGATTTTCCAGCAACTGGCAGCATAGTTGTAGAGCAATTTATTGATGAACCAAATTTACGGACTTCCCGTGGTTATGAAGGTCTAGCATTCAGTCCCGATCGCGAAACTTTCTATCCTTTATTAGAGGGTGCAGTTGTCGGCGATCCAGATAATGCGCTACGGATATATGAATTTAATCCTGCCTCTAGTTCTTTTGAAGGTTTAGTCGGTTTCTACCCCACAGATGTTGCTGGTCATGCTATTGGTGATTTTACTCCCATAAATGAAACTGAATTTTTAGTTATTGAAAGGGATGGGGGTCAAGGGGATAACGCTCAATTCAAGAAAATCTTTAAGATCGATCTTTCTGAAGTTGATGAGGAAGGTTTTGTTGCCAAAGAAGAAGTCGTAGACTTACTAGATATTGACGACCCCAATGACCTCAATGATGATGGCAGTACTGACTTTGATTTTCCTTTTGTGACTATTGAGGATGTGTTAGTTATTGATGAAAATACTATTCTAGTTGCCAATGACAATAACTATCCTTTCTCCATTGGTCGAGGACCGGATATTGATAATAATGAAATCATCCTGTTGGAGTTAGATGAACCTCTGGACTTAGCAGAAGGAATAGGAATAGAAATAGAAATTCCTACAGTCGGTATTGAGGTTGAACCTGACACTGTTGATGAAAATGGAGCAGAATACTCTTTAACTTTCAACTTAAATGAACCTGCTCCAGAAGGTGGTTTACGAGTAGTTTGGTCAGAAACAGATACTGATGATGCTTTTGGCGATATAGATTTTCCTCCTGAGTTAACCAATGCTTCTAACCTAGAAGAACTCGACCCAGTTGGTGACGAACTCGGACGTTCGGCAATTACCATTGAGGAAGGAGCAACCACAGCAACCGTTACCTGGACAACTATTTTTGATGGTGAGGAAGAAGGAGATGAAACTACAACTATTGAGTTGCAACCAGAAGATGGTTATGTAGTTGATTCAGAAAATCAAGTAGCTGAAGTTGTTATTGAAGATGTCTCTATTGATGACGACGTGCGAATTGAAGGTACTGCTGAAGCAGAGCGTCTCAATGGTGGCACTGGTGACGATACTATTGTGGGATTGAATGGTGCGGATACTTTAGTAGGTGGTGTTGGTGACGATGAAATTATTGGTAGTCGTGGCAATGACTTCCTATACGGGCAAGATGGAGATGATACTTTGGAAGGTCGTCCTGGTTTTGACTTCTTGTTTGGTGGTGATGGAAATGATGTGCTGAATGGTGGTCAAGGTCGCGATCGCTTCAACGGTGGTGCTGGAGATGACACCATAACTGGTGGAGCTAGTATTGACCGTTTTATCTACAACACTAATGAAGCATTTGATTCAGAGGATATTGGTGTTGATACTATTCTAGAGTTTCAACAGATAGACCTGATCCTCTTAGATAAGTCAACTTTTACCGCTCTTGACAGTGCTTCTGGAATAGGTTTCAGTGTTGATAGTGATTTTGCCATAGTTGACGAGGATAATGATGCGGACGACTCTGACGCTTTCGTTGTCTATAGTGAAGAGTCTGGCAGTCTGTTCTACAATACAGGTGATGATTCTACTCAGTTTGCTATCCTTGATGGTGCGCCTACTATTACTGAGGATAATTTCCAAATTAGGTAAGAAGGTGACATATTTCAAGTAGAGAGATAAATCTTTACTTTTATTAGGGAGGTTTCATAGAACTTCCCTAATTTTCAACATATATCTATTCCTGATTTATAAATAAATCATAGATTGAAGAAGGAGTCAGTCCTCAGTCCTCAGTCCTCAGGAGAGAAAATTGCTTATGGATAGTCTGCGACAAGCCGCTCCGCGTCTACGCTCCCCCAAACAATTTTGAGCACCGCGGGTGACGGTGGGGTATTAAACCCATAAGGGAAATGATAAAGAAACTGAAGCAATAACTGTTTTTTCTAGTTCTCTCATTTCACTAAAATCTTTAATCAAAATAATTGGGTCGCGCAACCCCCCTTTTTAAGGCGAAATATTTTTGGAGAGTTGCTCAAATTCCCTACTTCCCCTCCCAGGAGGGGTTAGGGGTGGGTTAACTTCTGACTTCTAACTTCTAACTTCTGACTTTGTTAACCCCTGTAATCAAAAAATCCTTACCATTGCTAAGGCAATAAATTTAGCATCTTTAGGGTCTCTTTGAAAATCCACCTTAAGATTAACTTCTATTAATTTTGTACTATCTCTAATTAAGTTCAATCATTCTGTTCTTTTGGAATTGCTAAGTTTCAGCTTTCTTCGATATAAAACTTCATTATATTCTGCTAAAATTTCCTCTGATACAATCCACTCATAATTAGAACCACTATTGAAGAAGGAGTCAGTCCTCAGTCCTCAGTCCTCAGGAGAGAAAATTGCTTATGGATAGTCTGCGACAAGCCGCTCCGCGTCTACGCTCCCCCAAACAATTTTGAGCACCGCGGGTGACGGTGGGGTATTAAACCCATAAGGGAAATGATAATATAATTAATCGTTCTTTCCGGTTTACCATCAGCAACAGCAGCAGATACTAAAATATTTGTGTCAATAATAACTCTCATTCTCCTCTCCGATAAGCTTCAATTTCAGCAGCAATTTCTTCATCAGTTAAAGGATTATCTGCGTGTAATGCTTGGGTTTCTTCACATAATCGCTTAAATTCTGCTGCTAACCTTGCTCTTTCAGGATCGATAGGTTTATCCTTATTGTTTTCTCGCTCCTCTCGATACTTTTTAATCTTTTCCTTTAATAACTTTTTCGCAGATTCAGTCCCTTTAATATAAGAGGGTCATTTCAGTTATCAGTTATCAGTTATCAGTTATCAGTACCTCTGGCTTAACCCAGAGGCTTGATATAAGGAATATTCTCTTTTTTTATCCCCTTAAAAGGGGAGGCTTTAGACCTTTTTTTTTGGTAATTTAATATCATCATCCTCTTCTTCTAATAACTGAAATGCTCTAGCGATCGCCTCTTGAAATGTATTATATTTGCCAGTATTCAATAATCTTTCTAAAAATTTTTCTTGTTCGGGGGTTAAGGTAATTTGTCTCATAACTAAGTCTTCTCCTAATTTTTTAAAATCTACTCTACTACATATCTATAAATAAAGAAGGAGACATAAGGAAAAATTTGCCCAGCTCTTGAATTTGATTTTCTGAAAGTTTGTAGTTGCCATTCAATACTTCTAAAACAATAGATTCATTACCCAAAATCGGAATTAAATCTTGAGGATAAAGTTGAGATTCTTCTAATAAAGCTTTCAGAAGTTCGACACCACGAATAGTAGGAATTGGTTCGTATTTTTCTTCATATTCATAGACTAACATTCCTAATACTTTTAGATAATCGCGGTCGTCTTTTGTGAGGGAACCTTTGTCTAAAATAGAATTAATCCGATTTTGAGTAGCTATTAATTCAGCTTCGTTAGTTATAGGGCGAGGCGGAAATGTAGTAATTAATTCTATATAATAATTGTTAGGAGTTTTGAAACCAATCGTCATTTTTCCAATTTTCCTTATCGTATTCAGAGTGTGTTAATACGGCACGAATAAAAATTATTTTGTATTCGTAATCAATATAAGTAATTAGTCGATAATTATTTCCTCCAATTCAGATACAGAATGCTCTAAAAAATCAATGGCATTCAAAACTAATTGCTTAAAAATCTCTTGTAACTTAACCTTTTTCTTGTCATTTCTCATCGAAAATATATCAAAATTCTACACAACAATTTTATAAATCTACCGCAAGTCTGGACTAAAACATTGCTTTTGACTTTTGACTTAAGATAGACGGTGGGTTACATTTCATTAACTCACCCTACTGGACTTTAAGCCTATAAAATCTGACTTCTAACTTTTGACTTCTGACTTACTTCCCTTAGTTCCCAAAAAAATGCTATAGTTAAAAGTTAAGCTAGGGGTGCCTAAATATTAGTAGGCTGAGAAATACCCTTAGAACCTGAGACTGGTTAATACCAGCGGAGGGAAGCTGTTTATTTAAGGAATGAAAATATGCGGACAGAATGGATCGCCAAGCGTAGTGGACACAAAAATGTCTCTCAAATGCACTATGCTCGTCAGGGAATTATTACCGAAGAAATGGAGTTTGTGGCCAAACGAGAAAAACTCCCTGCTGAGTTAATCCGCGCAGAAGTAGCAAAGGGACGGATGATTATCCCTGCTAATATTAACCACACTAACTTGGAACCGATGTGTATTGGCATTGCTTCTCAATGTAAAGTTAATGCTAATATTGGTGCCTCTCCTAACACTTCCGATATTGAGAAGGAAGTTGATAAACTGAAGCTGTCTATTAAATACGGTGCAGATACCGTTATGGACTTATCTACAGGTGGCGGTAACTTGGATGAAATTAGAACTGCCATTATCAACGCCTCTCCAGTTCCGATCGGTACAGTACCCATTTACCAAGCTGTAGAAAGCGTTCACGGCAATATTGAAAATTTGACTGCTGACGACTTTCTTCATATTATCGAAAAGCACGCTCAACAAGGGGTAAGTTATCAAACTATCCATGCCGGAATTTTAATCGAACATCTACCTCTAGTCAGAAGTCGTATCACTGGTATAGTTTCCCGTGGCGGTGGAATTATTGCTAAGTGGATGCTACACCACCATAAACAAAATCCTCTTTATACTCACTTTGATGACATCATCGAAATCTTCAAAAAATATGATGTTTCCTTTAGTTTAGGAGATTCTTTGCGACCTGGTTGTACTCACGATGCTACTGATGAAGCACAGTTAGCAGAATTAAAAACATTAGGTCAATTAACTCGTCGTGCTTGGGAACATGATGTGCAAGTTATGGTAGAAGGTCCCGGTCATGTACCGATGGATCAAATTGAATTTAATGTTAAGAAACAAATGGAAGAGTGTTCGGAAGCACCTTTCTATGTTTTGGGTCCATTAGTGACAGATATTGCTCCTGGTTATGACCATATTACTTCTGCTATTGGGGCGGCCATGGCAGGTTGGTATGGTACAGCGATGTTGTGTTATGTGACTCCGAAAGAACATTTAGGTTTACCTGATGCTGAGGATGTGCGCAATGGGTTAATTGCTTATAAAATTGCTGCTCATGCTGCGGATATTGCTCGTCGTCGTCCGGGAGCAAGAGACCGGGATGATGAACTTTCTGCTGCTCGTTATAATTTTGATTGGAACCGTCAATTTGAGTTATCTTTAGATCCAGACCGAGCTAAGGAATATCACGACGAAACTTTGCCTGCGGATATTTATAAAACTGCTGAATTTTGTTCTATGTGCGGACCAAAATTCTGTCCGATGCAGACTAAAGTTGATGCTGATGCTTTGACAGAGTTAGAGAAGTTTTTGGCTAAGGAAAAAGAACCTGTAACTCAAAGTTAATAGCTATATTACGCAAATTAACCTTGAAAACGCGATATGTAGGGGCGTTAACGATAGTTATGCGAAGCATAAGGCATTTGCTAACGCAAAGCTGCCGCTAACGCCCTTACTTCTGGAGATGTCTATTGATTGAATTAAATTAACTAGCTATTAGCTTTTCGTGATAGTCATGCTCCGCAAACAGCATTTAGCTAGCCTCTTACAGAGGAACTGCGTTATCAGCGCTCATATCCGAGGGTTTAAGTCCACCACTATATTTGAAAAAGCGCGTGGTGCGCCTTTTATGGGGATTAAAACCCCATTATACACCGTGAAAAGCTGATAGCTGATAGCTGAGTGCTGACTGCTACTTCAATCCAGCTCAAGAAGCATTTTCAGTCTTTCTAAAACTATAGCTTCTTGTTGACTAATTTTAGGTCCTGTACCAAATATTCCTTCTCCAGAAGCATTAGCTATTTGAGTCGCTATTTCATAGAGAAATTCTTTGTATTCTTGAGCTTCTTTCGGAGTTGCTTTAAGATGAGCGATCGCGACTGCAGCTTTAATTTTTTCTTGTGCATCTTCTAGAAAGTCTGGAAAATTTACCGCATTTTCTATCTCATTTATTTGAGTTGTTTTTTCTGCATCAGAAGTATCTATCAACAAATTCTGAATCAGTTGATTATCCTGATAATTTAACTTAGCGTGTTTAACTTCTTTATTAAAAGTAAATACTTCTTTTACAGCCGAAAAAAGTGTAAATTCAGAGGCAATAATTATCATCGAAACTAAAGTAATTGCTTGTAACAATAACTCCCATTCTGAATTTGTATAATCTGCTTTAGTCGTCATTTTTCTGGCTAATAGACATCTCCAAAAATCAAAAATCAAATCAATTATCATAGAGAAATTATCAATTATTTCCCCCTCCATACCTATTCCCTATTCCCTATTCCCTAGAGATTTCTAATATTTTTCAGATTTTCTTGTAGCTGTGAAATAGTAAATATTGACTCAAACTCAAGACCTTCCTTTTGATAAAGTTCTCGACCTCCTTGCTCCCTATCTACAAGAGCAAAAACCCGATGGACTTGATAGCTTGCTTCTCGCAGTCGATTAACAGCTAGCATTGCTGAAGCTCCAGTAGTGACAACATCTTCCAAAACAACAACTCTGGCATTAGCTTCTAATTGTGGTCCTTCTATATAAGCCATTGTGCCATGTCCTTTAGCTTGTTTTCGGATAATTAAAGCTGGTATGGGACGATTTTCATAAGCTGAGACGACACTAACAGCAGTAACTATTGGATCGGCACCTAAAGTTAAACCTGCTACACCTTGAGTATCTTCAGGTAACATGGACAAAAATAACCGTCCAGTTGCTAAAGCACCTTGAGGATGAAGAGTAACGTATTTACCATTGATGTAATAGGAGCTACGTTGTCCAGAAGATAAGACAAAATCTCCTTCGCGATAAGCTAACTGACATAACAAATCGAGTAATTCTTGTTTGATTGTGGTTAGATCGACAGTAGCTAAGGATGAAATTTGATTTGTCATACTTTTAATTAAAATAGTTCCAAGATATATAATTTTTTGCCATATAATCTCACTGTTATAATACGAGCAATTTCGCAGTAATAACCTACAATAAATAATAAGGTATGGCCATGAATTGGAAAAGCCTTAGTGGCATAATAATTTTTTCAGCGATCGCGACTCTAACATCTGTCCAAATTGCTGAAGCAGGAGACCCTGAATCTTCTGTTCGTACATATCAACCTTTTGCAGAAGAGTTTAACCGAGCAAGTCAAAGATTTTCCGGTAACTTTTTTACTAAAACAGAGTTGGTGAACCAAATAGGTCGTTATTTCGGTATTTTAAGGTTTCCTGATGAAGCTATTTCTGACGATCTGCGCGAAGTCAATCAGCTTTATATAGAGGAACAAAGGCGACAGTTTTCTAGTACACCAGTCATTAGGACTCCTGATTTAGTTAATCCCTATGATTCATCAGTAATGACTGCTCCTCCTTCAGATTCACTGCCTACTTTTGGTGGTAATTAGTTATTTCTCAGACTGTTTTAGATAAAATCTAAGGTATGGCGCTACGCGCAAGTCAGAAGTCATAATTCAGAATTCATAAGTAATATCTGACTGAGTTTGAGGATTTATCAATACCTATTTGCGTAGTACTTTTTTAATAAAAAGGCAACAACGAACAAAGGAGAAACAGGTTTTTTTCTTTCTTATTGAGAGTAATTAGAATTGGTTGGGAATGTATATCCTCATCCAATTCTTTTAAATATTTAGTTGCTAGTTTCAGGAGCGATCGCTTCACAAATCAATATCATATTTTATGTAGCAGGAAAATAACGACTGATAAAATCTATGGGTTTCAAAATTGGAATGCCTTGAAATTCTGACAAAATCAGTAAATCTAAATCGCCAGTGACAATAACATTAGCTTTAGCAGCATTAGCAGTGGCCAAAATTATAGTATCATCTGGGTCACGCAGTAGAGGAAAATTCAAAAAAGTTGTTGGACAAAATTGTGATAACTTTTGTGTTTTGGAAACTAGAGCATCCACTGTTGTTGCCAATAATTGTATTCTGGCCTGAAGTTTTGCCTTTTTGAAAGTAGTTTCTAACTCTTGTAAAATAGGTTCAGAAACAAACACAGTAATTTGTTGATTCTCAGCCATTAATATAATCTGACCGGGAACACCACCCCACAACCAACCAGAAATCCAAACATTTACATCTAGAACAACTCTCATTTATCAAACTTCCGTTCTTGTCTGACTTCTTTTACCATTTCACTAATTTCTTGAAGAGAAGGTTGATTTGGATCTGGCCCTAATTCTTCAATACGTCGAAACCAATCATTTAAGTCTAGGGGTTGCTGAATTTTTTCTAATATTATTGAGTCTTCTCTAATTGAAACTTTGTAGCGATCGCCTGGTTGAATTTGGCGTTGAATTTTTGGCGGTAATTCAAGTTTTCCATCTGCTGTGATGCTAATAATATTATCTGTATCCATAACTAATTGTTCCTCATCTTAAACTTGTTGTAAAATGTGAATTTCTATTTTGAAAATTTTACTCCGATATTAATAATTATACCATCAGGAAAGGGAGAGTTTTTTTCTGCACTCCCTCACTACCTACTTATCCTAAATAACCCCTCGGTGTAATCATCCAATTATTATAAATACCTGTAGATTCATTACCAATCAAAATTACTGTCAACATATCAATAGAAAACTCCAATAATTTATCCAGACTTGTTAAGGTAATTTCCTCATTTTCTCGATAAACAGACCGAGCAATTGCTACTGGAGTTTCCGGTTTACGATATTCTAAAAAGATATTCACTGCTTTAACTAATTGTTCTGTTCTTTTCTGGGATTTAGGATTATAAAGTGCCACAACAAAATCTGCCATTGCCACAGCATTTAAACGCTTTTCTATTACTTCCCAAGGTGTTAATAAATCGCTCAAACTAATAGCACAAAAATCGTGCATCAAAGGCGCACCTACTCTAGCAGCAGCAGATTGTAAAGCACTAATTCCAGGAAATACTTCTACCATAGGAATTTTGCCATCCCAACCTGTGGCTCGAAGTTGTTCTAAAACTAATCCTGCCATGCCATAAATTCCACAATCTCCAGAAGAAACGACTGCAACATTTAAGCCAAAATTTGCCAATTCAATTGCTCTTTCTGCTCGTTCTCTTTCTTGAGTAATAGGTAGTTTTTCTACTATTTGCCCAGGATTTAATAAGGGTTGAATTAAGTCAATATAAAGAGAATAACCAATGACAACATCTGCATAACTAATAGCAGTTTGAGCGGCGGGTGCGATATGTTCTAATTTTCCTGGACCAGTACCAACTAATAATAGTTTTCCGGTTCTACCTGTATACTCTTTTTCAGATATAGCTACAGCAATAGTTGCTGCTCCAGGTTCGCCTTCTAGACGGAATATTTGTTTGCGGACTAATAAATTACCTTCATTAATTCCCTGAAAATTTGAGGATAAATTGTCGGTATTATCCTGTAATTCTGAATTAAGATTATCTTTTTCTTCTGGGTTTAATCTCCCCTCGTCTACAGGATGTTTATAATTACTTTGAATTTGAGTATCTATCCATTTATTCCTTATTTCTAACTTTTGACTTTTGACTTTTGACTTTTGACTTTTGACTTCTTTTGATTCTGAATTAAGATTATCTTTTTCTTTTGGGTTTAATATCTCGTCATCTACGCGGTATTTATAATTGCTTTGAATTTGAGTATCTATCCATTTCTTCCTTATTTCTAACTTTTGACTTTTGACTTTTGACTTTTGACTTTTAAATTCTTTTGCCCCTAAAATTGCAGCAGCTTCAGCAACACTAGGAGTTCCTACTTCCTGAGCAACAATATTAGAAGGAGTCGGCACTTCAACACAGCTTAATAACTCTGAAGAAAAAGTCTGCAAAGGTAAATTTTTTTCCTGACAAAATTCTACTAATCCTATTTCATCAGCCTTAATATCGATAGTGGCAATTCCAGCGATCGCTCCCTCCGCTAAATGATTAGCTTGAAATACTTCTTGAATAGCAGTTGAAATTAATTTTTTAGAAGTACCTCTTTCACAACCAACCCCTATCCACAAAACTCGTGGATGCCATTGCACTTTCGGTAAATCTGAATCTGGAGCAAACTGACGCTGAGTAAAACTAATCCAAATTCTGGCCTTGGGAGTAGGAACAGAGCGATCGCCTATTTCTGGAAATCCAAATTCAAATGGATGATTCTCGGGTAGATGTTCTTGCCACAAGGTCGAACCCACTTCCTGAATTACTTGTACAGTTTCTCCTCTTGCGACTATTCCACTAACTTTATTCCAGTTTCCCTCCCCTCGTTGCCAACCAAAAGGTTTACCCAAAATATCAATACCAGGTAATCCTAAATTATGGGATGCGCCTGTAATAATTGGGGTGGCGTTCAGGAGGCGGGCGAGTACATTAGTCAGTTTATCGGCACCACCTTGATGTCCACTACATAAACTAATGACAAATTTACCTGCTTCATCTACAACGACTACTGCTGGATCGCGATATTTATCTTTTAAAAGTGGAGATATTAAACGTACAACTGCACCACTAGCGAGACAGAAAACTATGGCACTATAGTTTTGCCAAATATTCCCTAGATGATTTTTCAGAGAGTCGGTGTAAATTTCGGCATTGGTTGCAGAATTTGTTGCCTGTTGACAAGACTCTGGTATCCACAGAGTTGCCTCCATTGTCTGGCAAATAGGTTGTAATAGTTTTGCTGCTGTAGGAGTTGTGGCGATCGCTGCTATTCGTGGAAATTCTTGGCCAATTAAATTCATTTTTTAGGTGTTTAGGTATTAGGAATTGTATTTATGATTCAACAATTCAAGTTATACCTAGAGGAGAAATTGGTCAAGTCGCATAAATTTAACGCAGTTAGCATAGCTTCTTTTATAGAAGCTAGGGTTACAAGCAAATCAATGGCTTGACTGAACGTAACAGTCATCTTTTAATTTTGCTTAATTGAGTTCTTGTTTCTCTTGGAAGCACCTAGTGCTAGTCCACTTATCGCTACTAAGCCTAAGATAGTTGATGGTTCTGGAGTAGATACAACACCAACACTTTCAAAACCTACTTCTGCTAAACCGGTAAAATTAGTAGAATTTTGTACTGCTTCAATCTCAAAACGAACTTTACTTACATCTTGAACAGTACCACCAAAAGAGAATGTTTGAGCCATATTACTATCTGGGCTCAAAGACAGATTATCAAAGTTCAATAAAACGTTATCACTTGCATCAATAAGTATTAGGTCAAAACTGGTAACATCGTAACCACTATGATTAGCTGGAGGAGTAGTAGATTGGTGATTCCAGATGTATATAGCACTTAAATCTTCAGGAGTATTAAAACTCCATTCGATGAACTGATCGGTAGGAGTAGTAGACCTATCGTTAGTCCAATGATTTCCACTAGCATAAGGATTATGAACATCATTTTGATCAAAACCTGAAGGCATTCCAGAGCCATTGATTGTATTGGTAGCTAAACCATTGAAACTTCCTGAAAATTCAATTCAGTAGAAAAATCGCTTACGTTATCAGGTGAGATGAAAACAGCTAAAGCAGCTTTAGAAGAAAATAATATGGCTACTATAGGTATGATTTTAATAGTAGAGAATAAATACGTCGGCATATTTTGAATCGAGTATTTCATTAATTTTACACTATATTGTGGCTTTGTTGCCTCAAAGCGTATTCTGTTCTGAATCGGATTGTCAAGGAGGTATGAGTCAACTTCACGAAATCTTCACAAAACATCTATATTAAATCCAGTTGCATCTCCGTCAAAAAAACGAATGAAAGTCTTACTTATCATACATTGTAATCATCTGTACTGAGAATAATTTTAATAAACTGAACTTTACCAAATCTTTACAAACCATGTGTTTATACTAAGTATAATCATGCACATTTTATTCATTTTGCAGCAGTTATCTATTTGATTCAGAACTCAGGAAATTCAGGAACGAGAATAGGGAAAAAAGATAGAAAAATGCTCCTTACTCCCCTACTCCCCTACTCCCCTACTCCCCCACTCCCCCACTCCCCTACTCCTCTCCTATGCTATTTGCTAGTGTTACCCACTCCTGCACGCTTAAATCTTCTGCACGGACTTGAGGATTTACATTTAACTTTTCTAGTAATGGGAAGAGGCGATCGCGTTCAATAACTGCCTTCAGATTATTTCTTAACATTTTCCGTTTACTAGCAAAACCTAATTTTACTAACATTTCCATTTGTTTAGGATTATTTGCCTGTGGTTCTATTAGTTGAGGGCGTAGTCTTACTACTGCTGAATCTACTTTTGGTGGGGGATAAAATGCCTTGGCAGGTACATCACAAATAAATTCACACTTTGCTAAATATTGGATTTTTACTGATAGAGAACTATAAGCTTTTGAGTCTGGTCGAGCGCAGATTCTATCTGCTACTTCTTTTTGTAATAATAAGACGATTAAATCATAAGTATTAGCTACAGGTTGGGCAATTGTTCCTAATAGTTTTTCAATAATCGGACCTGTAATATTATATGGTATATTAGCTACAACTTTATTCAGATTTTGGAAGGCTGGAAATGGAGCTAATATTGTTTCTAGATCGACAGATAAAATATCTTCTTGCAGTAAGAGAAAATTTTCTACTCCGCCTATTTTTTTGACTAATTTCTGACATAAATCTCTGTCAATTTCTACTGCAACAACTGACTCTGCTAGAGGCAATAAACGATGAGTTAAAATACCCGTACCTGGTCCAATTTCTAGGATGCGATCGCTATCTGATAATTCAGCAGCTTGAACAATTTTATTGAGAGCTTTGTCACTCCTCAGCCAATGTTGAGCAAATCTTTTTCGAGGTTGAATAGTCATAATATATAGGCAAATTATATGATTTTAAAAAGCGTTTCCTGACGGAAAGGGGATTTATATCAAATCCGGTTAATTGCACATAGAATCAGGTTATATAATATCTGTTGATAATTTCTTAAATTACTTCAATATTAAACAGCTCCACCACGCTTATGGAGTAGGGCGTAGGGGGAAATAATTGATAATTTCTGTACGATAATTGATTTGATTTTTTATTATGGGAGATGTCTATTTAATCTCCTCTACTCCCCTACTCCCCTACTCCCCTACTCCCCTACTCCCCTACTCTCAACTATATAATAATTATTCAACCGGATTTGATATTAAACCCCTCCTAAAATTATAATGATAAGCTAGAAGTCGGGGATTTAAACCCAAGCTTTTCCGTTCCGAAATACTCCGCTTTTTAGGCTGATAGCTGATAGCTAATAGCTGATAGCTAGTTAATAGACATTTAATTCCCTCATAATTTTTTCTCGTTTTTCTGGAGGAAATTGTGGCAATTCTTTCCCGAGTAAAAATTCCAATTCTGGAGAGATAATTATAGTTCTATTATTATCTATTCTGAGATGTTGGTTGACCTCTTGCTCCGTTAAAATCTGTTTGTTTATATAAGTTTGTAATAAGTTATGAATAATTAGAAAAGAATGATAAATAACTGATGTTAACTTGGCTCCGGGAATATGAATATATTGTTCGCCAGTTGGATGTTGATACTGATAACGAATAGGATTACGATCTCTTTTAGCAGCTTCTAATTGATTTGCTGGTTTTTCACCAGGATAAACTTGAATATTTTTTTTCAACTTTATTGGTTCTAACTGCGCCACCCAAGGTATCCATTGAGATACTCCTTTTTGAATAGCTTGGAGAATAGAAACTTCATTTCGACTACCAAAATAATCGGTTTCACACCTTACCCAACTTATCCAGTTTTGAGGTAGATTGATTGGAGTTTGATCGAGAGGAATATAGAGTTCTGCTTGATTATATTCTAATCCATAAAAAATAGCCAAACGATTTTGACCTGCTTTGATAATTCCTCCGTATTGTCCACGAATTAGTAAGGTGCTGGAGAAACTGTCTATCAATTGAGGGATTTGAGTCTTGAGAGTTTCTGGAATTTTATATAGCCCATAGACTTTTAATTTAACAATATTTCCTACTTGTTTTTCTCCTGAAAATGAAGGGATTGGAATTTCTAATCCTCTAGCATATCCTGTATTAATTACTGTATTAAAGTATAATTTTTTTTCCTGGTTAATCTGCAGTTCAAATCCTTGCTTGCTTAGTTCAATATTAGTCACTCTATGATTAGTTTTAAGATTAATTTTTTGCTCTTTTATTAATTTATTAAGTAATTGAATTAAATGACTACAATATTCGCCGATATTTAGAACTGGTTGTTTGACTTTAACCGCACCATTAAAAGAATTATTGTCTCCGGTTCCCCACAAAATTACTTCTGGCTCGATTTCCTGAACCAGTTCTTTCGCCGAGCCAAAAATTTGCTCTGATGGATAATTACTAATATGATTTATATAAATGTCAATCAAATTTTTACTAACATCTTTGAGAGTTACGCCTTTTTGATAAATTGCTGTATTTCCTTTGATATTAGGAACTAAATAGTTAACATAATCATCTTCAAAAACATAGTCAGGCATGACTTTTTTAAACAAAAGAGTTTGTTTAAACAAAAGTTCTAATGTAGAAAAATGTCCTCCATAAACAAAATGATGTAAAATCCCTGTATTATTAAGGGAAGCACTGTAATGATTTAAAGGAGTAGATTCAGCTTCTAGAAGTGTTACTTTGGCAATTCCTAATTGGGAAAGAATAGAAGCAACAGAAACTCCCATAGAACCCGCACCAATAATAGCGATTTTTTGTTGTGCTTCTGGGGGAATATTAAATAGTTTTTTGTCAGACATAAATCACCAAGAATGAGGAGTCAGGAGTCAGGAGTCAGGAGTCAGGAGTTAACCCATCCCTAACCCCTCCCAGGAGGGGAAGAAAGAAGCAAGAATAAGAGGAGGAAAAGGAGAAAGTTTTTTCAATTGCTAATTATCCGGACATGATATTACCAATAAAATGACTTCTAGTTAATTAGATTATCAAGTAATATAGCAGGGAATAGTAAATACCGATCGAATAATTCTTTTTTTTTGGTTTATATAATAACTCAGTATAATTTTAGAGGTAAAAAATGGTACAAATAAAAAATCAACTTACATTACAAGAATTTCTCGAACTCCCACCAGGAGAAGAAGATATTAATTATGAACTTATTGAAGGAGAAGCAACACCCAAAATGTCACCAAAATATTTTCACTCTAAGCTGACTCGTACATTACTCTATTTAATAGATGAATGGTGCGAAGGAAAAGGACAGGTTTGTCCAGAATGGGCTGTGAAATTAACTCGTAAAGGGAAAGACTGGGTACCTGTACCAGAAATTTTATATGTTTCTTATGAACGCTTATCTCCAGAATGGATAGCAGATGAAGCTTGTCCTGTTTTACCAAATTTAGTAATAGAAATAATTTCTCCTGGGCAAACATTTGGTCAACTCATAGCTAAAGCTAAAGATTATTTAGATGCAGGTGTATTAAGGGTATGGGTTATTGATAGTAAAGCGAGAAGTATTACAGTTTTTTACCCAGATGCAGCGCCACAAACTTATATGGGAGAAATCCCACTAATAGATTCTTTATTTGAGGGATTAGAATTAACTGCAGAACAAGTATTTAACAAGGCTGGAATTACCAATAAAATGACTTCTAGTTAATTTAGATTATCAAGCGCTAGGCACAAGTCAAAAGTTAAAAGTAATCTCTGACTGATATTGCCCACTAAAAGCAATAGTTGATAGTTATCAGCTAAATGCTTAATGATTTTATCGGCAAAATAATACAAATAAAAAATTAACTTACATTACAATAATTTCTCAAACTTTCTCCTGGAGGTGGAGATATTATACCATTTCTCAAAAAGAATGCTATATCTGATTGGGTGAGGAAGTGTGGGAAGTGTGGGAGGTGTGGGGTTCCGAAAAGCAGGAAAAATTTATACTAACAAACTAATAATTGTCAAAAACAAACTTTTCATCTTGGTAAATATTTGACTGTTGAAGTATAGCTGAAGTATAGCATTACTTTTGGTAATTGGTATTACTTAGTTAATTATATTATCGAGTAATATCATGTCAAAAACTTTCTGCCTTCTGCCTTCTGCACTTCTGCCTTCCTACTATATTTCAGTAAAATGTTTAAATAATAAATGATGAATAAATTTATAGCGATCGCCTACTTTTTGCAATAATAAACGACTCGCAGCATAATTGAGAAAACGACGATAATTCCAGGGAATATGCCCATTAAAAAATAGAATAATCCGCAGCACAAAATTTTTTAGTCCGGGCAAACCACAGGAAATCCCAATAATTACACCTCCAATAGCACCACTAATTAAACCTAGGTATAAATCAAAAACCAAGGTAAAAATAAACCCAAAAATAAACCCCCAAAATAACACACTAATCAAATTAACAATTAACTGATATGCCTGTAATTCGCCGTTAGAATCTAACCAAGCTGGCCGTAGTTTTTCTATTGTAAATTCCTGACTATTATCTGCGGCCATTCGTTGTGCTAGCCATGCTAACCATTGTCTTGTGTGTGCCGGCAGTGGTTCCCGACCCCTAGAATACCAATTATAGTTATTTTCTCGCCCTAATTGACGACGAATATAAGCATTTAATAAATATTTTTCTCTTCCCTGTTGAGAACTAATTCTTCTCCAAGCAGCAATTAAAATTTCCTCATAAGCTAAAGTCATCATACTCAACATTAATGGTATTTCAGCTAAGTGTAATAACTCTGGTTCATCCTGAAGATAATGCCAAAGTTCTCTACTACGACCTGCTAATAAATAATCTTGAATCTGACCATTTGTTAAAGGCTGTAACAATACAGCAGCATTTAATTTAAACTTAGTCTGACAATTTTTATAAGTGGCAAAACTACTACAAATAACTAAGTCCTTTGGTTGCAAATATACTGATAATTTATTAATTTCTTCTGAGCAATTTTTAGAGAATGCTGGAGATACTCGGTCGAATCCATCTATTAGAAGAGACAACTGCTGATTTTCTAACCAATTCCTAATAACTTTTTGGGGAATATTGTACTTAAATTTAATTTGATTAACTAACCAATCTGAAATATCCTGATTTTTATTTTGCCAAGTCGAAAGGTCTAATAATACTGGGATTGATGTTTTGGGTTCTTTTTCCGCCCTAATTACTAGCTTTCTAGCTAATTCTAGTAAAGTTGTAGTTTTTCCACCCCCAGGATTTCCTAATATAAGTAATTTTCCTTTCATTCTGTCAAAAACTTGAATGATACTTATTTTTTCTGGTAATTGAAAACTAGGGCGTTTTCCTACTTTTACTTCTATATCCCAAGAACGTTTTAATTGTTGGGGTGGCCGCTGACGAACAAGATTAACTATCACTGCATGGTGTAGAGACTGCGATCGCAGTTGCAGAACTTCTCTTTTAACTGTATTTAATAGTTTATCGCGATTTCTTTGCACCTTCGTATATTTCTATTATTAGATGATTTAGTTAGCTGTTATCTTATACCGTTTCACGGAAGTCCAAAGTCACAAATTAAAAGTCAAAACTCATGCATCGAGTGTGTAATTCTGAGGTCTCCTTTCCTCCGGAAATGCGGAACAAAAAGAATGTAAGACACACTCTGACAGTCAAAAGTCATGCATTAAGATTTTATACCAGATATAACAAACATTTATCACTCTTAGTATTAGAGGCTCAAAACTTTGAAAATACAGTAATTTCACATCTAAGATTTGAAAATATTTGTGACATCTCTAAAGTAAATTGGTATTAAAATAACTATATTTCAGCTAGCATTCAGCAGGAAATGCTTACCGAATAATTGGGTTTAAAGCCTCTCATAAGCAAGGAGAAAAAAGAAAAAAAATTTCTTTTTAGTCAATCCTCTTATTTTCAAGGATAGGTAATAATCAATAATTAATTGTTGAAATATTTATAGTAATTTTATCGTTAAAATATTAACAGCATATATCTGTCTGAATAGCTGATAGTGATACTTTGGTTCTAAATGCAAATTAGCGAAAAAAGTAAACATAAAATCTAGTTTATAAAGGGGTAAAAATTATGTCATTCAATATAGGACAATCTATCCTTATAGGAATAACTGGCCTTGCTAGTGCTACCTCTGTTGCCTATTTCACAATTCAGTCTGATTCGTCACAATTTGCTAATAATTTTTTACAGACACAAAAATTGGATAGCAACCTAATTTCAGTGGTTCCTAAACATCAATTAAAATCTTCATATTCAACTCCTAATACCTCAGATTTAGTTAGTCAAAATTCTAGTCCAGTTGTGATTACACCACCAACATCGGGGTGTAAAATTCGTATGGCCATAGTAGATGACCCTGAACCACCTCTAAATGTTCGTAGCAGTCCAGAAGTTAGAGAAGGCAATAAAGTTGCCCAACTTAACAATAATACCTTTGTTTCTGTCGCAGATGAAAAATCTGGATGGCTACGAATTACTAATCCAGTTATCGGTTGGGTTGCCAAGAACCGAACCCGTAGTACTTGTGCAAGAGTAGATAAGACTATTACTTTTTCTCCAGAAAGTGACAGAGCTATTGTTAGAGGTCAGATTATTGGTACTGGTAGTCATCGCTATCGGGTCAGGATGATCCAGGGTCAGACCATGACTGTCAAAAATTTTGGGGATGTATTTCCGGCAATTATTAGTCCCGATGGCCAACTGATGGCTAATATTGAAGGTAATGAAAATGAATGGACAGATACTATACCGATCGGTGGGGTATATACTTTACGATTAGACTCTCATTTGCGTGGATTTGAATATGAATTTTTAGTAGAAATTAAAGAAAATAGTTCAACAATTAATAATGAATAATGAATAATTAACAATTACCTCTCCTTGAAAAGAAGAGGATTGACTAATTATGAAAATTTTGATTTATTATCCCCTTAAAAGGGGAGGCTTTAAACCACAATTTTTCGGTAATAAGGAACAGGGAATAGGGAACAAATATTTGTAGCAAATATTTATCAAACTGCTGTAATAATTATTGTTGTAGTGGGGTTTGATTGTCCTGTTCGCGTAATGATGAAGACATATATTTTTTAATTTCTCCCCACACTCCCCACACCTCCCACACCTTCCCCAGTCCCTGACCTATCCGTGTATCCGTGCCATAATCCGTGTGAGCCACACCGACCCCAGTCCCTGACCTATCCGTGTATCCGTGCCATAATCCGTGTGAGCCACACCGACCCCAGTCCCTGACCTATCCGTGTATCCGTGCCATAATCCGTGTGAGCCACACCGACCCCAGTCC
>JAXHSW010000037.1:16623-16798 GCA_034190295.1 Cyanobacteriota bacterium | reverse complement strand
CTGACCTATCCGTGTATCCGTGCCATAATCCGTGTGAGCCACACCGACCACACCTCCCTGACCTATCCGTGTATCCGTGCCATAATCCGTGTGAGCCACACCGACCCCAGTCCCTGACCTATCCGTGTATCCGTGCCATAATCCGTGTGAGCCACACCGACCACACCTCCCTGAC
>JAXHSW010000037.1:0-16523 GCA_034190295.1 Cyanobacteriota bacterium | reverse complement strand
CTATCCGTGTATCCGTGCCATAATCCGTGTGAGCCACACCTCCGGTCACTCCCTGACCTATCCGTGTATCCGTGCCATAATCCGTGTGAGCCACACCTCCGGTCACTCCCTGACCTATCCGTGTATCCGTGCCATAATCCGTGTGAGCCACACCTCCGGTCACTCCCTGACCTATCCGTGTATCCGTGCCATAATCCGTGTGAGCCACACCGACCACACCTCCCTGACCTATCCGTGTATCCGTGCCATAATCCGTGTGAGCCACACCGACCACACTCCCCACACTCCCCAACTCCCCAACTCCCCACACTCCCCAACTCCCATCTCCCCAAACTCCCCACGCTCCCCACACTCCCTCACTCCCCCACTCCCCCACTCCCTATTTCTTGGCTTAACTCTTCTTGCACTCGTTCCCATTCAGTTTCAAGTAGAGAAAGAATTTCAATCGCTTTTTTTACATTAAAATCTACTCCAGACTCAACCACTGCACGACTCATCAACTCTAACTCTTCACACAATTGAGAAAAATTAATTGCTCCTAGTACAGCACTACTAGACTTCAGAGTATGAGAAGCTCTTTTTAATGCAGTATAATCATTATTTTTGATAGATTTCCTTATAACATTCATGTATTCATTACCATCAACAAGATAGTCATTTATCAAAATAATTAGACTCTCTGGTTCATCATCATAAAGATCGCTGAAATCTTCTAAAATTTTGGGGTCGATCGCCGATTTTTTCTCATCTTCTGCTTCCAAAATATTCTCCAATAAATCTAAATCTCTAGCTATAGCTCCATCGCTTTCTGGTCCATCCTCTAAATCAATTAAAATTTCGTCAAGTCCTGCCAATTCTTGTAAACCTGCTTGAAAAATCTGCTTAAATTCATCATCATTACTGGGAAGCAAACTACTACTTGACCCTGGAGTAGGAAATGTACTCTTAACTAATGCTGCTTCCTCCAACTGAGAATTTGATTTGACTTTACCGTTGAGAATTTTCTCCCCATCGCTAACTGATTTCTGAGGAGAATCTCTTTTTACCAATGCTGAACCATTTCTAGGCGTTGATTTTTCATTTCGTATTGGCAGTTTGCACCTGTTGAGAGCTTCCACTAATCGATCGCGACGAATTGGTTTAGTCACATAATCATCCATACCTGCATTGAGACATTTCTCACGATCGCCCTGCATCGCATTAGCTGTCATGGCAATTATCCAAGGGCGTTTTTCTTCTGGATAATCTTGGTGAATACGACGGGTGGTCTCTATTCCATCCATCTGTGGCATTTGTACATCCATTAATATCGCATCGTAGGGTACTCGCTTGAGAGCATCTAAAACTTCTATTCCATTAGCAGCAATATCTGCACGATAACCTATTCTTCCTAGCAAGTGTATTGCTACTTTCTGATTAACTACATTATCTTCTGCTAACAATATACGGAGATGAGAGCGATCGCTACTTCTTTCGCTAAACTTTTGAAAATATTTCAGACCTAAACTAGGAGTTTTTGCATTAGCTGTTCCATCTGCTGTAGTACCAAATACTTGCAATAAAACATTATAAAATTGAGACTGTTTTATCGGTTTATTCAAAAAACCAGCTAAATCAACTTTTGCCTCTTGAAGTCCTCGGAAAATTTCTGCCTTACCGAGATAGGTAAACATTAATAAGGGCAAAGATAACAAACTATTTTGCTTGGCATTTTGTTCGGTTTCCAACTTCCGAATCTTTCTCACTAATGTCAACCCATCCATATCTGGAAGATTCATCGCAATAATCCCTATATCAAAATCTCTTCTCTGCTTCAACCAACTCAAAGCTTTTGTACCAGAATCAGCAATTATCGGTATCATTTCCCATGAATTAACTTGTTGTTTTATTACATCTTGATTAACAGGATGACTTTCCACAACTAATATTTTTTTACCTTTTAATAAACTATCAATTTCTTCAGAAGAAGGAACTGTAATTGCTTTTGCTTGAATCGTAAAATAAAAGGTTGAACCTCTATGAGATTTTTCTGGTTTAACAAAGTAAGGAGGTGGAGAACCTGCTATATTTACTAGAGATTCAGCAGTATTTGAATTGGCAAATTTTACTTCATTTTTTCCATTATAAATTCTGCTATTATCGTTAATTTTCGACTTAGTATTTTGCCTACTTTCTTCTTTCAATTCTTCTTTCTCCTGAGAAACTACCCACATTTTACCACCCATCATTTCACTTAAACGTTGACTAATGGCTAACCCTAAACCTGTACCACCATATTGTCTACTTGTAGAAGCATCTACTTGAGAAAAAGCTTTAAACAATCTGTCCATACGGTCTGGAGGAATACCAATACCTGTATCTTTCACAGCAAACAGAATTTCATAAGTACCTGTAATTTTATTAGGAGCTTCACAATTAGATATTTGCTTCTTATTTATATCTTCTAATCGATCGTTTTCACTAACTTTTCTAGCTGTTACAGAAACAACTACCTCTCCTTTTTCTGTAAATTTTACAGCATTTCCTAGCAAGTTAACCAACACTTGACGTAGCCTTGTCACATCTCCCACAATCACTCCTGGCACAGAACGATCGATTAAACAAGCAAGCTCTAAATGTTTATGTGCCGCCCTCGGTGCTAATAATTCTAAGGCATCTTCAACACAGTGTCTAATATCCAAATAACTTTGTTCTAATTCCAACTTACCAGATTCTATCTTAGTAAAATCAAGAATATCATTAATAATAGTTAAAAGTGCATCTCCACTGGTACGAATAGTCTCCACAAAATCTCGTTGTTCTGTCGTTAACTCCATATCTAATAGCAAACTTGTCATCCCAATTACACCATTCATTGGGGTCCGAATTTCATGGCTCATCATTGCTAAAAATTCACTCTTAGCACGGTTTGCTACTTCTGCCGCTTCTCTAGCTTGTTCAAGAGCTTGATTTTTAGCTTCTAACTGTTGTTTATGAGTAACTTCTGACTCTAATATTTTCGCCTGAGCTAATGTTAACCCTACCTGAGATGCCACATCTTCTAATAAGTCTATTTCATCCTTAGTCCACTGACGCATATAATCACATTGATGCAAATTAATAACACCATTTGGCTCTCCTTTATAAGAAGTACGAACTGCCAACATAGACCTAACATTTAGCCTCCGATACATCGGTGCAGATGATTTTAATAAAGGGTCTGAAAATATATCTGGAGTAGCGATCGCTTTATCTTTTGATAATAACTTTTCTGTATGAGAATTGTAAGTAACTACTATATCTAAATCTAAAGTTGATTCGTAACCAGTTTCCAAATATTCAGCAACACAAGGGAGGTGGGGATAAGGTTCGCAAAGATAATTATGAATTGAACAACGATTAACTCCAAATACTTGCCCAATTTGAGTCGCAGTAGTCTGAAAAATTTCTTGAGTATCTAACCTAGAGCGAATTTCTTGAGTAATTTGTTTGAGCAATAAAACGTGCTGATATTTTTTCTGTAAACCTTCTATAGCATCTTGTCGCAACAATTCGCCACCGATATAAGTCGCCATTAACTTTAAAACTTCTATATCTGTTGAAGTCCATTCATTTTTTGCTAAACGACTGGTAAAACTGAGAGTGCCATAAATTCTTCCTGATACAAAAATTTTAGTGCCAAGATAAGATTCTACCCGACGCACCGTATATGCTGGATGATGTCGCCACTGGGAATCTTTAGCAGAAGCGATCGCTAGAGGTTCATTGGAGCGAAATACTTCTCGGTCGAATGTTTGTTCGATGGCAAAAGCGTCCCCTTTAGCTATTCCAAATAGGAAATTTTCTGGTAAGTGAGCAGCAATGACCTCATAACGCTCTCCCAAAACTTTTCCTAATAGTCCTATATCCATACCAAACCTACGACATCCCATCTCTAATATTGCAACTATTTTGCTTTCAAAAGAGTTATCTGTGTTAGTAGTGACTTCATATAATTCTCTAATTGCTTTTTCATTAGCTTGCAAATTTTCTTGTGTTGCTATCCTCCCAGAAATATCGCTGAGGGTACTGACCATACCAGTAATATTACCTTTTTTATCTGCTACCAATGTACTCTTCATTTCTACTGAACAATAATTCCCACTTTTAGTTAACCATTTCAATTGATA
The DNA here is from genome assembly GCA_034190295.1 of Cyanobacteriota bacterium. Classification (GTDB taxonomy): domain Bacteria; phylum Cyanobacteriota; class Cyanobacteriia; order Cyanobacteriales; family Microcoleaceae; genus Okeania. The sequence continues at coordinate 12,375 of JAXHSW010000037.1, read as the reverse complement.
GCAACCAGCAACTAAATTTTTATTACTAGCAACCAACTCTATATTTTCATTTTCTTGGGTATTCTCTGCTGTATAATTTAATTTATTTCTATCTTCTCGGTGAATAAACTCTAAATAATTTCGACCTAAACTATTTTCACAAGTAAAACCTGTAAAATTTTCCCAAGTATCATTTAAAAATATTAAATCACCTTTAGCATCTGTTTTCAAAACTATCTCTTGAATATTATTAATTATTTCGGTGTACTGTTGTACTTGATATTTGAGTTTGATTTCTGTTTCTTTAGACTGAGTAATATCTATCAAACTTCCCACCATTCTCACTGGTGTTCCCGATTGCCATAATGCTTTTCCTCTATCTAAAACCCAGATAAAACTATGATCTTTGCGTTTTATACGATATTCTATTCGGTAGGATGGATATTTTTTGGCTAAATGTTCTTGAACAGCTACACTAACTTTGTTGACATCTTTTGGATGAATTCTATTTAACCATTCATCAATTTTATGGGAAATCTCATCATCTCTGTAGCCCAACATTTTTTTCCATTGAGATGAGTAAAATACTTCATTTGTTTTGATATTCCAATCCCAAACTCCATCTTGATTTCCCTCAATTGCTATAACTGTACTTTCTGCTGTTTTCAGGTTGATTTTTTCTAAATTTTCCCGCTCTATAGTAGATTGTTTGAGTTTTTCATCATTTTTTTGCAGTTGAATAGATGTTTTTTCTATATAATTATGAAAGCGAATTAATGATTGATATAATGATTTAGGTAAAAGTATTTGTTGAATAATTTTTGTAGTAGTAATAATATTAATTGTCTTACCTGTGGGAGTTTGTACAATTAGAGGTAGCAGATAATAACTTTTTTTCATTAAACCTAGAGCTACTTCTACACTTGCCTGAGAACGTACTAACACTGGTAAAGTATTACAAACTACCTCAGCTTTAGTCTTATTAAAATCTATTTTTAATGCTTGTAGTTGTACTATATCTCTACTGCTAATTGTCCCTAATATTTTAGTCGATTTATGATTTTGAAATTGATTTTCTTGACTTTCAGTAATCAGAATATAACTAATATTATGGGTAAACATTAGTTGGGTAATTTGCCGAATTGATAAAGAAGATGAAGCTGTAATAACTTGAGATTCAGGGATTTGTTCTAATTGATTAATTTGGATTAAATTAGTTGGTAAAGTTAAGGATGAGTCAAAAGTTATTTTTTTGGCATTATTGTGAGCTTCTAATTCCTGTTTTTGGGATGCGACCTTAGTACCATTTTTATTAATAGATGCTTCCCTTTGCCTATTGGCTATTAAATTTAGACTCTTGTTTTTTGTCTGAGGCCAATCGAAAATTAAACTACGGGTAGTCACTAGACCAATAAGTTCTTCTGAATCATCAACAATTGGTAAATGGCTAATTTGATGCTTTTCTAATATTGCCAAAAGAGCAAAGATATCTGGAATTTCCGATATTCGGGCTGTTATTATAGATCTAATCATAATTTGAGCAATGGGGAATCCACTGAGGGAAGCACCGATAGAGACTAGCTGTACTAAGTCTTGCTCAGTAAATATACCAACAATCTGCCCTAAAGATTGTAGCCTTGTATCCTGAAATTTGGAGTTATTACTTAGGTTTTGAGATTCTGTAGTGCGATCGCTTTCTGGAGGTGTTTTTACAACATTAGAAGGAGAGGATGATTCTACAATTAATACACAACTTGCACCGATACTACTCATATAGATAATTACATCTTCTATCGGAGTTTCTGGTGTAACGGTAAAGGGACTATAATTAATGGCCTGACTGATGGAGGGGATAAACATTTTGGATTACTCTGATGATATTGGAGCAAAAATATAACAATAGACTTCTTGCAGAAGTCAGGGAATAGGGAATAGGGAATAGGGAGATGAAATTGTTGATTTCATATCTTTAAATACTTGTGAGATTAATCATAGAAGTTTAAAGCTTAGTTTTTCTATGATAATTCTTGTAAAACTCACCCACCAAATAAATTACAATACAGAAATTCATAATTTCTCTAAATTTTTGTACGAGTGAGTTTTGATTTATTTCTGTAAAATATTTACCGTACACCCTGTCATCAGCTTCTCTTTTGAACAAATTGTCAATTGTAGTACTGAAAATCACCCTGCACTTTATAGCTGAAATTAATTATGACTGAAGATTAATACTGAAAAAATATGCATAAATTTAACAGTTTATGTATTAATAATGTATCATTTAATTGAAATTTTGTCAATATATAATTCCCATAGCATTACGTTCTCAGGAACTTAAAAATAAGGGCAAGCAAACAGCTATTAATTAAATGAAGCAAGCACTCGTTTAACTTCTACTACATTTTCAACTCTATGGAGAGAAACGTAGATGTGGCTCGCGCTTACTGCTAAGGTTAAGTAATAGGCAATTCTATTACTCATACTTTTAATTATATTCTATAAAGCTGATAGCTGATAGCTGACCGCTGTTTGCGCAGCATTCCGGAGGAAATGCTTACAAATGACAAATAATAGTAATCAGTTGAAATTGTAGGAGCAAATATATTGTGACCTTTGAAGAGTTGATTCAGAAAGGAGGCCCGGCGATGTGGCCTCTGTTAGTTTTATCAATTCTGTCCCTCAGTACCATAATAGACCGCCTATGGTTCTGGACAAATTTATTGATTAAAGAAAAACAAACTGTCAGCCGAGTATTAGAAGCCGCACGTCGTGACTGGAGCATAGCGACAGAAATGGCTAGACGCACTATAAAACAACCTATTGGTCGTTTTCTCTATGCACCTCTGCGATTACAAAACCCGGAACCTGAAGTGTTTAAATTGGCACTAGAGGCTTCTGCCGATGATGAGTTGGCCTCAATGCGTAAGGGAGATAAATTGCTAGAAGGGGTAATTGCTTTGGCTCCGATGTTGGGCCTACTGGGTACTGTTTTGGGTCTTATTGGTTCCCTTGGTTCGATTCGCCTTGGGGACTTGGGCACTTCTTCAACTGCAGGAGTAACAGTTGGTATTGGTGAAGCTTTAATTAGTACTGCTGCTGGTTTGGTGGTAGCTATTGTTAGTTTAGTATTTTATCGATTATTTCAAAGTTTGTTATTTAATCAAATGAAGGTATTTCGGAAATCTGGTAATGAATTAGAATTACTCTACCGACAATATTGGCAACAAACATCTTTAAATAAATACAATTCATCAGATAATAATACTTATTTTCCTCCTACATGGACTCAGAATTCTCATAGTGTTCCAGATTCTTTAGAACAGAATACAAAACCAACAGATTCTCCAGCAGAAAAGGATATAGATAGAAGTGTAGATGAGCCAGATAATAATTAGATATCTCCAGGGAGTAGGGAGTAGGGAGTAGGGGAGTGGGGGAGTGGGGGAGTAGGGGAGCAGAGAGTGGTTAGGAGAAACGAGGAATTATACTGAAGTGAATTTTTTCCAAACAAAAAAACAATGAAACTAAATCAAGAACTTGCTACTGAAGAAGTTAGAATTGAATTAATACCTCTCATTGATGTCATATTCTGCATCCTAACTTTCTTCCTTTTAGCCGCTTTACAATTAACTCGTCAACAGGCAATTAATGTTGACTTACCAAAAGCTAGTACGGGTAAACCTCAATCACAAGATATGTTACTTGTCAGCGTGAATGATGTGGGAAAAACTTTCATTGAACAACAAGCTGTAAACGCAGTTGAACTTGAGAAGTTTGTGCGGAGATATCATCAAGTTAACCCTCGCGGAGTAGTTGTATTATATGCTCCTAAAGAAGCAAGATACAACGATGTTGTACAAGTTCTAGATTTATTGCGAGAAGTAGGAGGCGATCGCGTAGCTCTAGCAACTTTACCAGGAGCGCCTCAAACAGGTCCTGGCGCTACTACCAATACCGATAATACTGAAGAGTCAGTTACTCCCTCTGAGTCTGAGTCCAAACAACAACCCACTCCAGCAAGGACAGTCAACCCCAATGAATTTCAGTTACCTCCTGCTCCTGAATCATCTACAGATTAAGTATTTTCATTAATTTCTTGAGTAGGGGAGTAGGGGAGTGGGGGAGTGGGGGAGTGGGGGAGTAGGGACGTTGCATGCAATGTCCGTACACATAAGAATAATTAACAATAACTGGCTAATAATTATCAAAAAAAGTTATTCCGTCTGTGTTGATTACTTCATAATTGAAGTTTCATCTAAGTATAGTATTCTTTTTTTAAATTGGTATAACAAAAATGATGCTGAAAAATGGTAAAAAAAGTAAATTGGTTAGTTGAAAAAAATATTATCGATCGCGAAGAGCAATTTTTAGCAGAATTAAATAAGCAAGGATATATTTACAAACAAACAACATATCTTAATTTCCGATCGGGAGAAGCAAATAAATATTTTCCCAATGATGAATGTGTTATTTTCAAAGGTACTCTTAATCTGGGTCGAGATGTCTTAAGAAGTGCTTGGACTCCCGGAGCATATATGAATGAAAAAAATCTTCGCTGTTCAACTTACTATGCTTACTTTGGGGATTATTTACTTAATAATAAATACTTTATTCTGCCTTTAGCAGAGTTAATTAGAAGACAAACAGAAATTCTAGAATACTTTAAATCTAACGGTGAAATTTTTATCCGACCCAATAGCAATATGAAGTCATTTCGTGCTGGAGTATTTAACCTAAAAATTTTCAATACAATGACGACTTTAGGACAAGAATTAAGAACAGATGAAACAACTTTAGTGCTAGTTGCTGCTAAACGTTTAATTGCAAAAGAATGGAGGTTTTTTATTTACAAAAATGAGATTATTACTGGTTCACTTTATCTAGTGGGAGAAGAAAGAATCGATGAAAGAGTCAAAAGTAGTTACTTAGAAAACTATTTGAGTGAAGTACTTAATCAAGTTAATTGGTATCCAGAATTGCTTTATACCGTAGATATTTGTGAATCAGAAGGAGAACTTTACATACTAGAATTTGGTTCTTTTAGTTGTGCTGGAGAGTATGATTGTGACTTAAGTCTAATAGTAGAAGCTGGCGCAAAAGCTGCTTGGGAAGATTATCAGTATGCCTACGATATTTAGATAAGAAAAACTTTAAAATTGGGAAATATCAATATTAAAAAATTGGTAAATCAGACGTGATTTGTGAGTCATTCTTAATCTCAAGTTTGGATAATTAATTATATAGCAGTCGAAGCAAAGGACGCGGACATATCAAAAGCTTAAAACTCAGGAAGCGCCAGATTTTTCCTTTGGGTGTATCTCATAGCAAGCAAAAATACTTTTTTCCTATATATTTTCTGTTGCCTGTTGCCTTTCGGAACTGTTGCCTAAAAGCGATAAATTTTTGGCTTTATTCTTGCATTGAGATGCACCCTTTCCTTCTTCCTTCTTTCTTCTTCCTTCCGTTGTAACTTCCCAATTCCTAATTTTTCAGATATTCTAAAATACTATTTGCCACATATTCAGCTAACTTCACAGGAACAGCATTACCAATCATTTGTTCTAAATTTGTTTTACAACCTTCCCAGATAAAACCTTCAGGAAATGTCTGCAAATAGCTTCTTTCTATAGTTGTTAATGGTCGAATTTCTGAAGATAATTTTGCTGAATCTCCTGGATGATTTTGATAAGTTTGAGGAATTGGTCGATTCACCCCTCTCACCGTAGCACTTGGTTCATTAATACTAAATATTGCTCTTCTTTTATAACTTCTAGGATGACGATAATAATGTTTGATGTCTAATTTATCCCCAAAATAATCTTTAACCGTCATCGGTTTTTTTGCCAAATAAGTTTCTAAATATGGTTCAACTTCTTTATCTTTGCCTCCATAAATTCCTATCAAAAAAAATCTCTTTCTCTTTTGAGGCACCCCACATAAACTCGCATCAATAATTTTTTCACTAATGCCATATCCAGCAGCTTGAAAAATGTCTTTAGTAATTCGATATTTTCTATAGTTAATAAATTGACTAACATTTTCCATCACAACAATTTGAGGCAAAATATTAGTCACTATTTGAGCAAAAGAAATAGTTAAACTTCCTCTACCTAAATCTTCATTCCGTTTCCCTGCACTAGAAAAATCTTGACAAGGAGGACCGCCAATAATTAGGTCTGGTTTAAATTGAATAAAGGTTTGATAATTAAAATCAGTTTTGCTCAAATCATATTGATAAATTGGGTGATTAAAATTTTGACGATAGACCTTAATTGCCGATTCCCAGTTATCAAAAGCAGCAACTATATTAAAGCCTGCATTTTGAAAGCCTAACGACATACCACCACATCCGCAGAAAAGGTCAATTACGTTGATTTTGTGCATCTATTTTCAAATAGCAGTCAGCATTAGTATTATAATTCTCAGCTTTCAATATTGTATATATAGTAGGTTTTTTAGCACACTAAAATATGCCCAATTAACCTTGATATTGTAGGGGCAAATGGCTATTTGCCCTTAGGCATTGTATGACGCTCGGAATTATATTAAACCGAAGCTAACGTATTTGATATGAATAAATTTTAGGGGCAAACAACTGTTCACCCCTACTAATTTTTCCTATCTTTCTGTGAAAATAATATTAACCAATATTGACTTTCACAACCTTATTTTTTTCTGCCTCCGCTTTAGGTAAATGTAGATGTAAAATACCATCTTTATATTCAGCCTTTACCTCATCATTTTTCACCCGAGATGGTAAAGAAATTATTCGTTGAAAAGCACCATAACGAAATTCAGAACGAGTCATACCTTTTTCTTCAGTTTTAACTTCCTGACGACGCTCTCCTTTAATTGCTACAGCTTCTGCAGTAACTTGTACATCTACATCCTTAGCCTCTAAACCAGGAACTTCCAGTTTTAACTCAATAGCATCATGGTTTTCTTCCATTTCTGCTGCTGGTGTAAATGCTATACCTTTTTCTTCACCGTTCAAATAAGGAGCAAAATTGTCAAAAACACGATTCATTTCTTTCTGTAATGAATCAATTTCACGCCATGGAGAAAAACGTACAATAGCCATAGTTGTTGCCTCCTAAATAAATGTTTTATAGATTAATTGAATTATTGTTGTTGATAATTTTAGTGCAGTAGGGGCGAATGGCCATTCGCCCTTAAGTTCGGTTAATTGTAGAGATGCGATCGCATTTTCCGTACTTCAATTTTTCTAATATTTCGCACCTCTTTTGAGATAATATTAACCAATATTTACCTTCACAACCTTATTTTTTTCTGCCTCCGCTTTAGGTAAATGTAGATGTAAAATACCATCTTTATATTCAGCCTTTACCTCATCATTTTTCACCCGAGATGGTAAAGAAATTATTCGTTGAAAAGCACCATAACGAAATTCAGAACGAGTCATACCTTTTTCTTCAGTTTTAACTTCCTGACGACGCTCTCCTTTAATTGCTACAGCTTCTGCAGTAACTTGTACATCTACATCCTTAGCCTCTAAACCAGGAACTTCCAGTTTTAACTCAATAGCATCATGGTTTTCTTCCATTTCTGCTGCTGGTGTAAATGCTATACCTTTTTCTTCACCGTTCAAATAAGGAGCAAAATTGTCAAAAACACGATTCATTTCTTTCTGTAATGAATCAATTTCACGCCATGGAGAAAAACGTACAATAGCCATAGTTGTTGCCTCCTAAATAAATGTTTTATAGATTAATTGAATTATTGTTGTTGATAATTTTAGTGCAGTAGGGGCGAATGGCCATTCGCCCTTAAGTTCGGTTAATTGTAGAGATGCGATCGCAATTTCCGTACTTCAGTTTGTTTGATTGGGATAGCATCTGAAACCGTAAGTTTTTTGACTGCCAAAACTCACCTGAAAAACTCAGTTGAAGTTGTTTTTATTCAACTTGTCTTTAATGTAATCTAAGTAGAAAAATAATTGAATTCGGTTCCTTCCTACTGTGCGATCGCGATTTCCGAACATCTATAATTTTCTGGCCAAAAAATATTGCTGGGTGGTTGCAAATAATCTTAGCCGAAGCATTATTCTAGTTGCAGTCAATCCAGGCCCGGAACGATCGTTATTGCTGGCTAAACCTATTTTTATGGCTGGCCACAACATTTAACTTCACATTCATCTATCGGAAATACTTTTGATGGTATTATCTATATTCATAAGGCAAAACTTTTTGCTCAAAGGAGTTATTCAAGTTAATGAGTATTCCAATTCAGGTTTCACCGCCAACGAACGATCTGACTCTGTCAAAAGATCAGACCTTCGCCGAAGTGGTGAAGGTAACAATCCCGAAATCAGGGGTAGTCCCGAAAGTAGATGTCTATTTCCTAGCAGACACGACTGGTAGCATGGCTGCAGCGATCGCCGCCGTCAAGAGTGGCATGGTAGATATCCTCACCCAAACCCAAGCCCTTGGGTCTGATGTCCAGTTTGGAGTGGGCAACTACAAAGACTTTCCAGCTCCGGATCAGGGCAGACATCCCTACGCCTTTCAGCACCAGTGTAATCTGAGTGCCAATATCGCCGATGTCAAAGCGGCGGTCGATACCTGGACAACCACCCCAGGTTTGGACGTTCCAGAGGCTCAGTTCTATGGACTAGATCGGGTGGCCGAACCACCAGGTGGCAATATTGGTTGGCGTGCCGAGACCAAGCGGATCGTCGTCTGGATTGGTGATGCCGGGGGTCATGACCCCGTATGCAAGGCAATCTCCAGCCTAGACTACGACATTACCGAGAAATCGGTCACCGATAAGCTAGTGGCGGAGAAAATTATCGTGCTGGCACTGAGTTTGAAAAGCAGGGGCGCACCGGCCGGGCTGGATAACCCGATCGAAAGGGCTTGTAACTGTTGGCTAAAATCTGGTATAATCTATAAAAATCTGGGATTATCTGTTTATGCTACTTGGATTCAAAACTGAACTGCACCCCACAAAGGGGGCAAAAACATTGCTGGCTAAACACGCAGGTGTAGCCCGTCATGCTTATAATTGGGGACTATGGTTAACCAGGAACATTCTCGATCACAATTCAAATAATCCTGATAGTAAACTGAAATTCCCTACCGCAATCGACCTGCATAAACTTTTGGTGGCAATGGTAAAACCGAATAACTATTGGTATTATGAAGTGTCTAAAACAGCGCCTCAATATGCTTTGAGATATTTATCTCTAGCTTGGAAACGTTGTTTTAATAAAGTATCAGGACAACCTAAATTCAAGAAAAAAGGTAGAGATGATAGCTTTACTTTAGATGGTTCTATATCTGTAGGTTTTAATCAGATTAAATTACCAAGAATTGGATGGATTAAAACCTATGAAGTTTTACCAGATAATATCACTCCTAAATCTGTAACTATTAGTAGGAAAGCTGATAAATGGTTTGTGAGTTTTAAAGTAGAAACTATACCTCAAATTACTGAAAAGTCAGTAGATGTAGTCGGTGTTGATTTAGGAATAAAATCACTAGCTACGCTTTCAACTGGTGAGGTATTCCCTGGTGCTAAATCTTTAAGAAAGTTAGAATCATTACTATCACGACTGCAATATCTAAACCGACATAAAACCAAGTTATCTAGTAACTGGAAAAAAGCACAACTCAAAATAGCTCAATTACACAGCAAAATAGCCAATATCAGAACAGATACATTGCATAAGCTGACTACCTATCTAGCTAAAAACCACAGCCAGATAGTAATAGAAGACTTAAATGTATCAGGTATGATGGCAAATCATAAGTTGGCTAAGGCGGTTACCGATCAGGGTTTTTATGAGTTTCGTAGACAGCTAGAGTACAAGTGTGAGTTATACGGTTCATCCTTAACCATTGTGGATAGATGGTTTCCTAGTTCTAAAACCTGCAGTAGGTGTGGAACTGTTAAACAGTCTCTGTCTTTATCAGAGCGAGTTTTCAATTGCGAACACTGCAATTTTAGCTGCGATCGAGACTTAAATGCAGCATTAAATTTAGCTATGGCGGGCAGTTCGTCCGTGTCAGCCTGTGGACTGGATAACGCCGACGTTACCAGGTAGAAGCAGGAATGGAACAGATAATCATAGATTTATATAGATTATCGTAGGTTTCTAAGAACGGTAAGTGATTGGTATCGCAATAATTGCGACAATCCGCTGGGCGAAGCAGGACAAGGAACCCGGATTGCCAATGAAACGGGGGGCAAATTAGTCCAAGGTGTCAGTGCAGATACGGTTGTTGAGCGGATTACTACTGAATTGGCCACACAGATCGCCTCGATCGCGAACGTGCGCCTAGTGGCGAGTGGTGCTACTAAAGAGTTTGTGGAAGCGATCGCACCAAGGGACGGTTATGGTCCCCTCAGCAGAGACCAAGACCATGAAATTAGCTTCGATGTTTCCTGGCTTGGCAATGTCGCAGCCGCCACTGAGACTCAGGTCTTCAACGGCTCCCTTGATGTCGTCGCCGATGGAGAAGTCGTTGGCGGCAAGACAGTCAAAATCACAGTTCCTGCCATCATTCCCCCAAGTCCCTATAGGCAGATTCCCTTAATCGTGGAGCTGTACGAACACTGGTTCACCAGCAACTCCTTGGGCGGTGGTCCTGGGCGGCGTCTCCTGTTGAGCCACGACACCCCCGACCTAACTCCTTATCTGATGAATAACGTAACGACTTCATTGAAGATCCGTCCAGGTCCTGACTTCGACCCAAATGCCCACTACGAGGTGAGCTTCTATCGCGACGCCGACTATATCAGTAGTCAGTTAGTGCTGACACCTGGTGAGTATCCGGATCTCAACCTTGGACCAATCCAGTTCGGAGACGCGATCTCTTCGGTCAAGTTCAACCAGGGTGTGCCACCAGCCCCAGCGGTGAGTCCGATTCCAGTGGTGGCAGAACTCTATGACCGTGTGAACTACGGAGGTTGGAAGCTGATTATATTTGAGGATGTGGACAACCTGCAGACTTACTCCGGCTACAGCAACCGGACTTCCTCGGTGAAGGTATTCAAGGGACCGAATTACAGCCCAGGAGATAAGATCAGGCTCTACGAAACTTTCAATGGTAGTGGTGACTACATCGAACTCGAACCCGGAGAGTATCCGGATATCCAACAGAGCCATACCTTTGGTAATAAGACCTCATCAACCAAGTTTATCATCGGAGATGGCACGGGGTCTGAACCCGTTTCCCCCGGGTCGATGGAGTACGCCAACATTCCCTTAATCGTGGAGCTATACCAATACTGGTTCACCAGGAACTCCTTGGGCGGTGGTCCTGGGCGGCGTCTCCTGTTGAGCCTGGACACCCCCGACCTAACTCCTTATCTGATGAATAACGCCACGACTTCCTTGAAAATCCGTCCCGGTCCGAACTTCGACCCGAATGCCGACTACGAGGTGAGCTTCTACCGCGACGCCAACTATATCAGTAGTCAGTTAGTGCTGAAGCCTGGTGAGTATCCGGATCTCAACGCTGGACCAATCTGGTTCGGGAACGTTATCTCTTCGGTCAAGTTCAACCAGGGTGTGCCACCAGCCCCAGCAGTGAGTCCGATTCCAGTGGTGGCAGAACTCTATGACGGTGTGAACTACGGAGGTTGGAAGCTGATTATATTTGAGGATGTGGACAACCTGCAGACTTACTCCGGCTACAGCAACCGGACTTCCTCGGTGAAGGTATTCAAGGGACCGAACTACACCCCAGGAGATAAGATCAGGCTCTACGAAACTTTCAATGGTAGTGGTGACTACATCGAACTCGAACCCGGTGAGTATCCGGATCTCCAACAGAGCCACACCTTTGGTAATAAGACCTCATCGACCAAGTTTATCAAAGGATAATCCTCTTTTGTCACTCTTCGGTTTTTCCTACTAGCGGTCAAATGTTACCGTGAACTACCCCAACTTACTCCGCTATCGCTTCGTTGAAGTTGGGGCTTCTGAACTCACAGGGGAATGCCTCAAGACAGACTTACGCCCACCTTTTGGTCTTAAAACCCCTCCTTCAGCAGCAATCCTGGTTCCCAAGACCGATAATTCTCTCATGCCTTCTGCTCTAATGTTTTTGGCTGCGTTGGAGTCCCGATCGTGGTGAGTGCTACAACTCGGGCAAGTCCACTCTCTCACATCTAATGGCATTTTATCCATTTGATAGAGGCAATTAGAACAAGTTTTAGAGCTAGGAAACCATCTGTCAATCTCAACTAATAAACCACCTTTTTGTTGTAGTTTATACTCAAGGAAGTTGACAAACATTCCCCATCCAACATCAGAGATAGCTTTAGCTAAGTTGTGATTACAAACCATACCCTTGATATTCAGATTCTCAACGACTACTACTTGATTATTGTCAACAATTTTTCTTGATAATTTATGTAGAAAGTCCT
>JAXHSW010000369.1:0-3578 GCA_034190295.1 Cyanobacteriota bacterium | reverse complement strand
TTATGGCTCTGCTGAAGAGCGATCGCCCTGCGACTGCAATTGTTACTATTGGACAATAGTTATGGCTCTGCTGAAGAGCGATCGCTGTGCGACTGCAATTGTTACTATTGGACAATAGTTACAGCAGTTTCCGCACGTTATTGTTGTACATCTGCGGAGCACTTTCATGCAACAAAGCCGAGATAATACATAAATTCTTCTAACACAGATGAATGGAGATTTGAACGAGAATCAAATTTTTCAGCATAGTGTTGTTGTTCTAGAAAATCTTTGTATTTATTGGTAAGCATTCAGCGGTCAGCGGTCAGCTATTAGCAATATTTACCTTTAGTGGACAATTAGAGCTGCGTTGTTCCTCTGCTTCAGTTCTTTGTTCAAAAATGCAGTAGCAAATACTTGGTTCATTCATTTTTATTGCTGTTTGCGTAGCATTCCGCAGGAATAGCTGACTGCTAATAGCTGAATGCTTACATTTATTGAGCAATTCTACTCGCTTTATTAATAACTTACTATCTTGGTCTGTTTTTTCAATCAATGGACTGACTAGCTGTTCATTAGCCAACTTCCACTCATTATATTTTGCTCTAATTTCTTTTAAATATCTCCGAGAATCTTCGTCTCTATATTTCGTTTTATGATTTTCTTTTTGCTCTAAATTTTTACCATGAACATACATTTTATTTAGCTCTATTTTACAACTGTTTTAATATATTATCAGCAATAGCTTTAGCTAATAAAGGAGAACATTTCCAATTTGATTGTATTGACATAAATGTTTTTCTGCTAAACGACCTTCTCTCAATAGTAACTTATCTTTTTCTTTTGGGTTTAATACCCCACCGTCAATGGGGGGTGTTTACAATTGGTTGTGGTTTGAGTCCCCATCCACTTTTTCTCCCTTCCTTCCTTCTTCCTTCTTCCTTCTTTAAGACTAACAACTGTTGGTTTACCCATGAATTTAAAACTATCTGGAAATGACTGTATTCTTGCACCTTCTCTAGCTGTGAAATTTCTATGTTGATAAGGATGAACAAAATTAGCATAAAATGATGCTGGAATTGTATGGCATGGTTTATCTGGATGGAGTCTTCTATTATTTTGGTCGTAGATTTTTTGAGATATTTTTGTAGAGTTTCTTTGCCGTGGTTGTAAATGTTTTGGTACATCTTTTCCAGAATTTCCCCAACTCATTGTGGCAAATCTTTCTACCATTCTTTTAGTGTGATTCATTGCTTTGTGATTAAACAGAACTTTATTGCCATTTCTCAACAACTTTTGATATTCATTCGACGGCTTTTTGACATAATTTAACTCTTCTTTTCCTTCACCAGCTTCTAAGATCGGCAAGTCAGAAATAGCATCCCATAATGTCGGACATAATTTTAAATTTTCTCCAAATAAAGACATTTGCCGATTGGTTAATATTCCATGAGTTGGCAAGGGAAAAGGATTTTCTAGTTCCTGTTTTGAAGCAACAATAAATAAACGTTTTCTGATTTGAGGTACTCCGTATGCTGTAGCTTCCAATATATTTATGTAGACGTGATACTCAATCTTATTAAACTCCTCTTCAATAATGCCAATAACTTTGGTTTGAGAATGAGTCCGAAATTTAATCAGATTAGGCACATTTTCCATAATTAATATTTCTGGCTCAAAAACTATAGCTACTCTGATTAATTCTCTAAAAAGATTATTTCTAGGGTCTTTAGGGTCTCCAGAATTTTTATTACAAATAGAATATCCTTGACAAGGCGAACCACCTATCACAATTTGCGGTTTATTATTATCCCAAATTGTTGCTATATCCCTATTAGATATAGTCGTAATATCTTGATTAATAACAACAGCATCTGGATGATTATAAGCAAAAGTTTCTGATGCCCATTTATCTATTTCTATAGCACCAATAATTTGACAACCCGCCTACTTAAAACCAAGACTAAATCCACCTGCACCGGAAAAAATATCTAATATTAATGGTTTCATAAACAATATTTTCTTTAGGCTATAAAATGAATCGCCAATGGTATAGTATCCTGACATTAATAGAAAATCTCAATGACACGAACTCCCCACGACCAATTTGCCAAACAATATTTGGAAGAGTTACTAACTTTATTAGGTAAAGTAGAAACCAGTCGCGATGTTGCCAGCGAAGTTCGAGAAATAGATGTATATTTCATCCCCGTCATTCCACCACCGACAGACCCTCAAATTTTAGGGTTATTAGGCCAAATGGCAGCAACTGCTTCTATTTACGAGCCATTTCGCAATCAACCACAACGACTGGAAATACTAGACTGTCAAGCAAAACTTAACTTTGTTATTAACCAACAAAAACGTAAAGCTAGACGAGAAAACACTCCCTATTCTGAAGCCGAATGGCCTCTATTGTGGATTTTGTCTCCCTCTTGTTCGGCCAGATTAATACAAGGTTTTGGCGCTAAAATAGACTCAAGCGGTCAATGGCCTACAGGTATTTATTTTTTGCCAGATTTTCAAAACACAGCAATAGTAGCCATTAATCAATTACCAATTAACCAAGATACTCTCTGGTTGCGGGTATTGGGAAAAGGTCAGACACAAGAGCAAGCCATTTTAGAATTAGAAGCTTTACCACCAGGAAACCCACTCAGGGAAAATCTGACCGAGCTTTTGGTAAGCTGGCACATCACAATTCAAGTAAGAGACAATATAAATGAAGATGACCAGGAGTTACTGATGAAACTATCACCTGTTTATTTACGATGGCGCGAAGAGACCTTGGAGGAAGGTATCCAGCAAGGTATCCAGCAAGGTATCCAGCAAGGTATCCAACAAACGGAACAAAGGATAAAGCAACAAATGATTGAAAATTTACTCACTTTCCGGTTTGGTTCCCTGGACTCAGAACTATTGGCCATTATTGAACCAGTTTTGCAGTTGTCTTCAGAGGAGTTCACTCCTTTGTTATTAACTGCTTCACGGGAGGAATTATTGGAGAGGTTTGGTGAGTGATTATTTCTAGGTTGTTCAAAATAGTTACAGAATAATTAACAATAGTAGGCAAATATTATTCCTATTTGTCTACCCTCACTAAACTATTTGGCTATTGCTTTTTCAAAAGTTTGAACTATTAAGTATTGGGATATTTCTAGAGTTTTAATTATTGGAATTTTTTTAAGTTTTTTCACTAATAGAAGTTATTAAAAACACGGTAAGCAAATACAACTTTTCATCACTGAATAAGGTTTGCTTACCGTAATTATTTGTTTTCATTAATTCCAGTTACCTACAGAGTGAGTAACCACAGTGTTGTTTGCAGCATCTCCTGATGAGACCAGTTTCCATTAATTCCAGTTACCCACAGAGTGAGTAACCGTTCCTTACAGTAATCTAGATGCTAATGTAGACGTTTCCATTAATTCCAGTTACCCACAGAGTGAGTAACCATTATCTTAAATGAGGAACAAAAATGTCTATAAGTTTCCATTAATTCCAGTTACCCACAGAGTGAGTAACTGCCCATCGGAGTAATGAGAATACTGGTAAATAAAGTCTTTCCATTAATTCCAGTTACCCACAGAGTGAGTAAC
>JAXHSW010000368.1:0-3582 GCA_034190295.1 Cyanobacteriota bacterium | reverse complement strand
AGGGGTGCGATCGCTAATCTTCATTTCGGCGCTTTCCCCCTATAAATACTCTATGGTACTTGTGGCAAATCATATACCCCTGCACTATGATAGCTCAACCAATCTAATCAGCACCATCAATTGAGTTACTTAAATTAGAGACAATTTCCATGAACCTTTTGTCTCCTAAATCTGTTGTTTCTAGCTCTTTCAATATCCATTTTTCCATATTTATGATTTTAGAGGCCAGAGGCGATTCCAGCCAAGATACACACTTGACTCTTTTTGTCAAGTTTTATGTTAAGAAAGATGTGGGTAATGGATAGCTTTAAAGAGGAGGCTTCAAGGCGCGAATTATTTAATTATTTAATTATTAATTCTTCGGTAAGTCCTGATTACTTCAAGCCTTCAATCTCTCCATCTTCCTATCAACAATCTCCTCCAAATATATAATTAAGTGTTCAACCTGATTTTAGATGAGGGTTTGGAGAGCAAACCCCTAGGGTAATGTTTTCTGATTTTTTGATAGATGAGGGGTCTGACCCTAAACTGCAACGTTGTAGTTGTTGAAATTTTTGGATGATTAAGAATCGGATTATATAATATGTTCATAATTCTATAATTACTTTAAGTCTTCAATCTCCCCATCTTCCTATCAACAATCTCCTCCAAATATATAGTTAAGTGTTCAACCTGATTTTAGATGAGGGTTTGCTCTCCAAACCCCTACGGTAATGTTTTCTGATTTTTTGATAGATGATATAGAATCCGGTTATACAGTATATGTTTATAATTCTATCCACACTTCAATATTAAATCCCCCATCTCCCCATCTCCCCATCTCCCCATCTCCCATCCCCCCATCTCCCCATCTCATATAATAAGTATTCAACCGGATTCTATATGAGGGGTCTGACCCTAAACTGCAACGTTGTAGTTGTTGAAATTTTTGGATGATTAAGAATCGGATTATATAATATGTTCATAATTCTATAATTACTTCCAGCCTTCAATCTCCCCATCTTCCTATCAACAATCTCCTCCAAATATATAGTTAAGTGTTCAACCTGATTTTAGATCGGGGTTTGGAGAGGGTTTGGAGAGCAAACCCCTAGGGTAATGTTTTCTGATTTTTTGATAGATGAGGGGTCTGACTCTAAACTGCAACGTTGTAGTTGTTAAAATTTTTGGATGATTAAAAATCCGGTTTCATATAATACCAATTTGATAAACGTTTGTTACAAATAGTAGAAGTAAGAAAGAAGGAAGAAGTAAGAAGGAAGAAGGGATAAATTTTGAAAAAAAAGGAAAACGATAGATATAACCATCTAATATAGAATCCGGTTATATAGTATATGTTGATAATTTCTTAAATTACTTCAAGCCTTTAATCTCCCCCACTTCCCCACTCCCCCACTCCCCCACTCCCAACTATACAATAACTATTCAACCGGATTCTATATAAAATGAGCTGGAGAAGCTATTTTTAAGCATATCCGATCGAGATGCACTTTTTATAGCATTCTTTTTTCAAACTGGTATAACCGGTTTCTTAAGGAAAATAAACTTCAACAGGAGTGATATGACAACGTAACGCTAATAGAGTTGCATTATCTGTTGCGCCACGTTTTAAAACCTGCTTTATTGCTTGGTTTACAGCAGTCTGTAACACTGTTGGTGGCATGATTGGCATGAAAAGTTCCATCAGCTCTTGGTCGCTCACCAAATCCCAAACACCATCAGAGCATAACAAAATAACATCACCATCTTGCAATTCTATATCAGTAACAGTTTGTACATAACCCTGGGAAAGGCGCTTTTTCGACCCCAAAGATTTAGTTAAAACATTGCGGTCTGGATGTTCCCGACTTTCTGCTTCGGAAATTTGACCACTAGCTACAAGCAGCGCTACTAAAGAATGATCTTCGCTCAACTGACGAATTTCTCGATCGCGCACTAAATAAATACGACTATCGCCTACATGAGCGATCGACATTTTTGTAGATTCCAATAACACTAAACTTAATGTTGTCCCCCCATTTTGAACTGTTTCCGACACTACAGCATTTGCGTGTTCTACAAGAGAAACAAGCCACTGCTCTCGACTATTTCGAGTATTCCCGACTTCTCCACTCAATCCATCCAGAACACTCTTCACCGCTAAACGACTAGCCACTTCTCCCTGGGCCATTCCTCCCATTCCATCTGCTAAAGCTGCTAAAACAAGGATTTCAGAACCTTCAGAATCATTTTGAATAATTCCATAACTGTCTTCATTATGTAGCCGTTGTGGAGACAGTCCCACCGTTGATTCACTAGCTATTTCCCAGCTCACACGGACAGTACCTAGAGTATTGTGAGCTTGGATGAGCAAACTACGCAACTGTAATAGAGAAAAACGTTCATCAACAATAGGAGACAAGGATAACGCTAGCAGTTGAGCCAAGAGGGGGACTGAACATTTTTTATACTCCAATTCCTGGGTAGGTGGGTATCCGTGCAATGTATGATAGAGTAATGCACCAATAGTGTAAGTGCTACTTTTTTCCTCTGGTGTAGGATTAAAGGCTAACTCAGGAGCGCAATAAGTTCCTATCAATCCAGAGGTGAGTGGGGTAGCTTCGGGATAAGCACAAGTGAGGTCAAAACAGCAAATAGGTTTACCGATTTCTATCAAGTCTGGATCGAGGTCGATAAAGCACCATTTTTTTTCATGGAGATACCAGAAAAACTGACAAATTTGGGTGCTCAATTTTAAGGCTTCGAGTGGACTAGGAACGTTTTTTAACCAGTTACTTAGGGTCAGCTGGTCCTTAGGAAACGCTGTTAACAGCAGCAACTGTTCGCCCTCATTGCCAGGAAGGGGTACTTCTGGATAATACTCCTCTTCGAGATAATCACCATTGTTAGGCTCATCAGAAGAATTTAAGGAGTCTGAGTCTACCACCTCAACTGCATCTTCACAAAACGATATTAGTTGTCCATCAGATGGAAGTTCAGAATCTGTTGTGTTTTCTACAAAAGTTTCAACAGTTTCCGCTTCTATTTCCGTTTCGACCTTTGATGGTGTGTCAATTTCTAACTCTTCATTGAGCTGAAGTAAAGTTTTCTGACTTATTCCACTATTAAGATTCGATGTAAAAGATTCTTCTATAGGGGTTTCGACAACAGTATCCTTTGCAGGTGGCGATGGTGCCACAATTTCTGAAATGTCGGAAACTGTAGTTTGTGCCAGGAGAGGAGCGACTAACGCATACTCACCTAAAACTTCTCGCAGTTGTAACTCTTGCTGAAGTAAACCTGTTGCCGAACCCACACGCAACATTCCTATTTGATGATTTTCGCTATCTTCCGTATCAAGACGTACTTTAAAATAGCGAATTTGATTATTGCGTTGACTTATATTTTCCAGTACAGTTATGGAGAACTGTCCAATTTGTAACGAAGTATTTTCTGAAATCACGAGCTTGCTTGATAATGATTTATATCATGTTCGGTAGAACAGTTATAATTAGGCTCGTAGTTAGGCTTTAGCTCCAATAGTAAGTATTGTAAGGGCTAAAGCCCAACTACAAACAAAAATTTTATTATAAGTAATTATCC
>JAXHSW010000367.1:0-3613 GCA_034190295.1 Cyanobacteriota bacterium | reverse complement strand
GGATTATCTTTGCTCGGAATTTCTGTTTTAGAAAGGATGTAATTTATCGGTATTTAGCCATCATTAAAAAGTGGCTCACACGGATTATGGCACGGATACACGGATAGGTCAGGGAGGACCGGGAGTGGGGGAGGACCGGGAGTAGGGGAGTAGGGGACCTACCCCTAACTTCTCCCTGGAGGGGAATGTGGGGAGATGGGGAGAGGAAAAAACTGTGAGTAAGAAAGAAACCGAAATATATCCTCTTTCTTTTAATTGGAGCTGAGTTAATTTGTCCCAAGTTTATTTTTCAGTGAAAACCGCAACATCGATCGGTTTTTCCTCCGGAATACTACGGAAACATCTCGGCGCTACCTTCCCAAAAAAACCCTGGTCTTCAAGCAACGTTGAGATAAATAATTACTTGCCTATTTATACAATCATTTTCATTTTGGTAGACTACATAAACCTTGACTTACAGCAGTTTTCATTTTAGTAGAGCACAGTAGAGACATTGCCTAGAAGGTCTCTCAGAGACTTATGGTGCGCGAGTGTGTGGCTTATCTATCTGAAAAATGCTATAAAGGCATATAGAAGTTATGTGTAAAGTTTTTTATCAATAAATCTAAGTAATTGAAATTTTAATCTCAATACTCAATTTTATCTAGCTAATTAATTCCTAGCTGTAAAAACTTCATCGTAGCTTCATCAACTTCAGTAAATTTTCTGATATTGTATATAAAGTATGTATTATAATTATACTTAATTATAGATAGATACGATTGTATGCTCTACCAAAAAATTCTGATACTAGATTAATAATTCTCATATTATCTGAGTTAATAATGAAATTTTTAACTAGCTATTAGCTTTTAGCATTTGGGTACCGGAATGCTCCGCAAACAGCTATCAGCTTTTTGCAGCTCTGGGTAACAGTCCCCTTCTAAACGTTTAGTGCTGACTGCTGACCGCTTTTTTAACTAAATCCATTTATTTAACCTGCAATTGGGAAGACACTCAAGAGTCAAGTATTGCATTATCCGAATTATATGTGCTAAATCTACAACCTCAATTAAGTTCGGTAAATATACATTATCTTCACTATATAAATAATCATGGTAAAAAAAACAGTTTTAATAGTAGATGACTGCGAAATTGTCAGAATACTAGCTTCACGCATTCTTGCCAAGATTGGATTAAATACTATACTGGCAAGTAATGGTTTAGAAGCAATAGAAAAAATTAAACTAGAACATCCCGATCTAGTGCTTTTAGACATTATTATGCCAAAAATGAATGGCTATTCAGTTTGCCGTCAAATTAAATCTGAACCTGAAATTATGAATATACCTGTAGTTTTTTGCTCTAGTAAAAAGCAAGAGGTTGATGCATATTGGGCAATGAAACAAGGAGCTAATGGTTATATAAGCAAACCTATAAATAAATCTGAGTTAATGGCAATCATGGCAAGGTTTAATATCATTGCAAATGTAAATAATAAATATAAATATAGCGACCAGTTTCTTTATAAACAGGGTTGTGTAAGAATTTTATCCCCAGAAACAGAATCTAAGTCTAATTATTATCAACTTTGTCCCACTTAATTAATTTGCCGATGGGTTACTCGAAAGATCGACGACTAATTAATTTAGTGGAGATTACTTCAGCATTTATATCTAAAATATTACACACTGAATTAAATGCTTGAAGAAATAGGAAACAAAGGAAAATAATGGCAAAGTTTTTATTGCTGAAAAAATAAAGGCATGAAGCTTTTGAAAATGAATATTGAAGTCCTAAAGTGTAATGCTGTGCAAACAGCTATTATGGAGGGATTTTAATGAATATAGACTGTTTCAGCCAGCTTTTATAGTAAAATTTAATTTTAATTTTGACTCAATTTAGTTAAGCTTTTATCTAAAACTAAAAAAAGCAATAGCTGATGACTGTTTGCGCAGCATTCGGACTGAAATGCTTACCGAATAATTAAGGTAAAAATCCTCTCACTCGCCGTGGATAAACAATGAATTAATTTTCCTTTTATTCAATCCTATCCGTTTTCGGGAAAGGTAATTATCCATTATCAATTATCAATTATTGAAATACTTTTTTACCAAAAAACACTTAAATGTAAATTTCGAGAAATTAGTTCTAAGAGAAATAAACCTACTACAGAATTTCCTTGTTTATCTAGAGGAGGACTATAACAAACAATTATTCCTGTACTAGGAACTACTCCCAAAACAATTCCACTTACACTAGATTTTATTGGAATTCCTATTTTTACGGCATAACGACTTGATGCTTCATACAAACCACAAGTAGTCATTAGTGCTTTAACTGTACAACAGTGTTTTTTCCATTCAGAATGAGGATATTTTACTAACAACATTCCTACATTTGCTAAATCAAAGATTGTGCCAGATAAACAACAAATTTGATTATAAGTATCTAGAGCAATTTTCCAGTCTAGAATATAACCTGCTTCTACTAATTTTTCAGCGATCGCTTGATTATTTTGATTAGGTAAAGACCTAACAGAAGCTAATATATTTGTATCTAAAAATAATTGACATTTTCCATACTCGTTTAGCCAAGAACAAAAATTTTCACAGCGCTCTTGAGAAGTATTTCCTGGTAATAACGATGATAAAGCGATCGCTCCACTATTAATCATTGGATTTCTTGGCCATCCACCGTCAATTTCAAGTTGTTCTAAAGAATTGAAAGGCTTTTCTGAAGGTTCTATTCCCACTCTTTTAAATACAAAATCACTGCCAAATTCACATAATAAATACAATAGTAAAAAAGGTTTAATTGCACTCATTAGAGGTAACTTTATTTCTACATTACCTAATGAGATAATCGGATTTTCAATACTTTGTAAAACTATGGCAAAATCATTAGGGTTAGCTTCAGCAAGTGAAGGAATATAAGTAGGTAAAGTACCTAGTTTTGTTTCAGTTAATGCTGTTTCTATCCAGACTGATAATTGTTGTTCTTCAATGGCTAACATTATAAAATTATTATCGGGTTTGATTATTATTATCTTTTGATTTTGGGCTCAATTGCCGAATAAATAATTAAGGTTGAAAGCTTCTCCTTTAAAGGAAAAAAAGAAAAAATTTTCTTTCGATCGATCCTATCCGTTTTCAAGGAGAGTTCAATAATTGATAATTGATAATGGATAATTGATAATTACCTCTCCCTAAAACGGATAGGATTGAATAAAAGGAAAAAATTTATTTTTTTCCCCTTGAAGCCTCCCTTTACCAATTGATAATTGATAATTAAAGAGTTAGAGAGGAGCGAGAATTCTTTCATTATCCACTATCCATTATCCATTAATACCCTAGCCCTTATATTCAATTCCGTAACGGTTAAAACCTTCTTGTAATTATCAATTATCCATTAATGAACGAATAATTAATAATTAATAATTAAATAATTCGCGCCTTGAAGCCTCCCTTTACCAATTGATAATTGATAATTAAAGAGTTAGAGAGGAGCGAAAATTCTTTCATTATCCACTATCCATTATCCATTAATACCCTAGCCCTTATATTCAATTCCGTAACGGTTAAAACCTTCTTGTAATTATCAATTATCCATTAATGAACGAATAATTAATAAT
>JAXHSW010000366.1:0-3669 GCA_034190295.1 Cyanobacteriota bacterium | reverse complement strand
ATATTGTCAGCTTTATGATCTCACTTGCCGTCACCAAATACCATAAGTAATTATACTTAATCAAATAGATGAATTTCCTGTAACTTGTTATAAGAC
This sequence comes from Cyanobacteriota bacterium, assembly GCA_034190295.1. Lineage (GTDB taxonomy): Bacteria > Cyanobacteriota > Cyanobacteriia > Cyanobacteriales > Microcoleaceae > Okeania. Next base: position 3,573 of record JAXHSW010000366.1, on the reverse strand, counting down.
AATTTGAAGTGCGGAATGTGGGATAGTAATTAATGTAGGGAGTCCTCTTTTTTCGCTTGGTTAGCATCGACCGAATATCTCCATAACTATACTGAAGTTTTTAGTACATTCTAGGCTGAAAATTTCACCTAAAAACCTCTGAACTTGCTGAGAAATACTTTGAAAAATTTTACTGATTAGTTTCATAGGATACCCCTTATTTTTTGTAAATTTTATGGTGATGGAACTGGAACTATGAAAGCGGAATCTATTGATATGACTTACATTCCGCTGGAACTATGGTTTGATGATAGTTCCGGTTAAGTTCCAGTATTTTTTGATGAACCTGGTCGTTTTTTGCTCAAAATAATCCGGTCATTAAATAAATATATTCTTCTGATTTATAGTCTTCTAGCGGGTTGTTTTTTTCCTCTTTTTTGCAGCTTATTTTTGAATCTTTATTTCTACTAGAAAGCTCCTTTTTTAGTTGCTCTATTTCTAATTTAAGCGCTACTATTTCAGTAGTAACTACTGAAATTATAGACCAGTCAAAAAGGGATTTGGCTTTTCTGACTCCCCCAAGCCTAATACTTCTAGTTGATTTTGCGCTTCAATCTGTAAGTCTTCTATATACTTTGTGTTGTTCATTTCTTTGACTTTTTTTACTGCTGTTGCCTCCATCACAGCAGACCTTTTTTCATCCATGTTTTGATACCCTTTTACCAACTGCAAAGGCATAGATATTTCTCTTTGGCGCATTCTTTGTAGGTGTGTTAAGGCTGCAATAGAATCAACTTGATTATTTATGCTATTTGCTGACTCTATTGCAGCAGTGACTACAAGTTCACCTCCCAATTCCATCGCCTTTTTGATGCCTTTTTGCTCTTTGGCGATAGAATCTCCTATTTCGTCGTCTACCTTTGAGGAGCTATTGCGCTCATTCGTTTTTTTGTATTTTTTTGTGGAAGCTGTCCCTGTATTATTTGGCTTGGTATCAGAGTAAGTCCTGCTGTTGGCCTGCTCTAATTCTTGCTGTAATTCCATTGTTTTTTTAGCTCCTTAAATTCTTTTGTTAGATCGATTCCTATGCTGTCTAGAATGTTTTCTGGGCTATATTTCTCAAGAAGTTTGCTATATAATTCTCTCCCATAAATACCTGCTTTTCCTTTACTCAAAAATAGTCTTAAAGCAAGTAATTGTTTAATTTCACTCCAAGAGAAATGAGTGAGATTTAATTCCAAGCATTTATAGTCTTTAATAAAAGTTTGCCTGGTTTTTATTCCAAGCAACTTACGGACTTCTTTTTTAGTAATTAGTCCTGTGCTTGGGTGGCTAATTACCTCCGGCTGTATTGCGTTCATCAGGTATTCTTTTTTTCGTCTAGTCTGCACACCGGGTGAACTGATTACATTTACTATTAAAAAGCACATCCACCTGGATGTGCAAGGAACCTAAGCAACTGTTTGGGAACGTAGTCAATTAATATGATATCGGCCTGAAAAATAGGCCATTCAAAGCTTGATGTGCCACTACTGAAAGCGATATTATTATATTAATAACTGGCAGAAAAACCCTATTCTAGGTCGTGTTAGACTACTATCAACAAGTAAATATCAACTTACATCTATCCATGAGCAACATACAACTTAATTTAATTTCCCATCAAACTACTGGAGGAATGCCATATCAACATATTCATATTGAAATAACTAATGCTGATGGTATTATTGAACCTACAGATATTAGAGGATTAAAAATACCTGCCAATATTCAGTGGCAACAAGGTGTTGTAATTGAAGGTAGAGCGCCCATGTGGTTATATGCTTATTTGGTTCACGAATGTCATCCCGCAACGTGGGTTGGTTGTTATGATACTCGACTTGGTGCTGTTGTAGTTTCTACGCATACTCATGCTGTGACTATTGGTTCCGTTTTTACTTTAGAATTACCTAATAATTAGGATGGAAGAACATTAATTTCATCTCTAAAAGTCATCTTCTCCGGGACAGAATTGATTACGCCACACCTCAGCAGGACAAAACTTTATTCCTGCTGCTTCTGCTGCTTGTTGGTCTTCGGGGCGATCGCCTACAAACAATATCTGAGAGGTATCAACATCATGAGTTTGGATGGCGTACTCCAGCATTCCTGGAGAAGGTTTCCTAAAAGACGAAAAATCAGCATAGTCTATCTTTTCTCGTTCCAGCAATTTTGAACAAAAGCTAGGATAAACAACTGCTAATCGACTTCCATCCATATCTGGGCAAAAAAGTATTTTAGATATTTCTGGAAATATTTTCAGAGTGATTTGCTGTTCCTTGATACAATCATCCAAAGATTTGTGACCAGCCCCAACTCCACCTTGATTGGTACAACCAATTATCAAATAATTTTTCTTGTGGAAATGTCTTACGGCCTGAATCGTACCGTTTATCGGCATTTGATCTTCAGGGGTATTGATGAATTTTGAGGCAGACTTAGGCTTACGAATCGTGCCATCCATATCTAATAGTAGTAAAGGTTTCATGGTCTTATATCCTTATTTTTTAGATTATTTCTATCATTTTGAAGTCGGAAAAATATTATGCTACTTGGGGATTAGAAATTTTCTCGGGTTTATAAAACTTAGGGATATCTAATGTAGGTTCTCCAAGTAATTCACTAAATCCCCATTGTTCTCTACCGGGTAAAAATTTAGCTTTAATTTCCACAAAGTAGCGTTCGCCTTGTTTATCCTTTTCTAATTTAGGATTAAATCTAAACGGTTTTACAGGTGCATCTTTCCATAATAAAGGAACGTGATTTGCCCTAGTTAATTTCTTATTTAATTTCTCATTATCAAATTTTTTCTTTAATCGTGAGACGCGATCACCTGAACCTTTTCTATTTCTATGAATAGAGATTACAGGACATTTCGATACCCCTATGAATTGCCACAAACCTGATAGTTTAAACTCGTTAACTTTAAAATCTAAATAAGGAGTATCATTAGCTGCAACAATTGTAAAACCTAACTTCGGAGGTTTGACTTCACCTTTAGGTTGAGGAAAATGTGTGAGGTGAGGATAAACGGTTACATACCGATCTTTGTCAGGATTGTAGTCTAACCTGAGAAACTCTTTTACCTTTGGGCTATTATAAATTAATTCATAAGTTTTACCTTCTGAAATTAGATTGTAGTAAGCATCATTATCTTCATATCGTTTGACTATTTTGCCATATAAAGTTCCTATACCTTGGAAAGCATAATCTTGTTTAGGTGGTAGGCTTTCATCTTCTTTATTTTCTAATTTTTCTTCTTCTTTAACTTCTGAAGTAGCTACTTTTTGAGATTCAGATTTCTGATTTGATTTTGTCTGTTTTTTAGTTTCAGTTTTGGACTGCTGACTTGATTGAAATGTTTTCTCTTTCTCTGAAGATTTATCTACTTTTAATTCCTCCGCTTTAGTCGGATTTAATTTAGATTTTTCCTGCTCTAATTGCTTAGTTAAATTATCAATAATATCTTGAAAAGTTTTCTTTTGTACTTCGTTTTGTGCAGCATTAAGGAGCTGCTGCATTTTTGCTAATTTTTTTTCTAGGTCTGGGATAGAC
>JAXHSW010000365.1:0-3712 GCA_034190295.1 Cyanobacteriota bacterium | reverse complement strand
AAAGCATGGCGGTAAGGCAGACAAGGTTGTTTCTTTCATCGGCAAGCATTTTCAGGTAAAAGCCATAATATATAATAATCTTAGCCTAGTTTAGTCTATTTTTTTCTGAAAGTCCAGTTATATAAAGAGTTACTGCAACGGGATTATAATAACAAAACTGACCCTAGTTTTCCGCAAGTTGTGTGGCGACTGCTGATAGATAGAGACGGTCAATATTATATATTCCCTTCTTTGTCAAAAAATGACCCAGAAAATGCTCATCCTCCCGTTGTCGTTATTCAGCAGAGCGATCGCGGCGACTATATTGTTATTCTCAGCCCCGAAGCACCACCCTAACTACAACCCATCACCAATCAAAATAAATGGCGCCCAATAATAAGGGTGTCTCAATCTTTTTGCCTCTTCTTCGTTAATATTCCCATTTATCAAAGCTAATTGTGCTTTTCGTAATGCTTCTGCTTTTGTGATATTGCCTGTTTTCAAAGCTCGATAAAAATTAATCATCAGCACTTGCGTTCCTAGATCGTCAACTTGCCACAAACTTGCCAGAGATGTTTTCACCCCTGCACGTTGCATTTGATAACCTAATCCTAATATTTCTGAACCATCTTCTAGAATGCCACCTACTCCTGTTCGACAAGCACTCAAAACTGCTAAATTAATATTAGGTAAAGATAAGTTTGTAATATCCCGCAAAGTTAAACGACTGCCATCTCCAAATAGAATAAAAGAATCTTCTGGTTGCCCATTGACAAAATCTGCATGAGTAGCAAAATGTAGAATATTGTACTTATTAACCCGTGAAACAATTTCATTCCAACTGAAGGCTTGATTTAGTAGTTTTGTAGTATTAGGAATTATCTTGGCTAAGGTTTCTACTTCTTCTCCGGCAAATTTTAATCCTGAGAATCTAAATTCTCTAGAACCTACAATAAATTTATAGTTTCCTTGACTAAAAGCTGCGGCTAATACTCGAAGTTTACCTAGAGGTTTACTGTTGAAGTTAGTCAGACTTGCTGCGGTAATATTGTTGATATTAAACCGTTCTATTAACCATTTTTTTCCATCGTATAAAGCTGCTATGGGAATATAACGTAATAAACCATCAGGAGCATAAATAATAGTTTTAGTTTGGGCTAAAAATAGCTCTGTCTCTAAAGGTTCTATTAACCATTTGTATAACTGTTGACCTGTTGTTTGTGCTATCTCGTTGCTAGTTATTTTTCTCGGGTATGTTAAAGTTCCTCTCAAGTCAATAATTGCATTTTTTAACTGTGTTTTATTAATCGGAATTGAACGATGTATTGGCAATCCTTGACTTTTGACTAATATTAATTCTATCCTATCGTCTAAAATCAAGGGATAAAGCAGTACAGCATTTTGCTTAATTTTGAGGATATTTTGTAATCTACTTAAATTAGTAATATCTATACTTTCTCCACCAGTTTTTTGTTTGAGTTGCTGTATGATTTTGACGATATTTTCGTTGGAAATAAAGTTATGAAATTCTGCTTCTATTTGCTGTTGTTCTGCTTCTAAATCGGTAATACGTTGTTGTTGAGCTTTCGACCTATCTGTGGGTGATATATTCTGTAAATCTGTGAGTTCTTTGTTCACCTGTACTGCTTTATCTTGGATAGCGGTATAGTTATCAAATATTTCTTGTTCTTGAGGTAATAATTCTATTCCCACAGAAGTTTGTTCGTTACGTTCTACATTATTGAGGTAATTTTCTAGTTCTTGAACTTTTAATAAGTCTAAAACTTGTTGAGCTTCGGCGACTCTATTTTGCTGTAATAATAAATCAGCCAAACGACGATAAGTATCAGCAATTTTTTCTGCATAGGATTGTCGTTTATCCAGAGGAAAATTTTGTAAATCTTGCCGAATTTTTTCTGTAACATTAACAGAGCGTTTATATAAAATAATTGCTACTTCTGGCTGTTTTTTAGCAACTAATAAATCTCCAATATTACTTAAAGTTATTCTTTCACTAGCGCGATCGCCTACATTTATTTGAGTAGTTAAAGCTTGGCGATAGTAGTCTTCTGCTCTGGTATATTTTTTGAGGCTTTTATAAACTGTTCCGAGACTATCTAGGATACGTCCTTCTTCTGTTTTATTACCTATTTCCTGGAAAATTGTTAATGCTTGGTGCAAATATTCTAGTGCTGTTTGATATTCGCTTTTTTGGTCATAAACTAAGCCGATATTATTCAGGCTTTGCCCTATTCCTGCTTTGTCGTTTATTTGTTCTCTAACTGTTAAAGCTTGTTGATAATATGTTAATGCTTGGGCATATTTTTTTTGCAATTTATAGGTAAGCCCAATATTATTTATTGTATCTCCCTCGCCATTTTTATTGTTATTTTTTTGATGAATTTCTAAAGCATTTTGATACCACTCTAAGGATTTTTCATACTGACCTAATTCTTGATAAATTAAGCCGATGTTGTTAGTAACTGCTGCCTCACCTTGAAAATTTTCTAATTCCTGGAATGTTTGTAGAGCTTGTTGATAATATTCTAATGCTGGAAAATATTGAGCTTGATGTTGATAAATTGCTGCTATATTATTTTGAGTTCGTCCAACTCTAACTAAATCTCCTAATTCTTGACGTATTTCTAAAGCTTGCTGTAAATAATTTAGAGCTAGGTCATAATTTCCCTGGAGAAAATAAATAGCACCAATACTATTTAGACTACTACCAATACCTTGTTTGTTATTAATTTCACGACGTATTTTTAATGCCTTTTGATGATTTTCTAATGCTTGGGGATAGTCAGTTAGTTTTTGATAAGTTGCTCCAATACTGTGAAGAGTTTGACTTATTTTTAAAGGTAAAGATTGAGTAGAATTATTTGATACTCTATATAATAATTGGAATATTTCTAAAGCTTTTTGATAAGCTTCTAAAGCTGCTTGATATTGACCATCATTGTAGAGTTGTTTGCCTTGTTGATAAAGTTCTTCTGCTTCAGTTTGTTGTGGAGTTTGAGATATTAGTTGATTTTGAGGTTGTTCAGCATTTAATATTTGACAGGACTTATGCACGGACACTAAATCCAGTGAGGGCGAATGCCATTCGCCCCTACATCTGGCGTTTTCAAGGTAAATTTGCGTAAGTCCTGTTTGAGAAAATACTGTTTCGTAGCATAAGTAAAAAGTTAAACTTAAGCAGCAGATTAAAAAAAGTTTTATGGGTCTTTTAATTACTCTTTTTCCACTACTTTTAAACATTTTTTTTTATTTTTTATTTCTGGGGTTTTATAGCAGTTGAAGCAAAGGTTAGGACAGGTCAAAAGCTTAAAATTCAGACAACGTAATACTCTTCCTTCTGACTTCTGACTTCTGACTTCTTACTTCTTCCTTCTGCTTCGTAGCATAAGTAAAAAGTTAAACTTAAGCAGCAGATTAAAAAAAGTTTTATGAGTCTTTTAATTTGGAGCATCTCAATTTTGAATAAAGCCAAAAATTTATCGCTTTTAGGCAACAGGCAACAGGGAATATATAGGAAAAAAATATTTTTGCTTGCTATGAGATACATCCTTTTAATTACGAAGTCAGAAGTCTGCAAGTCTGCAAGTCAGAAGTCAACCCACCCCTAACCCCGACCGTGGAGAACCCACCCCTAACCCCGACCGTGGAGAACCCACCCCTAACCCCGACCGTGGAGAACCCACCCCTAACCCCGACCGTGGAGAACCCACCC
>JAXHSW010000364.1:0-3719 GCA_034190295.1 Cyanobacteriota bacterium | reverse complement strand
TCCAACATTACATCAGTAATTTACCTCATATTGGCAGTGCCATTCCTAAGACTTGGAAAAAAGTCCGTGAAATATTAGAAACAGATAGTCGTAACTATATTAGTTTGACAGAATATTTATCCATTTGCGAAAATAATGGCTTTAAGAAACAAGGGGATAAATTACAATTAAGTGGCTACTTACATGACTTAGGAGTTTGTCTGCATTTTCAGGATGACCCGTTGTTAAATAAAACAGTTATTCTCAAACCAGAATGGGGAACAGCAGCAGTTTATAAAGCCTTAGATAATCCAAAAGTTCAGAATAACTTTGGCAGATTTACCAAAGATGATTTAACCAATATTTGGCATGAAAATAAATACGCAAATATGCACGACGAATTACTGCAATTAATGATTAAATTTAAACTCTGCTATAAAATTCCTGGTACTTCTCAAACCTATATTGCCCCTCAACTTCTAACAGAAGCTCAACCAGCATACAACTGGGATGAAAATAATAATTTGATTTTACGTTACACTTACGAATTTATGCCTAAAGGAATTATTACTCAGTTTATTGTAGCGATGCACGAGGATATTGAGAATCAAAAATATGTATGGAAAAGTGGAGTTATTCTCAAGAAAAATCAAACCAGAGCAGAAGTAATTGAATATTACAGTAAGAGAGAAATAAAAATTAGAATTTCTGGGCAACAAAAACGGGATTTAATGACCATTGTGACTCACGAATTAGATAAAATTCATAGTTCCTATAATAATCGACTCAAATATAATAAATTAATTCCTTGTAATTGTGCAGCTTGTAAAAATAGTCAAAATCCCCACTTCTACAAATTTGATAAATTAAACGAATGGAAAAGTAATGGCAGACAAAAAACTAACTGCGATAATTATCCCTACGATGAAGTTGATATCCGAAGTTTAATTGATGATGTGATAGACCGGGACATGAGTAGGGAATTTTTCCAAGTTAGCCATCCTAGAAACTATACAATAAATAATAGCAGTGGCTCAGTAATACATATTAATGATAATCAGATTATTGGCAGTCAAACTATGACTCAAAAATTTGTCAATGACCAAAGTAGGAAAATTGAAAATCAAGGTGGAAATGTTACGGGGAATGTATTGGGTGATGAGAGTAATATTACAGCTAAAGTCACAGGAAATTATCCTCAACCAGAAACAGAGGAACCCAAGAAACTTGGATTTTTAGAAGCTGAAAAAATTCTCAACGACCAAAGTCGGAAAATTGAAAATAAAAATGGAAATGTATTGGGTGATGAGAGTAATATTACAGCTAAAGTCACAGGAAATTCTCCTCAACCAGAAACAGAGAAACTCAAGAAACTTGGATTTTTAGAAGTCGAAAAAAATCTCAACGACCAAAGTCGGAAAATTGAAAATCAAGGTGGAAATGTATTGGGTGATGAGAGTAATATTACAGCTAAAGTCACAGGAAATTCTCCTCAACCAGAAACAGAGAAACTCAAGAAACTTGGATTTTTAGAAGTTGAAAAAATTCTCAACGACCAAAGTCGGAAAATTGAAAATAAAAATGGAAATGTTACGGGGAATGTATTGGGTGATGAGAGTCATATCACAGCTAAAGTCACAGGAAATTCTCCTCAACCAGAAAAACAGGAACCAAAAAAATTTGGATTTTTAGATTTCTTGAGTTGGATGCAGAATGGGCAAATTCTTTACTACTTAGGTTCTGCTATTCTTGGAGTTATTTTGCTGATTATTTATCCTAAGTTATTTCCATCCGGGTTTCCTAAATTGGTAGAAAAAATTCAAGATGTATTTTCAGTTCCGCAAGTAGAAAAAGAATTAGATAAAAATCGGTAATATTATGTCTAATTAGGGAATGCTCTCAAAAGTCCTATAAGCGAGGGTAGGAGTCAGGAGTCAGGAGGACTGAGTCAGGAAAAATTGGAATTATAACAGAGGTAGTCGGATATATTTGTAAGAGTGATTTTTCCGCCTTTCTCTGCTGAAAATGCTGACTTTTTGTAGCTCTGAGCGACCGAAAAGCTGGTACTTTTTTCGCGCTAATAAAGACTAAAGCCTTTATCTATCAATGCTTTGAGAATTAGGTTACTAGCTGGATTATAGGAGTTAATTATTTCGAGAGACTGTATAGTATTATGATTGTCATAAACTATGGCATTGAGAAAACTAATTAATATTTGTTGACTGCGGTCTGAACCGAAGATTTTTTTAAAGGCAAAGTCGGTTTTTGGACTGATAAATCTCATAATTAGGGAGTAGGGAGTAGGGGAGTAGCGGAGTAGTTTTGGAACGAAATGAATTAGATTTTCTAGACATTACTATCCTCATTAAATAATGTGTCTAAATTACGATAACCGCTAACAATCCGAAGAATAACAATACCTTCATTATGAGGATAATAAAAGATAATATAATCTTTAACTAAAAACCCCTTTAAACTTGGTCTAATTTGTGAATAGGATTTCCCCATTTTTGGAAAATTAGCAAATAATTTACATTTTTGGCGAATTGCATCAAATAGGTTACTAGCAGAACGAGGATTATTTTTGGCAAGATAATCACAAATTTCATTAATGTCTTTAATTGCATCCTCAGAAAATTGATACTTTGCCATTAGTCTAATCCATATTCATTTTTTAATCTGGCTTGTAACTGCTCAAAAACTAATTCTCCATCTTTCACATTTCCCGCTAAAATTTGTTCAGTTGCACTATCAATTTTTTTGCGTAATTCTTCTAGTTGACTATCAACTTCATTACGATCTTCAGCTAAAATGATGATTTCCACTTTTTGACCTGCTGCAAATGGTAAATCTGATAAAACCAACTGCTGAGGATTATCAATTATTACATATTTTTTGTAAGCATTCATCGGTTTAATTAATTCCTTAATATTAGATACTTAAGATGATAATTGTCGTAACTTTAATCGAATATTTGCTAAAGTTGAATCTCGAATCAAACTACTTGTTTTAACGATTTTCCAACCAATTAATTCTCCTTTTTCAAATCAAATACGCTGACTTTGGAGAATAAGGTTCTAAAAGAGGCAAAAACTCCTAATTTGCTAGGGGGTTTAGTGAGTCAAACCTAAAGTATTGAAATTTACCAATACTACCGGATTTGATATCATTCAATTCTACCGTAATATTAGGACTAAGTTCAACACTGATAAATTCTGTTTGCAAAGCATTTCCGCAAGAAAAACTCAGTCAAAAATTACTTCTAACTTCTGACTTTTGTTACTTTTGAATTTTAACTTTTAAATTTTCAACCTCTCTTACTTTTGAGTTTTAACTTTTAACTTTTAAATTTTAAATTTTCAACCTCTCTTACTTTTGAGTTTTAACTTTTAACTTTTAACTTTTGAGTTTTAACTTTTCAACCTCTCTTACTTTTAACTTTTGAGTTTTAACTTTTCAACCTCTCTTACTTTTGAGTTTTAACTTTTGAGTTTTAACTTTTCAACCTCTCTTACTTTTGAGTTTTAACTTTTAACTTTTAAATTTTCAACCTCTCTTACTTTTGAGTTTTAACTTTTAACTTTTAAATTTTCAACCTCTCTTACTTTTGAGTTTTGAGTTTTAACTTTTAAATTTTCAACCTCTCTTACTTTTGAGTTTTAACTTTTAACTTTTAAATTTTCAACCTCTCTTACTTTTGAGTTTTGAGTTTTAACTTTTAAATTTTCAACCTCTCTTAC
>JAXHSW010000363.1:0-4050 GCA_034190295.1 Cyanobacteriota bacterium | reverse complement strand
ATTGACGTTAATCTGGAAGGAAAAGTGTTAATATCCCCCTGAAAATATCCAAAAATTTTACAGTTGTGAATTTGAAAAAAGTGGCATTGCCGAATATCTGCTTGAATTTTTTACTGTGATTTGGTTTGGGGAAAAATATTGAGGTTAATCTGGAGATAAAAGTGTTAATATCCCTGTGAAAATATCCAAAAATTATCAATAACAAATCTATGGTACAATCTTTACGCTTTCACAGTAATTTGGTTTTTTTCTCTGCTGCAATAGTCTACCTTAGCAAAGGTAAATAGTAATTAATCTGGAAATAAAAGTGTTAATATCCCCCTGAAAATATCCAAAAATTTTACAGTTGTGAATTTAAAAAAAGTGGTATTGAATACCTACTTGAATTTTTTACTATAATTAGGTCGGGGAAGAAATATTGAGGTTAATCTGGAGATAAAAGTGTTAATATCCCCGTGAAAATATCCAAAAATTTTACAGTTGTGAATTTGAAAAAAGTGGCATTGCTGAATATCTGCTTGAATTTTTTACTGTGATTGGGTTTGGGGAAAATATTGACGTTAATCTGTAGATAAAAGTGTTAATACCCCGTGGCAATTTCCAGAATTTCTACAGTTGTGAATTTGAAAAAAGTGGCATTGTCGCATATCTGCTTCAATTTTTTACTGTGATTTGGTTTGGGGAAAATATTGACGTTAATCTGGAAGGAAAAGTGTTAATATCCCCGTGAAAATATCCAAAAATTTTACAGTTGTGAATTTGAAAAAAGTGGCATTGCCGAATATCTGCTTGATTTTTTTAGTATGATTAGGTCGGGGGAAAAATATGGGGGTTAATCTGTAGATAAAAGTGTTAATATCCCCCTGAAAATATCCAAAAATTTTACAGTTGTGAATTTGAAAAAAGTGGCATTGTCGCATATCTGCTTCAATTTTTTACTGTGATTTGGTTTGGGGAAAATATTGACGTTAATCTGGAAGGAAAAGTGTTAATATCCCCGTGAAAATATCCAAAAATTATCAATAACAAATCTATGGTACAATTTTTACACTTTCACAGTAATTTGGTTTTTTTCTCTGCTGTAATAGTCTACATTAGCAAAGGTAAATAGTAATTTAAAAGATAGAGTCAACAATGATATCCGATCGATACAAATGTATTTTTATCCACATACCAAAAACGACTGGTAGCTCTATTGAAGATGTTATTTTTCCTCATCCTAGAAGCGAGGAGCAATTTTGGGGATTGCCAAACAAATATCAAACAGGTTGTCTTCGACATTTGATGGTTAAACATATTAAATTAGAAGTATCCTCAGATATATTCAAGAGTTATTTTAAATTTACTGTTATTAGAAATCCTTGGGATAAAGCAGTCTCACAGTTTTGTTACACTCAACAAAAAAGACCTGATTTACTCAAATTACTTAATCTATCTAAGAGTTCTTCTTTTCAGGAATATCTCCACAAAATTTCAGAAAAAAATCATGTTCAGTGAGAGGAACAATATAAATTTGTAGAGGATGATTCGGGGGAGGTTTTAGTAGATTATATCTGTAGATTTGAGCAGTTAAAGTCAGATTTTCAGAAAGTTATATTAAACCTTGGTCTGAATCCAGAGTTATTTGGATTGCCTCATACTAATCAAACTGAGAGAAAGCACTATTCCCATTATTATGATGATAAAAGTAGGCAAATAGTGGCAGAAAAATATAAAACTGATATAGAAAAGTTTGGTTACTTTTTTGAATCATAAATCCAAGATAGAATTGATGAAAATAATCAAATAAAGATATCTGTTTCCAGTAATCAATATTTAATGAAGCCAGTAGACCTCTCCGAAAAAGATATAGATTTTTTGCAGGAGTAGGCAACAGGCAACAGTTCAATTATCAATTATTGAAAGATGGCTTGATGATAAATATCCTAATAGCAAATTTATATTAACAATTAGAAAATCTTCTCAAACATGGTTTAAAAGTTGCTTCAACCACTGCTTTAGGTTACAAGATAGAGCCGCCCATATCTATAACTTAATATACGGTTTAGGTCATCCACAAAATTGTTTAGATGAGTATATAAATTTTTACGAGAGTCATAATCAAAAAGTTATTGATTACTTTCAAAATAAACCGGATAAATTACTGAGAATTTGTTGGGAAGAAGGGGATAGTTGGGATAAATTATGTAGTTTTATCGGAAAAACAGTTCCTGAAATTCCTTTACCTCATCTGATGAAAAGTAAAACTAATTAATCAAGGATATATTTTTAATAAAATGACTACTGGAGATTTAATCATAGGAGGAAATCAACTCAAACGTCAGGGAAAATTAGATGAAGCGTTGGTGGAGCAAGTGCGGTAGCTACATCGCTCTCTATAAACAAGCTATAAATTTCAAGCCATACTTTGCTTTTACTTATTATGAATTAGGGGATGCTCTGGAAAAAAAAAGGTAATTTTGCTCAAGCCATTATTGAATATGAAAAAGCTATTGAACTGAATCCTAATGTAGATTTTTTTCATCAGAGTCTAGAAAACATTAAAAGTAGGAAACTTGAGCGAATCAATAATTGAATTTATATAATTATGGGATAACTTTAATCTGTACCAAAAAATTTGTTTTTATTTCTCATTTCTCATCGACTCATGATTATCTTCATTCTCAGAAGCTTCTCCAAAAAGGAAAGGGATTGGTCGGTTGTAGTTCCCAAAAATTTGTGATAGTATTAATGTATTGGGTGCAACTCGCCCCTGTGCATGACTTTTTATTCAACACAAAAATCATCAGCTCCAGAATTTAGTGTAATAGAGATATAGAAAACGATCGCTTCTCCCTCTAAGCTGCCTGTGTTTCTCATCGACTCATGATTATCTTCATTCTCAGAAGCTTCTCCAAAAAGGAAAGGGATTGGTCGGTTGTAGTTCCCAAAAATTTGTGATAGTATTAATGTATTGGGTGCAACTTGCCCCTGTGCATGACTTTTTATTCAACACAAAAATCATCAGCTCCAGAACTTAGTGTAATTCAGGCACAGATGTAATAAAAACAATGATTCAAGAATTAGAAAATTTAAAAAACAGTATTCTAGAGCAACGCTACGAAGATGCTTTAGCTTTGATATATGAATTAGATGGAATGAGCAGGCAAACAAAAATCAATGCAATAGAATCTTTTGTAATTAGGATGTTAATACATCTAATTAAAAATCAGCTAGAACAAAGATTAACAAATTCTTGGGCAGCTTCTATTCGTGGTTCATTAATAGAAATCAAAAAAATCAATCTTCAGGATAATCGAAAATCTTATTACATTAAGGAAGACCAATGGCAAGAAATATTAGAAGAGGCAATAGAAGTTGCAATTAGTGATGCTAGTGTAGAAGTATTTGATGGAACTTATACACCTTTTCAACTTTTAGATATGGTTGATAAAAATCAAGTAATAACAATAGCTCAAAATTTACTGACACTTACTTATAACTACTCTAAAAAAGAATTACCTACAATAGTTAATAACTTTTTGACTGAGTTACCTGGTGGAGAAGATTGGAGACTAGGAAAATAATCAAGTAGACATCTCCAGAAATTAATCAACCTTATTCTCAAATTCCGATCAATTTTCTATTGCCTGTTACTTACCTAAATAACACGGGAGCATGAAAGCCATCGTCTTTTAAGCGATGAATGAAAGGCGGCTCGTCGGATTTATTTCCGTTGTATTTTATTTGACCGAAAAGCCACGTTGAAGGCCCCGTGTTTGAACCGTGGGGATGAAAACAAGTGAATTGTTTGGACTAGACAACTAAAGTTTTCCTCTGTTGCTATGATCGATAATAAGTTTTCGGTCTGCCCGTTTCTAATGTACTCTTGTCAGCAAGTTTTAGTAGGGAAAAATCCCGAATTAATTGCTATTTTAACATTCTTGTGTGAACAGTCTCACAAGCTAACTAACATGGGAATATATTATGCCAGACAACTATATTTTAAGTCTCACAAAACTCTGGGTAAGTATGACGCAGGAATTGGTCTACAAAAAGAACAATCACTAT
>JAXHSW010000362.1:0-4112 GCA_034190295.1 Cyanobacteriota bacterium | reverse complement strand
TATAGGGATGCTTTGGGAAAATTACAACTAAAATAATGCCGAAATTTTTGAAGCAACGAAAGGGGAATGAAAAGGTACTCAATAATCAACTTGACAAATTTATACTTTCTCCAGGCAAAAAGCATATAGGGATATTTAGGGAAAATTACAACTAAAATTAAGTACTGAAATTTTTGAAGCAGGGAAAAATAGATGAAAAGGTACTCAATCATCAACCTGACAAATTTCTACTTTCTCCAGGCAAAAAGCATATAGGGATGCTTTGGGAAAATTACAACTAAAATAATGCCGAAATTTTTGAAGCAACGAAAGGGGAATGAAAAGGTACTCAATAATCAACTTGACAAATTTATACTTTCTCCAGGCAAAAAAATTAGGGATACTTGGGGGAAATTGCAACTAAAATTAAGTACTGAAATTTTTGAAGCAACGAAAGGAAAATTAAAAAATGCGTGAGACTAGCAGTTGGTATCAAGGTTTGTTTGAAATTTTAAAAAATGACTCGACTCTTATAAATTTTGTGGGAGATAATTCTAGAGAAATAAGTCGAGTTGCTAGACTTATTGTTCATATAGAATTAGGTCTAACTTTACTACAGACTATTGCTCCTAAAGAACCAGCAATAACAGTTAGACATTTACTTTCTGGATATCGTTTTCCGGCAATTGATAATGATGATAATTGGTTGATAGTAAGAAAGACAAGATTTTACCTTTTGCGTTATAAAGGTAAGCGTTGGTTAGATTGTCTTGATGAATATATTCAACTGCCAAAGGATCTAAAAGTCTATCATTTGACCGAACAAAATTCTCCACCTATGACATCAGATAGTTATCATCAAAGGTTCTTAAATTATCAACAAATTATTCAACAAACACCATCTCATCAAGAACGTCAAATTGAAATAGCAACTGCCGGACATTGGTTAGCAAAAGTTGATGAGAATGAACATAGTTTTGGTGAAGTTCCCATTTTAATTTCACAGGAAATTATTGATGCGACTTCTCAGTCTCAATCTGTAAATTTTGTCAGGACTCGCCAAGCTGAAAATCCGGCAATTACGATTAACTTTAACGATTTATTAGTCTCTGCTAGGGAGATGGATGAAAGGCTAGAAGGTCACAGAATAAATAACAATTATCATCAGCGTCTTTCCCAAGTAGAACTAGATTTATATCACGAAAATTTGGATGATTTTGTGAGGGGAGATTGTTTGACTTTAGATAAAATCCTGCATATTGTCGGATTATTGAATGTTGGTAAGTCAACTCTTTTAGAAGTTTTAACTTATCATTTTGCTAAACAGAAAAAACGGTGTGCTTTGATTGTTAACGATGTGGTTTCTAGCGTGCAACTTGCCTATTTGTTTAAGCATTGTTTGGAAATTCCAGCAGCTCCAATACTAGGTAGAGACCGCCCCGGACAACTGAAAAAAGTATATGAAGCAATGCTGAGAAATCAAGGAGAAGAAATTTTGGCTGGGGGTACTCATCCAGTTTATGAATGGTTTAGTAATCAATGCCCACTGATTTCCTTTGTGGAAACAGAGATTATTTGGGAATTTGGTAAGGAACCTTGTCATAGTCTTTACCAGAAAAATTCGCCTCATAATATAACAGGAAATGCTGAGAATGAAGAGAGCGATCGCTTGATTAATAAAAATAAAACTTGTCCTTTTTATTATGTTTGTCCGCGCCATAAATTAGAAAGAGATATTGCCACTTCTTATGTATGGGTATTAACTCCAGCAAGTTTTATTCATACTCCTGTTCCTCTGATGGTTTTCTCGGAAAAAATGAAATTTGCTGAAGCAGTATATAGAGAATGTGACTTTTTATTTGTTGATGAAGCAGACAGAGTTCAAGTTCAATTTGATGAACATTTTTCTCCTAGTCAAGAGTTGGTATCTACTAATGCTTTTGTCAATCAAGTAGGAATGAAAATTGCTAATATTAATAACTCGGAACGGAGTCATGCTGCTTCTAGATTATGGGTTAATTTTATGGGAGCAAATTCTTATGTTAACAATGCAGTGAACAATATTTATTATCTGCTTTCCCAAGAAATATGGTTAGTGAAGTGGTTAGGAAAAATACCTTTTTATAGTTATGGTATTTGGACAAGAATAATTAGAGAGTTAATTCAACCTGACTCGGATAATGTAGAACTTTCAATAGTTGAATTGAGAAATAATGATCGACGAGTAAAACATATTTTGAGGCAACTACAAGGTTTTCTCAAAAATCCTTTAAATAGAAGGCAAAGTGGAGAACTTTCTAATCTAGCTGATGATGCTATTAAACCTGGAAGTAATCGTCAGAATTTAGAGGATATTCAAGTATGGTGTAATGAATGGTTGAACAACAATAATATAGCTTTAGAAAATCCAGAAGAAGATATAGAATGGCTAACTAAAAAAGTTCAGTTTGCTATTTTACTGACTATCTTAGACCATTACTTAATTTTCTTAGTTGATAATCTCAATTCTGTGGGAAATATTAGGGAATTGGAAAATGTAACTTATTCACTGGTAAATCGACCACCTTTAGATTATTTACCGAAAAATTGTGGTCTAAATCCTCTGCTTTTAAGAGGATAAAAAAAATAGAATATTCCTTATGTCAAGCCTCCTTATTGCAGGGGGACTGATAACTGATAACTGATAACTGATAACTGATAACTGAAATGACCAGTTATTCCAGAATCTCCTGTGGGAAATTTGCTTGGGTTTCTTTATAAGGCGAATGAAAATTATCAAGGAGGAAAACTTGACTATTTCCGTTATGTGGGAGTGGGGAGATATTTGTTGTTAAAATTTCCCCAATTATTCTCTGTTGATGAATGGGAAGGTCCTCAGACAATCCTAATTTCTGGTACTAGCTATGCGCCAGATTCTCCAGCATATAATATTAGAATTCCTCCCACTATTTTGCTCAGAAGTAGAGACTCAAATTCTGCTATTGAATTAAGTCAATTTTCTGCAAGTCCTCAAATGGGAGAAAATCAAAAATATATCTCTATCTCAGGAATTAGAGGGGAACAACGATCAAGAGCGATCGCTAATTTAATTAGAGCTATTTCTGCTCAACAAAGACCTAGTTTTTTAGATGATATTTTTCAAGATTTAAGAGATAAGGAAGAAGAAAATTATAATTTATGGGAAGACAGAGAACGTATTTTATTAATTACAGGAAGTTATGACGAAGCTGAGTTAGCAACAGCTCAATTAAAACAACGATATTTAGTCGGAAATTTTGAGGAAATTCAAAGTCTCAGACGGGATAATTCTCCTGCTCATTTAGAAGGTATTCGTCGAGGAAAGATTCAAGAATTAAAAGATACTCCGGTGAAATTAATTTCTGGTCCTTTAATGGCATTTGAACGGGGTCATAATATCCTTAATGAAAGACAAAAAGCTGCTTTTGGTACTATCTTATTTTTAATTAGACCAATGCCAGTACCGGATGATTGGCAAACAACAGTTCGTTTTTTAAATAATTGGGCTTTATCTAATATTGAGGAAACAAATTACGGCCAAAATACAATCCACGAACAAGCAGATGAATTTGTCAGACAAGCATTTGTGCAGCTAATTAATTTGACTGGGAGAACTTCTAGTTTTAGACAGTTAGATGAGAATGAAAGAAAAGTTCTTTGTGCTACTCAAGCAGTAACTATTTGGCAAGTCATTGGTAGGGGAGTTAGAGGAGGAGTTCCCATCAATGTTCATTTTTTAGATGCTAAATTTGCTCCTAATTCTGCTCAAGGAATAGAAGATGATGAAACGAGGTCTTTGCTAGTAGGAATTATTCAAGTAATTTCTGCTTGGATGAATGCTGCTCGACCATATCAAAGAACCATTGCCAGAGAACTTTATGGTGTATTTTTAGAATTACTAACTCATACAGAATTTTTGAATTATGAACAATATTGAATTAAGTGCTTGGTCATTAAATGAGGATATTTCCCGACTAATTTATCCTTTATATCTACCGCCAGAATATATGGAAGTTGCTCAAATGTTAACTCCAGAAAGATAGAGTATTAGTCATAGACTAAATGTCATCCCAATTCCTTGATTAAATTCCAGTAATTTATAGTTGGATGGATGT
>JAXHSW010000361.1:0-4235 GCA_034190295.1 Cyanobacteriota bacterium | reverse complement strand
AGGAAATAAAGAATAAAGAATAGGGAATAAAGAATAGGGGGGAGAGTAATTGATAATTTATGGATAATGATTGATTTTATTGTTGATTTGTACCGAATAATTAAGATAAAAATCCTCTCATGAGTAAGGAGAAACAAGAAAAAATTTTCCTTTTATTCAATCCTATCCGTTTTTAGGGAGAGGTAATTATCAATTATCAATTATCAATTATTGAATAGATGTTTAATGGTGTCTATTTGCGGAGCATTCCGGAACGTCCAAGCTTGGGTTGCTCATCCCCTTTGCGCAAAACTGACCGCTGAACTGCTGGCAAGCAGAGCATTCCGGACCGAAACGCTTTTTAAATGATATATTGATAATCGAGAATTAATTAATGTGCTTTGACTCCAAAGAGTCCTATCATTTCAAGATTATACCTTATAATAATTAGAGTTTTAATTTTTAGTTTTTAATTGTAAACTACTATTTAGAATCATTAAAATCAAGTGTTAAATATTTATCGTTCTGTCATATTTCCGACTTTCTTTTCTGGATTAAAAGCCGATCCAGAATGGGTACATCATCAACTCCTAAATATTCTCAGTTTTATGGATACTAACTCCTCCAGTAAACTAATAAGTAGCTTGCAGACAATGATGCAAAAATCTTTATGTTTTGAGGATACTCGCCTAGAACAAACTTTATGGGGATTAAACTTTAAAAATCCCGTGGGTTTAGCTGCCGGATTTGATAAAGATGGTGTGGCCATTAATGCCTGGCCTCAATTAGGTTTTGGGTTTGCTGAACTTGGTACAGTTACTCTTTATCAACAACCAGGAAATCCTCAGCCAAGATTGTTTCGTTTGCCAATGGATCGAGCTGCTTTGAATAGAATGGGATTTAATAATCAAGGTGCTGCTGCTTTAGCTATGAGATTACAATCTCAAGGAAAAAATATTCCAGAGGCTCTCAGATTACGGGAGAATAATTATTCTTTTTATCCTAATTTTTTTCCTTATGGTATAAATATTGGTAAATCCAAGATAACATCTTTAGAGGCAGCAGCAACAGATTATTTAGGTAGTTTTAGATTGTTAAAAAATTGGGGTGATTATTTTGTAGTCAATGTTTCTTCTCCTAATACTCCTGGTCTACGTTCCTTGCAAAATGCTGAAAATTTAAGTAACATTTTAGCAGATTTACAAGCAGAAAATCAAGGTATTAAGCCAATTTTAGTGAAGATTGCGCCAGATTTAGAAAAAGAAGCGATCGCTTCAATATTAGACCTAATTAAACAATATCAAATTTCTGGAATTATTGCCACTAATACAACTATTTCTCGTGATGAATTAAAGACTAAAATTATTGCTAAAACTGGTAAACTTGTCACTGAAGAAGCAGGGGGAATTAGTGGCGCACCGTTAACTCAAAGAGCAACGGAAATAATTAAATTTATCTGGCAAGAAACTCAAGGAAAATTACCAATTATTGGTGTAGGTGGTATATTTACTGTAGAAGATGCTTGGGATAAAATTACTGCGGGGGCAAGTCTAATTCAAGTTTACACAGGATGGGTCTATCAAGGACCGGGAATGGTAAAACAAATCCTCCAAGGATTACTGCAAAAGTTAGATGAAAGAGGATTAAATTCTATTTCTGAAGCAATTGGTTTGGCACATCAAAAGTCAAAAGTTAAAAGTTAAAAGTTAAAAATGAAAAGTCAAAAGTCAAAAGTCAAAAGTCAAAATTAATATAAGTTGATGTTTTTGATACTTACCGAATAATTAATAATTAAATAATTCGCGCCTTGAAGCCGACCCTTGTAAGCATTCAGCTATCAGCATTCAGGATTCAGCTTTTGAACATATTCAAGAAATTACTAAGGTTAGCTGAAGACATTTTTTTTATAAGTTTTAATTCTCCTTGGAGACTAATTCCTCTTTTGAGCTGATAATGAGCTAATAAATCATAGCTGATAGCTGATAGCTGAATGCTTACCTCCGCTTTTAAGGGGAAAAAAGTGCTAGAATATTTCCTTATATTCAATTCCGTAACGGTTAAAACCCGAGGTAATTATCAATTATCAATTATCCATTATCAATTAATGAAATATGGGTGCGAAAACGAATGAAGAGATGTTTGATCAAAATCATAAGGGTCGCGCCACCTCGCCTTTTCAGGCGAAATATTTTTGGAGCTTTTCTCAAATCCCCTATTTCCCCTCCTGGGAGGGGTTAGGGGTTGGTACACTTGCAGACTTGCAGACTTGCAGACTTGCAGACTTCGTTAAAGAACCTCCCTGTCAAGGTGACTCGAAATATCTCTCAATAAATACTATTTATTTTTTAGTTAATTATTGCCTATGTTAGCCAAATTATTGTTACTCAATCAACGCTTAATTTTTCTAGTCTTAGTATTAACAATACTACTAATTCCTCTAGCTTTAAACATTTATGTCAGAATAGCAACAAGCAAATATCGATACAAAAACCCGGAAGAAGTGCCAGCTCAACCTATTGCCATAGTTTTTGGGGCAGGAATTTGGGAAGATGGTACCCCCACACCAATGTTAGCTGACCGAGTACAAGGAGCTGTTAACTTGTACAAAACTGGTAGTGTTAAAAAAATTTTGATGACTGGTGACAATGGCACCCCTGATTATAATGAAGTCAAGGCAATGGAAGAATATGCAATTTCCCGTGGTGTATCTATTGATGATATTACTTTAGATTATGCTGGTTTCAGCACTTATGAAAGTTGTTATCGTGCCAAAGAAATATTTGGCATTACCCAAGCAGTTTTAGTAACTCAACGTTATCATTTACCTCGTGCAGTTTATACCTGTCGTCAACTGGGAGTAGATGCTACAGGTTTAGGTACACCAGATTGGGGGAAATTTAGAAATGATTCCATGAAGCGTTATTCCACCCGTGAAATTTTGGCAGTATTAAAAGCATTATGGGAAGTTCATATTACTCGCCCTCGCCCTACTTTTTTAGGACCTTTTGAAGGAATTAGTTAAGAATTTAGAATTTAGAATTGGGAATTTAGAATTGTGAATTAGGCATTTAGAAGTAAGCACTTCCTCCGGAATGCTGCGCAAACAGTAGTCAGCTATTAGTCATTAGCTTCAGACTTTCCAGATGAATTTTGTGATAAATTTTAATTAGGAAAAAAAATGGTTCTTTATCTTGATTCAGCAATAGTAACAGAAGCTAGAGTTGCCAGTAAATTTGGTTGGATATCTGGCGTGACAACTAACCCTACTTTGTTAGTAAAAAGCGATATATCTCCAGAAGCTACATTGAAGGAACTTTCAGAAATTGTTTCTGGAGAATTATATTACCAACTTACTGCTACTAATTTTGATGACATGATGGCAGAAGCGAAAACTGCATCGAAATTAATTGGTCATAAAATAGTTCTGAAAATTCCGGCAACTGCCATTGGTTTTCAAGCACTATCTCATCTGTCTCGAGAAATTAGTTGTTCTGTAACTGGAATATATCATCCCGCTCAAGCAGTAGTAGCTGTAGAAGGAGGTGCTAAATATGCGATCGCTTATGTTAACCGGGCAACAAGACTATTGGGAGATGGTTTAAAGTTGGTACGGGAAATGGCAGAGGTAGTCCAGGGTAGCGGTACGGAAATTTTAGCAGCAAGTATCAAATCTCCTGATGAAGCTGTGGCCACTTTATTAGCAGGTGCTAATCATCTGACATTACCATTTCCAGTTTTGCAGGCAATGACTACCCAAGAATTATCAGAGCAAACATTTAAAGAGTTTAATGAAAAAGGTAGGGGAATTATGTATTAACAAGCTATCAGCGATCGGCGATCGGCTAAAATCGGCGGGTCTTAAACCCCAACGCTTATTTGAAAAATTAGTGGTGTGCGTTGATGAGGGTTTGAGTCGCCCATAATACGGCTTGAGAGCTGACCGCTGACCGCTGACTGCTGAGTGCTATTTCAATTGGTAATGAAAAAATATCTGTAGGAGGAAGCTGAAATTGAGGCATTGCATAGGTGTGGGATGATTTTAATAGTTTTGTGTTTTGTGGAATGGGCATCTTGCCCGTTCCTGATATTTTCCCGTTCCCGATCTTTTCGGGTGGGCGTCCTGAGCGCTTCACTTATATTCATCTCATATAGAATCCGGTTATACAGTATATGTTTATAATTCTATCCACACTTCAATATTAAATCCCCCATCTCCCCATCTCCCCATCTCCCCATCCCCCCATCTCCCCATCTCC
>JAXHSW010000360.1:0-4245 GCA_034190295.1 Cyanobacteriota bacterium | reverse complement strand
GCAAAGCTGCCGAATAGCGCTCAAGAGCAGAGCAATAACTATTGTCCAATAGTAATAATTGCAGTCGCAGGGCGATCGCTCAAGAGCAGAGCAATAACTATTGTCCAATAGTAATAATTGCAGTCGCAGGGCGATTAAGCTGCCGCAAAGCTGCCGAATAGCGCTCAAGAGCAGAGCAATAACTATTGTCCAATAGTAATAATTGCAGTCGCAGGGCGATCGCTCAAGAGCAGAGCAATAACTATTGTCCAATAGTAATAATTGCGGTCGCACAGCGATTAAGCTGCCGCAAAGCTGCCGAATGGCGCTCAAGAGCAGAGCAATAACTATTGTCCAATAGTAATAATTGCGGTCGCACAGCGATTAAGCTGCCGCAAAGCTGCCGAATGGCGCTCAAGAGCAGAGCAATAACTATTGTCCAATAGATAAATAGTAATAATTGCGATCGCAGGGCAATATAACTGCCGAATGGATGTTAAGAACGCTACTTTCATGCAACAAAGCCACTACTGACTATAAAACTATAGCGCTACATAAATATGGCGCGGACATTCCTCTATTCCCTATTCCCTGAAACACTGAAATGACAGGAGTCAGAACCTCAGACCAAAGCAAAAAGTATCTCCTGACTCCTGACTTCTAGACGTTGCCTGTTAAGACTCTTCTACAACACCATTCAAAGCATTTTCAACACGCTTAAAGTCAAAACCCATAGCTCGCAGAGCGTGCCACAGATGACCTTGAAGGAAGAAGAAAGCTAAGAAGAAATGCGCATTAGCTAACCAACAACGAGCAGTATGACCACCTAAAGGCAACTCCACAGTATCAGCAAAATAGGGAGTAATCCCAAGCTTAATATCCAGAGCTGGGCCATAAAACTCTACAGGATAAGCTAAAGTATTAACCGCACAGAAATAAGCCGCAACAAATCCTGCTAAAGCAATTCCACCTAGAGAATAAGAAAGAATTGCTTCGCCAGAGAAAATTAAAACCCGTTTTGCCCAAGGAAGCGGCTCTTTGATAATGTGCCAAATGCCACCTAAAACTAGCAGAATTCCCACATAAATGTGACCTCCAACTAAATCTTCTAAGTTATCAACACTGGCAAAATGAGTTTGATATCCATATATTACTAATGGATCGAGAGTGGGATTAGTTACTAAACGTACAGTTTGAGTTGCCGCATCATAAAGTCCATCAAAATACATAGCTTTGGCTACTAATAATAGAGCGCCAAATCCTAAAAAAAGTAGGTGATGACCTAAGATTATTCCGAGCTGTTTTGGGTTATCCCATTCAAAGTGAAATTTCTTAGCTCGACCTTTTGCATCCTTTAAGTTTTCTGGTGCTTTAAAGGTATGAAAAAGTGCCCCTGCACCTAATACTGCTGATGAGATTAGATGTACAATACCAACGACAAAATAGGGATAAGTATCTACAACTTCTCCACCGTTTCCGATACCTAAACCTAAAGTTGCTAGGTGTGGCAGTAAAATTAAGCCCTGTTCTCCCATAGGTAAATTAGGAGAATATCGAGAGATTTCAAACAGAGTAAATGCTCCTGCCCAAAAGGTAATTAGAGCTGCTTGACCTGCGTGAGCAGCGATGAATAAACCAGATAGTTTAGCGAAGCGAGCATTACCAGCCCACCAGTCGTATTTAACCTCTGCTTTATCATAAGTTTGCATGGTTTTTTGTCCTTGGATTATGGTCTAATTAGCAATTGCTATGAAAACAATTACTACTCTATTTTATACAGCAGTTAATGTCTGCCTATATAAAAATATATTATACAAATAAAATAGAAAAACAGTACGATCAATTACTTTTGTTAAAAAAACTTATTGAAGAGTCTTTTAAAAAAATATCAATCTAAATTTTTTCAATAAATTTTACAACTAAATAATGCTTATGCTTTTATGCTGGCAATAGCTATTAAGAGATTATTTTCCACTTAATATGCCGATCAAACTACTGAGAAAGCAGATATTAAGTAGTAATAATTATCTATTTTTTACAGATAAAATTGGTTGACAATCTATCAGAAAGTTGCACCATTTTTGGCAAAACTTTTTCTCAGAAAGTCAACAACTATGGCAGTATGAAATCGGAGACTGCCTTAGCATAAATTCTAATTTTTTGTCGGCTAAATCTCTAATTTGAGCAGATGGCAGTACTGGAAATGCGATCGCTCATCTTAATACTGACTCAGCTCTATTCTATATTCCTGAAATGGGTGGAGGGTTCTAATTGTGATATCATATTCCTAATCAAAATACATAGCTTTGGCCACTAATTATAGTGGTCATTTTTTTTGCTTTTGGACTAGAGTCAGTTTGAATACTTTTTTCAGATGTCCAAATTGATAGTTATGTCCTTTTACCTCTTGTTCCAGAGAATATTACATACTTATTGCAACTAATATTCAATAAATTTCTGGATTTGTCAAGAGTATTTTGATATTTTTTATCATTAATTTTTTTTGCCTTAGCAGAGTTAAATCTTAAGAATCCCTAAAATTAAGGAAATAAAACTCTTTGATTTTGCTGCTACAAATAGCTGATACAAAACTAATCTGAAATTAATTACCTAAAAGTATTGACAAAACTTGTCATTAATTTCATAATACTAATTACATTGCTTATGGTGTTCTTCTCTCTGGTAGGACAACGGAGTCCCTCAGTCAAGCTGTAAATATTTTCAGCATGACTGGAAAGCAATTAGGGACTCTTTTTATTTCCCATTCTCTACAACTACGGAAGTCAAAAGTCAAAAGTCAAAAGTCAAAAGTTAGATTTTATCGGCTCAAAACTTTGATGCTATGGTGCTCTGTCACGCCCCGCGATCGCCTGAATTAATGACAATCTTTTGTATACAGGACTTACGCAAATTCACTTTTTAACCACTATCTGTAGGGGCGAATGGTATTCGCCCTCACTATATGTAGAGTTTATGCGTAAGTCCTGGCATATATATTCGGATTCAGTTCTGCCTTCCTTCTAGTATTTAACCGGGCATGATATAAGCTTTTTTGGCGCTGCATAAATGCGGGATAATTTTAATAAATTTGTGGAAGTGGAAGTGGAAGTGGAAGTGGAAGTGGAAGTGGAATGGGCATCTTGCCCGTTCTTGATATTTGCCCGTTCTTGATATTTGCCCGTTCTTGATATTTGCCCGTTCTTGATATTTGCCCGTTCTTAATATTTGCCCGTTCCTGATATTTGCCCGTTCTTGATATTTGCCCGTTCTTGATATTTGCCCGTTCTTGATATTTGCCCGTTCCTGATATTTGCCCGTTCCTGATATTTTTGGGACAGGCAGGATGCCTGCCCCCACTTACCGAAAAATTGGGTTTAAAGCCTCCCCCTTTTAGGCAGGGCTAATTCATTGTCACGAGAGAAAAAAGAAGTGGGGGAGTGGGGGAGTGGGGGAGTAGGGGAGTGGGGGAGTAAGGTCAATTCATCGTCACCCTTAGAAAAATTGTATCCTTTGAAATTTTGAAATTTCGTACATCTTAACTAGAATTAGTTAACCAAAAATATAGGGTTATAAATATTCTCCCCAGGCAAAGAATTAGCCCTGCCCCTTTTAGGGGGATGAAAAAATATTCAGTTCAATATTTCAAGCCTCCGGCTTTAGTGGTCGGTACTGATAACTGATAACTGATAACTGAAATGACCACTTATATTCATTCCGCCCCTCAGCAATGCCCTTTTTTCTCAGGTCGCTCTAAGTCAGAGGTTGCCTTATCAAAATCATAAGGGTCGCGCAACCCCGCCTTTGAAGGCGAAATATTTTTGGAGCTTTTCTCAAATCCCCTATTTTCCCTCCTGGGAGTGGTTAGGGGTTGGTTGACTTCTGACTTCTGACTTTTGACTTCTGACTTCGTTAATGAGCTTTCACCTTCCCGTATTGACGAAATGTCTGAGGTTGTATTGCTTTCTCCATGCTCTTCAAAATGTCGATCTACAAGTTGTTGCAAGTCGCTTTCCCATTCAACTAAGGATGCTTGGTTAACTTGTGTTTCGTTAGTTAATGGAGGTTCTGGTTCCGGCTCTGTCTGGGTCTCTGGTTCCGAGCTTTCATCCAAATAATTTCCGATAATCTCTTCTAATAATTTTTCCGGCTTGACTCCCTGTTGTTTGGCCTGAGCTCTTAATTTGTCCCAAACGTCTCTGGGTAGTTTTGCTGTGGCTAAGGGGGTTGCAGTTTCCCCTGTAATAGTAGTTTCTATGTAATTTGCTG
>JAXHSW010000036.1:19993-53805 GCA_034190295.1 Cyanobacteriota bacterium | reverse complement strand
CCCCACTCCCCCGCTCCCCAAAATAAGTAAATAAAAAAACCCAGTAAGAAGTAGAATAAACACAAAATTCTATTCCAGACTGCCAAAACAACACCCTAAACACCGTTATGTGGCATCAGTATATCCTACAAGAAAGTCAAATCTATTTCAAAAGCTTTATTTATCCACTGCTAAGACCAAAACGCCTAGCAGTCTTTGAAGCTTGCTTAATCGGAATCGTATCAGGATTAGCAGCAGTCATACTAAAAGAAGGTGCAGGATGGCTGGGTAGTCTGCGTGTAGCTGCATCCCTCCAATATCCGCCTTGGTTATTACTACCAATTTTTGGCATCCTTGGAGGACTTATCGCAGGTTTATTAGTAGAGCGTCTAGCACCAGAAACAGGAGGAAGTGGAATACCCCAAGTCAAAGCTGCTCTGGGAGGTATGCGAGTTCCCTTAAACTTAACGACCGCCACTGTCAAAATGCTCACTACCATCCTGACAGTAGGTTCTGGATTAACATTAGGGCGACAAGGCCCAACAGTGCAAATAGGTGCATCCTTGGCAGCTTGGATTAGTCGTTTAGTTCCCACTTCTCCGAGTTACCGTCGTCAGTTAATTGCCTGTGGTGCTGCTGCTGGGTTAGCTGCTGGCTTCAACGCTCCCATTGCCGGAGTCTTATTTGTAGTCGAAGACCTGATGCAGGATGTTTCTGGTATCACCTTGGGTCCAGCAATTATCGCTTCTTTCGTTGGTGCAGTTGTTTCCCAAATGCTAGGGGGAGAAAGTTTATACTTAGATAAGAACAGTTACTTAGATACTTCAATTACAGGATTTTTATACCTCAAAGAAATTCCTTTTTACATAATTTTGGGAATATTAGCAGGTTTATTAGGAACAGCATTTAGTCGAGGAATTATTGCTAGTTGCATATTTCAGCGCCGACTAAAATTAACATTACCTTGGCGAATAGCTGTCACAGGATTAATTAGTGGTTTAATTATTGCATTTTTACCAGATTCATTTCACAATCATACAGCTTTAAGAGAATTGCTAGGTAGTAACGAAGCCAACTTAAAATTGAGTTTCATTGCTTTTGCCGAACACTTTCTCTTGACAATATTTGCCGCCAGTTCCGGTGCCCCTGGCGGATTTTTTGCTCCATCATTAGTTATTGGATCTGCCCTAGGTCAGATAGTTGGAATTTGCCAAAGTAATATAGTAGGTATCGAACAACCAACAATTTTTGCTCTAGCAGGAATGGGTGCATTCTTTTGCGCTGTCTCAAGAGCACCCATGACAGCAGTAGTAATTATTTTTGAGAAGACACAAGATTTTCGCTTAGTTTTGCCACTGATGATTGTTTCTATTGTTGCTTTATTGACGGCAGAAAAGATAGATGATAAATCTCTATCCGACCGAGTTTTAGCTCTCAAAGGTCTGCAACCTAAGAAGAAGAAGCCAGCAAATGATTATTTGAGCAATATTAGTGCGGATGAAGTCATGCACACTCCTGTAGAAACTCTTGATTTTAATCTGACCTTGGATAAGGTAAAGCAGAAGTTTTCTAGTTCTCATCATCGAGGTTTTCCAGTGGTCGATAATGATGGCTTGCTCATAGGTATAGTCACTCAGACAGATTTATCTTACACTCGCAAACGCGAACTTTCTGGAGACACCCCATTAAAAGAGTTTATGACATCTCGCCCCATGACAGTTAATACTACAGATAATCTGAGCGAAGTTTTGTATCTTTTGCATCAATACAAACTTAGTCGTTTACCCGTGATGGAAGGTCGTCACCTGGTAGGAATTATTACTGATACTGATATTATCCGAATAGAATCAGAACAAATAGGTAAGACAAACCTGGGAACTCATAGTCAACAGCCTTCTTATATAGTTTATCAAACGCGATCGCCTCAAATAGGGAATGGTCGATTATTAGTACCATTAAGTAATCCTAGTACTGCCCCCGCATTATTAAGATTAGCCGTTGCGATCGCTAGGCAACGTAATTATGAGCTAGAATGTTTGCAAATTGTGATTGTGCCTCGTCAAAGTTCCCCGGCAGAAACTGTCATAGATACAACTAAGAGTCGCCGTTTATTAGGAATGGCAGAGCGCATAGCCAAGGATTTGAAAATTCCGATGCACACTCAAATCCGGGTTGGTCACGATGTTGCTGATACTATTTTGGAAACTATTAAGGAAAGACATATATCTTTGATACTGATGGGTTGGAGGGGTGACTCTTCTAGTTCTGGTCGTATTTTTGGTAGCATTGTGGATACTCTGATACGACAAGCTATTTGTGAAGTGATAGTGGTGAAGTGGGGAGGTAGGAAGTTAAAAGAGCAAATATTCAAAGGTATTACTAATGCTAATGAAAGATTTGAAGCAGACCAGGATAATTTTGTTTCTGATTATATGTATTCTTTTTTTGAATGGCGACGGTGGTTAGTACCCATTCGAGATATTCCTACACAAGCAGCAGCAGTAAAACTTTTGCCTGCCTTGGTTTCTTTGAGTGTGAAACCAGAAATTCTCTTATGTCAGGTTTTAGGTAAGTCTGTTGTTAAGCCTAATATTGAGGAAATGAAAAAAGCAGCAAAGATTCTTCAGCATCGCTTGGATACAGAAGTTATGGCTACTTCAGTCTGTGCTAATTCTGTTTCAACTGCTATAGTTGATTTGGCTGATACTCAAAACTGTGACGTTGTAGTTATTGGTGCTAGTAAGGAAGGATTTTTGAAACAAGCAATTAATGGTAATATTCCAGAGGCAGTCGCTCGTGGTTGTGATTGTACTGTAATTCTGGTGCGGACTGCCTATAGTGAATGAGAAGGAAGAAGGAAGAAGAAGGAAGAAGAAGGAAGAAGAAGGAAGAAGGAAGAAGAAGGAAGAAGAAGGAAGAAGGAAGAAGAAGGAAGAAGGAAGAAGGAAGAAGAAGGAAGAAGAAGGAAGAAGATAATTATTAGACATCTCCAGAAAATAAATCAACCTTTTAATTAGAGCAGTTAAGGAAAGAAAAATTTACCCTGAAAAATCATTTTTCCTGCCAATTTCTGTGAAAATATATTGCCGAATAATTAAGGTTTAAAGCCTCTCCTTTAAAGGATAAACAAGAAAAAATTTTCCTTAATCGTCAATCCTCTTCCTTTTAGGGAGAGGTAATTATTAATTATTAATTATTAATTATTAATTATTAATTGTTAATTGTTAATTGTTGCCTACTCCTGCAAAAAATCGTAAGCATTTCCTGCGGACTGCTGCGCAAACAGCCGTCAGCCATCAGCTAGCCTCCTCCGGAGGAACTGCGGACTTCAGCTATTGCTTTTAGTTGACGATAAAAGCTTTATTAATTCTCTTACTAAAAAAGTTGGCTCCCTTGCACTTAAAGTCTATATTAATTTAAACACCTTCCCATAAGATAGAGTCTTGTTGCTGATAGCTGACAGCTAATAGCTGTTAGCTCCGCATTCGGACCGAAATGCTTACAAAAAATCTATATCTTTTTTGGAGAGGTCTATTAATTAGGACTTACGCAAATTGACTTTTAAACCACCATCTGTAGGGGTAAATGGTATTTGCGTTTCGTAGAGCTGCCGAATGGCACCCTCACTATATATATAGAGTCTCTGCGTAAGTCCTGTTAATATTCCTTTATTTTAGTTAGGGTTTACCGATAAAATCTCAAAGAACTTATAAATAAAAGTTTTAGCCTTTTTGGAGCGAAAAAAGTGCGTGGTTTTTAGTTGAAAACGCTCAAAAACTTAGCATTTTAGCCAGGGGGGATAGCAGAAAATCACTCTAATAAATATATCCGACTATCTCCTAATACCAAGCGTGAAAAAAGAATGCTATAAAAAGCGCCTCTCGATCGGATATGCTTAAAAATAGTGGCTATCGTTCATTTTAGATAGTTATTTCTATCGTTTTTACCTTTTTTCAATATTTCCTCCTTCTTCCTTCTTCCTTCTTTCTTCTTTCTTCTTTCTTACTTCTACTATTTGTAACAAACACTTATCAAATTGGTATAATTAGGGTTTGCGCTCAAAAGTCTGATGGTGATGATAGGCAACAGCTCATCTGCTCCGAAAAGCAACAGTTTAGATTATCTACTACGGCCAAATTTTCTGATGGTCAGGGGAAAAATATTAGCATTTAGAGACTAATTGAACCAAAAACCTTGCACCCCCTCAGCAATATTTAACCCTGGAAGCTTGAACTGGTATTGATTAAAATTTTATTCAGCAGAGCAATAATTAATTCCTCGTTTATCAAAATCATAAGGGTCTAAAACCCCGCTTTTTAAGGCGCAATATTTTTGGAGCGGGGCTCAAATCCCCTACTTCCCCTCCTGGGAGGGGTTAGGGGTGGGTACACTTGCAGACTTGCAGACTTGCAGACTTGCAGACTTGCTGACTTCGTTAACCTAACTACTCCCCTACTCCCCTACTCTCCCACTCCCCCACTCCCCCACTCCTTAAAAATACTTTTTCAGCAAACCTTACTTATGTTCTGGATGAGTTGATGTATTTATTCCCATCTTATTTATCTGAGCAATCATTTGATATAGTCTACCCGTATCTTTTTGATTGAAATGCATAACTAAACGAGGAAGATGAACAGTTTCGTCTCCAGACTCTTCTGGTAAAGCACTACTTTTTTCAATTCTTCCCATAGTCAAAATATCCCTAAACTCTTGATTCAAAAACTCTAAATCACTTTCTGAAAGTTCTGAATTCAGACGAATTATCAACTTTTGTCCCACATAACGACTCGAATGATAAATTCTGTAAAAGTTAGCGATCGCTTCACAAGCCTCTTCCAAATTATCTGTAATAGTATATAGACTAGGGTCTTCTGGACTAATCAAACCACGGCGAAGCAGTTGTTTATGAATAAAATCGTTCCAATCATGCCAATAGTTTCCACCAGGACAATCTATTAACACTAGCGGCGCCGGGCCATATTTACCTGTTTGTGTTAATGTTAAACTTTCAAATGCTTCATCTAAAGTGCCAAAACCACCGGGAAACAAAGCTAAAGCATCACTTTCTCTGAGGAAAAATAACTTACGAGTAAAAAAGTATTTAAAGTTAATGGATTTTTGGTCTGCTTCAATAAAAGGATTTGATCTGTGCTCAAAAGGTAACTGAATATTTAAACCGAAAGATTTTTCTGCCCCTGCACCTTCATTGCCAGCTTGCATTATGCCGCCTCCACCACCTGTCATTACCATAAAACCTTGCTGAGTAATACGACGGGCAAAATTTACGGCCATTTGATATTCTGGAGCTTCTGGGGATGTTCGCGCAGAACCAAATATCGTAATTTTGCGAATATGGCGATAGGGATAAAATATCTCAAATCCTTTTTCCATATCCTCTAGAGAAGCTGCTAATATTTTCCAATCTAGGCGGTCTAGCTCTTCTCCTGCCATACTAACAATGGTAGAGAGCGATCGCTTAATCCATTTCTCATGCTTTAGGGTCGGCAAATTTTTGACTAATTTAGTCACTTCTGCCTCAATAGACTCAACTCCTGTTTTCTGATAATCTGAGGCCATTAACTTTTTTCAAATACTTAATAATACTAATTTTATGTGAGGCTGCACAGAATTAGGTATTAGGTCGTAGGTTTTAGGTATTAGGTGTTAGGTGTTATACCAATTTTATGTACAGAATTAGGTGTTAGGTGGTAGGTATTGGTGCTTTCTTTTGACATCCTCCCGACGCTGCTATACCCGAGACAGCGCGGGATTCCCTAACATCACTGTTAGAGTCTTTCTGCTTCTTAGCACTTGCCCTGCGAGATTTACTCCTTTCAGGTCTAAAAGCGCGCTCCACAGACTGACACTGCGAGTCCCGCAGCCAAAATATTTATACTTGCGTTGAGATCGCGGTCATGGTGAGTTGCGCACTCTGGACAATCCCATTCCCTGATATTTAGAGGTAATTTTTATACTACATGACCACAATCAGAACAACGCGCGCGAACTAGGGAAATACCTATCAATTTTGATTAGTTCCCGTCCATACCACTCAGCTTTGTATTCTAATTGCCTGACTATTTCTCCCCAGTTAGCATCTGATATGGCTCTAGCTAATTTGTGGTTCTTGACCATGTTTCTTACTGCCAAGTCCTCAACTACAATAGTTTGATTTTCTCTAATTAGTTGGGTTGTAAGCTTGTGGGTATAGTCTAGTCTTGAATCCTTAATCAAGGCGTGTATTCTAGCTACTTTTAGTCGGGCTTTGTGATAATTATTAGACTTTTTGTTGGGTTTTCTATCTAGGGATTTCTGGGCTAACCTGAGTTTTTTATGTAACTTCTGAAGATTCTTAGGGTTGGCTACTTTTTCTCCATCACTTGTAGTTAAAAGACTGGTGATACCCAAGTCAATGCCCACTTGTTTGTTAGTCGGCTTAAGCCTCAAATCTCTGGTATCATTAACTCTCAGAGATATAGACCATCTACCACTAGGCTCAAGTCTGACAGTAATTGTACTAGGTACACAACCTGGTGGTAGTTGCCTACTCCATCTAATAGGTAATGGTTCAGAGCATTTAGCTAGATATACTTGACCATCTTTCCACTTAAATGCAGATTTTGTAAACTCAGCACTACCCCCTGAACGTTTTTTCTTGAAGTTGGGGTATTGAGTCCGTCCACTAAAAAAGTTGGTAAAAGCAGTCTGTAAATGTCTTAAACTTTGCTGCAACGGTACACTGCTGACTTGAGTCAAAAAATCTAAATCTTCCTGTTTTTTCCAGGAAGTTAGCATAGCTGAAGTTTGCTTGTAACTGATTCGCTCTTTGTTCTCATACCAAGCTTTAGCTGCTAGAACTCAAGCTTTGTTGTAGATTAGGCGTACACAACCCAAAGTCCTCCGCAACAGATTTTCCTGCTGCTTAGTAGGGTAAAATCTAAATTTGTACGCTTTTTCAACCATCTACTGCTTAATTTTCAACAAAAACATTTTAACATACTATGTGTAAACCCGCAACATTGATTGGTTTTTCCTCCGGAATGCTACGCAAACATCCCGACGCTCCCCTCCGGGAGAGCGCGGGTCTTCAACCAACGTTGAGATAAATACAAATACGAAATTTCCGAGACCACTGAGAATCTCGGCTAAGTTATAAAATAGGTTTATTCCAGATACATCAAGCCCGGCAATTCCAGGTAAAACCGTTCATAGCAGTGTGATAACAGAACCATCAACACTGGCGGTATCGCGCAATGCTTTGAAGAATATCCCCAAAGCGCTATTTTTTTACTGATTTATGGCCTACTGACATGAGTATTTATTTTGCGCTTTCTTTTTCTTGACTAGGCAACCATTAGGGATGACTCAAAGTCGGGAGCGAGATCGGGCGATACTCAGTTTTCAGCTATTTTTCAGCTTCGATCGTCACACTATTTTCAGGGAATTGCCAGGGATTCTAAAATCTAGTAATACACCTTACTTGAGAACTAAGATTGTAGAAAGAAAACAGTTTAATTATTGAGATTAGCCCACTAGAAACCGTACAGAGCATTATTTTTTCAATGAAAATATAACTGAGAATTACTATTTGCTTTTAAGCATAAACATATCTCAATTTAGATTGTTTTTCTTGTTGTTCTAGAGATACTTAATCAAATGTTCAGTATATCTTAATTAGTTCTAAACATTTATGAACATAAACAGTTTTCTACAACTTTCTACATATCTGTTTCAAAAGTTCTCAATCATTCTCCAGGTACTTTTCTAAAGTTTGAGCCAATGTAGTTTTAGGAACAGCTCCAACCACCATATCAACTCTTTGGCCTCCCTTAAAAATCATCAAGGTAGGAATACTACGAATCCCATACTGGCTTGCTACATTAGGATTTTCGTCCGTATTTACTTTAACTACTTTTATTAGTCCGTCGTATTGTTGTGAAATTTCTTCAACTACAGGAGCCACCATCCGGCATGGCCCGCACCAAGGTGCCCAGAAATCTACTAAAACTGGAACTCTACTTTCAAGCACTTCTTGCTTGAAACTGCTATCGGTGACTGGTGTTGCTGTCATTCTTTACTAATCCTTGAATATTAATCTTTATAGTATAGTGTAGTATTCTTGCTTCTTTCAGATTGCCTCTTGACTAGATTTAACTTGGTACTAACGAAACCCTAGAATTTCTCCCAAGTAAATCGGCCCGACTGGCTTCACAAGGGTTTTAGACTTGGCTGCTCCAAGCCACGGTCTACCTGACCGCAAAGGTCTGCCTATTGATTAGGCTTAGTGCAACTCAAAATTTTTTTTATACAGTTCATCAGTTGCCACCTTCTAGAAATCTAGACAATCCTAGACAAACTCTTCATCGGTGAGGTTAAGCGAAATTCCTCCTCACCCGTCCATAAGTCTACTGGCACGCGAAGGTTAATGTTCCGCTCAAACACATTGAGTTTAGGATTCCCTCTGGGGTTTTCGTGCTTATGAAAAGTCTAGTGCCAAACACTCCATAATTGTTGCTAAAATCCTCTGGTCTTAGCAGACAGATGTAATAATAACATAGATTAATGGCGTAAAAACATAGACATTTTGTAGATATAAGTCTTGGATAGTCCATTTTTTTAAGCTTTAGCAAGCAACAGTTACATCTGTTTGAAAACACCTTTATTATAAAATAATACTTTCTTTTATATCTCGTTCTGTGTCAAGTAGTACATAGAAAAATTAAAATACAAAGCGCGGAATCTTTATTTTAAAGTTAAGTTTTTCCCTATTCTCAAAAACTCTAGATATTTATTCATAAGTTTAACTCGATCTAGTGGCAAATAACTAACTAAACAAACAAGTAACTATAATTTATCTTTTTCTTTTGGGTTTAATACCCCACCGTCTACAGGGTATTTACAATTGATTGGGGTTTGAGTCCCCATCTACTTTTTCAGTCCTTCTTCCTTCTTCCTTCTTCCTTCTTCAGAGTGTACCGTACTTAGATTTGCACGAGAAATTTTATAAACAATTAAGCAATTAAATTAACCGAGTAGCTTACCAGAACATTGGGTTTAAAGCCTCCCCTTTGAAGGGGACTTTTTATTTGATTTGCAAGTGAATTGAATATATGCTAATTATTAGTTGCCGGGGGGCACTTCGGAAACTCGTGCGCGGACGTGGAGGCAAGCATAACCCACCCCCATCCCCTCCCGGGAGGGGAGCAAGAGGGGTGGGTGCAGCACCCTGTGAAACGTCAACCCGCCGAAGAGCTACGGCTCAGTTTTGTTTCTCCATACCTTTAGGCCGGAGAGGATGTCAAGCCGAATCTGTGATACCTTAATCACTATCAAAAAAATTCGATCAAAATAATTGGGTCGCACCACCCCGCCTTTTAAGGCGAAATGTTTTTGGGGCTTGCTCACGCATCCCCTACTTCCCTTCCACGGTCGGGATTAGGGGTGGCTTAACTTCTGACTTGCAGACTTGCTGACTTCTGACGCGCGTTAACCCATAGAACCACAAGTGGCCATAAGGAACCGCCCAAACTTAAAAAGTTCGGGCGGAGTGTGGTGTGAGGAGTGAACGGAAACATGCATCTCCGCTATTTCTATTGTGACATTTCTTTTCAGATAATTCCAGGGTAATTTGTAAATTTCAAAACTATTTCACAAATTTTGTCAAGGATATGAGATATCTTAAGTCGGTAAATCTACTTGCCCATACCTAATTGTTGGGCTTTTTGATAGACTTTACCCTCAGTCAACAATGAAGGAGCAATCACAACCTCAACCTGCTGCATTTCTTTCAAATCCTTAGCTCCCAAAGTGCCCATGCTCGTTTTGAGAGCGCCCAATAAATTATGTGTACCATCGTCCAATAATGCTGGACCACGCAGAATTTGCTTGATAGTGCCGGTAGTACCAACCTTGATCCGAGTGCCTCGTGGCAAAACGGGACTAGGAGTAGCCATACCCCAATGATAGTCACGCCCTGGTGCTTCCGCGGCCCTAGCTATAGGCGAACCAATCATCACCCCATCAGCGCCACAAGCAATACATTTACAAATATCTCCGCCAGTAATTAAGCCCCCGTCGGCAATAACTGGGACATAATTTCCCGTTTCTTGGTAATAATCATTTCGTGCTGCTGCACAGTCAGCTACAGCAGTAGCTTGAGGAACTCCTACACCTAAAACACCACGAGATGTACAAGCAGCACCAGGGCCAATACCTACTAGCACCCCTGCAGCTCCTACTTTCATTAATTTTAAGGCCACTTCATAAGTAACACAATTACCTAAAACCACAGGTATAGGCATTTCTTGACAAAGCTTAACCAAATCCAGGTTTTCTACTGACTCAGGTGAAAGAAATGCAGTGGAAACAACTGTAGCCTGGAGAAAAAATAAGTCTGCACCAGCGTCAGCGACTACTTTCCTATATTTTAGTGCTCCCGCAGGAGTTAAGCTTACTGCTGCAATACCACCTTGGCTTTTTATTTCCTTAATTCTCTGAGAAATTAATTCTGGTTGAATTGGAGCAGCATAAAGTTCTTGCATTAAACCCACAAATTCATCTTTGCCCACAGAGCTAATTTTTTCTAATATTGGCGCTGGGTCAGCATAGCGAGTTTGAATACCTTCTAAGTTGAGAACTCCCATTGCCCCTAACTCAGATAATAGAACGGCCATTTTGACATCAATTACTCCATCCATTGCGCTGGCAATAATGGGAATTTCTCTTTCGATGCCACCGATGCTCCATCTAGTGTCTGCTAAACTTGGATCGAGTGTCCTTTCCCCAGGAACTAGGGCAATTTCATCGATTCCGTAAGCTCTGCGAGCTGTTTTTCCACGTCCAATATATATATCCACTGCTTTTACCTATTCCCAAAACCATTTTAACATAATTGTCGAGAAGCCCCACGTCATCATCTGCGAGAAGAGCGTGGGATGAATCGACGGTAAATTAATGGGACTCAACGTCCTATTAATTTACAAATTTTATGTGATAATGGTTCCTAGCTGGTTTGAGTTAACAACCGCCAGTGATGAACCATAAAAATTTAATAAGATATGAGGTTTTTATCCTAAATTCCTAGCAAGCGCTGGGAAAACGTAAAATCTTATTGCGACACTGGGTGAGTAGTTTTCTAACTTGCAAAAAGGGCGGCGAGGCATCCCGTCCTTAAAGCTCATGGAGTCCTATGTAATAGCAGGACTGCGAAACGAGAAGCCCACACTATACCGCAAGGTTAGTGTGGGAGTATGTCACGGTATCAAATTCAGAGGAATATTGGTCATTAAGTCAAAAGTCTATTATTCAAAGTCAAACGCGAAATAATATCAACAGAATTCTGAATTCTAAATTCTGACTATAGTTAAAAACCTTTAAATCCTAAACCTGTTTCTCTTTGCTGAGGATGAATTCTTTCAGCAAGTTGATTAATAGTAGTTTCGTTTTTATTCCCGACTTGGCTTAATATAATTCCAACTAAAATAATAGCTCCCCCAATATAGTGAGCAGCGATAGGTTTTTCTCCTAATATTAAATAGGCTGCTATAACTCCAGCAATGGGATTAAATGCACTGGCAATAGAAGCATCTGAACTACTGGTTTTACTTAATCCTTTTAACCACAGAATTTGACCTATTACTACAATAACCGCACTATAAATTAACATCCATTTCCATAAAAAAGGCGACAATAATTCCATAAAATGACCGCTGCCATAAAAATATAATGCAGCAATAAAGAAGATAAAACCTCCAAAACCATTACGAATAATATTAAAAAATCCTACGGGAATTCGATGAAGACGTGCTTTGCTAATAGTATTAGAAATTGCCGCAGCGATCGCTCCAATTGCTGCTAAAATTTCTCCTGAATTGATAGATATCATATTTGTAGAATCAACTGAGTTTTGCCCAAAACTTTGCAAAAGTATAATTAAGATAACTCCGGCAAATGAAATAATTGCTCCAGTAATTTTCCATCGATTAACTTTTTCTCCTAGCAAAAAAATAGCTAAGGCTAAAGTTAAGGGAGGTTCAATTCGTCCAATTAATATTACATTGTTAACCATTGTGCGAGAAAGTGCTTCAAATGAGGCGGCAGGAGATAGAGCACCAGCTAGGAATGCAACGGCTAACATACTTGCCCAGTCTTGAGTTGAAAATTGTTGAAAATAACGTAGATTTAGTTGTTTTCTATAGATAATAATTAAAATTAATAGGGCGCAGATATTTCCCACAAATAAAAGATTACAAAATGAAATGGGATTTTCTCCAGGAAATTTTTCGGCACCTATTTCTGTTAATTGTTTTGTAATTGCGTTAGAAGCACCGAAAATAACGATCGCTAATAGTAAGTAAATTTGTCCGGGTATTTTTTGCCAAAAGTTAGAGATATTTTTCATTAATGGATAATGGATAATGGATAATGGATAATGGATAATTGATAATGGATAATTAATAATGGATAATTAATAATTACCAAAAAATAAGGTTTAAAGCCGACCCTTTCAAGGGGATGAAAAAAAAATAAAGTTCAATATTTCAAGCCTCTGACTTTAACTAGAGGTACTGATAACTGATAACTGAAATAACTGAAATGACCTCTCCCTAAAAGGGAGAAGATTGACCAATAAGGAAAAAATTTATTCTCTTGGTTGATTGGATATGGCTAGGTTTCCTCGCCATCCCACCCTACGGGAAGCTCCGCTAACGACCGTTTTTTTCCCTTGAAAGGGGAGGCTAATAAAGCTGAATTATTTAATTATTTAATTATTTAATTATTTAATTATTTAATTATTTAATTATTCATTATTCGGTAATTTTTTGGTTCATTTTTGGTAAGCATTTCCTCCGGAATGCGGAGCTATCAGCCATCAGCTATTGCTTCTTTTTAGTTCTAGATAAAAGCTTTACTAATTGAGTGAGAATTAAATATTACTATAAAAGCTGGTTTTAAAGTCTATATATTAAAATTCCCTCATCAAAGCTGAGAGCTGACAGCTAATAGCTGTTTGCTTACCATTTTTGACTAGAGTTTCCAAGATTGATGACAAGTCCAAGAGTTATTGGGATGGCGTTCATAAAATCGTAATTCCCATAATACCTCTGCTTGGGAATTGATGATTTTTTTTGCTATTTTTGCTAGGGTTTGTTGTTGTTCTGATGGAAATTTGTAGGCTAAACTGAGATGCAAATTATTTTTGAGACGTAATTCATCGGTACGAGTTGTTGAATAGGCAATATTAGCAAAGTTAGCAATTAATTTTTCTAGCCAAATTGATTTTAATTGGAGATAGTGAAAGTCTGTTTTTAACTCCATATCTACAACAACTATCGGTGGGGATGGGCAGTTATGGCGAGCATTTTTTAAGGCAGTATCTAAAGCTTGAAGATAAATTGGAACTGCGGTTAATTGGTCGTGAAAAAAACCTGTTAAGGTACAATGGGGCATATATTGATGTGCTGCATTTTCACTACATTCTGCACGAGTAGTGGTGAAATATTCTTCTAGTTGATTATTTAGTTTGCCTACTGGGCAAGCATATACTATAAATTCTCCTAGCATCAGATTATAGATTAAATTTATGATTTTTGAGTTTACAGCAGAAGAAAGAAGGAAGAAGAAAGAAGGAAGAAGGAAGAAGGAAGAAGGAAGAATATTATCGCCGAATAACTAATATTTAAAGCCTCTCCTTTAAAGGAGAAAAAATTTTCCTTAAACGTTAATCCTCTTCTTTTCAAAGAGAAGTAATAATTAATTATTGCTCTACCGATCTAATCTAAAAGTCTTTATAGGTAAAGGTAAGTACCTTTTTAAGTATCAAAAAGTGCGAGGTTTTAAGTGGTAATGGTTCAATTAGGAGCGGATTTTGGTCAAGATTTGGGCAGAAAAATCATTCTGACAATTCTCACCGATAAATTGTGGTTTAAAGCCTCCCCTTTTAAGGGGATATTAACGCGCGTCAGCAAGTCTGCAAGTCTGCAAGTCAGCAAGTGTACCCACCCCTAACCCCTCCCAGGAGGGGAAGTAGGGGATTTGAGCCCCGCTCCAAAAATATTTCGCCTTAAAAGGCGGGGTTTTAGACCCAATCCTGTTTGATAAATAAAAATTTTCATGATTAGTCAATCCTCTTATTTTCAAGGAGAGGTCATTTCAGTTATCAGTTATCAGTTATCAGTTATCAGTACCGACCGCTAAAGCCGGATCAAACGAAAATACGCTCATTGAATATTTTTTCATCCCCCTTTTAGGGGGAGGCTTTAAACCCAATTTTTCGGTAATTATTAATTATTAATTATTAATTATTAATTATTAATTATTAATTATTAATTATTAATTGTTGAAAGATGTTTTTAACTCGATCGCAATAAAATACTGACTGTTTCGTAGATGTAGTAGTGAATTAAAATAATATTATTTTTTGCTAAACTGAAACTTCTATTCCTTTGTTGTCTTCAAAAGCTGATTATCAAGTGGAATTAATTTAAAAGATGGTTTTAGACTAATACTATTATGATAATTAAATTTAGATATAGCTAAACAATTGCAAACAACTTATAAGCTTGTTTTATCTGATTTTTCTGATGACTTAGGAGGATAATTTCGTAAATATCGTTTCACTACTGCCAATATTTTTTTCGGCTCAAGAGGCTTGGTTATATACCCTGTGGCTCCCACCATTTTAGCACGAACCCTATCAACCACTCCATCGTTTCCAGTGATGATAATTATGGGTGTATTCTCAAATATGGGTACTCGTCGTAGTTGAGTGCAAATTTCATAACCATTGGCAATTGGCATCATTAAGTCTAAAAAAATTAGATCGGGTTTAGTTTCAATAATTATTGGTAATGCTCTAATAGAATCTTTAATTGCGATAAACCTATAATTTGCCTTTTTAAGAATTTTCTCTAACATATAACAAACTTGTTTACTATCATCTACACAAACAATTAATTCTTGTACTTTAATTGGAGCTTTCTTTTTATTTAGATCGGGCTGTAATCCTGGGCTTCCTTCAATACGTTGTTTATCTGGAACTGATTTAAGAAGAATTAATTCATTACGCACATAAGGCATTAAAAATAAAGTTAATTGACGCAAATCTTTATTCATAAAAATAGCTATTTCTCGGAGAGTTCTTTGACCATCAACTAATTTAACGATCGTTTTATAAGAGTTAGGTTTAGCTATTTGTTCTAACAATTTTTGTTTGATAATTTCAGGAACTAAATTAGGAGAATATTCAGCTAAATTAGACTGCTCCCATGCTGAAAATGATTTATAAATCGGAGGAATTATAGCTTCAGGAGGAATAATTACAGACATTAAAATCAAGGATTTTTCTAATCCTTTTGGAGATAGATTATAAGCTAATAGCTCTTGTGATTGCTGCTGT
The DNA here is from genome assembly GCA_034190295.1 of Cyanobacteriota bacterium. Lineage (GTDB taxonomy): Bacteria > Cyanobacteriota > Cyanobacteriia > Cyanobacteriales > Microcoleaceae > Okeania. Next base: position 38,429 of record JAXHSW010000036.1, on the reverse strand, counting down.
AAAATGTCAAATAAAACTTCTTTGACATTCTCAATTACAACCGCTTTTACTTGGCCTACAGTTAATACTTTTCTCCTAGATAAAACAGATAGAAGATGATAGTAATAATAGCTAAGACCATTCTGTTCTCGTAACTTCATATTACCCAGAGAAATATTCGGGCAAAATTGATGCCAAATTCTATGAAACCTGCGGTTAGGATGTTCGCCACCAGCAGCCCAAACCAAACGACCAACACAAAAGAAGATCATCCAACTTTTCTGAGAACCTTTTACTTCTAACTTCCCTGTAAATTGATCGGGAAGTTCATTGAGCAACAAATTAAAAAGTTTATTTTTCCTATTTTCATTACTGTTCATTTTTAATACCAATTGAATAAAGAATTAGGGAAATCAAAATTGAAAGCTATAGAATTTATATGCATAACGTTTCTCAAGTTACTGAGGTACAGTGATTTTTCTTCTTTTCTATTCCCTACTCCCTAGGTAAGCATTTCTGTTTGTCACCGCGAAGCAAACAGCGGTCAGCTATTAGCTATCAACTATTAAGTTATTAATTTTGGGTCTGCGTAAAAGCAACCTTTGAAATTGAGAAAGAATAAAAAGTTACCGCCAAAGTACCCTGACTACATCTTAGAAGTAATTATTAATTACTAATTGCTGTTAACGTATTTCCTCCGGAGGAGGCTAGCTGACTGCTAATAGCTGTTTGCGCAGCAGTCGGACCGAAATGCTTACCTCCATACTCCTGCACAACAAAGGAACTTTGTACCTCATCAGCATGGGAATTGCTATATAATCAAATGTTGTAGACAAATTTTGAGTACAGTATTCTAATACTAATCAAAATTATTTCCTATTTTCTAGATAAATTTATTGGCAATGTAAAAATGCGATTGTCAGAATTATTTTTCTAAAAAAAAGGATGAAAAGGCAAATAAATTTATCATTTAATGTATTTCTATAACTTCTTAGTTTTTATTTTACACTGAAATTTTTTGATTAAAAATAGTATAAGTCCTACTCATCCGAAATCAACTCCCTAATACACAAAAATTTCTAATAACTAGAATCTTAAATAGACAAAATAGTACAAAATATCTTTTAAGAGGATATAGGGTAAGACCCATAATGCTAAATGGCCAGATTCAGATTATCTGGTCTTTAGCTAGTACAGGATGGCGGAAATAACTGACCAGTTACAAAATCCTAAAACAATTACAAATCAATACTTTTGAGGGCGCAATTCGGAGCTTGGCGTTAGCCAATGCCATTTGCTACGCACAACTACGTTAACGCCCCTACTTTTGACTTTTTGAGAGGACTCCTAGAATGAAGAATTCCTATCTCTGCCTTAATTACTTGAGCGCGATCGCTATTATTCTTTTTCCAGTACCCACCATCGCAAATATCCCGAATGTTTTGGCCCAAAATCCGGAAGTGGAAAGTTCCCCAGAATCTTCTGCCTCGGAGGCTGAAGCAGATAAGTTATTTGAAACAGGTGTGGAACAATTTCGGACAGGAAAGTTTGATGAGGCCCTCGAAAGCTACGAAAAAGTTTTAGCAATTCGTCAGGAGCTGGGAGACCAGGCCGGAATTGCCCAAACCCTGAATAATATGGGGGATGTTTATGTTAACCAAAGGGAATATGCAGAAGCTTTAGATGTATTGCAACAAGCTTTAACTATTCGCCGAAAAATAAATGACCGCCCAGGGATATCGGAGACTCTTAACCTGATTGGTTTTGCCTATCAACGACAGAGGGAATTTTCCCAAGCGTTAAATCTGCATCAAGAGGCTTTAGATATTTCTCAAGCTGTGAAGGACCGTCCTAATGAAGGAGAGTCATTGCATAATATTGCTGCGGTTAAGGCAAGTCAGGGACAACTTGACCAAGCTCTTGAATTTTATGAACAAGCGCTGACTATTCGTGAAGAAGTGGGCGATCGCCGAAATAGAGGACGTACTCTCAATAATATGGGGGTGGTCTACTTTCGGATGGGTAATTATGACAAAGCTTTGGAAACATATCAAAAAGCTTTAATTGTGCGTAAAGAAATTAATGATAATGCTGGAGTTGGTCGGTTATTAAATAATATTGGTTTTGTCTATCGGGAAAAGGGTGAAGATTCTGAAGCTCTTAAATATTTTGGGCAAGCTGTGGCGATGTTAGAAGGTATTGGCGACCAAAGAAGTGTGGGGCGAATTTATGGTTTTATGGGGAAACTTTATGAAAAGCAAGGAGAAGAAGCTAAAGCATTAGAGGTTTATGAAAAAGGGTTAGAAGCTGCTAAAGTTGCGGAGGATAAAACTGCTCAATTGGAGGCTTTGGATTATTTGGGTGATGCTTATTATGAGATAGGAGAAAATACTAAAGCACAATCAATTTATGAACAAAGTTTAGCTTTTTATCAAGAAGCGGAAGATAAGGCGGGTGAAGGTAAAGCGATGATTGGTTTAGGAAAAGTTTATGATCGTTTGGGAGAAAATGATAAAGCCAAGCAAGTTTTACTAAAGGCTTTGCCGATGAATAAAGAAGTAGGAGAAAAGTCTGTTATTGCTGCAAATTTTAATGCTTTGGGTGAAGTTTATTACAGTTCTGGCGATTATTCTATTGCTCTGAATTATCATAAACTTGCTTTGAATAATTTACCAGATAAAGAGGATAAAAATGCTGTTGCTATAGCTTATCAAGGAATAGGAGATTCTTTGTTTCAGCTCAGACAATATCCCCAAGCTTTAGAAAATTTAGAGTCAGCATTAGCAATATATAAAGAGAGTGAAAAAACGGTCAAGGAGGGTAAAATCTATGAGCAGTTAGGCACAATATTAGTGGCTCAGGAAAAACCAGAATTAGCAGTGGTTTTTTACAAGCAAGCTATTAACTTGAATGAAACAATGCGGAGTCAGGAAAGCCAGAAAGGTTTCTTAGAAAAGCCTGAAGAAATTTATCGGAATTTAGCAGGTTTACTATTACAACAAAAACGTATTGTGGAAGCTCAACAAGTATTAGATTTGTTGAAAATTCAAGAATTAGATAATTATCTAGGGAATATTAAGGGGAATGAAGCAACAGCAACCGGAGTTAAATTATTAGGTGCTGAAGAAAAAATCCTGACTGAAGAAACAACAAATATTTTAGAACGGGAGATTGACAAAAATAATTTAAAAGCGGATTTTCCAGAATTTAATAATTTGCAGGCAAAATTACAAAAATCACCAGGAACAGTGCTATTTTATCCGTTAATTTTGGCAGATAAATTAGAATTGATATTAATCACAGCAGAAGGCGACCCAATACATAAAACCGTAGAAGTAAAAGCAGAAGAAATTGAAGGGGCGATCGCTGAGTTTCGCTTAACAATTTTGACTCCGGTTGGAGATGTCAAAGATTCTGCGGAAAAATTATATAATTGGTTAATCAAACCAATAGAAGATGAGTTAATTAAAGCAAATACCAATACTATTATTTACGCACCAGATAATCAACTACGTTATCTTCCTTTAGCAGCACTTTATGATGGAGAAAAATGGTTAGTAGAAAGTTTTGGTGTGAATAATATAATTGCAGCTAGTCTAACTAATTTTGAGACTCAACCTAAGAATCAACCCCGTGTATTAGCAGCAGCTTTAACCGAAGGTAATTATCAAGTTCAGGTCGGAACTCGCCAAGTTGAATTAACACCAACAACGGTAAAATTAGTCGAAAATTTAGTAGAAACAATTCCTGGCTCTCGTAAACTTGTTAACAGCGAATTTAGTTCTGAAACAACAATTAGTAGTTTTAATGACTACAATATTGTACATTTAGATACCCCTGTTGTCTTGTTAAACGGAGAAACAGGAAACGGGAAACCAGAAGACTCCTTCATATTATTTGGAGATGGCGATCGTGTGACTCTGCGCGATATGGAAAGTTGGTCATTACCGAATGTAGATTTAGTCGTATTAAGTGCTGCTGAAACTAATATTGGTGGACAAATAGGTAATGGAGAAGAAATAGTCGGTTTTGGTTATCAAATGCAAAATGCTGGAGTTGAAGCGATAATTACTTCCTTGTGGCGAGTTAATGATGATTCAGCTCAATTAATGAATACTTTTTACACAGTTTTACAAGAGGGAAAAAGTAAAACAGAAGCATTGCGGGAAGCTCAAATAAATATGATTACTGGAAAGGATAAAGAAGCAAGTAATCCTTATTATTGGTCATCATTTATCTTGATGGGAAATGGATTTTAATTGTATCAGGACTTACGCAGCACCGCTACATCTAGTGTATAAATTGGTCATTGTTGCTAATGTAACCTCTATAATTAGTGCCGTTGCGTAAGTCCTGTGTATGTAAGCATTTCCTCCGGAATGCGGAGCTAACAGCGGTCAGCTATCAGCTATCAGCTATCATCTTTATTATCTTTACTGGACAATTTAAGCTTATTGTTCTTGTGCTTCAATTCTTTGTTTAAAAATGTAGTAGAAGTTAAGCAAGTGCTTGCTTCATTCATTTTTATTGCTGTTTGCGCAGCATGACAAACGGAATAGGTGACCGCTAATAGCTGTTAGCTCCGCATTCGGACCGAAATGCTTACAATTGTATAGCAATTCTCAAGAAGCGTGAGGTACAAAATTCCTTTGATGCGCGGGAGTAGGGAGTAGGGAGTAGGGAGTGGGGGAGTGGGGGAGTGGGGGAGTAGGGGAGATTGAAGTAATTATAGAATGATCGACATATATTATATAACCTGATTCTATATAATACCAATTTGATAAATATTTGCTACAAATAAATAGGCGTTGCACAGTGACGAATGATTTGAGATTTTTGGTGAATAGGATTTTGGATTAATCAATTGCTAGAATGATTGATATTCGGTTTTTTTTAGTCAAAGTCTAAACTAATTTTTGTCAATATCATTCCATAATGTGCAACCCCTACATTTTTTTTACTCATCCAGAAATATATTAATAATGAGCATATTTTGAGGGTATAGCAGGCAACAATTAATAATTAATTGTTGAATCCTACCTCCTCGCTCATTCCACGTTTCTCCTGACTCCTGACTCCTTACTCCTAACTCCTAACCCTACCACTCATACTTTCCATACGCAAACCCTAATTAACAATTACCTCTTCTTTTCAAGGAGAGGTTGGTCTCATGGATATCGCGAGGTCTCCTCGTCATCCCTCCACCAGTTTTTTCTCCTTTAAAAGAGACTTTAGACCACAATTCCTCAGTAAGAAGAGGAAGGTTTGCCGGACTTTTTACTGTTAGTAAATAACCAACTCTTGTTTGGCATCTCATTTGAAAACGTTATATAGCAGTTGAAGCAAAAATGAGGAAAGATCAAAAGCTTAAAACTCAGAAAACGTAAGATTTTACCTTCTCTCCTAGATAACTAAAACTTTCTTGCTTCTTGCTTCTTGCTTTTTGCTTCTTGCTTCTTGCTTATTCCTTCTGCTATCTCATGACGAATAACTAAAAACGTTCTTTTTTTAGAGAGACAAATACCTATGAAATCTACAGGTAAAAAAATTATAACTACAGATTCTGATTATCAACATATCTGTAGAGAAGAACAAAAGATTTATCATCACTTTTTGGAACTGGTTTTAACTGAATCAATTGATAAAATCATTGAGAGATTTCGGATATTATTTATTCAATCCTCTCCATACCAAATTCCCGAAATATCTACAGCACTGAAGAAAATTATACAACTACCTGAATGCGAAGCAAAATTTAACGCCATTCTGAATCGTTGCTGTTATATATTAATTAATCATCAGCAACTACCTCAAGAAAAAAAAAATACTTTAAAACAACTGATAAATTTATTTGAGCAAGAAGTTGAGAAATCTGAGTCTTCCTATTACGAACCTTGCGAAACAAAAAAAATGTTAGAACTTATCAACTGTTTTACTCATAGTCAAGAATATTTAAGTTTAAAAAGGATGGTAGAAGCGATCGATACATCATCTGCAAATAATACCAACAATACTTTAAATCAACCTTTGAAAGTTCTTAATTACCATTATCCTTATTTATATAGACATTTATTAATTAGTCCAGATAGTAGTAAAGAACATCAACAAGCCATCAGAAAAATGCAAGTCAAAAAACAGCAAAAATATGAAATAGATTTATCCCATTATGTTAGTCATCAATTCAGAATACAACTTAGTCAAGTTAAAAGGTCTACATCTGCTATAAATCCCACCTTATTATCCAATGATGAACTATTATTCTCTATCAAACAATTTGTGGGAAAAGTAGAAGGTAATGAAACTTATCGAAATTATGCTAAACGGTTTTTAGCTTATACCACAGTTCCCCAATCATATCACCTTTTTAAAGACAGTTTTTATGAATACTTAAGTACATCCTTTAATGTTGAATCTCATCGGATTCAAGTTCAATTGAAGAATAAACTCTACAACTATTTACAAAATATTCTGTCTGATAGTGACGATATGCTTTTAAATGAATCTTTAATGATGAAGACCTGCCATCAATTATTAAGTTTTTTAGTTGTGCATAGTGAAAAGCACCCACAACATTTCTTTTTTATTAATCTAATTGGTAATTTAGGACCTGTAATTACTACCGGATTATTACTAAAAATCTTATTAGTTTGTCAACAACTCAGACCTAACTTAGAGAAACGATTTGCATTCTTGTTTAAGCATTACGAACTTTCGGCACAAAACAAAGTTCAATGGTTAGTTAAAGTCTTGGAAAATATGCAAATAGCTCTCAGTACAAATTTTGGTAGAATTGACCTTTCTTTCTTTAATTAGGGAATGCTCTTAAAAGTCTTTTAGTAGGAGACAGGAGACAGGAGAAATGGGAATGAGCGAGGAGGTAGGAGTCATTTCAGTTATCAGTTATCAGTACCTCTCTCTGCCTGTTTGTACAGCATGACAAAGGTCAAGTAAAGTGAATTGAAATATTGAATTTTATATTTTTTCATCCCCTTGAAAGGGGAGGGTATTGACGTTATTTTATGGTCAGAATTATCCCCAGATTGTTCTCTAGACTATGCGCCAAAATACTAACTTTTTTGAGCGTTAATGACTGAAACAGGCGCACTGCAATTCGACCCCAAAAAGGCACTTGTCTCGATCTGTCAATGCTTTTAGATTTAATCGGTAGAGCAATAATTAGCAAAATTTTAGCAAACTAATACAAATTTTTTCGTATCTATTTTGATTTTGGACAATTAAAAAGCGTTTCCTAAGGTCATGCTCCGCAAACAGTATTTTTATCTATACCTGGAATTTTTTACAACTCATTTAGAATTACTATATAAATTGATTAATAACTTTAATTTTACCAATAATATTTTGATTAAATTCAGATAATTATTCAGCAGGAATCCAATATTATTGATGGTGTGAATCTCCTACAGTTTTAACAGAATATCTCTTGAGAAAGTAATTATTAATTATTAATTATTAATTGTTGAAATAACCAATATATCCAGATACTGCATCTGTAAGCATTTCCTATTCCAATCTCGTGCTATTTGCACCGCATACTCTTCATTTAGAACAGGATAAAAAAATGGTTGGAACGGTAAACGAGGCGGAAAAGCACAATAATTACTTTCTTTAATTAATTCCATCTCCTTCTTTCCTACTGGTCTAAATAAAGTTATTATTTCTGGAACCAAGATATCCATGGACTCCAATTTTCTACTAATTTTACCAACTCAGAATAACCTAAAACTCTCGGATGAGCGCCATCATTTCCTGCCACTTCTCGTCGCCAATTTTCTGATTTATTTAATGGTGTAAAAACATCTAAATAAGGAATATTTAGTTTCAGACATACTTCGGCAAAATATTGAGATAAGTTAGCAATTCTAATATTATGTTCAATATCTTCAACCGGGGGTGAACCGACCATTAATACTGGAAAAATTTGTTTTGCTTCAGTTAAAATATTGTGGATATTATCTATTGATTTATTTATTTCCACACGAGTTTTACCTGCTTCTAAAGTAGTGTCATTTGCACCAAAGGAAAAGATAACTTTACCATTAATTTCTGGTGGTAAACGACAAGAAACTTCTCTAAACCAGCGATTTTTAATATCAGTGCTAGTCTCTCTTCTGACTCCGAGATTATAGTATGTAATATCATGTCCTTGATTATAAACTTTCTGGCAAATTCTACCCGTCCAGCCTAAATAATCAGAATCTCCTGTGCCATTTACAAAAGAGTCTCCGATAAAGCAAATTCTGATTTCCATCTAGTTATACCGTTTCACGGAAGTTATAAGTCAAAAGCATTTCAATTCAAAAGTCAAAAGTCAAAAGTTAAAAGTATTTCAATTCAAAAGTCAAAAGTCAAAAGTTAAAAGTATTTCAATTCAAAAGTCAAAAGTCAAAAGTCAAAAGTATTTCAATTCAAAAGTTAAAAGTCAAAAGTTAAAAGTATTTCAATTCAAAAGTCAAAAGTCAAAAGTCAAAAGTATTTCAATTCAAAAGTCAAAAGTCAAAAGTCAAAAGTATTTCAATTCAAAAGTTAAAAGTTAAAGGTCAAAAGTATTTCAATTCAAAAGTTAAAAGTTAAAGGTCAAAAGTATTTCAATTCAAAAGTCAAAAGTCAAAAGTTAAAAGTATTTCAATTCAAAATTAAAAAATTAAAAGTATTTGAATTCAAAATTAAAAAGTCAAAAGTCAAAAGTCAAAAGTCATGGATTAAGATTCGATCGGCTAAAAACTTTGATTATACAGTAATGAATCGAAATCATTTAACATTTAAAGGAGCGAAACTATTTGTGACATCTTTAAAGTGAATTGGTATTACTATCAAAATAAAATTAGGAGTTAATAATAATAATTAATGATTTTAATCATTGTGTAAGTAACTCAATCTATTCTGCTAATAGTAGATAATCCTTCTACAATTACATGAGGAGTATAACAAGAACCGTTCCATTCCCCATCATTTCCCAATGTTACTAATTGCTTTAATGCCGTATAGACATTACCAGCAACCATCGTATTCTTAACTCTACCAACTACTTCACCCTTTCTCACACGATAACCAAGTTCAACATTAATCGAAAAATCACCAGAAATACCAGCACCGCCACCCAGAATTTGGTCTACAATAATTGCATCATCCAACATAGTAGTTGATTCCTTTAGCGATCGCTCTCCCGGCTTAACTATAAAATTAAATAACTCTGGTGTAGGGTAACTACCTAAATCAGGTCGGAACCCATTACCAGTAGTCCCACTCCCCAATAATCTGCCAGTAGTTCGGTCTGTATAAAACAATTGTAAAACGCCGTTTTGAATAAATACTATAGAACGAGCAGGAATACCCTCATCATCAAAAGGACAACTAAACGGTCCTTTGTCTGGTTCTTGGGAAATAGTAATATGTTTGTTAGTAACAACTTCCCCCAAGCGATCGCTCCAAGGAGAAGCACCCTCCAACACTTGTTTGCCATTCAAAGCTGCAGAAAAAGTACCCCATAATAAATCTGCAGCTTTAGCCGTAAATAAAATAGGTACTCTACCTCTAGGGGGTGTCACATTTTTTTGTGCCCAATCTAATCGTTGCAAAATTCGATTTGCGACTTTCCTGGGGTCAAGGCTATTTCGCTGAATTTGGCCATCAGATATATTTAATAAGTCGTCACCTCTGACCCAATCAGTTTCTACATAACCACTAAGAGTTGTATCTATATGATGACAATCTAACCCTAAAGAATTAACCAAACGAGTAGATTCAATTTCGCAGTCCCATTCCCCATGACATATCACATCTGGGTAGACTTCTCGAATTAATGCGATCGCTTCTTTTCCCCAAGTTACCAGTTGTTCGACTGGTATAGATATACCTTGGTTGGGATAATATTGATTTTTTGCTTTCGAGGATAGTTCAATATATTCTGGTTCATTAAGACCACTGATAGACAAGGCCAGTTCTACTAAAGCCTTGGGTTCCACTGGCCCGTGAGCCACAGCTATTCCCGGACATCCATTGCGCCAAAGTCGGAGCGCTGTACCCTCTGACTGAGTGCTTTCTAGTTGCTTAAGTCGATTGCTTTCAAAAAATATGGGCCGGGAGTGCGACCGGGCTTGAAATACCTCTGCTGCCTCAGCTCCTGCTTTAGCAGCTACTTCTAGCAGTTGTTCTGCTAATTGGGTCATAAAATTCTGTTTGGGATTTATGATTTTGGACAATAAAGTTGTTAGTAGGATTTTACCAACGCCCAGTCCCCAAAACTTAACTAAATATTAATTTCTTGGAGCAGCCAAAAACCAGCAAACGATTCAGATTCTGGATTTGACTGTACAGCGAGAAAATGAACTTGTTTAACTTTCGACTTTGCTTCGGAAAATCTTTTAGCCTCCTCAATAGTTGATGAATTAGCCAGATTAGCTAAAATCCAACAATCATTACCTCCAGTTTCTAGTAATAATCTAGCTGGAGGACCTGAATTAAATTTGACAAAAGCTAACTCTAATCCTGACATCCAAGCGGCTAAAGGTTTTGCTCTAGATGAATAAATAATTAAACCAGGAATCTGTAAATTGGGTGCAAGACCGATGGTGTTGAGGGGAAAAGCTTCTCCAAAGTCAATGTCCCACTCTGACATTTCTGTAAAAGCCTCTGTTTCTAAACTAACAAATGTCCATTTTTCTCCAATTAAGGCATCTGGTAGAGGTTGTGGTGCGGGACTCATGTATTGAACTGAAGGATTTGCTCCTGCTTGATAACCAGAATAGGTCGGGTAAACTTCTTCTATTCGTTGTTGTAGCCACTGGTTGAGTGCGTAGGTGCGACGACTTAAAATAGCAGGTATGGCCAGTTCAGCACAAGCTTTGGTAATCATGTTGTTCATTTGACGACGGAAAAAGCGAATTTTTTGAGGTGCTTCTGGAGCATCAGCGATCGCTTTTTCAATGGCGTTCCGTAGCCAAATTGAGTTTACTTCTTGGTTACTTGTAAACTCAGAGTAACGATACAGAGAGTCTGGAGGATGATTAATATCTAGGGGACTTTCGCATATTAAGAGTTCCCAGAGTTTTTTTTGTCTTTCATCAAGTATTGGACGACTGTAAAAGTCTAGTTCCCAAATAGTTCCCATGCCTTACTCATAAATTGATAGTACAGTTATTCTAAGCTATGCAGGGAGTAAGGGAGTAGGGGAGTAGGGGAGTGGGGTAGTAGGGGCGAATGGCATTTGCTTCGCACAACGCACGTTAACGCTCGTACAGGAGTGGGGGAGGACCGGGAGTGGTTCACACGGATTATGGCACAGATACACGGATAGGTCAGGGAGGACCGGGAGTGGTTCACACGGATTATGGCACGGATACACGGATAGGTCAGGGAGGACCGGGAGTGGGAAAGAGACCGAAATACATCCTCTCTCTTTTACAGCACTTTTGAGGATAGTGAGGTACAGCTATCAGACTATTTATTCCTATATTCCCTTCCGGAGCAGATGAGCAGATGAGCAGATGAGCTGTTGCCTAAAGCAATAAAACTTTGTACCTCATCAACTAGAAAACTGCTGTAATTGCAACTGAGGCGATCGTAGCTGACATCACGTTGCCTGTTGCCTACTCCTGCAAAAAATCTATAGAACCCATTTGATAGCTATATAATTATGGTAGTCAATTCTTTTCGCGCATCAATTTTGACCGAAATTCAGTTGAAGGAGTGTTGAATTTTTTGTATTATTTCTCCCCACATCTTCCTTCTTCCCTCTTCCCCTCCAGGGATGGGCTCGCGGGTGGGTTGTCTCCTGTCTCCTGAGGAGAGGCTAAAAAAACGCGCATATATATGAAGAGACGATCGGGGGTTCTATATCTTTTTCACGCCTAGGTCTATTGGGCACTTTGGTAGTTCTGCATGGTAATGGTGAAGATATATTTTTTAACCAGCTATTAGCTTGGACGTTCCGGAATGCGACCCTTGCCAGCATTTAGCTATCAGCTAAAAATCCAAGGGTTCGGCGTCCCCTACTATATTTGAAAAAGCGCGTGGTGCGCCTTTTATGGTGGATTAAAACCCCCATTATACACGCAACTAGAAGCTGATAGCTGACCGCTGAGGTGCTGAGGTGCTATTTTAATTTCTCCCACACTCCCCATCCCCCACATTCCCCTCCACCGGAGTGGTTAGGGGTGGGTCCCCATCTCCCCACACTCTCTCTACCATTACTATGCACCACCGCTGGAACTTTATAGCAGTTTGCGAGTTAATAACTTAATACAGATATTTTCTTCTATTTTCTTCAAATATAGCAATGGAAGGAAAGAACGCGGACAGATTAAAAGTTTAAAGCTCAGACAACGCAATATTTTTCCTTCTTCCTTCTTCCTTCTTCCTTCTTCCTTCCTTCTTAATTGAATATTTCAAGCAGCAAAAGACACTATTTTTTACTTCAAGAGAGCAGGGAAAAATTATAATTTTTTTATAAATAGGAATTGGTATTAGTTCAATACTAGCATGAGTAACTAGGAATTCAGACAAAAAAATATGATTTAACAAAAACTTAACTAAGTATTTTAGTGTGGTATCTGAGTAAATCCTCTAGGGTAAATATAATTTTTGAATACAAATAAAAATCATTAAAGTTCAGTAAGACTGCTGTTGAAGCATTAGTTTTTACTATCTATGATCGTATTAGAACATCTGCAATACCTGAATAAATCATTATTTATAGATGTAATATGAAATCTAAAAAAGAAAGCTACGAATAATTTATCTGTTTAAAAAACTTTACTTATAAATGTCGATTTGACTAAAAACAGAGTTTGACTCTAGCTAAATGATATATAGGCTATTCCTACTGACTCCTGGAAACAGCCTAAGTATTTATAGCAAAAATTTTAGTATTTCATATAAGTTTTAGATTTATTCAAAAATATTGCAATATAAACTAACTTATCAACTATGAAAGAGAAATTAACTCAAACTCATGTAGCGAGACTTCTAGGAGTATCTTTTCAGAGGATTCATACACTGAGAATTAGGAATAAGATTAAGTTTTATTGGGATGTAAACTTAAAGGCTTGGGTAACATCAGAAGAGCATCTTCAAAAATATCTAACTGAGAGAGGAAAAAGAATAAATTTATCATCTCATAAATAATCAAATTGGAAATATAGAGCGACTAAAAAAAGGATACTAAATCGGCATCCTTTTTCAAAGTTATCAACGATAATATTGCAGCGTTATAGCGCTCCGCGCAAGGTAAAAGTCAAAAGTCAAAAGTCAAAATAATCCCTGACTGAGTTTGAGCTTTTATAAATGTCCGCGCCCTTTGTTTCGACTGCTATTTATTTTAACTAATCAAATATACTTTTCCGCGGTCTAGCTCGTAATAACCACCTACAATTTTTAATTTGTTTTCCCGAACTAATTGGGTAATCACTGGAGAAAAATTGATGATTTTTATTTGCTCCATTACATTAGCTTTAACAGCATTTTCTACAGGATATCCAGCTTTACCTTTAGCAATTTCTACAGCAGGTTTAATAGCAGAAATTATACTGCCAATTTGACCAGGAACAGGTTTACCATCCATTGCTGCTTTTGCTAACCCACAATTTTCATGTCCTACTGCCGCTACCCGGAAGTCAAAACTCAAAAGTATTGACTTGACATCCTCCTGACCAAAAAATGAGGGTATGCGCCTCCCCTTTTAAGGGGATGAAAAAATATTCAGTTCAATATTTCAAGCCAGAGGCTTTAGTGGTCGGTACTGATAACTGATAACTGATAACTGAAATGACACACGCTCTGCGCGGGATTCCCATCCATCTACCGTTACTACCGATCGCCCTTATTGCGCTTGATACGGCAGAGATGAATGGTGCAGATTGATTTTCAGATCGCCGTTTTCATCGCGAACATAACCAAAAGTGTATTCTACCTTGATCTCGCTACCGTCTGTTTTGGTGAAAAAATACTCACCCATCGAGGTAGCTGTATTGCAGTGGGTAATAATTCCTTCATTCTCAAAGCGCACATTGTTATAGGGTGCAAGAGCAAAACCTTTATCTTCGCTGACGCTGCCGCTGACAAAATAAGACAAAGCCTCTTTCTCCGTGCCTCTGAACGGATCGTCGCTGGCCAGTGTTGGTTTGAACAAAACCGTACCAATATCGTAACCATAAAGTCTGTCAAGAGTACTTTGTGCTTCTGCTTCTGGGTTTTCTGCCTTGCCAATGGCGACAATAGCTTCGCCCCAGCTTTGCTGTGCAGCTAGAACATCGTTTTCTGTGACAGGATTTTCGCATGACGCAGTCTCTACTGTTGGCGTAGATTGAAGGTTCGTGCAACCAGCCATTATGGTTACTGTAGATACGATTAAAACTGGAAAGAAATATGGTTTCATGGTCATCTTTTTCTTATATAGGACTAGGCGTTAATAGGTTAACTTATTTCCGCCTACAAGGCTACAAGGAGTACAGACAATTTTCTGGAGAAAGTTGCTGAAATTGTCGATCATTTCTGGAGATAATTGGCCAAGGAAATTTAACAGCCTTCACAAAAACGGAGACGCTGCGCGAACGGCTGGAAGTCAGTCCTCAGTCCTCAGGAGTCAGTAAAATTTTTTGGGCTTTGATCCGAGGATATGACTCCTGACACCGAAGCCTTATGGGGTATAAATCCCCACCGTCACCCGCGGTGTCCGCAATTGGTTGGGGTTTGGAATCCCCACGAACATTGATTCTGTCTCAAGTATAGCTGTCTCCTGACTCCTTCTTCAAGGTTTTTCACGACTGCTTGAGCAGTTTATATTAACGATCGGGACTTACGCACCAGGCTCTACTTATGGCTAGAACCAATACCATTTGCCCCTACAGATAGTGGTTTCAAAGTCAATTTGCGTAAGTCCTGTATATTAACGATAATCTTGGCGCTGAATATCTCGCAACCGAGCTTCTGGGCGTTTAAACCTATCTAGTTGCTCTTCAAAAAATGCACGATTTGCTTTTAAATGTTCTACGTCTGGGTCATCTAAAGGATGTAATGTTGCTTGTCTTAATGCTTGAATAACTGCGGAAGTTACACAATACATTGAGCGTTGAAAAGTAATTCCTAACTGAATCAACATATCATCTTCCCCTCGACAATGTTGTTTGTAATAATTAACTAAAAAGGGAGGTAAAAAATGCACCATATCCTGCATTAATAATGTGGGAGGGATGCCAGCATTTCCTACTGGAAAAACATCTGCATAAAGAATGCCGTAATGAAAGTCTTTTTGATTTTCTGGTACTTGTTTTGCCTGAGCATTATAAGACTTTGTACCACGGAAAGGAGCAGTGCGATAAAAGACAGCTTCTACATAAGGTAAAGCAGCTTCAAATAACCAAGTAAAACCACAAGATTTAGGAATAATTTCGTATAACTCACCCCGAATATAAACATGATGATAAATCGGGCGCTCCGCTGCAGCAAAAATTCCATTTATCAGAAAATTCATTGCTTCTGGAACGCTGGTTAATTTGCCTTCATTATATAAGTCAAACATTTCAAAAAAAACAGGAGCCATTACTTCCCAAAACAAACCAAGATTACTGTAATAAGAAAGTTGTCTGACCTGTTCGATAAACATTTCTGGGAATAGTTTATACAGACCTAACATTACAGGATTTCCTTGAAAATAAGCTTTAATTGCTTTATCCGCTGCAGCCTTATATTCAGGAGTATCTAAATAAGGGTCAAATTTACCTCCCATTTCCCGATGCCAAAACATTGCTCGCATACAAGCTTCGGCAAATTCCATATTAATTCTGTCATGCCATAAGTGATGTGATAATTTTGATTTTTTGCCAGTTTCTCCCTTTTCAATAAATGCTAAAAGTTCTGGATGAGCTGTTGCTTCTCCGCGCCAAACTCTTAAGTCTGCATCATCACCTGCATAGTGATTATGAAGTTCTAAATATTCTTTTGGCAGGAAGTATTTAAAGAAGGGTAAGGGGTTTAAAAATACTCGTTCGGCAATATAAAGTAAGTCACGCCAATAGAAATCCATTGGTACTGCATAAGCTTTATAAATACCGATAATTTGCATGAGGTTTTCTGGGGTATCTGGTAGCATTGCTCCACCTGCTTCGAGGCGGTGAATAATTTCAGCAAATTCATGTTGGGAGGGGGGGAGTTTTGTTTTTGTTTGTGTCATTTCAGTTATCAGTTATCAGTTATCAGTTATTTGTAGGGTGTGTTACGCTACCGCTAACACACCAAAACACTATATCTATTAGACATCTTTAAAGTGAATTGGTATAACAACGAGGTTGTATTTGTTGGGTTGCGCTAGCGCTTAACCCAACCTACTAGCTAAATTTTGACTTTTGAATTTCTATAGGAGAAATATTTTTACACAGTTTTTATCTCTGGCAAAAAAACCTAATTTCTGTATTCCAGGAAATTAACATCTGCTGTATTTATCAAACTAGCTAAATTTTGACTTTTGACTTTTGAATTTCTACAGTTATGGAGCTGCTTAAATTTTGACTTTTGACTTTTGAATTTTGAATTTCTACTGTATTTATCAAATTAGCTAAATTTTGACTTTTGACTTTTGACTTTTGAATTTCTATATTTGACTTTTGAATTTCTGTAGAAGAATTAGTCACTAAAAATTTGGAAGTTGCTTCACTCCAACGCACTAACCAAGTAGGTTGAATTCCTAAAAAGAAGATCGTTACTGCTAATACTAAAGCAGGGGTACGTTCAGACCAAATAACTTTAGGATAATAAGCTGTATCATTATCTAATTTGCCGAAACAAGTACGGTTTAACAAAATTACAAAATAAACAGCAGTTAAACCACTAGCAAAAATACACAAAAGAGTAGGAATAGGAAACACCGAAAAACTACCCTGAAATACCAAAAACTCAGCAGCAAAACCAACCATTCCCGGAATACCTGCACTTGCCATTCCACCCATAATTAATAAAGCGCTCGTAAAAGGTAAACCACGCACCGGACTCATCAAACCATTCAACACAGATAATTCGCGAGTACCAACTTTGCTTTCCACCACACCCACTAGGTGAAATAGAATCGCTAAAATTAAACCGTGAGCAACCATTTGAGAAATAGCTCCCACTAAACTCAAAGGTGTATTGGCAGCAGCAGCAACAACAATATAACCCATGTGGCCAATTGAACTGTAGGCCACCATCCGTTTAATATCTTGTTGAGCGATCGCTGCTAATGCTCCATACAAAACGCTAAAGGTGCCAACTATGGCTATTCCGGGGGCGACTATTTGCCAGGTTTCGGGAAATAATCCTAAGGCAAAACGCAATAGTCCATAAGTGCCTAATTTTGCTAATATGCCGCCTAGAAGAATGGTGACGGGGGGAGATGATTCGACATAAGCATCTGGCAACCAAGTGTGTAAAGGTACTAATGGAATTTTGATGCCGAATCCTACTAAGAGAATGGTTAATAAGATGAGTTGGGTTTTTAGGGATAGTCCTTGGGTTGAGATTAGGTCATAATCAAAACTGGGAGAATTGCTTAACCAAGTTATTCCTAAAAATCCTACTAATATCAGAATTCCGGATACTGCTGTATAGATGAGAAATTTGGTTGCTGCATAACCTCGTTTTTTACTACCCCAAATTGCTATTAATAAATAGATGGGGATTAATTCTAGTTCATAAAAGAGAACGAATAATAATAGGTTTGCGGAGAGAAAAGCGCCTGCTATTCCGGCATTTACTAACATAATTAAGGAGTAGTATAGTCGCGGGCGATCGATATTATTGCCATAACCATAAACTACGATGAATGTTAGTAAGGAATTTAGGGCGAGTAATGGTAGGGATAAACCATCTATCCCGATATTATAGGTTAAACCTAATTGAGGAATCCAGGTAAAATGTTCTTGAAATTGTAACCCTGGATTATTTAGGTTAAATTTAATGGCAATTTCTACAGTCCAAACTATTAGAGATAGAGCAATTGCTAAGGTAATTTTTCGTAATTTTTCATCAGTAATTTTTCCGGGGAAAAATCCGACTAAAGCTGCTCCTAAAATTGGGATGATAATTAAAACACTGAGCATGATTTTTGGCGATATTTCTATTAATTAAATTGTGATTACTAATTAATCAGGGCTAACTCTGTAACTCTAGTTTTAGTACGCTCAGTTGCAACGCACCTTATACCATATAGCTGTGCATCAGAGATGATTTTGCGTAAGTCCTGTGAATTAAATTTTATTCTAGTACAACGGGTAATTTTTGAGTATTATCTACAGATTATTCACAATAATTATTTATCTTAGATTTTTCCTTACATCAACCCACTGCTAATTAAACATTTCCCAAATTCCAGCCAAAAACTGGAGTTATTTTTGAGTGTCATCTACAGATGATTTACCGGAATAATTGATTGAGATTTTTCCTGTAAATTAAATTAACTGACTAATAAATC
>JAXHSW010000036.1:15839-19893 GCA_034190295.1 Cyanobacteriota bacterium | reverse complement strand
GAGTTATTTTTGAGTGTCATCTACAGATGATTTACCGGAATAATTGATTGAGATTTTTCCTGTAAATTAAATTAACTGACTAATAAATCAGATTACATTCAACATCTCAAAATTTCAGTCTGGCAAAACCCCGAACTTTTCAGTTTTAATCTACAGATTATTCATCAGAACGATCGAGATTTTCTCAAAAATTAACTGACTGCTAAATTAAGCTTTATAACAGGCTTAAATATTTCTAAAATTTAAGCCAAGTATCACAGTTATTTTTGAATCTGATGTACGGATAATTTGGTAAGATTTTCCAAGGTCGATGCTGCGCAAAAAACTTTTAGCAGTCAGCGGTGAGTGCAAATAATGAATAATTTCCTCTAGGGTTGAAAGAGCGTTCATTAATTGATAATTGATAATGGATAATTGATAATTGATAATTACCTCTGGTTAAAACCGTTACGGAATTGAATATAAGGAAATATTATTTCTTTTTTTTCCTTGAAAGGGGAGGCTTTAAACCAGAATCATTTAATTATTAATTATTCGGTAATTGTTAATTGTTAATTGTTAATTATTAATTGTTGAACTCCTCCTCTCATCAATAGCTGATAGCTGATAGCTGATAAGCGTACCTTGGCAGTAACTTTTAATTCTCTCTCAATTTTTCAATTATTTTTACCAAATAATTAAGGTTTTCCACCTCTCCCTTAAAGGAGAAACAAGAAAAAATTTTCATGATTAGTCAAACCTATCCGTTTTCACTCTCGAGGTAATTGTTAATTGTTAATTGTTAATTATTAATTGTTGAACTCCTCCTCTCATCAATAGCTGATAGCTGATTGCTGATAGCTGATAGCTGATTGCTGATAGCTGATAGCTGATTGCTGACCGCTTTTTAAAATAAACCGACTACTAACCAACTTAATAATAAAGTGACACCAATCAAAATTGTCAATACATAAAACTGAGACTGACCAGAAACATTATATTTCAAACCTTGACCGCCAAATACAGTCGCTAATCCCACAAAATTAACTACACCATCCACAAGATAGCGGTCAACCCAAGAAATAATTCTTGATACCAAACCCACCACAAAAACAATAGTAATTCTATACAGTTTTACAGTGTAAAAATCGTAGGCAAAAAAGTCTTGTATTGCTGGGAAAGGAAATTTAATCGGTTTCTCCCACTTATCATTTAGATAAATCAAACCACCAATACCAAAACCAAGCACACTGGATAAAAATAGTAGACCAGCAACAGTTTTATTAATAGTCGCGATATCTGGTAGTAATTCCCATTGTGCCAACAATAGAGGAACGTGCAACGTCAAACCAGCCAAAATAGTCATCGGCAAAACCAAAGACCATAAACCTTCAGGCGATCGCTCGGTCATTTGTTTCGGTTTACCGCCAAAAATTAAACCAAACTCCCGAATAATACCAAAAGCAGTGAACCCATTCACCAACAACAACACACCTACTAACCAAGGTTGACTACTCCACAAATAATCGGTCATTTGCAACAGTGCCCAGAAATTACCCAAAGGAGGCAAAGCTACTAAACCAGCAGCACCCACCAAATAAGATATTCCCGTAATGGGGCGACGAGACCACAAACCACCATATTGAGTCAGGTCTTGACTGACACAGTTTAAAATTACCCCACCCGTACTCATTACCAACAACCCCATCGCACAAGCGTAAGTAAATAACAACATCAAAGCAGTTTCGTCTTGACCAGTTCCCACAGCAATAAATACCAAACCCATATAAGTACTGACCGAATAAGAAAGCGATCGCTTAATATCAATTTGGGCAATAGCAATTAAAGAAGCACAAACTGCTGTAAACACTCCCACTCCAATCATTATTGTCGAAGCAACAGGGGATAAAGCTAAAACAGGTTGCACTTTAATCAACACCCACGCTCCGACCGCTACTACCAGCGAGTTCCGTAAAATAGTACTTGGCACTGGTCCTTCCATTGCTTCATCTAACCATAGATGTAGGGGAAACTGAGCACATTTACCCAAAGGTCCGGCAATTAAAGTGAGACTTAATAAGGTAGCAGTTGTCGGAGCAATGTTTGCCGTTTTTGCCCACTCAGCTAACTCCGTATAATTCCAAGTTCCTGCTAGGGGTAATAGAGTAACTACTCCCATGAGCAAAAATAAATCTCCCACCCGTTTTGTCAGGAAAGCGTCTCTTGCTCCAGTCACTACTAATGGTTGACCAAACCATAACCCCACTAATAAATATGTACCGAGAGTAAGAATTTCTAGAATGATGTAACTCCAGAATAGGGAATTGCACAAGACTAAGGCACACATTCCAGCTTCAAATAATGCCAATAAGGAGTAGAAACGTGCCCATCCCCAATCCATTTCCATATAGGCGATCGCGTAAATTTGGCTAAGGAAATTTAGACCAGTAATTAATATAGTCGCGCCAATAGTTAGGGTAGATATTTCTAGGGAAATGGTGATATTTAGCCCTGCCACATCTAGCCAAGGTATTAATAATTCTTTGGTTGGTTGATTCCAAGCTACTGATAGAGCGATTAAGCCATGTAAGAAAGCGATGAAGGTCATAATCAGATTGATATAACCTGCTGGTCTTGGCCCGGTGCGTTTAATAATTCCAGGAGACCAGGGTATGGCTAAAACTGCGCCGACAATGGCATAGCAAGGTATTAACCAAACTGTTTCTAGAAAGTCATTTGATAGCATTATTTTTATTTTTGCGAGATTTTTATGAATAACCTGCTGCTCTTTTTAATTAATAGTTAATTTTATATTAAGTTTGATACAAATATTAATATTTTTGTTTGGCCAATAATTTGAATTATTTATGTGTTGCTTATAGCAGCTTAATTTGATATGTGGCAGTTTTCGTTGAAAATATGGCAATAGTAGGGGTGGGTTCCAGGTTAAATTAATTGCTCAACATTAAATTTAGATAAACCCGCTCCATCCCCGACTGAGAATGGGAGCTATACCATTACAATGCACCACTACCGTTTTATGCTTTTAGAGAATAAGGAATGAATCAAAATTATGGATTAGTCTCAAAACTTTGCCTGACTATCCTGAAACTTGCTATTTTGATAAAAATCAATAGTTAAAATTGATAAATATCTATTGAGATAAAAACGCTATATAATTAGACTAAATAATTTAATCGCGATTAAAAGGAGGTTAAAAAAATAGCTATGGTTAGTTTTTTCCTGACTTGGTTAATGGCAACTCTATCACTTTTAATTACAGCTTTTGTTGTACCTGGTGTGAGAGTTGAGAGTATTCCTGCAGCAGCAGTTGCAGCAATTGTTTTGGGGTTAGTAAATGCGTTTGTTAAACCACTTTTAACAATTCTAACTTTGCCTCTGACAATTTTAACTTTAGGGTTGTTTCTATTAGTAGTAAATGGAGTTTCTCTATCATTGGCAGGATATTTTACTCCTGGTTTAGAAGTTGATGGTTTTTGGCCGGCAGTTTTGGGGGCAATTGTGTTATCTTTTGTTTCTAGTTTGATTGGCGGATTTGTTAATAAATCGGAAAGCTCTTCTGAAGATATTTAATCAGAAGGAAGAAGGAAGAAGGAAGAAGGAAGAAGGAAGAAGGAAGAAGGAAGAAGGAAAAATATTAGATTGTCGGAGTTTTAGAGCTTCTCGATCTTTCCATTCCCTTTCCTTCTACTGCTATAGCAATATGATTTTAGTTGTGAGATATTGGAGACTTTTGTTGTAGGGAATAGGTATGGAGGGAAGAAGAAAAAACGAATATATAAGAATAAGATAACTGCTATATTCTAAACTTCAAAGGAACACTTCAATTCTCACATCTGATTCCTGATTGCTATATATATCTAAATTTATCTATAGCAAAGAACAAATGGGTGTTTGACTTCTGCTGATGATAAACCATAGTTGTTCCTACTGTTCCCTATTCCCTATTCCCTATTTACGGCTATAAATAATTCAGAGTTTATGTTGAGAGATTCTGAATTTTTTATCTTTCCACTTACTCCAAATAAATCCTACTATTAAAGGCAACCAAAAC
>JAXHSW010000036.1:9250-15739 GCA_034190295.1 Cyanobacteriota bacterium | reverse complement strand
GAATTAACCAAGTAAAATACCAAGCATGAACTATAGGAGATAAAATTAATAACAAGAAAAAATACCATTCAGCAAAATTAACAAATCTACGACAATTCCAGATTAAAACTCCTACTCCTAAGCAAAGGGGAATTCCATAAATAAGGAAGAAGGAAGACCGAAGTTGGAAAAATTTTACTTATGGTGATGATAAACCGTAGTTTTTCCTACTGTTGCCTGTTGCCTATTCCCTATTCCCTATTCCCTATTTACGGCTATAAATAATTCAGAGTTTATGTTGAGAGATTCTGAATTTTTTATCTTTCCACTTACTCCAAATAAATCCTACTATTAAAGGCAACCAAAACCAGTATCTTTCCATCGGAGTTAAAAGCCAACTATTATCTCCTAAAGTTTGTCTGTATGGCAAAACAAAATAGATAAATACTGATAAACTCACCCATCTTATGCCTAAATTTCTAGTTACTACAGCAAAAGGAATTAACCAAGTAAAATACCAAGCATGAACTATAGGAGATAAAATTAATAACAAGAAAAAATACCATTCAGCAAAATTAACAAATCTACGACAATTCCAGATTAAAACTCCTACTCCTAAACAAAGAGGAATTCCATAAATCCAGTTAAATTTTGTAGATTGTTCAGAAACAAAGCTTACTAAATAAGGAATTAATTCAGCACTACGACCATTAACAACAAAATTTGAACTTGTAGGAATGAGCGAACATTTTCCAGGCTCACAAAAATTGAGAGCTGCAACACACATTGGTAATAAACCAATTAATAATAAAAAACCTGCCTGTGGAACTTGTCTGATTTTTGTATATAAAAAATTGCTAATTAATTTAGTATTACTCCTTTTCTTTTTTCCTAAAAACCTAGTTATCTGTAATTTATAAAATTGCCAACTTCTAAAAATATTATTCTGTTGTTTATCAAAATAATTGGGTCTAAAACCCCGCCTTGATTGGCGAAATATTTTTGGAGAGTTGCTCAAATATTCGTTACAAAAATCACTTCTGACTTCTGACTTCTGACTTCTGACTTCCTTAAACCATTCCTCGGAATTGTCAAATACACTGACTTTTCTGATTTTATCTTCCTTCTCTTGTTGCGAGTTTTTTTGCAGATTAAATATTCCCATTGTCGCACCACTTTTCCCTATATCTTGTTCTCTCAAACCGAATATTTTCTGCCAAACTACAAAAGATAAAATAGGTAAAGAAACCCATTTTATTGCCACACTTATACCAATTAGAAAAGCACTCCAATACCAACGATAATCATCTTGTTCTTTTGAGTTTAATATCCCGTCATCTACAGGGTGTTGAAAATTAATTGGAGTTTGAGTCCCCATCCACTTTTTCCAACTTCGGTCTTTCCTTCTTCCTTCTTTCTCCTTCCTTCTTCCTTCTTCAACAGGAGTTTGAGTCCCCATCCACTTTTTCCAACTTCGGTCTTTCCTTCTTCCTTCTTCCTCCTTCCTCCTTCCTTCTTCAACAGGAGTTTGACTCCCTATCCACTTTTTCCAACTTCGGTCTTTCCTTCTTCCTTCTTCCTCCTTCCTCCTTCCTTCTTCAACAGGAGTTTGAGTCCCCATCCACTTTTTCCAACTTCGGTCTTTCCTTCTTCCTTCTTCCTTCTTCCCTCTTCCTTCTTCAACAAAAACTAACCATGCTCCTACTAATGGTAAGATAAACCAACTATCATAATGACCACCTCCAGCAAAGGAGTAAAGAATCAAAGGATTCCAAGCATAAATCAAAGTTTTTTGCAGGCTAAATTTTCTAGTTAATAACCAACAAATACCTAAATCTGCCAAGATAAAAGCAAACTTAAAGACAAATACTGATGGATTAATTAGTGCTAAAAATCGAAACCCTAATTGAATCAAAGGTGGGTAAATAGCAGAAGTATCAGGATGATTAATTAATGACCACCACTCTGTTCTATAGGGAATTAACTCTAAAGCATTTGGTGCTAAATTATAGGGACTAAAACCCAAATTTTGAATGTAACCTTCCCACAAATAACGCCAAATATCATCCCCCGGTTCCATAGGAATTAATATTAGTCTAGCTAGAATAGTTATACTCCAAAACCAAGCATAATTAATTGAAGGTATTGCCCAAGAAATTATAAAACCTAAACTGATTATGCCGTTCCCAATCCAAAATTTTATGACAATATCAGCTTCCTGAAAACCACCGTAGGGAACTATGAAAATTACACCTACTAATATCAAAAATGAACTTAGTAATAAAGGCAGATTTTTCCTAGTGGAATTTACACAAAATAGAGTCATTTCAGTTATCAATTATCAGTTATCAGTACCAACCGCTGTTTACCGAAGAATTAAATAATTAAATAAATAATTAAATAATTCACGCCTTGAAGCCTCCCCTTTCAAAGGGAAAAAAATAAATTTTTTCCTTTTATTCAATCCTATCCGTTTTTAGGGAGAGGTAATTATCAATTATCCATTATCAATTATCAATTATTGAAGCAGCATGACCTAGGAAAATCAAAGGCAATAAAATACTAAAGTTTATTTTTTTAATTCCCTTGTAAAGTAACACCTTGCAGTGCAGCCAAGGGGAGGCTTGAGACTCGATTTTTTTGTCATAAAATAGCCTCAAATGTAGTATTAAAAATCAGGATTCAGATTTTAATCTTACAAAAGGTCTTCAACAATTAATAATTAATAATTAATAATTAATAATTACCTATCCTTGAAAACGGATAGGATTGATTCAAAGGAAAAATTTTTCTTGTTTCTCCTTTAAAGGAGAGGCTTTAAACCTTAATTATTCGGTAAAAGTAAATAATTGATGAACAAGATTGCAAGAATTGATATTATTTTTGATGATTGGAGATGTCTATTTATCTACTTAAATATAGGGATATGGGGAATCTGGGAGCAAATTTCCACTTTTTTCTACTGTTTTATTTCTCGAAATCCTGACTGATGATTTGATAATTATTATTATTATTATTAACCAGGATTATGTTAATTAGTCTTATGTTTACTACTCCCCCACTCCCCCACTCCCCCGCTCCCTGTACGGACGCCCTTATACAACGTCCCTACCTACTCCCTGACCTATCCGCGTATCCGTGCCATAATCCGTGTGAGCCGTTCCCCTGCTCAAGAATTTGTTAGTATTATTCTGCAATTCTATATTTTTCCACAGGTATTTTAAATACAATTTACCAAGAGTTGTCAAAATAATTGTTCCAGCCTGAAAACTACCTTTTATAGTACCTGATATTTTTGAACGTCCACCCTGACGACGACGATAACCAACAGGAATTTCAGTTATTTTTAAATCGCATTCTACAGCTCTAGCTTGCATTTCTACCGTCCAACCAAAACCTCGGTCTTGCATTCTAATTCTCTCTAAACTAGACTTCCTAATTAAACGCAAAGGTCCTAAATCTTGATACCAATATCCCCACCCTAAACCAATTAAAAAAGTAGCTAATTTATTACCAAAATTTTGTACAGGAGTCATAGCAGACCTACCTGCTTTTGTCGCACGGCGATCGCCTAATATTAAATCATATTTATTAGTAGCATTTAAAAATTTTGGTAGTTGCTTTAAATCATCACTACCATCCCCATCACAAAATAAAATCCAATCATATTCTACAGGTGTATTTTGAATGCCAAACCAACAAGCTCTACCATAACCAGGGATGGGTTCTGTGATGACTTTTGCACCTGCTTTTATAGCTTTTTCTATACTTTTATCCGTGCTACCATTATCAACTACCATGATATTTGTTAGTCCGTAAAATTGTAATGATTTAATTACATTTGTAATGGTAGATTCTTCATTCAAAACAGGAATAATTACGAATATTTTTTCTAAAAGCATTTGTTTTAATTTTTTTTCTGAAAAATGAAGCAGTCAGCTCTTCGGTGCGGAATGCGCTCGTATTCAGCTTTTTAATAAATGAAGCAAGCATTTGTTTAACTTCTAATACATTAGACCTCTCCAAAAAAGATATAATTTTTTTGCAGGAGTAGGCAACAGGCAACAGTTCAAGAATTTAGAATTTAGAATGCGCGAATTTAGAATTACCTCTCCTTTAAAAAAAGAGGATTGATTAATTATGAAAATTTTTCTTTTTATCCTCTTAAAAGAGGAGGCTTTAAACCACAATTTTTCGGTAAGATATTTTCACTAAAAAAGCAGGAAAAATGATTTTTTTATGGTTAATTTTTATTTTCTTAACTGCTCTAATTAAAAGGTTGATTTATTTTCTGGAGATGTCTATTAAAAAAATAGCTGATAGCTGATAGCTGACGGCTGAAAGCTTAAATATTATTGAACATTCAAAGACCAATCATAGTCAGAATATTTAACTTGATAACCACCCTGTTTTAAATACTTTTGATCGTCAGGATTTACATATTGATGAGCATAATTTACAATTGCCGTTTCTGTATTATTCAAGCCATCAATATTTGGTTCTTGACCATAAGTTTTTTTATAATCTTCACCGAACCATTGAAAAATTGAAGAAAAATAAACAGTATTATTTTCACGGTCAATTCGGAAGCCTTGATTATTGATGAGAAACCTGTTAGCTTGGTCATCTAATTGTTGTTCTAATTGACTACCAGTAAAAGCTTCTCGTCTAAGAGGAGGGCAACTTATTGCAGCACAAACTAAGGCAACATGAATTCCTGGTTCATTAAATTCTTTCCTTAAAATCTGATGTTCAATATGGTCTAATGTCAACTTTTCCCCAACTATATCGAATTTACGAATTTTCCAAACACCAATAATATTTCTAATACTTTTCGTAGGGTATTTATCAATAATAGATTCTAAAGTAAAAGAGTTATAAGCATTAATTAAAAAAGCGATTTTTTCTGCATCTGTCCAAGAATCATAAGTGCTTGGCGCTACAGCTCCAATAGCAGCATTAAATTCATCAAGTTTTTGCCTATTTTCTTTTAATCTTTCGTAGTCAACTAACCCTTCTGCGTTGACATACTCCTTTAAAATTGAGTTGTAATCTTGATAATTAAAAGGTTGAGCTGAAGTAGTAGTAGACTCTTGTGTACCTTGATTGTTTTCCCCTAGATTTGTCGGACTATTGAATAAACCACAGCTAGCTAAAAATATAAGTAGCGGTAAGAAAAATAATAACTTCTTAAGTTGATATTTCATAAATTATTCTGCCATTGATAATAATTTCATTCCATGTAGCATAAGAAAGAAGGAAGACCGAAGAAGGAAAAATCTGGCTTTGTCTAGGTTTTAAGCTTTTGATATATCCTAATTTTTACTTCGACTGCTATATCTATGAAAAACTAACGGTATGAGTAACTTGTGAGACTTAGATTAATTTTCACTTAAATCAATTTTCCGGTAATTAGTAAGTCATTTCAGTTATCAGTTATCAGGTAAGCATTCAGCAGTCAGCTATCAGCTATCAGCTTTATAGAATTAAAAGTATGAGTAAAAAAAAGCCCATTATTTAACCTGAGTAGTAAGGGTGAGCCACACCTACATTTCCCTTGATAGAGTTTAAAATATAGTAGAATTTAAACGCTCAAAAGCTGAGAGTTGACTGCTAATAGCTGTTTGCGCAGCAGTCCGCAGGAAATACTTACGTTATCAGTATCTCCTGCTATCAGGAGACTTGACATAAGGAATATGCTTTTTTTATACCCTTAAAAAGGGAGGTGCATACCCACATTTTTTCGGTAATTAGTAAATAATATTATCTCAATTTAATTAGTAATGAAAAAACCTATCCTCTCACTTCAATATAGCAATTCTCAATCAGCGTTTCTGTACAAAATTAATTACTTTGATTCGCGGGAGTAGAGAGTAGGAAATAGAACAGAAGAAAAATCACTGTACCTCAGTAACTTGAGAAACGCTATAGCAAATCTTTAGTTAGTAATTAGTAGTCAGTAATTAGTAAATAATATTATCTCAATTTAATTAGTGATGAAAAAATCTATCCTCCAAATATTAAATGGTTAAGCCGAGTCCCTATTCGTATAAAAGCAGCTCACAAGCTAGTTCAAGAAATAGATGGGTTAGTAATTAGTAAGTAATATTATCTCAATTTAATTAGTGATGAAAAAACCTATCCTCTCACTTCAATATAGCAATTCCTCATCAGCGTTTCTGTACAAAATTCCTTTGATGCGCGGGAGTAGAGAGTAGGAAATAGAACAGAATAAAAATCACTGTACCTCAGTAACTTGAGAAACGCTATAGTAAATCTTTAGTTAGTAATTAGTACTCAGTAATTAGTAAATAATATTATCTCAGTTTAGTTAGTGATGAAAAAACCTATTCTCTCACTTCAACAGCAAATCTTTAGTTAGTAATTAGTAGTCAGTAATTAGTAAATAATATTATCTCAATTTAATTAGTGATGAAAAAATCTATCCTCTCACTTCAATATAGCAATTCCTCATCAGCGTTTCTGTACAAAATTACTTTGATGCGCGGG
>JAXHSW010000036.1:0-9150 GCA_034190295.1 Cyanobacteriota bacterium | reverse complement strand
TAGAACAGAATAAAAATCACTGTACCTCAGTAACTTGAGAAACGCTATAGCAAATCTTTAGTTAGTAATTAATAGTCAGTAATTAGTAAATAATATTATCTCAGTTTAGTTAGTGATGAAACAATCTATCCTCTCACTTCAATATAGCAATTCCTCATCAGCGTTTCTGTACAAAATTACTTTGATGCGCGGGAGTAGAGAGTAGGGAATAGAACAGAATAAAAATAACTGTACCTCAGTAACTTGAGAAACGCTATAGCAAATCTTTAGTTAGTAATTAATAGTCAGTAATTAGTCAATAATATTATCTCAGTTTAGTTAGTGATGAAACAATCTATCCTCTCACTTCAATAGCAAATATTTAGTTAGTAATTAGTAG
This sequence comes from Cyanobacteriota bacterium, assembly GCA_034190295.1. Classification (GTDB taxonomy): domain Bacteria; phylum Cyanobacteriota; class Cyanobacteriia; order Cyanobacteriales; family Microcoleaceae; genus Okeania. The sequence continues at coordinate 8,771 of JAXHSW010000036.1, read as the reverse complement.
TTAGTAATTAGTAAGTAATATTATCTCAATTTAATTAGCGATGAAAAAATCTATCCTCTCGCTTCAACAGAAAATATTTCTATTTTCCCCGCTCCCTACTCCCCCACTCCCCCACTCCCTACTCCCCTACTCCTTACTCCCTTACAAAAAGTATTTAAAAGGCGATCGCTCCTATAGAAAAAAAGTAAGCGATCGCTATTCTCACACATCCCTAATTAGAGAAAAAATTAGAGATAAAATTAATCCACTCTTTCCAATTGCCAGAGAAGTTAAACTAAGCAATTCTGTCACCAGAAATGCTCGTCTCCAAAACCGGACGTGAGACTTTCACCTCATCCGGCTCCTCAGTGATTTGGCCCTAATCAAAATGAGCACCTCTACTACTATTCTTAGCAGTTTTCAGATCGTAGCAATGTCTATGCAATTCAATAGCATCCAACACTTTCCCCTTTTTACCTTTTGAGTAATAAAACCACCCTATTTGTCCAAAGGTTGAAAGTCTTTTTGCCTGCTCCAATAAAACCAGTCCTTGTTAACATTCTCCTGTCTAACAATAGGAACTTCTGTGTGCTTCAATAGCTTGACTCGACTGCCATCGCGATCGCTACACGAAAATTCCTTTCTGTTTTCCTCAGAATGCCAATACTTTTGAGAAATCCAGTCATTATTTTTATTAGAATGTCTTCTTCTTGCCCAACGCCAGAGTTTTTGGAATATTAAATGATCCAAATCCCTAAAGGTTTTCTTACTCACCACAGCCGAATAATAGTTGACCCAATCCTGAATAATAGGATTAACCCTTCTAATTAAAACAACCTGTGGTGCAGACTTATGTCCATCTATAACCTCAGCAATTTGACGATAATGACCCCTCATACTCTGGTCACTTGGTTTGACCTCAGTTTTAAAACCAACTTTACCTTGATTTTTGCCCACCTCATATTGTCTGATGTTGAACCCCAAGAAATCAAACCCTGGTTTTTCTCCACCATACCCATATAAAGTATTAACCACTCTTGTCTCACTTGGTTTTAACTCCAACCCCATTTCAGACAACCACTCTCCAATCTTTACTTGGCATTTTTGAACCACATCTATATCTTTATGAGCGATCGCCAAACTACTACCATAGCGAACCAAACCCAAGTATTCACTCCTATCCATCCTTGATACCTCATACCCGCTTTCCACAGATTGAAAATCAAAAATTTCAGCATACTCCTCGATTTGCTCCTCCATACCATGAAGAGCCACATTTGCCAGAAGTGAAGAAATAACCCCACCCCTTGCCATCTGCTCCTCCGTTGGAAACAAGCCTTCCCCATCCATCACACCAGTCTTCAACCAACCTTTGATTTTTCGACGCAATGTAGGATAAGTACCCAGCTTTTCCAGTAATAGTTCATAATTAATACCCTGAGAAGACTTAGCAATGTCAGCCTCAAGCACATACTTAGGCTCCAGCTTGACAAAACCAAAAATTGCTTCTACAGCATCTTGAGGCGATCGCCCCGGCCTAAACCCATAACAACTAGATTCAAAAATACCCTCCCATTCTGGCTCCAGAGCCATTTTGACAAGTATTTGTAGAGCGTAGTCCTCAATAGTGCCTCTCCTAGACTTAACCTTGGCAGTTATGTCCAAAGTTTCAGCCAAAGCAAACAGCTTTTCCGAAGACAAAATTTTCTCACTCTGGTTATCTTGAATTACCCCACGCACCGCCAATAACTTAGCGTACCAGGACTTCAGCAAAATTTTTTGGGGCCTACGAAATGCAACAAAATCACGACTCTCAGAGGCTCTGTAGATTCTTTCCTGTAACTTAAAGACGTGACGCTCAACCTTTAACCAGTTAATATCGCGCCATTCCTCCCATTCCACTGTAGTCTTCAAACTCGTATTGGACATTTCCATTACCTAATCAAACTCTACATTCCAAATCACCGTGTGTCCGTCTGCTTATCCCATTACATTAAATAAGGGCCTTTGCTTCTGACACAATCCTTCCCAATCAAACATCCGGTTAGCACCTACTCGATCAGTTATCAGTTATCAGTTATCAGTTATCAATACCTATAGCTGAAGGCAGTATGACATTATCGGGTCTCTTAAATATATTCACAGCAAGAATTTAACTTCTGACCTCTGCTATGGTAGGGCTATTAGCTTCAAGACCCAAATAAGGGTGAGCATAGCTGAAAGCTGATTGCTGAGTGCTGAATGCTAAATAACTATTCAAGAGTTTTTCATGGGTTACTTCGTTCCAAATGACCTTATTTATATACCTTTAGGACGATGCTTTACGCCGGGTTTACGGGAAGTGCTTATTAGCCGAACCAAATCTCGCTAACTCCCTATCCTCTGCCTTTTGGCTCCAGTGTCACAGCTTCTTTCACTGGTTGAAAATTACGACGCTTCAATTACATCTTCGCTTTTCGCTATCCAATGGGTATTGTGCTTGATGGAAACTCATTTAAGCTTAAAGCTTTACCACCTTTTTACCCCGCTTTACGGATTGATGGCTACTCGCTACCGTAGGGGTAATGCTGTCAACCCTGCACCTGGGCGGAAGGAATCTCACCTCCAAGGTCATTTAGTTATAAGGCTTATGGCCTTACTCTACTCACGTCTTCACCTGATGGCCTTGACTTTTAGCAGAAACGAATCGCACTTTGGTTTCCTTCACGACGTACTCTAGATACTACCCAGTTCCGCCATACCCAATGGTCTCCACGACTGGTGACAGCACTGGCATTGATGTCCATTAAGTCTGCTAACTCTGAGCTGGTGATCAGATAGCCTTTACTGGCCACTTCATCAGCTATGTGTAAAGTTTCTATTAAGTTGCGCAGTTGCCCAACCCTCTGCTCCCTGGGCATATTTTCGAGTAATTCGTTAGTTGTGTCATTCATGGTAATTTTCAGATTATGTGGTCAGATACTACGGCTTACGATTCTATCGTTTTGTTTCCAATCTTGCTTAATTAGTTTTGAATATTCTAGGCTAACTCTGGTTGAGAATTGCCGTTAGAGGTGAAAGATTGTTTTCTCCTCACAACTTTTTTTAAGCTTAAGACTGGTTTTAATATAGTATAAAGTTACGTCTATAAATAGGAGATGATTGTTCCTTGAAATTACACATATCATCTCAAAGCTGATTTTTTTTATTTCCCTATATCCCGCAGAACTTTCTTTTGCCGTTAACAAGTCCACATTTTGAATCTTTTTTCTTTTGTAGATATTCTTTATCAGTATTAAGACTAAAAGTTTGAGTTGGGCCTGAGATTTGACAACTTAAACTTTTTTAATCGTTAAATGAAGATGTAGGAGAGTAGGAAGATTTTCTGAAAATTCCCCCTACTTAACTATTACAAATATCCCTTGGAGTCAAATTCTGTTTACGTTCGCTATTCTTGGTTGACTAAAAAATCATGCACATGGGCGAGTTGCGCCCAATGCTTTTACTATATCAAAATTTTTTCTGGTGCGCAACCTTAATTTCATCCGCTTTTTTCGAGTGCTTTTCGCAATGACAAACTAAGTAATTTGAACTATAAAAAGCAGCTTTGATGATTGAAAGAACATACAGACTTTGGCTGAAATAAAGCTATCCTAGAGATATTCTATTTACATTCGCTATTCTTGGTTGACTAAAAAATCATGCACATGGGCGAGTTCCACCCAATGCTTTTACTATATCAAAATTTTTTCTGGTGCGCAACCTTAATTTCATCCGCTTTTTTTGAGTGCTCCTCGCAATGACAAACTAAGTAATTTGAACTATAAAAAGCAGCTTTGATGATTGAAAGAACATACAGACTTTGGCTGAAATAAAGCTATCCTAGAGATATTCTATTTACATTCGCTATTCTTGGTTGACTAAAAAATCATGCACATGGGCGAGTTCCACCCAATGCTTTTACTATATCAAAATTTTTTCTGGTGCGCAACCTTAATTTCATCCGTTTTTTTTGAGTGCTTCTCAGAATGAAAAACTAAGTAATTTGAACTATAAAAAGCAGCTTTGATGATTGAAAGAACATACAGACTTTGGCTGAAATAAAGCTATGCTGAGGTTGAATAACTATTGAGATTAAAGATTAGAAATCTCCTGCACGGAGTTGCACCATAAAACAGCTTTATTCCTAGTTCAAAACTTTGATGTGATTTTACTACCAAATGCATGAAGTTTCTAAGATGATAACCAAATCAAGCAGAAAACTTAGAAATAAGTCAGTCAGGCAAATGCTGAATTGGGCACATTACAGATTTGAACTTTTCTTGAAACATAAAGCTGCTGAATATAACAAAATCGTCTTAGATGTTTGTGAAGCTTATACTAGCAAAACCGTTAGCTGGACTGGTGAAATCCTGAAGAATTTTGCCCATAGTTTTTGTTACTCATCTGGTGGAGTGTCTTGATTTTCAATGTACTTTTTCAGAGTAGAAATAGTCACGCCTCCACAACTAGCAATGAAATAAGAACTATTCCACAATACAGGCTTTTTGTAGTAAGTTTTGGCTAGCTGTTCACCAAATTCTACTCTGATTTTCCGGCTTGAAACACTTTTTAATGAGTTGACAAGCTTACTCAGATGGATATCAGGATGATACTGGAATAGTAGGTGAACATGGTCTTTTTCGCCATCAAAGCTCACCAGCTTACATTGTTGTTGTTCAAGTAAGCCTTCAAAAACCTCATGTAGACGGGTAATCATCTCACCAGTAAAGACTTTACGCCGATACTTGGTGGTTAACACGAGGTGAGCTTTAAGGTCAGAGACAGACCGACCTTTTGAGAAAAAGTCATTCTTCATAACAATCCTGCTGTTATCTGCTATAATCAGTGTAGTTTAAAATTTTGCTCCAATGAAATACACATACCAATACCGACTATATCCAGAGACAAAGCAACTACTCACGCTGAATAAGTGGTTGCGAGTTTGTCGGTATTGGTATAACTGGATGCTAGGAGAGCGTTTCGATTGGTGGGAACAAAACAGATGTGCTGTTAATGCTTGTCCGTTAATCTGCCATCTGCCTGAACTTAAAGATCAACCAAACTTCTACACTCAGAAAAAGCAACTTCCAGTAATTAAGGAAGACCTGGTTAAGATTGGTTGGTCTGGAGAATTACTGGACTTCACCGGAGTTTATTCAACGGTTTTGCAAGATGTCTGTACAAGAGTTAAAAACGCTTTTAATCGATTTCTTGGGGGTGACAAAAATGGTAAACGTAGCGGTAAACCTCGATTTAAGAATGCAGCCAGATATCGGACGTTGAACTTCCCTAATGCTGATAATTCTTGGTTAAAGTTCTGCACGGTCAACGGGAAATGGTTATTCGTTCAAGTCCCAAAAATTGGCTTGATTAAGCTGAGAACTCATAGGCCATTGCCTGATAGTGTAAGCTTCAAACAACTCTCAATAACCAACAAAGCTGATGGATGGTACTGTAATTTAATTCTTGAAGACAAGTCAGTACCAGAGTTGAATCCAGACAACATTACTGCTACTTGGGACAACTCAACGGGTCTGGATGCCGTTCTGGATCGAGATTTTTATCTGGCCACATCAGATGGCCAAAAACTCCCATCCTTTAAACCACTTCGTAAAAATCAAGACAGGTTAACAGCAGTTTCTCAAAGCAAAAATAAGAGGCACAAAGGCAGTAAAGCTAGACGGAAACTAGCAAAACAAGAAGCACGTATTCATCTGTCAATAGCCAGGAGTCGTAAAGATTTCCAGTACAAGACTGCTCATCAGTTGGTGGCTACAGGCAAAAAAGTTTTCTTCCTTGAGTTGCTGAACCTTAAAGGTTTAACTCGTCGAAATGCTCCTAAACTTGATGATGATGGAACCTTTCTACCTAATGGTCAATCCTCCAAGTCTGGACTCAATAAGTCCTGGCTAGATGCCGCTTTCAGTCAGTTCTTTGAAGTGCTGGGTCAGGTAGCCGCAAAAGCTAACGCCAGTGTGATCGAAGTTCAGCCTAATTATACATCTCAACTCCTTTGTTATCGAGATGAATTTGTTTTTACTGACCGGGATATGCGGGAGTATTTTGATAGTGAATTAAAGTTAATTGTTGACAGAGATGTAAACGCTTCAGTCAACATAAAGCGAGTCGGGCTGGATGTGTTCCCGACTATAAAACGCCGTAGAGGGAAGCCTGTAATAGTTGAACCAACTGCTACTAATAGTACCTCGAAGGAAGCTCTGAGCGCTCTGTTGGAGCATCAGAAGCCCACACTGAAAGCGTAGCGTCAGTGTGTGGTACATCACGTGGTAAGACAGAAGGCAGGAAGCAGAAAGTTGAGAAAAATTTGGGAAAAACTAGCTTTTTATCAGTGGATTTGGTATGAATAACTTTAACAGTGGCAGTCTAGACATTTTTAAGAATTAATAAAAAATTAAGTCTGCTAAAATAACTAAAATTTAAGTTATTGTAGGAAAATAGTGACGATTTTTGGCAACAATAATTTATAGCAGTTTGTGTATAAGTTAAATACATTAACAAAAATCTGGAAAACTAGATAAGGTCGAGAAAAAAATATGACTGCCGATGGGCGATATGCTAATTGCTATACTATATATTTTTTGCTGAAAAAGTGGGGAAACTCCGGTGCAAGTCCGGGGCTGTGCGGCAACTGTAAATCGACAAAAATAGTTAATAGAAAAAATCAATAAGTACTTGCTAATCAATCGATCAGCCAGAACACCTACTTGTCACTTGTAAAACCTAGCTTCCTGCCTGACACAGGAAAGGATAATTAATGAAATATTCAACTCAAAACTCAGAAATAAAAACACCAGAAATTCTAACTTCAACAGAAGAAATAAGTAGTATCTCTACAAGTCATAAATTACCTCCATTACCACTAAAAAGACCTTTATTACTGATAGGTCATGGAACACGAGATGCTGACGGAAAACAAACTTTCTTAGATTTTGTTGCAGCTTATCAAAATTTAGATAAATCTCGACCTGTAATACCTTGCTTTTTAGAATTAACAGGTCCAACTATTCAAGAAGGAGTAGATAAATGTGTAGAACAAGGTTACACAGAATTATCCGCTTTACCAATTTTATTATTTGCAGCTCGCCACAATAAATTTGATATTACCAATGAATTAGACCGAGCAAGAAAACGACATCCTCAAATAAAATTCCATTATGGGCGACATTTTGGAATTACTCCCAAGATTTTAGAATTGTGGCGATCGCGTCTCACAGAATTAGAGGAAACTAATTTTAATCCCTCCGAAACAGTCTTATTATTTGTAGGGCGAGGTTCGAGCGATCCTGATGCTAATGGAGATGTTTATAAACTGGCTCGAATGTTATGGGAAGGCAGTGGCTATCTAACAATTGAAACTTGTTTTATTGGGATTACTCACCCTCGTTTAGAAGAAGGTTTTCGGCGAGCTAGATTATATCGACCGAAGCGGATTATTGTTTTGCCCTACTTTTTATTTACCGGAGTTTTGGTCAAGAAAATATTTGATATTACTGCTCAACAACAAGAAGAATATCCTGATATTTCTATGACTTGTTTGCCAGAAATGGGAGCGCATCCAACATTATTAGAATTATTGCGAGAAAGAGAAATAGAAACACAGTTAGGAGAAGTACAAATGAACTGTGAAATGTGTAAGTTTCGGTTAGCTGCTGTTACTGGTGAAGCACATTCTCACGGTCATGGTCATCATCATCACAGCCATGACCATAACCATAATAGTCACGACCATAATCATTCTAATTCTACAGTTGACCCCTACGCTCAACCAGAACAATATCATCAACGTATTTGGCAAGTTCCTTGAAGAAGGAAGAAGGAAGAAGGAAGAAGGAAGAAGGAAAAAGTGGATGGAGATAGTCTTCAACAGGCCCCTACGTCTACAAATCCCAACAAGCTTTTCAACAATTAACAATTAATAATTAATCATTACCGAAAAATTGGGTTTAAAGCCTCCCCCTTTTAGGGGGATGAAAAAATATTCAATTCAGTATTTTCAAGCCTCTGGCTTTAGCCGGAGGTACTGATAACTGATAACTGATAACTGATAACTGAAATGACCTCTCCTTGAAAACTGATAGGATTGACTAATCATGAAAATTTTTTCTTGTTTTTCCTTTAAAGGAGAGGATTTAAACTTTAATTATTCGGTAAACACCCCCATTGACGGCTGAGTATTAAACCCAAAATCAAAAGATAATAATTTTAATTATTAATGTCATTGTAAGGGTGATAAATATTGACGTTAATCTATAGAGAAAAGTGTTAATACCCCGTGGCAATTTCCAGAATTTCTACAGTTGTGAATTTGAAAAAAGTGGCATTGTCGCATATCTGCTTCAATTTTTTACTGTGATTTGGTTTGGGGAAAATATTGACGTTAATCTGGAAGGAAAAGTGTTAATATCCCCCTGAAAATATCCAAAAATTTTACAGTTGTGAATTTGAAAAAAGTGGCATTGCCGAATATCTGCTTGAATTTTTTACTGTGATTGTGTTTGGGGAAAATATTGAAGTTAATCTGGAGATAAAAGTGTTAATATCCCCCTGAAAATATCCAAAAATTTTACAGTTGTGAATTTGAAAAAAGTGGCATTGTCGCATATCTGCTTCAATTTTTTACTGTGATTTGGTTTGGGGAAAATATTGAAGTTAATCTGGAGATAAAAGTGTTAATATCCCCGTGGCAATTTCCAGAATTTCTACAGTTGTGAATTTGAAAAAAGTGGCATTGTCGCATATCTGCTTCAATT
>JAXHSW010000359.1:0-4254 GCA_034190295.1 Cyanobacteriota bacterium | reverse complement strand
TTTTAAACTTTTGAGCTATCCTCAGTTTCTAATAGTAGATAAAAAGTTTTCAATATATTGCAAAATATATCAGTAGACCTCAGACCGAAGTTGGAACAGAAGGAAGACCGAAGTTGGAAAAGTATTACTTTGTCTGAGTTTTAAACTTTTGAGCTATCCTCAACTTCTAATAGTAGATAAAAAGTTTTCAATATATATATTGCAAAATATATCAGCAGACCTAATATTAATAAATTTATCATTGGAAAAAGAGCAATGGCAGATTTGCCAATCTTTGCAAAGCTCAGGATCAACAAAAAATATTCCTATAATTTTTCTGGGAAGCACGCAAAATGAAATCGATCAAATTAAGAGATTAAATATAGAGAATTTCGATAATATTAAGACCTCCGTACAAGCAGATTATTTTTTAACAAAAATAAATTTTCATTGGCAAATATTTTGGGTGCATCTCAATGCGTGAATAAAGCCAAAAATTTCTCGTTTTTAGGGAACAGGGAACAGGGAACAGGGAATAGGGAATAGGGAACAGGGAACAGGGAACAGGGAACAGGGAATAGGGAATAGGGAATAGGAAAAAGTATTTTTGCACATAAGAGATGCACCCAATATTTTCAATAAAAAAGCAACTCCAATTGAAAAATCAAATCTAACAACGCCAGATTTTTATTTCTCCTTTCTTCCTTCTTCCTTATTCAGTATTACTACAACTTCCAAATTAAAATCCGACCTCCTTCACCACCACTAACTAGGGTTTTACCATCTGGAGTAAATTGCACTGGATGGTATCCACAAAGACTATCTAATAATTTTCCAGTGTGCAAATTCCACAATTTAACCGTACCATCCAGACTTCCACTAGCAAGAATTTGACTATCGGGACTAATAGCAACAGATAAAACTGCACGAGAATGACCTTTGAATATATTCAGTAACTCACCTGTGCGAACATCCCAGAGTTTTATAGTTCGATCTGCACCACCACTTGCGATCGCTTGAGCATCTGAAGTAAAAGCAACTGAATATACTCCTCCAGAATGTCCCCTCAAAGTTTTCAGACTGACACAACTACCTGTTTGCCAAATTTTGATGGAACTGTCAGCACTACTACTAGCAAAAATTTGATTTTGAGGATAATTTTTTGCCGTACCAGTATGATTAATTTTGGCATAAGTGACACAAAAAACTTTATCTAAATGTTCATGTAATTTGCAAAGTAATTCTCCATTACGTTGATTCCAAAGTTTAATTGTATGGTCAGCACTGCCACTTATTACGGTTTCATTATCTGGACTAATAGCTACTGACAAAATAGCGCCACCCCCATGACTATAAGGAGAACCTGAATGGCTATAAAATCTGTCTGCAATTGTTTTTTTCTGTAAGTTCCAAGCTAATATTGTTCTATCATCTCCACCACTGAATATTCTTCTACCATCAGCGGTAATAGCTATTGCATATACTTCGGCAGTGTGACCTAAAAATTTATGCAAAAGTTGTCCTGTTTTTAGATTCCATAGTCTAATGATTTTGTCATCGCTGCCAGTTACTAAGGTAAAACCGTGGGGACTGATAGCTACGGTGTTTATAGAAACGTTATGCTCTTGGATAATTTGTACGCTTTTCCATAACTGAGAGAGTTTTAAATAGTTTCTAATTTTTGTTTTTGTTGAAGATAATTTTGTTTTTTTCTTTTCAAATTCTATGACATTATTTAGTGGTTTTGATTGATAGTTAAAATGTCGATTTTCTGATAATTGTTGAGTGTTTTGATAGTGGCTATTGATGTTGTTATGAAATATTTTTTCCCGCTTATATTCATTTGATTCTGCTACATTTTGTCTATTTTTCCATGCTTCTACTTCTGCTTGTACAATGATACTGATATGAGGTACTTTTTCCGGATCTTCTTGAGGAGTTTGTATTTCTTCTAAAGATTTTTTTTCTACTTGATTAATCTGAGTTGTTTGTTTAATATTTGGAGTTGATGTCTGGGATATTTCTGTTAGTAATTCTGTAGCTGATTGATATCTTTCTTTTACTAGGTCTTTGACTAATTTATCTAAGACTTTTTCTAGGCGATCGCTAATTTCTCTTCCTTGTTGAAGTAGATGCGATCGCCAGATTAATTCTCCAGTAAATGGGTCAAATAGTTGGTTAGGTGCTTTTTGAGTTAGCAAGTGAAGACAAGTTATACCTAAACTGTAGAGGTCACTAGCTGGATATGCTTTACCTCCGCGTATTTGTTCTATTGGAGCATATCCGAGTGTACCTGTCATAGTACCAATTTCACTCGCAAAATCCTGACTATTTAGTTTGGCAACGCCAAAATCTATTAAGACTAATTTATGTTTTCCTTTTTCTGGCGGTCTGGAAGTATTAAATCGTAATATGTTTTCTGGTTTTATATCTCTATGAATTACTTTTTCTTCGTGAATAAATTTTAATAATGGCAATAATTCTAATAATATTTCCCAGATTTTATTCTCGCTAAAGGCACCTTGTTCTTCTAGTTCTTGAAGAATAGTTTTTCCGGCGATGAATTGTTCTACCAAATAAAGATTTTCTGGCTCTTCAAAGTAAGCATATAAAGTGGGGATTTGAGGATTATCTCCCAATTTTAATAGTTGCTCTGCTTCTCTTTTAAATAATTCTGATCCTTTCTTGGTAGACATTAAATTGTGATTTTGTGGAAAAAATTGTTTGACTACGCAAGGTGTATTAAATCTATCTAAATCCACTGCTAAAAAAGTTCTGCCAAAGCTGCCATTGCCAATAGGTTTAATTACTTGATAATGTCCTCGCAGTAACAATTTTGAACCGCAAGTTTGGCAAAATTCTACATCCTTGGGATTTTGAGGTTGTTGACAATGTAAATTGAGGCAATAGCTCATAGAAAAAAATTAGTAAATTTAATACTTAATAGGAATTTGTACATAAGCAAACAGCGGTCAGCGGTCAGCTATCAGCTATTCCGTTTGTCATGCTGCACAAACAGCAATATTTACCTTTAGTGGACAATTAGAGCTGCGTTCTTCTTGTGCTTCAATTCTTTGTTCAAAAATGTAGTAGAAGTTAAGCAAATACTTGGTTCATTCATTTTTATTGCTGAATGCGAGCGCATTCCGCACCGAAAAGCTGACTGCTAATAGCTGTTTGCAAAGCATTCAGCAGGAAATGCTTACATTTGTACTGCTTCTTCCTCAGATTTGTTATATATTTTGTAAGCATTTAGCGGTCAGCATTCAGCTATCAGCTATTAATTCATTACCTTTATAGCAAGAATTAGTATTGAGAGATTTAAGGATAATTCAAAGTATTGGAAAAAAAACTAACCTTGACCTTAGCAGTGTATATTCATTATTTGTGAAACAGCTAAAAGCTGACTGCGAGCTAGCTAAATGCTTACTATATTGTTTTATATTTTATAAAAATCTCATAGATACTATGGTATACATAATTTACTCAAATTATCATAATAACCAGTAAATTAAATAAAATTTTAATGATTATTAGTTAAGTTAGTATTGACTGTAACAAAATAGGTATGGTATAAGATTTGTTAAGAATTTAATTGAGTTTAATTATGGAAAATAGTGGTTGGCTTGATTTACTGAGCGGTGGTTTAGCAGTAGTAATTTTAATTGGGGGATTAATATTATTATTTAAAGGTATTTCTTCAATGCCAAAATAAAAACTTGAGACGGAGGAGGACTGAGTCAGGAGTCAGGAGTCAGGAGGGGAGAAAGAACAATAGAAGGAGAAAGTTTTTTTATTACTAATTATCCGAAAATAATATAAAACCTTTAAACAACCGAGGAGGACTGAGTCAGGAGGGAAGAAAGAAGTTCATTAATTGATAATGGATAATTGATAATTGATAATTACCTCTGGTTAAAACCGTTACGGAATTGAATATAAGGGCTAGGGTATTAATGGATAGTGGATAATGGATAATGAAAGAATTCTCGCTCCTCTCTAACTCCCTAACTTTCGCTCCTTTCGCTCCTCTTTAATTATCAATTATCAATTGTCAATTATCCATTGGTAAAGGGAGGTTTCAAGGCGCGAATTATTTAATTATTAATTATTAATTATTAATTATTCGGTAAGCATTTCCTGCGGACTTATGGGCAAACAATTATTAGCACTTCAGCGGTCAGCAATAAAAATCAAATCAACTATTATTGTCAGTATTTCCTGCGGACTGCTACGCAAACAATTCTTAGCTTTTTAATGAATGAAGCAAGCATT
>JAXHSW010000358.1:0-4259 GCA_034190295.1 Cyanobacteriota bacterium | reverse complement strand
GAGGTTTTTGCCGAGCATAAAGCAAATCTGGGATTTGTTTGGGGATAAACTCAGGTATCATCCCCTGTAGATAAAACATTGAGGTGACTTTGTTTTACTTTTTTCCTAAAGTCCAGATATTTGAGAAACCCATTCACCCACCTAACATAATGTTCCCGCAACGTCGAAGCAGAAACTTGGTCAATATCCGCGCGATCGAGAAACTGTGCCAAATTTTGTCTGACATTAAATAAAGTATTATTCAGCGCCTCCAAATAATTTGCGTGAGCATCTCGACGAATACCAGGGAACCGAGGAGTTAGACTTAATAAACTGCCCATTATTTGCTGATGTTGCAGACTTCCCGTGGGACAGTTACGGATTTTTTGTAAGAGTTGTTGAAGTTGTTCGTCCATTACTCTAGACGTTAAAGAAAAAAAAGCCTCTGAATATACAGTCGAATGCTTGTCAAAAAATTATGCAAGACCATCTTATTTCGTCCAGGTGTACGGACATGACATAGCGGAAGGAAGAAAGAAAATCTTGAACTTTGTAGGGGCGAATGGCCATTCGCCCTCCCCAGGGGTCTACCGAAATGAAAAGCGCTGTAAGTAGAATGAGGTTAAATTATCTGGCATTGCTGAAATCTAATGGTAAGTAGCTGAAGGTAAAATTGAAAAACTTATGTTTTGCGTTGATACTTAATCTACAGGACTTACGCACGGACACTTAATCAAATGAGGGCGTTACGAAGTATGCGAAGCAAATGCCTTATGCTAACGCAAAACTCCGAATGGCGCCCCTACAGATGGGGTCTAATTTGATATTTTGCCTAAGTCCCGATCTAAAAATTATTAACATTCAACAACGCCAATTATCCAAATTGTCCAAAAATGAACTTAATCAGCAAACTATTTTCCAAAATTAACATCCCTCCGAATATTCGCTTTCGACCCAAAAACCTCCTATGGACTTGCCTAATAATATTTGGACTAACCCTCACTCAAATCTACACCTATCTACCAACCGCCACTGCTCAACAACCCTCCTCCTTTTCCCCCAGAGAATTTCGAGGAGTATGGGTAGCATCCGTTGCCAATATTGACTGGCCATCCCAACGTACTCTATCTGTCGCGCAACAAAAATCAGAATTACTCAACATCCTCAACAGGATGCAAGAACTTAACCTCAATGCTTTAGTCTTGCAAGTTCGACCAACAGGAGATGCTTTGTATGACTCTCCCATCGAACCCTGGAGTGGTTGGTTATCAGGCAAACAAGGAACCCCACCAGAACCATATTACGACCCACTAGAATTTGCGATCGCCGAAAGTCATAAACGCAATATCGAACTCCATGCTTGGTTTAACCCATACCGCGCTCAACTTAGTCCCAATGATGGTTCCTTTGCTGGAAATCATGCAGCAGTCAAATATCCCCAATATGCTTATAGATACGGTAAAAATGTTTGGATGGACCCAGGGGCGAAAGTTATTCAAGACCAAACTTTCAACACAATCATGGATGTAGTCCGTCGTTATGACGTTGATGCCATTCACTTTGACGACTATTTCTACCCCTACCCTCAAAGGGGACAAGACTTCCCCGACTACCAAACCTATAACGCATACAAAGCATCTGGTGGTACTCTCTCTGTATCTAACTGGCGACGACAGAATGTGAATAATATGGTGCAACGTCTTTACCAAGGTATTCACGCTGAGAAACCTTATGTAAAATTTGGCATTAGTCCATTTGGCATTTATCGCCCAGGGACTCCTCCTGGTATTGTCGGGTTCGATCAATATGAAGGTTTATATGCTGACGTAAAATTATGGATGGAGAAGGGTTGGGTAGATTATTTAGCACCCCAACTTTATTGGCGTATCGATCCACCTCAACAAAGTTATCCAGTGTTGTTAAATTGGTGGTTACAACAAAACCCACAACGTCGTCATATTTATGCCGGAAACTTTTTAAGTCAATTACAAAGTTCTGGTTGGCCTGTATCTGAGTTTGAGAGACAAGTTGCTATTTCTCGTCAGAGAGCAAGTCAACTTTCTTTAGGAAATATCTTTTTTAGTATGAAGATGTTTCGCGATAATGTGGCAGGTGTAAATAATGTGTTCAAAAGTTCAGTTTATCCAACTCCAGCATTACCCCCCGCGATGCCGTGGTTAGATAATGAACCTCCCGCAGCACCTACAGGAATACAGGTTAATTCTGATGTTATTAGTTGGAGTGCTGATAATACTGGAGATGTTCGCTCTTGGGCATTGTATCAGCAAAATGGTAATCAGTGGGCACTTGTACAAGTATTAAATTCTGCTACTAATGCGGTGAGAGTTACGCCAGGAACTTATGCTTTACGAGCAGTAGACAGGTTGGCAAATGAAAGTGTAGAGGAAGTTGTAACGGTGCAGTAAGTTAGAAGTCAAAAGTCAAAAGTCAAAAGTCAAAAGTAATATCATGCCCGGTTGAATAGTTATAATTCAAGTTCGTAGTTGGGCTTTAGCCCTATCTATAGTTAGGTTTGAAGCCCAACTACAAACATTTCGCTTTAAAAAGTAGGGACAGTAAGCAACATTCATCAAATCTTTTTAAATATGGCTTTCAGTGATTTTAAGACAATCTCGGATGTACAAAAAAAGTATAGAATTAAATATTCAGAAGAGAATTTAATAATTAGTCAGGAATTATTGCCTTCAGACAGTTTTATCAAAGACTTTGAATTTAACAAAGAAAATATAGACTTATTCGCCTCAGAAGCATCTCGCAGTGAAATTATCATCTCGCCACTATTGCGTGAAGTTTATAAGAAATATTATCAGAAGTATTCATTTTGGATTCGCAAAAGTATTTCCTACGATGAAATTTTATCTGGAACACCCGACTATATTTTTTCACGACGTTCTGAACTTGGTAAAACTGTATTAGAAAAGCCTATTGTCATTGTTGTTGAAGCCAAGAAAAATGATTTTGAGTATGGTTGGGGGCAATGTCTGGCGGAGTTGTTCGCATCACAGAAAATCAATGATAATTTTTTAAGGGCAGTATATGGAATTGTTACAGATGGTAATTTATGGCAGTTTGGAAAACTTGTAGGAGATAAATTTATCAAAGATTCTGGGAATTTCACTATAGATAATTTGCCAAGGGTTTATGGTGCTTTGGAAAACCTAGTTCAATTAGTAGAAGAGGATGATGAGAAACAGTAAAATTTGTAGGGTCTGCATTTACAGCCAAAATTTAGACTGCAGGTAGCATTTAAAAATCTATTTTGAAAGTCCTTATTTTTTATATTTGCTCAAAATGGTTTAAACAAAATATGATACAACAACTAACTACTGATACTCAACCAGAAATCATTTACCCCGACCGCGACGGTCAACCAATTGCAGATAATACCAAACAATTTCGGTGGATAGTTACCATTAAAGAAAACCTAGAAATATTATTCGCTGAAGTAGCAGATATTTTCGTTGCTGGAGATTTTCTGTTGTATCCCGTGGAAGGAAATAACAAAATTCGCCAAGCACCCGATGTGATGGTTGTTTTTGGTAGACCAAAAGGAGACCGGGATTCCTATAAACAGTGGAAAGAAAATAATATTGCTCCCCAAGTCGTATTTAAAATTTTGTCACCAGGCAACCGTCCCCAGGAAATGACCAGAAAATTACTTTTTTATCAAAAGTATGGAGTCGAAGAATATTACATCTATTACCCCGATGAAAATGATTTTGTTGGTTCAACCAGAGTAGGGAAAAGTTTAGAAGTAATTCCAGAAATTAATAGTTGGGTGAGTCCCCGTCTAGGTATTAGCTTTGAACTTACAGCAGAAACTCTAGAAATATATCGACCAGATGGAAACAAGTTTCTGACCCCTGTAGAATTAGACCGACTCCGGGAACAAGAAAAACAACGTGCAGAGCAAATACAACAACAATTAGACCAGGAAAAACAACGTGCAGACAGACTAGCAGAAATGCTCAGGGAAAGAGGAATTAACCCAGATAATGTATAAGCGTTATTCCCCCAATTTCAAATTATTGGTAAGGGTTTGGAGACCAAACCCTCCGCTAATAGACATCTCCAGAAATTAAAATTTAGCAACCTTTTTAGACTTTGTTGCATGAAAGTAGCGTTCTTAACATCCATTCGGCAGTTATATCGCCCTGCGACTGCAATTGTTACTATTGGACAATAGTTATGGCTCTGCTGATTCGCGATCGCTGTGCGACTGCAATTGTTACTATTGGACAATAGTTATGGCTCTGCTC
>JAXHSW010000357.1:0-4277 GCA_034190295.1 Cyanobacteriota bacterium | reverse complement strand
GGGAGCATCTCTATTGGGTTCACCAGGTCAGGGAAATCATTCAGCAGCTAATGCGTTTCTTGATGGTTTAGCCCATTATCGTAGGGCTATGGGATTACCGGGATTGAGCATTCATTGGGGTACAGTGTCTCAAATAGGGGAGGCAGCCGAACGAGGTGCAGATATGAGGGCAGGTAAGCAGGGGATGGGTGTGATATCTCCAACTCAGGTATTGGAGTCTTTGGAACTATTGATGAGTGGTTCAGATGATGTGGAAGTGGGGGTGGTGCCTATTGAGTGGTCACAGTGGCAAGAGAAAGTAGCACAATGGTCTTTTTTGGAAGATTGGTGGGAAACAGCTACAAAGGAAACTCAGGATAATCGCCTTTTAGAACAATTAAAATCAGTTTCCTTTATGGAACGAGAAAAGATATTAATTGCTGATATCCAAAAGAAAGCAGGTCGAGTATTAGCTATAAAAAATCATATGATAGATATACACAAACCTCTAAATGAAATGGGAATGGATTCCTTAATGTCAATTGAACTCACAAATAAAATTCAAAGTGAGTTAGAAGTGGATGTTCCAATTACAAAATTGATGGAAGGAATCACTATTGCTGCTCTCTCTAATGAACTCAATGAAGAAATAACTAAAAGCATTAAAGAAAATAACTGGATAGAGGTAGAACTATGAACTTAATTCAATTTTTAGAAGACCTTTCTCTAAAAGGGGTGAAATTATGGAGTGATGAAGGAAAATTAAGAATTGGAGGTTTCCAAGAAGTACTCACCACTGATATTATTGCCCAACTAAAGCAGTACAAATCAGAAATCTTACAGTTACTAAGCGAAAATCCAGAACTATTCCAAACAACTGATAAAGGATTAACTATTCCTCGGATTCAGCCTGTTTCGCATTCGGAACATTTGTTACTATCCTACCCTCAAGAATGGATGTACTTTTGGAATCAGTTCCCGCCGAAAAATCGATTATTCGATGTATCGGTGACTCTAAAACTAGAAGGTCTGCTCAACATAAAAGTCTTAGAGCAAAGTTTCAACGAAATTATCCGACGACACGAAACCCTACGGACCAGTTTCCCCTCCGTAGAAGGAAAACCCATACAAGTAATTTCGACCGTTGCCAAAATCAATCTGTCAATAGTAGAATTACCATCATCACCAGAACAAACAACCCAACTCAAACAACTAGCCAATACTGAAGGAAAAAAACTCTTTGACATAACCCAAGCCCCACTGCTGCGTGTCACCCTAGTAAAACTCAGCCCAAAAACTCATATATTAATTTTAACCTTGCACCACATAATATGTGACGGTTGGTCTCTAGGTATACTAGCTAGGGAACTATATACATTGTATGAAGCCTACAGTCAAGGAAAGCCCTCCCCATTATCAGAACTACCCATTCAATATGCCGACTACGTCCACTGGCAACAACAGAAACTCACAGCAGAGGTATTAAAAGAACATCTGAGCTACTGGAGACAAAAATTAGCAGGAACTTTCTCAATATCACCCCTACTAACAGACCGCCAACGTCCAGAAGTGCAAAGCTTCCAGGGAGGATCGGAAATATTTGAACTCCATGAGAACTTGACACAGAAACTCAGGCAACTAGGTCAGGAGTCAGGTGCAACATTGTTTACGACTCTACTGAGTGCATTTTTTGTCTTACTCTATCGTTATAGTGGAGAGTCTGACTTAATAGTAGGTGCAATAATTGCTAACCGCCACCGACTCGAAATGGAACCCTTAATTGGTATGTTTGCAGGGCTGCTTGCAATTCGTTCTCAGTGTTCAGATGACTCTAGCTTTACTGAATTGTTAACTCAAGTAAAACAAACAACTCAAGAAGCCTATAAATATCAGGATTTACCATTTAAAAAGCTAGTAGAGGAACTTTTGCCAGAAAGGAATTTCGGCGAAAACCCTCTAGTGCGGATGTACTTTGACTTCGTAGTTTTAAAATCAATGAACTCTTGGGATTTACCAGGATTAGAGGTGACTCGGAGTGATATGGATTTTTCTGGCAATGCTAGAATGGATTTAGAAATATATCTGTGGGAAGCACGATCGGGATCGGGTCTAGAAGGCCATTTGGTTTACAACACAGATATATTTGACGGAGCAACCATGACTAGGATGGTGGAACATTTCCTAACCTTACTAACAGCAATAGTAACCGATCCCCAACAAAAAATCTCAAAACTACCCCTAATAACAGCAGAAGAAAAACAGAACATTCTGCACGAATGGAAAAACACCCAAACAGATTATCCAACAGACAAATGTATCCATAAATTATTTGAGAACGTTGTCGAAAAATCCTCAGATGCAGTAGCCTTAATATTTGAGGACCAAAAAATAACCTACGCTCAACTCAACGAAAAAGCTAACCAACTTGCCCACCATCTATTAAGTTTAGGCATAAGTCCAGAAACACCAGTAGGCATATATATTGATCCTACTGTAGAAAGAATCGTCTGTTTATTAGCAATATTCAAAGTAGGAGGAGCTTATGTAGCAATAGATCCAACAGACAAATCACAGGATTTACAGTCAATTTCAGTAATATTAACCCTAAACTACCTCAAATCAGATATTCCTGACTCCAATGCTCAAATTCTGTGTCTAGATACTGAGTGGGAATCAATAGCCAAACAGAATACAAATAACCCAAATACAGCAACAACAGCCACTAACCTTGCCTATATCCTCAATCAAACTTTAGTAGAACATCAGGCTGTAGCTCAACGTTTACAATGGCTACAAGAAACCCTGAAAATAACTAATCAAGATATTGTACTGCATAAAAGCTCTCTGAATCAAGATGTAGCTCTTCTAGAAATAGGTTTACCTCTAATCAGTGGTGGTAGTGTAGTTATAGCCACAAATGATGAGCCAACAAAATTACAGAAATTAATCGGCAAGCACAAAGTTACTATAGTTCACCTGTATCCGTCAGAACTACCCACCTGGTTAAATACAACTAACCAGACTGCATCTTTGAACAGTTGGCGATCGCTCCTTAGCAGTGGAGAAACTCTATCAACAGAAATAGCCAATAAATTTCTCCAAAGCTACCCAGTTTCATTACACAACTTCTACAGTCTCCCAGAAGCAGCGGGAGAAGTTACCCACTGGCAATGGTCAGAAAAACCTCCTAGAGAAAATGTACCTGTAGGCAATGCTAGTCGGTTATCAGTTTATGTATTAGACCAACACCAAGACCCTGTTCCCACAGGAGTACCAGGAGAAATCTATATTGGAGGTTCCAGTTTAGCCAGAGGTTATCTACATCAAAAACAACAGACATCACAGAAATTTATTGAGCACCCTGAATTAGGTAAACTATTCCCAACAGGAGACATAGGTCGTTATCACAACAAAGGTTATCTAGAAATAGTCGGGGCTAAACAACGGCATACATGGATTCAAGGGAAGCGAATAGAACTAGCGGATATAGAAACTGCCCTGTTATCTGCTCCCGGAGTAGAACAAGCTTATGTTTTAGCTAATCAAACATTCCTAGTAGCTTATGTTGTAGTGGCCGGGGTCTGGAATTCTCAACAATTACACTCCCAAATGCAACAGCAGTTACCTCCATACATGATGCCAGGTGCTTATGTTCCGGTATCAAGTTTACCTTTGACTCACGAAGGAAAAGTAGATGAAGTAGCGTTAGCACATTTTCCAGTCACTGACAATGAGACGGAGCGTAAAATTGCTCAAAAGCGATCGAGGGACTCCCATGTGTATATATCACCTACCAATGATAACAGCAGATGCTAATCTACGCGCAAGTCATATCAAATCTGGTAGCATCGGTATAAAATCTTTTGAAGTAGTCCTCACTCCTCAGGAGGAAAAAAATTTATACAGCACTTTCCGATGTAATCAGGTACACCTTATTTATTTTAAGGCAGAAGTCAGAAGTAAAAAACTAAGAAGATAGGACTGTACCTCATAGCAAAGGAAACCGCTGTAAATATTTGGTAATGGTGAAGATGGAGAATGTTTTTAAATCGAATTAAACGGATTTGAGATCATATCATGTCCGGTACCATCGTTTGTGTATAAAATTAAGTCACAATTGTAAGAAACCTTCTGCCCTCTCCTCTGCCTTCCTACGACAAAAGTATAAATAAGGATAATATCATGTTCGGATGATCACTTATAATAAAGCCAGAATCATTACAGTAGAGCTCTTCAGATGTTATGGCCAAACGAATTGCGATCGCAAACTACCTAAGTGCTCAAGAGTTGCTGGTTAA
>JAXHSW010000356.1:0-4316 GCA_034190295.1 Cyanobacteriota bacterium | reverse complement strand
CAGAATATTTAAAATCGGGAAAAAATCTGTTAGAAAATGAAGAAATAGAAGAGGCGATCGCTCATTTCCAGAAAGCCATAAAATTACATCCATCTTTGGCAAGTGCTTATCAAAATTTAGGCGACGCTTTAGTTAAACAAGGAAAGTTAACTGAAGCAATAAATTATTATCAAACAGCAATTAAAATCCAACCTGACTTGTGGATAGCTCACCATAAACTAGGAAAAATATTTCAAGAAAAAGGAGATATAGATGCAGCTATTAGTAGTTTTCATCTCTCTATAGAAATTCATCCAAAATTTCCTTGGTCTTATAATAAATTGGGGGATATTCTCCAAGAAAAAGGAGAATTAGAGTCGGCAGAAAAATATTATCAAAAAGTAATAGAAATCGAATGTGATGTTTGGGGAGTTCGTCGTAAATTAGCTGAACTTCAGCTAAGAATAGAGAAATTAGATGAAGCTATTATTGAGTGTCAAACTGCGATTAAAACTAATCCTACTTTACCTTGGTTTTACAAAATTTTAGGAGACGCTCTTGCCCATAAACAACAATGGGATGAAGCCATAAAACTCTATAAAAAAGCTATAAAAATAAAGTCAAATAACTATTTATTCCACGAAAAATTAGGCTATGCGCTGAAACAAGTAGATGTATCTTATATTCCCAAAACTATCTGGGTATATTGGGAAAATGTCTATTCTCAAGAAATGCCAGACTACTTAAAATTATGCTTGGAAACAATAAAAATTCATTCTGGACTAGCTGATGTTATTGTAGTTAATCGTCAAAATGTGAAAGCATATCTCAAAGAAATCCATCCTCGGATTTTCACCAAAACATTATTACCAGCACATAAAGCAGATTATCTAAGATTAAAGCTGTTAAATGATAATGGGGGGATGTGGATCGATATAGATACAATTGTATTTAAAGACCTCTATACTAATTTTATATCTCATTTAAAAAATTTTGATTTAGTAACTTTGGGGTCAGCATTTACTCTGACATTCTTTGCTGCTCGTCCTCAAAATAATTTTTTGCAAACTTGCATCAATCAAATTGAGGTTATTTTTGACTCAGGAAAATATATATCATGGACTAGATTAGGAAAAGAATTAATATATCAAGAAGCTAAAAATTATAATTATTATCATGTTAACTTCAATGGTTGGCTATTTGGCTGTAAAAAATGGCAGAATTTTCTCAAACAAGGAAATGCAAATACAGAAAAACATTTATTCTGCGCTCTCTATAATGCCTTTATGTTCAAAGAGTTAAAATATACCAGTAGAAAAGAAATAATGTCAAGTGATACTTTACTCTGTAACTTATATAAGCAAGCAGGAATTAAAAGTTAGTTTATAAATAAATGAAAATGAAAAAACAACAGGAAAATTCACTATATGAGTTAAATAAAAAAGCAGAATTATATTTAACTCAAGGAAAATTAGAAGAGGCAATAGTAGCTGGTAACCAAGCATTAGAAATAGAGGCAGATTTTTCACCCATCTATAAAACATTGGGAAATATTTTCCACAAAATGGGAGAAATAGACAAAGCAAAAGAATGGTATCTCAAAGCAATAAATAAACAGCCAGAATGGGCAGAAGTTTATGCTAACTTAGGCAGCTTATATGCTCAAGAAAAACAATGGCAATTAGCAATAAAATCTTACCAAGAAGCCATCGGAATTAAACCAAATGTACCAGGTTTTTATCGAAATTTAGGAAAAATCTGGCAACAAATAGGAAAAATAGAATTAGCCAGAGATTGTCAGGAACAAGCATTAACTTTAGAAGCTGAATATCCTCAAGCTTCAGAATATTTAAAATCGGGAAAAAATCTGTTAGAAAATGGGGAAATAGAAGAGGCGATCGCTTATTTACAACGTGCCATAGAATTAAATCCATATTTGGCAGATGGTTATCAAAATTTAGGCGACGCTGTTGCTAAACAAGGAGAGTTAACTGAAGCAATAAATTATTATCAAACAGCAATTCAAATCCAACCTGACTTGTGGGTAGCTCACCATAAACTAGGAAAAATATTTCAAGAAAAAGGAGATATAGATGCAGCTATTAGTAGTTTTCATCTCTCTATAGAAATTAATCCAAATTTTCCTTGGTCTTATAATAACTTGGCAGATATTCTCCAAGAAAAAGGAGAATTAGAGTCGGCAGAAAAATATTATCAGAAAGTAATAGACCTCAAATTTGATGTTTGGGGAGTTCGTCGAAAATTAGTAAAAATTCAGCAACAAACAGGAAACTTAGACAGAGCTATTTCTAGTTGTAAACAAGCGATAGAAATTAATCCCACCTTAAATTGGTTTTATCAGAGATTAGAAGAAAATTTATCAAAATTAGAGCAGCACGATCTAGCTATAAATTATTACCGAAGCTTACTAGAAGCTGAACCAAATAATATAAAATGCCTCCATGCTTTAGGACAAAGATTAGTAAAGATTCAAGAATGGGATGAAGCAATTATTGTTTACCGTCATGCTATAGAGTTAGAAGCAGATAATCATTTATTCCACAGAAAATTAGGAGATGTTTTACAACAAAAAGGATTATTAGATGAAGCCATCGCTTCTTACCAAAAAGCAATCGAAATTAATCCAAACTTTCCTTGGTTAAACTATAGCTGCGGTACAGTACTAGAAAAAGCTAAACGATGGGACGAAGCAATAATTGCTTACCGTCGTGCTATAGATTTAAAAGCAAATAATCATTTATTTCACAGAAAATTGGGAGACGCTTTACAACAAAAAGGATTATTAGATGAAGCCATCGCTTCCTACCAAAAAGCAATCGAAATTAATCCCAAATCTTGTTGGCATTATGGAGCATTAGGAAATGCCTATATTCAACAGCAGAATTGGTCTGAAGCCATACCATGTTTAATTGAAGCTTTGAAAATAAGACCAGATTATTATGATGTACGTAAAAAAATAGAATATATCCTCAAAAAACAAGAACGCCAAGCAGCAGCTAAATTGTGGATATCTCAAGATAAATTACCAAAAGACTGGCTAGAAAAATTTTTCAATTTAACAGGAAATTGGCAAATTACTTCAGATTCTCCAAGCTCAAATACTACTCTGTTAAATATCTATTCAAATACTTCAATAAATCTCTCACCAACTCAAACAATAGATGAAAATGTACATCACCGTTTCCGAGCAACAAAAGTGAACTCAGGTACAGCATTTGTTGCTATAGTTCCAGAAGCAAGAGGTTGTGTTGATTTAGGCACAAGTGCAGTTATTACTTCAGATAATAAATTGGTAACAGATATTTCTACAGGTTGTGCAGAAGTGATTATATCTTCTACCAAATTACCACCCATTCATTATATAGATGGTACAGTAGCATTTTTATCTGCAAAATGGGGAGGAAATGTATATTATCATTGGATGTTTGATGTGGTTATTAGGATAGGTTTATTAAGTCGAAGTGGCTGGATATCGAAGATAGATAAATTTGTATTTAGCAAGTGCGATAAAAAATTTCATCAACAAACACTAGAAGCACTAGAAATTCCTCAAGAAAAAATTATTGAAAGTAGATTTATTCCTCATATAAAAGCGGAAAAATTAGTAGTACCATCATTCACAATTAAACAAAGTGACATCAGAGTTTCTAAATGGGGTTGTGAATTTATCAGGAATCTATTTTTAAATTTAGAAAATATCGGGAAATTATCAGAGTCGCCAGAACGAATATTTATTAGTAGAAAATTAGCCTCATGGCGCAGAATTTTGAATGAGGATGAAGTAGTTAGTTTATTGGAAAAGTTTGGTTTTATTAGCTTGACTCTTGAATCATTTTCTATAGCAGAACAAGCTGCATTGATGGCAAAAGTTAAAGTAATTGTAGCACCTCATGGTGCTGGGCTAACAAACCTAGTGTTTTGTAGTTTAGGAACTAAAGTAATTGAAATCTTTTCTCCCAAATATATTAATCCTATATATTGGAAAGTTAGTAGTTTCTGCGATCTTTCACATTACTATTTAATAGGTGAAAATTTTGAGAATGATAACTCAGATAAAGAGTCGTGGAAACCAGATATTATTGTGGATATAAAGAAGCTAGGAAAAATTATGAAATTAGCAAAAGTCATATAAGCAAACAGCAGTCAGCAGTCAGCTATCAGCTAGTCTCATAAAGTCGGAACTATGGACTTCAGTTTTATTACCTTTAAAGGAGAAAAAAGCAATTTTATTAAAGCTTCAGAGTATGAATCTCTGGTTGGGAATGTCATTTCAGTTATCAGTTATCAGTTATCAGTACCTCTGGCTCAACCCAGAG
>JAXHSW010000355.1:0-4420 GCA_034190295.1 Cyanobacteriota bacterium | reverse complement strand
ATCCTTCTTTAAAAATAAATTTGTAAATTTATTTTTAAAGAAGGATAAAGGATGAAGGATGAAGGATGAGGGAAGAAGGAAGAAGGAAGAAGAAAAATTATGATAGATATTAGGTAGCAAATATGATTATCTAGTAAGCATAAATTTCCAAATTTATTTTTGTAGTATTATTTTTGATAATTGGTATAAATCTTGGTAAAATCTTTGTAGTGGGAATAAATCGTCGTTTCCGGTTTAATGTATCAGGACTTAGGCATAACCAGCGTATCTAGTAGAGGTGAACCGCCCTTCACCGCTACAGATAGTATATAATTTTATATTTTGCGTAAGTCCTGTGTATTATGTCCAGTTAAATACTTAAGTTAAGTCATTTAGAAATATGTATTTTTAAACAAATATCCTATGAGTAAAGTGTTAGCTATTTTAGGGGAATTAAACAATCGTGACATTGATTGGATGATTGCTAATGGTAGTAAACAAAAAATTACTACTAACACTATATTAATCCATGAAGGTCAACCAATTGATGCTCTTTATATTGTACTTGATGGCACAATGAAAGCTTATTTAGCTGATGTTGGAAATCAAGAAATAGGTATTATTAGTTCTGGTGAAATTTTGGGAGAGATGTCTTTTGTAGATGGTCGATTACCGTCTGCTACTGTAAAGGCGATAGAAAATACTTTAATTCTGTCTATTTCTAAACAAAAATTAAATGAAAAATTAGAGGAAGATGTATTATTTGCTCTCAGATTTTATCGAGCAATTACTAAGTTTTTATCGACTAGATTACGCGGTACTGTAACCCGCTTTAGCGAACATCAAGATAGTTATAGGAATAATAATAATAATACTGAAAAATTAGAAGAAAATAGTGCCGTAGATAAATCTAGATTTGAAGCATTAATGGAGCGTCTTAAGAGTAGTTAAAGAAGCACCTCAGCAGTCAGCTTTTCCTGGGGAATGCGGAACTAACAGCAATCAGCAGATTTTTTTTGAGACGCCCTCGTTTACCGATAAATTGTGGTTTAAAGCCTCCCCTTTTAAGGGGAAAAAAGAAAAAAATTTTCATGATTAGTCAATTCTATCCGCTTTCAAGGAGAGGTCATATAATTATTAATTATTAATTATTAATTATTAATTATTAATTGTTGAAGGAGCATTCCGGGACGGAAAGGAGATTTCAACTCCTCCGAGGGCCATTTGGACGTTCGGAAGCTGGGGATTTTTACCGAAAGACCTGTGGCAAAAGTTTTAATTAAATCAATTCAAGATATGAAATCAACAATTTAATCTCCCTATTGCCTATTGCCTATTGCCTGACTTTTGCAAGAAGTCTATTTATTGCTCTAGCGATCTAATCTAAAAGTATTTACAGATAAAAGTTTTAACCTTTTTAGGGTCGAATTGCAGTCCGCCTGTTTCAGCTCTTCACGCTCAAAAATGAGCGTATTTTAGGTGCATAGTTGGGCAGAACAATTAAGGGACAATTCTTACCAATGGATAATTGATAATTGATAATTGATAATTGATAATTAATTCCCACCAGGTAAAAATCCTCTCTTTTTAAGGAGAAAAAAGCGGTCGTTCGCGGATCTCGGAACGGAGTTCTCTCTTCAAAGCGAACCGTAGGGTGGGATGGCGAGGTCTTTTCGCTTGCTGACCATCGACCAAGAGAAAAAATCAGATTTCCTGATATTCAATTCCGTAACGGTTAAAACCCGAGATAATTATCCATTATCAATTAATGAATCCTACCTCCTCGCTCATTCCCATTTCTCCTGTCTTCCCCTCCACGGTCGGGGTTAGGGGTGGGTTGCCTCCTGTCTCCTACCCTCACCCATAAGACTTTTAAGAGCATTCCCTATTTAATTTGTACTTTGAAGCTAAAAATTTGAAGATGTCAGAATTCGATCGAAGTGAAAATCAACAAAAACTAGACCGGGAAATTATGGGTTATTGTCTAGAACTGGCCCAACGTGCTTTAGGTAAAACTGCCCCTAATCCCATGGTAGGTTGTGCGATCGCTCAAAATGGCCAAATTGTGGGAGCAGGGTTTCATCCTGGTGCAGGTCATCCTCATGCAGAAGTTTTTGCTCTCCAGGAGGCGGGTGAAAAAGCAAAAGGAGCTATTGTTTATGTGAGTTTAGAACCATGTAATCACTATGGACGTACACCACCTTGCACGGAAGCTTTAATTGCAGCAGGTGTAGCAAGGGTTGTGGTAGGAACGATCGATCCGAACCCTTTGGTTGCAGGTAGTGGTATAGCAAAATTACGAGAAGCTGGTATTCAAGTGGTGGTTGGAGTGTTAGAAGCTGAATGTCGTCAACTAAATGAAGCTTTTATTCACCGAATACTCCACCGAAAACCTTTTGGAATTTTGAAATATGCCATGACTGTTGATGGCAAAATTGCTACTACTACAGGTCATAGTGCATGGGTGACATCACCTGCAGCGCGGAGTGAAGTACATAAGTTACGGGTTGCTTGTGATGCGGTGATTATTGGAGGGAATACGGTGCGTCGAGATAATCCACTTTTGACGAGTCGCAGTAGTAAAGATGATAATCCTTTGCGGGTGGTTATGAGTCGCTGTCTAGATTTGCCTGCTGAGGCTAATTTATGGGATGTGGATGAAGCTAATACTTTGGTGTTTACAGAAGTAGGGTCTAATCAAGAATTTCAGGAATATTTGAGGCAAAAAGGGGTTGAAGTAGTGGAAATTTCATCATTGACTCCGGCAAAGGTGATGGAAAATCTTTACGAACGCGGATTTCTTTCTATACTTTGGGAATGTGGGGGTACTTTGGCAGCAAGGGCGATCGCTGATGGTGTGGTGCAGAAAATATTGGCTTTTATTGCTCCTAAAATTATTGGTGGGCAAACAGCACCTTCTCCTGTAGGGGATTTAGGATTAGTTAAAATGACGGATGCTGTGGAGTTAGAGAATGTGAGTATTTGTGCTGTTGGTTGTGACTATTTATTGACAGGTTATATTATATAGCAATTCCCAAGAAGTGTTTCTGTACAAAATGTCTTTGTTGCGTGGGAGTAGTGGTGTGACACAGCTAAAATGGTGGATTAGATGGGGAGTAGGGGAGTAGGGGAGTAGGGGAGTAGGGGAGTAGGGGAGTAGGGGAGTGGGGGAGTAGGGGAGTAGGGGATAATAGAATTTAATTAGGAGGTAGTCGGATATATATATTTGTCAGAGTTATGTTTCTGTAGTTATTCTGCCTTTTATACTAACTTTATTGAGGGTTTTGGGCTAACTAAAAATCTGGCATTTTTTTCAACCCAAAAAAGGCTTTAGCCAATATCAGTTAATGCTTTGAGATTAGATCGGTAAAGCCTAATTATTATGTACAAATTTACAAATTTTTAGGCTAATAGCTGATAGCTAGTTAAAATGAATAACTACTTTTAGTACAAGTTTAATAGTAACTGCTTTCGATATTCTTTACTGGTAGAGTTATCATCTCCTAAGATATTAAATATTGCTAGCATTGCTTTGCGTGCGCCGTCATTTTTATATTTACGATTCCTGATGACTATATCTAAAAATAATTTTAGTGCTTCTTCATAGTTAGCTGATAGTGTTAAGCTACAAGCTTGAGCATACATTTTATCTAGTTCAGTATCACCAGGATTTTCTGCTTCTTGTTTAAAGTGAATTAATCCTTTGACTGCTTGTACTTGGGGATAAAATTCTCGGTTATTTTCTCCAATAGTTTCTATTAGTTTTTGAGCTTCTTCTAATCGGTTTAAGCTGACCAAAAATTTCGCAGCTTCTATGATTAAACTAATATTATGAGGGTATTTTTTAAAAAGCTGGTCTAAAAGATTTTTTGCTTGTTTTGATTCTCCAGATTTTGTCAAGTTCCGCAGTGTTTCTAGTTCTGTTTCTAGGTCTGATTTAAGATTAAGTTCGCCTAGAAAATTTCGTAGTTTTGGCTCTGAAAGAACTCCTACAAAACCAGGTTTAACTTCTCCTTGAGTTACGATTTTAACATCTGGTACTCCCTCTACACCATAAGTTTGAGCTAATTCGGGATTTTGATCGACATCAACTTTAGCTAGGATAAAGTCATATTCTTGAACTAACTTTTCTAAGATTGGTTTGAGCATTTTACACGGACCACACCAAGTAGCGTAAAAGTCTACTAAAACAGGTTTTTTGTGGGAATTTTTTAAGACTTCTGTCCCAAAGGTTGTGTTGTCAACTTCTATAGATATACCCATTGAATTCCTAGAATATTTTGTATTATTAATTATTATGTCATTATCTCGGAATTGAGCAAATTTTTGACCAGATAATATGAAATAGGTTAATGTTTGCTACAGGCGATCGCTTGGGAGATGGGGAGATGGGGAGATGGGGAGATGGGGAGATGGGGAGATGGGGAGATGGGGAGATGGG
>JAXHSW010000354.1:0-4421 GCA_034190295.1 Cyanobacteriota bacterium | reverse complement strand
AAGTATAAACAAAATTATTGGTTTTGTCAACAAGAGAGTTTGCAGCAAAAAGTATGAGTGGTTAGGGTAGGAGTCAACTGAGACGGCCTAAACCTGAACCAAGAAGTCCCAAATCTGAACCAAGAGGTTTCAAACCTCAACTTTCTCAAAAGATGCGGTTAG
This sequence comes from Cyanobacteriota bacterium, assembly GCA_034190295.1. GTDB lineage: Bacteria > Cyanobacteriota > Cyanobacteriia > Cyanobacteriales > Microcoleaceae > Okeania. The sequence continues at coordinate 4,259 of JAXHSW010000354.1, read as the reverse complement.
GGGTTCTATGGTTTATTTTTTTCGATATATATATTTAGCATAATTGTCGAGAAGCCCCACGTCATAATCTGCGTTCCGGAGCGTGGGATGAATCGACGGTAAATTAATGGGACTCAACGTCCTATTAATTTACAAATTTTATGTCATGTTCCTAGCTGGGAAAGAGTTAACAACCGCCAGTGATGAACCATAAAAATTTAATAAGATATGGGGTTTTTATCCTAAATTCCTAGCAAGCCCTGGGAAAACGTAAAATCTTATTGCGACACTGGGTGAGTAGTTTTCTAACTTGCAAAAAGGGCGGCGGGGCCTATACGTCCTTAAAGCACGCACTTGTCCGATGCAATAGCAGGACTGCGAAACGAGAGAAGCTCAAACTATACCGCAAGGTTAGTGTGGGAGTATGTCACCATCAACACCAGCTTGGGCAGATTATGCAGCGATGTAGCTGCCGCTAGGCTCCGCCAACGCTTATTCTCGTTCCACTGGTCGTTCTGGCTCTGCTTGGAGATACTCCACTGCCAGTTCAGCTAGAGATCGTGCAATCTATCATTGCAATAATCGAGATTGTGTGGTAGATGTATTAGTACAAAACCAATGTGCTGCCCTAGCAAGAAAGCGAAATAGTTATAGCTTTGTCACTACAGGAGTACACCCTAACAGTCGGAGTGCAGCAGGAAACAAAGCAATGGCAGCTTGTGGTAGTAACTGTCAATTAGTTGCTACTATTTGCTCCAATGCAGACAATTAATTTGAGGATGAATTATGGGGAAAAAAGCATTAATTATATTCGGGTAACCATACCAAATCAGTTTTTCTAAATCTGATTTATAGATGCAGTGCTTCCCGTTATTATGAGGTAGAATAGATGGCCTTTTGACGGGATAAATCTTTTTTGCTTGTTCCCCTACTCCCTAAAATCGTCAATATATGCACCTCATAGCTTCGGAGCCTGCTGTATCTATATTACGCCCCACCCTATAATCAGCTTATAATAACCGAATTTGGCATCAGTTATTATATCCTTGTTTGTAGTCGTGCTTTAGCAACAACTCTATTAATTATCAATCTCTTCTAACCTTGCTCCCCTAGACATTTTTCCCGGCATCGGTCCACGACGTTTAGAGCCAAGAGACATACTTAAAAACTGATGTAATTCTTGGATATACCTATTCTCTGAAAGTAACTCTAATTCCTCTAAAGCCTCACTAAAAAGTTTACCCGAACGATAGAGAATCCGAAAAGCATTTTTCAATATTGCTAAATCTGTACTGGTCAAACCAGCACGCTTTAATCCTAATAAATTAAGCGATCGCACCAAACAAGGATGCCCTTCGACCAACATAAATGGTGGTACATCTCTAACGACACGACTCATACCACCTACCATTGCCATTTTACCAATATGGACAAACTGATGAATACCCAAAACTCCACCAATTACAGCTTTAGACTCAATTTTGACATGACCTGCTAAAGAAACAGCATTAGCTATGACCACAGAATCTTCAATAATACAGTTGTGCGCCACATGAACATAAGCCATCAGTAAATTATCATTACCAATAACTGTACTCTCTCCTGCATAAGTAGCACGATTAACAGTAACAAATTCCCTGATTTTGTTATTGTTGCCAATTTTCACCCAACTTGGAGCACCTGCATATTTTAAATCTTGTGGTTCTATACCAATAGCTGCTCCAGGAAAAATTCGATTACCAGAGCCAATTTCTGTTGGCCCTTCGATCGTGACATGAGCGCCAATGGTAGTTCCCGCACCGATCTTGACCTGTTCCTCTATTACAGCATAAGGACCCACCTGTACAGTGGGATGCAGTTCGGCACTTTCAGCAATAACAGCTGTTGGGTGAATCAGAGTAGGCATACTTCAATCCATTATTGAAAACATCAAATTTCCTTCTGCGGCTTTTTGACCATCTACTTCTGCAAGACCTTGCACTTTGCCAAACCTGCCACCTTTAACAGATAATAATTCTGTCTTTAATATTAGCTGGTCTCCTGGCACTACTGGGCGACGAAACCTTACCTTATCCATACCTGCAAATACAAATAATCCTTTCTGAAGCTCTGGCATTTGAGCAAATACTATGCCTGCAACTTGAGCCATTGCTTCTATGATTAATACCCCTGGCATGATTGGTCGTCCTGGAAAATGTCCTTGAAAATGGGGTTCATTAAATGTGACATTTTTAATACCTACCGCTCTTTCTCCTGGTACATATTCTATAATACGGTCTACTAAAGCAAAGGGATATCGGTGGGGTAATAGTTTGTGAATTTCTTCAACGGTCATAATATTTACCCCAGTAGTTGCAGCATCCTGATTTTGCTGAGTTGAAGAATTTTCTGTGGTTTGTGCTGAATCTGTTGTAGTTTTTTCAGAGGTTGACATTATGTACAGTTCTTGATTGACAGTCTTGATTTTACCAGAAAATTGGGTTTAAAGCCTCGCCCATAAGCGGGCGACTTTCTATCTATGTTATAATGAAATTGGTTTCAACACCCGCCTTGTCTCATAAATACTGTAGAAAAGAAGATTAGGTTGAAACTCCTTCAGTTGAGAGCAGAATAAGGGAAGCTTTCAGGTCAATGAGTAATTCGCGCCTTGAAGGCACAAAAAAAAGCCCACAAGAATTTTTAATAAGTCGCGGGAGGGCATTTCGAGACTTTAAACGGACGTGGAGGTAAGCGTAAGACTAGCGTCAAGGTAGCAGCAACCTGTGAGACGTCAACCCGCTGAGGAGCTACTGCTCGGTAGGAATCTCTGTGCCTTTAAGCTGGAGAGGATGTCAACATTAGACATCTCCGAAAAAGATATAGACTTTTTGCAAGAATAGGGACAGGACTTACCCAAAGACACTATATAATATAGCTTATGCTAAATAGAGCGATTGCTGACGCAAAGCTCCGAATGGCGCTTAAAAATTATAGCGATCGCCTGAACAACAAAATTATCATAACTAATACTAAAGATTAAGCTAATATAATTTATTTTAACTCTATATATATGTAGATGTGGCTAATTGTAAATAAATTTTGCTAAAATACCCTGATAATTTTAGAGTAATATTATTGTTAATTTGAGCTAACAAGATGAATTTTAACTATATTGATTATTGTTAATATCTACTAAATTCTCATACAAATTATACTATCACGCTCTTTAGCAAATTACCTAGAAAATGTTAGCCATGACACAATAAATCGTTATTTAAGAATCGAAAACTTTGATCGCCAGGAATTAGGTCGAAATGTTCAAAAAGAAATTCTAACTAATATAGAAGGTTATTTAATATTTGATGATACAGTTCTTAACAAGAAACATAGTAATAAAATTGAATTGGTTCGGCGACAGTGAGCGTGGTAATGAGCATTAAGTAATTTGCTTACGCAAGGCTGCACCTACGTGGTATCGGAATAGTAAATTGTATATATTTTAATCCAAAAATCGAACAATTTTGGCTCATAGATTATCGAATTTATGACCCAGATACTGTTAACGAAGTCAGAAGTCAGCAAGTCAGTAGGGGCGAACGGCCGTTCGCCCGTACAGAAGTTATTTTTGTAAGGGGGATTTGAGCAAGGCTCCAAAAATATCGCGCCTTAAAAGGCGGGGTTTTAGACCCATGTTATTTTGATAAAAAAACGTGAGTTAGATCATGGAATAAATGATTTTATGTGTGGTAAATAAGAAAAAATTACCATTTAAGACTGTATTAATGGATAGTTGGTATGCAACACAAAGGTTAATGGGATTGATAGATAATATGGAAAAAACTTATTACTGTCCCTTAAAAATAAATCGCGCGCGTAGATGATACTGGTGGTGTAGAAAAATATAAAAACATAGGAGAATTAAGTTGGAATGAGTCAGAAAAAATATCAGGTAAAATAATTAAAGTCAAAGGTTTTCCAAGAGATAAAAAAGTTAAGCTATTCTGGGTAACTGTTTCTACTAACAGAACAAAATATATTGTCACTAATGACTTAAGTCAATCTTCGCATTTATGCTGTTTTATGCTAAAGCCTAAAAATATAGACTATCCTAGACAGATATGTACAAAATGTCTAGGATATGAAACTGAGAATAAAGTGATTCAATGTTAGTAATGTAATCTAGTAATGGCCAATTTTCACGGTTCCTTAACAGGTATAGAAGCCAAAATTGAATATCATCCTGTCTTTGAGGAACTCGGAGCATTATATGAATCCTGGAAACGTTCTGCTATTAACTGGAT
>JAXHSW010000353.1:0-4445 GCA_034190295.1 Cyanobacteriota bacterium | reverse complement strand
ACCCATATCCAACTCATCCACTTCAGACTCCATTCCCAAGTCCAAATCATCATCCACTTCCGAGTCAGAATCCATACCCATATCCAACTCATCCACTTCAGACTCCATTCCCAAGTCCAAACCATCATCCACTTCCGAGTCAGAATCCATATCCATATCCAACTCATCCGCTTCTGGTTCCAGGTCTAACTCACTCTGGTCATCATCAAGCAAATCATCAGAGTCCATATCCAATCCTGAAGCTAGTGCAGCAGCTCCACCAACAGCGACAGCTCCACCTACTACTGCAGCACTCCCCCAATTATTAGAATCTTCATTCTGGTCTGGCATAATTGGGGAATAAGATCCTGGTGACTCCTGAGCATCATCAGTTGATGTGGATTTATCTATGAAAGAATCTGGTTTTTTACCTATAGCAATGTCTGGGTCAAAATTTAACCCTAAAACTTCTATTAAACTATCTGCATCTGCCTTGAGTTTGGAGAAAGGCAACATTAATGCCTCTAACTCTGGTTCCAGGGCATTAAGAATTCCCAAGATAAGGTATGACACAGGTCTCCTTCCTCCGTCAGGAGTCTGGACCGTAGTTTCATCTGTCATGTGCAGTACCAACCATGGGCGATTTTTTTGGTAGTATTGCAGCCATTTTTGTTTGAGGGACGTTGATAATTGTTCAAAGAAAACCATGACTTCTATATTCCTTATCCTGAGAAGAGCTAAATCTATTAAACCATCATCAGGTCAAGCTTTTCATCCTCTGATACAACTTCAGGTTTACTGGGATTTAAGTAGAAATCAGAAAGTAAGGAGAATAAATCGCGATCGAGAGATTCGTTGGGCACTACTCCTTCTGGCAATGCCAAAATTTGGTCGGCAATATTCAGGTAATAGTTACAAACGTATTGGAGTGAAGGATCGCTTTCGGCCATTTCAAATAATGTTTTGCCTTTGACACGAGAAACCCGAATATCTTCAATTAGTGGTAGGACTTCTAGTACTGGCATTGGTACGGCTTCTATATATTTATTGATTAGGTCGCGTTTGGATGTACGATTACCTATTAGGCCAGCTAAACGTAGAGGATGGGTGCGAGCTTTTTCACGGACAGAGGCGGCAATGCGGTTAGCTGCAAATAGGGCATCGAAGCCATTATCTGTGACAATCATGCAGTAGTCTGAATAGTTTAGTGGAGCTGCAAAACCACCACATACTACGTCACCGAGTACGTCGAATAGAATTACGTCGTATTCGTCAAAGGCATTTAATTCTTTGAGTAGTTTGACTGTTTCGCCGACAACGTAGCCACCACAACCTGCTCCAGCGGGTGGTCCACCTGCTTCTACACAGTCTACGCCACCGTAACCTTTATAAATGACGTCTTCTGGCCAGATATCTTCGTAATGGTAGTCCTTTTCTTGCAGGGTGTCGATAATTGTGGGGATGAGAAATCCTGTGAGGGTAAATGTACTGTCGTGTTTTGGGTCGCAACCGATTTGTAGAACTTTTTTACCTCGTTTGGCTAAGGCAACTGAGATGTTGCAGCTTGTTGTGGATTTGCCGATGCCACCTTTTCCATATACTGAGAGTTTCATTTTTTTTCTCCTAGATAATTTTTTAATTTGGATGAGGCTTAAGAATTTTTAATAAGCTCAAGTTTTGTCTATTTTTCAGTTTGTCTTTGATTGCAGTTAGCAGTCAAAAGTCAAAAGTCAAAAGTCAAAAGTCAAAAGTTAGAAAGTCAAAAGTCAAAAGTCAAAAGTCAAAAGTTAGAAAGTCAAAAGTCAAAAGTCAAAAGTCAAAAGTCAAAAGTCAAAAGTCAAAAGTCAAAAGTTAGAAAGTTAGAAAGTCAAAAATCAGAAGTCCAAAGTCATTCCTGAATGAGTTTGAGTTTTTATAATTGCCCTAAGCTATTTGCGTATTGCTATAACTTATGCGCAAACTGCTGGTTATGGAGATCAAGTCCAGATTTATTTAAGGTTGGTCATTTCAGTTATCAGTTATCAGTTATCAGTTATCAAAATCATAAGGGTCGCGCAACCCCGCCTTTTAAGGCGCAATATTTTTGGAGCGGAGCTCAAATCTCCTATTTCCCCTCCTGGGAGGGGTTAGGGGTGGGTTAACTTCTGACTTCTGACTTCTGACTTCTGACTTCAGTTATCAGTACCTCCTGTAATAGGGAAGCTACGAAAATACTGAATTTGATTTTTTTTTCATCCTCTTATAAAGGGGGAGCTTGAGACCTTACTTTTTGGTCTACCTATTTTTTTGGGCTTCTGAAAAGAATTATTGTCTAACTTCACTACAAAAAAAAGAGGGGCAAGATTTATTAGATGCTGTAAAAAGAATTATTTGGCTTGAATATTTTCTAAGTTTGATTTTTTGTTTTAATTAATTCCTTTTAAGCTAAATTTACTTATTTATAAGTTATTTGTGTAATTTTTTTTATATAAACAGTAACAATATTAAAAAAATTAGGCATTGAATAATATCAAGACAAATTTGATGGCTCAAATCAAGAGGATCGGAGACTTTAAGATTAGAAGGGTTTTCTGGTTTGCTCTAATAATTAGGCGATCGCCCAATAGTAAATTCAATTATTTAGGAACATAATTGCCCAAGGTTAATTTTTATAACAAAACATTTGATTAGTCAAAACTTTTGACTTTTGACTTTTGACTTTTGACTTACGCGTAGCGAGACTAAAGTGGCCGGAAAATGACGCTGAAATAAAATCCAGAGTCTTGAGCATTATTGCCACGATCGTCCAGGTCTACCAAAGGGATACCATAGTCCAAACGCAAATCAACCTGTGGTAGTGGTTGCCAAATCAAACCTATGCCTGCTCCTGCTAAAAATCTTTGGTCTGGTAAAGATTCATTATTAGGATTACTACCATCATTCCAAACAGCTCCAATATCTATAAAAGGAGTAAATTGTATTGATGGTAAACCAGACTCATCCCGATAGACCGTAATCCGGTCTTCAATAGAAAACCGAAAACCATTATCCCCGGAACGTATATTCTGACGATAGCCCCGTAATGACAAACCACCGCCAATAATAAATTGTTGATATGGCAATAAAGCAATTGAAGATAGTTGCAAATCTCCCTGGACAATCAATAAATGATTAGCACTTAATCTTTGTACCCTCTGCACTTGGCCTAGCCAACTAAAGAAATTTCCATCGGGTTGAGGGTCTTCCCTCTCTGTAGCATCAAATAAATTAGTGCCAATATTAAATTGCGATCGCAAAGCCCAAGCTCCTTGAGGGTCTCGACGAATATAGTCTTGTCCTAACCTAATCACAGTAGTGCTGTTAACACCATCTTCTTCTGGAGTTTGAGGGTCATCAAAAAGTTCATCGTCCAAAAAAGTCTCTGTACGCTGATAACTGAACCCCACAGAAAAAGCTAACTCTTCTCTAGGAGTTCGTACAAAAGGCTGACGGTAACTAAACTCGTATACATCCGTTGTGCCACTAATCTCTATACCCTCAAAATCTTGACCAATTCTATTACTGTTGGGTGCTGCTCTAAACTGTAAAGTGCCATTCATAGAGTTGATGGGCAAATTGTAGATAAAGTCAAAAACATCTGATTCATCGTTAAAAAGTCTGGTGGTGTTGTAGGAGGCCACAAAAAAATCACCCCGCCCTGTCAAGTTCCGATGTAGTAAAGTCGAACCTACTCTTTCAGAGCCGACTGTGGGAGGTGAGTAATTATCAGTATTTATACTAAATTCAAAAGGGTTTGCTTCTGTGACACGAACAATTAGAATACTCTCTCCTGGACTTTCGCTGGCTCGCAAACTAGCTTCAATATTTTCAAATAAAGGATTACCCCGAAGTAATCGTAGTTGATTTTCTAGTTTAGCAGTGTCCAATGGTTGGCCTGCTCCAAGTCGTATCCGATTTTCAATGTAAGATGTATGTAATCTTTTTGTACCTTCTATTTGGACTTCTCCCAATATTCCTTCTATAACTTGAATTCTGACTACGCCCTCGGCGATGGTTTGGGGCGGTAAAATCGCTCTTGAGGTAATATAGCCACGTTCTAGATAAATTTCGGTAATTTTATCTGCTATTTGCCGAAGTTCTAATAGGGTGACTAAACGTCCTTCTAACGGTCCAGTGAGAGAATTTATTTCTTCTGGGGTTAAGATTGTACTTCCTAATACTAAAATTCTCTGGACGGGAATTTTTTGAGTAGGCTCATCTGGCAGGGGTTGGGGTGGTGGTGTTTTTTTTAGTTCTTCTTCTTTTGGCTCTTCTGGTTGGGTTGGTTGGGGAAGGGGTTGGAGGAAGCGATCGCGATTTGGATCTGGTCGGGGATTGTCTGGTAGATTTTGTCGTATGTCTTGATTTGTTGGAGTATTTTGGGCATAAATTGGTTGTTTTGAAGTTAAGGTATTAATAATTTGAGGGTGAGTGAGTTTTTGTTGAGT
>JAXHSW010000352.1:0-4553 GCA_034190295.1 Cyanobacteriota bacterium | reverse complement strand
GTCAACTTTTCGAGAATGGTTAGAATATTTTGGGAGAAAATATGGCAAGTTAACTATTGCCGTACCACCACAAAATACTTCTCAAAATTGTTCTAATTGCGGTCAAAAAGTTAAAAAATCTTTATCAACTAGAACCCATGTTTGTCCCCATTGTGGCTATGTAGAAGATAGAGATATTAATGCGGCTAAGAACATCTTAAAAAAAGCGCTCAGTACGGTGGGGCACACCGGAACTTACTCTTGGGGAGATTTGCCCTCTGGCTTGCTTGGAGAAATCCTGTCAGGTGATGGCGAGTCGGTGAACCAAGAATCCCCGCGTCTTTAGACCAGGGAGTGTCAACTTCCTTCATCATCAAATTTATACTGATATTAAGCTGACTCAATATTATATATTAATACAATTGTAAGCATTTCCTCCGGAATGCTGCGCAAACAGCACTCAGCTATCAGCTATTAATTTATTACTTTTAGTATTGATAGATTTAAGGAGAATTAAAAGTATTGAAAAAAAACTGACCTTGACGAGGGAGAATGTATATTCATTATTTATGAAACAGCTAAAAGCTGAGTGCTAATAGCTGTTTGCGCAGCATGACAAACGGAAATGCTTACATACAATTGAAGTTAAATTAATAAATAATAAATAACTTGAATGATATAGTATCTTATAAGCATTCAGCCGTCAGCTATTAGCTAGTCTCCTAGGTCGGAACTGCGGACTTCAGCTATTAATTTTGAGTCCGCGTAAAAGTAACCTTTGAAATTGAGTTTGAATAAAAATTTACTGCCATGTTTCCCCGGACTAAACCTTAGAAGTAATTATTCATTATTAGTTGCTGAATGGGAGCGCATTCCAAAGGAATAGCTTACTGCTAATAGCTGTTTTAACAGCATTCGGACCGAAATGCTTACCGATAAATTGTGGTTTAAAGCCTCCCCTTTTAAGGGGAAAAAAGAAAAAAAAATTCATGATTAATCAATCCTCTTCTTTTCAAGGAAAGGTAAGATAATTATTAATTATTAATTGTTGAAAGTATCTTTAGTGAAAGTTTTCGCTGATTCAATGAAAAATTATCATTATATCGGGTAAAAGTTCTACATAAATATAGTGTTATATAGGGCTTGCCGATCGACTATCAAGTAAGCATTTACAAATAAAGGTAAGTGTCTTTAATAAAATGAAAAAATGGTAATCTTTTAGGTCTGCTTAAGGTAAAAAAATTAGTATTTTGCGCATAGCAGATAAGAGCATAAAAATCACTATTACCAATAAATAATTGATAATTGATAATTAATCCCCAAAGGTAAAAATCTTCTCATAAGCAAGGAGAAAAAAATGCACTTGAGATTTCCTTATATTCAATTCCGTAACGGTTAAAACCTTCTTGTAATTATCCATTATTCATTATCCATTATCAATTAATAAAAAGATCCATTATCAATTAATAAAAATTATTTCTACTACTTCCTCTATAATTCCCATTTCTCCTGAATTATGACTCCTGTTTGCTTCGCGGAGACAAACGGAAATTCTGACTCCTACCCCAACAAAAAGACTTTTAAGAGCATTCCCTATATAGTAATTTAATGTCAAATATAAAATAAACATTTCAGATTTTGTATCTGTTCCCAATAACAGGTTAATAGAAATGTTATCTTATAAAGCCAAGATGGTAGGGATAGGTCTAATTATTACAGAAGAATCTTATACCTCAAAAGCAAGTTTTATAGATAATGATTTGATTCCAGTTTACAAAAAAGGTCAGAAAAATCATGTCACCTTCTCGCGAAAAAGAGTAAAAAGAGGAATGCAATTGTACCGTCAGCAAAGGATTAATTAATGAGGTGAGTGAACGGTTTTCTAAACCAATGCGAGAAAAGTAGTCCCAAATGTCTTTGACCATGGGATAGATGAGCCAGTGCGTAGAGCGAGTCCCCCGACAGTCACGCAACTGGCGTGGTGTTGTACTTCACCCAGTCAGGACAACACCTGTAAAATAAGCATAAGTCTTATGTGACTATATTTTTATGAACTATAAAAGGTAAAAAATCATGGGAAAAATTTCTATATCTCCGGTTGTACTAATTATTCTAGATGGTTGGGGTTATCGAGAAGAAAAAGAAGGAAATGCTATTGCTGCTGGTGAAACACCTGTAATTGATAGCCTTTGGCAAGCATATCCTAGAACTTTGATTCAAGCTTCTGGGAAGGCAGTAGGTTTGCCAGAAGGCCAAATGGGTAACTCGGAGGTTGGTCACTTAAATATTGGTGCGGGGAGAATTGTACCTCAGGAGTTAGTAAGAATATCTGATGCAGTAGAAGATGGGTCAATTGCTCAAAATCAAGACATAGTTAAATGTTGTCAAGATGTTAGCGAGCGTAATTCTAAACTACATTTAGTGGGTTTATGTTCCCCTGGAGGAGTTCATTCTCATGTAAACCACTTATTAGGTTTACTGGATATGGCTAAAGCGAAAGGAATTTCTGATGTTTGTATTCATGCTATTACTGATGGACGTGATACAAATCCAAAATCAGGAGTCCAGGTACTCAAGCAAATAGAGTATCACATTAAACAAAGTGGTGTAGGACGAATTGCTACTATTAGCGGTCGCTACTATGCAATGGACCGGGATAAACGATGGGATAGAATTCAAAAAGCTTATGAAGTGATGACTAAAGATGGTTATGGAGTAGGTTGTTCTGCTTCTGATTTACTACAACAGTCTTATACTGAGGGTATAACAGATGAATTTGTCATCCCAGTTAGAGTATCCCCTGGAGCTATAGAACCTGGAGATGGAGTAATATTCTTTAATTTTCGTCCCGATCGCGCTCGTCAATTGACTCAAGCTTTTGTATATCCAGATTTTAATGGGTTTGAGCGCCAACAAATTCAACCATTGACATTTTTAACTTTTACTCAATATGACCCTAGTTTATCCGTCTTAGTGGCTTTTAAGCCTCAAAACTTAAATAATATTCTCGGACAAGTAATTTCTCAGCATGGTCTACGGCAACTTCGTACTGCTGAAACTGAAAAATATGCTCATGTAACTTACTTTTTCAATGGAGGTTTAGAACAACCATTTGAGGGAGAAGACCGAGAATTGATTCAAAGTCCAATGGTCGCTCACTATGATGAAGCACCAGAAATGTCAGCAGCAGAAGTGACAGAAGTAGCGATCGCTGCTGTGGAACAACAAATCTATTCTCTCATTGTGATTAATTATGCTAACCCTGACATGGTAGGTCACACTGGGGTGATGGATGCGGCGGTGAATGCAGTTAAGACAGTTGACCATTGTTTAGGACAACTTTTAGATAGTATTAGTAAAGCAGGTGGCACAGCAATAATAATTGCCGATCATGGTAATGCTGAATATATGTGGGACGAACAAGGGAGTCCTTGGACAGCTCACACGACAAACCCAGTACCATTTATACTCATAGAAGGAGAGGGACGAAAAATTCCCGGTCATGGCACTGAGGTGCCTTTACGACAAAATGGCTGTTTAGCAGATATAGCACCAACTATTTTGGAGATTCTACAGTTGCCCCAGCCTCCTGAGATGACTGGAAAATCAATGATTGAAAATTCTGGATATGATGTTAAACAAAATCGTACTCCTGTGCGGGTGGGTTTGTAGTCAGTCCGTTAGGGAGGAGGCAGTTCAAGAATTAATTATTAATTATTAATTATTAATTATTAATTATTACCTCTCCTTTAAAATGGATAGGATTGACTAATCATGAAAATTTTTCTTTTTATCCCATTAGAAAGAGGAGGCTTTAAACCGCAATTTTTTGGTAATGGAAAACAAAAGGAGATTTTTAAAGAAGTGGTCAGCTTTTCGGTGCCGAATGCGGAGCTAACAGCGATCGGTAGATTTTTTTTGAGACTTCCTCGGAGAGCGGAGTGTTCCGGAACGGAAAGGAGATTTCAACTCATCCAAAGGCCATCCTGCTGATAAGCAGCCAGGGATTTTTACTCAGAGCTGCTATAAGCTAATAGCTACTTAAACTTTTAAGTCAAGCTTTGTTTTCTAACAATAATCTCCCTCAATATCGGTGAAATTATTAGATTTTTTAACGAATTAAAAACTATGAATGTTGTTCAACTTGCGGAAATTATCTGGATTATATCGGCTATAGGTATTGTTGTATTTGTGTTGTTACACAGCCCCAAAGGTGATGGAATTGGTGGTATTGGTGGACAAGCTCAATTGTTTACCAGCAGCAAGAGTGCAGAAATAACTTTGAATAGGATTACTTGGACTTTTTCTGTGCTGTTTATGGGTTTAACCATACTTCTTAGTGCAGGGTGGTTGCCACAATAAGAATTTAGAATTTAGAATTTAGAATTTAGAAGTTAAATTTTGGATGTAACTAAATTTGAAGGTTAGATAACAGTTTGAGAATGTTCTAACTACCGTTCAAATAAATCTGGACATATCTACCAATAAGTAGTCATATCTAGACAAATTCATTCTTAGTCCATAATTTCAGAACTAAAGGCATAAACGGCAATGCCTCTATCCCATCCATAAAG
>JAXHSW010000351.1:0-4621 GCA_034190295.1 Cyanobacteriota bacterium | reverse complement strand
ATAATTTGAGTACTTATCTCAAATAGTCGTATTAAGGAAAACAACAGCAATTGTTATCACTATTGTTGTTGATTGAAATCACATAATTTGAGTACTTATCTCAAATAGTCGTATTAAGGAACAGGAAAAACAGGCTAGATACAAGATAAACAAGAATAGGGAATAGAAAAGTTTTTGCTGATTATTTCCATCGCACTACATCAATTTCTTGACAGCAATTGTTATCACTCTTTGTTGTTGACTTAGATCACATAATTTGAGTACTTATCTCAAATATCATATTAGATATCTCCAGAAAATAAATCAACCTTTTAATTAGATATGTCAAGTAGATCGGTCAAGGAAATAAAAATTAACCCTAAAAAATCATTTTTAGTGCTTTTTTCGTGAAAATATCTTATAGAACCCATTTGGTATCTCCATAAATATGCGCGTTAGCTAGGAGTCAGGAGACAGGAGACAGGAGACAGGAGACAACCCACCCCTAACCCCTCCCAGGAGGGGAAGAGGGAAGAGGGAAGAGGGAGGAGGGAGGAGGGAAGAGGGAGGAGGGAAGAGGGAAGAGGGAAGAGGGAAGAGGGAAGATGTGGGGAGAAATAATACAACAAATTCAACACTCCTTCAACTGAATTTTCCTCAAAATTGATGCGCGAAAAGACTTGACTACCATAATTATATAGATATCATAAGGGTTCTATATCAAATCCGGTAGCATCGGTGCTATTCAGTATTCAAAGGTAAGAGTCTATATTCTAGGGGTAAACGATCATTCTTCCTTAAGCATTGTACGACGACGACAGAATTATATTACTCCGAAGCCAACGGATTTGATATTACCTGTTGCCTCACACCGAGTGCGCATTCCCTCTCTTGGTCAGCGTTCCGCAAGCGAGCTGGCATCGTCGCGGGGTCGCACCGCTGTTGCCTTTCGGAGCAGATGAGCTGTTGCCTACTCCTGCAAAAGTTCTATATCTTTTTCACGCCTAGGTCTATTAGGGAACAGGAAAAACAGGCTAGATACAAGGTAAACAAGAATAGGGAATAGAAAAATTTTTGCTGATTATTTCCATCGCACTACCTCACAGCTACATAACCCCTGACAGCAATTGCGATCGCTCTTGTCGTTGACTTAGATCGCAGAAAAAGAAGATTGAGTGATATCATCTCCGGATGATTAGGTATAATAAAACTTCAAAGAGCGATCGCCATAGAGTAGGAATGATTCAAGAATGCGCGAATGCGCGAATGCGCGAATTACCTCTTCTTTTCAAGGAGAGGATTGACTAATCATGAAAATATTTTCTTGTTTCTCCTTTAAAGGAGAGGATTTTTACCTTAATTGTTCGGTAATGCCGAAGTTAGTCACGATTGAAAACCACTTAACAGTAGAACAGTTAGAGCAAAGATATCGTTATGTTCGTGAAGTAACTGAGAAAATCCACACTTCAACGGAAAATTTTGCTTCTAAATTATACAACAATACTGTTGCACGTTTGAATAGGCGGTCAGAACCTGCGGGGCGCGTCAGACGCAAGGGAATGCTTACCAAGAGAGGGAATGCTTATATAGAATCCGGTTATACAGTATATGTTTATAATTCTATCCACACTTCAATATTAAATCCCCCATCTCCCCATCTCCCCATCTCCCCATCTCCCCATCTCCCCATCTCCCCATCTCCCCATCTCCCCATCTCCCCATCTCATATAATAAGTATTCAACCGGATTCTATATGATGTTTCTGCTGCTGTCAGTTGTTTGCTGATAACTCCTATATTAATTAATCCATCTTTAACACCTCTAATACCACCACTACTTTGACTACTTGACATAAAAATAACTTCGATGGAATCATTATTGTTAGCTTCTGCTAATACTTATAAGACGGGATAACCTTCTGAGGAACCACCTACTTTTATTTTTTCTACAGGAGTTTCTTGACTATTCCTTTCAGCACTGCAACTGGTAAGATTTGTCACAGTTAATAGAGAAATAAATAATATTAATATTATTTTCATTTCACAAAAAAAATCTCTTATAGAGATAAAAGTAATAGTTTTTAATAAGCAGATCATATCTATCTATAGTCTCATATTTGTGAGGTACACAATCCTCGGTTTTAGGCAACAGGCAACAGGAAAATACAAAGAAAAAAAATAACTGTACCTTGATAACCTGAAAAACGCTATATACTTAATTAAATCTGATTCATATAAATGAGATTTAGTTCATTTCATTAATCATAAAAACAAATCTTATTTCCTATTTATAAAAATTGTTTATAATGATTTTCTCGAACTAAATAGTAAGCATTGAGCGGTCAGCTATCAGCTATGAATTATTTGCTCATTATCCCACCGAAAGAGGAATAAGTCTCCCAGGAGTGAAATATCTTTGCTTCCGCATTCCGCACCAAAAGAAAAAGGTTATCTAATAACCTGAGTAAGTCCTGTACGTTCATGCATCTGTTTGCTTCCGCAGTCCGCACCGAATAGCTGACTGCTAATAGCTGTTTGCGCAGTATTCGTAGGAAATGCCTACACTAAATATTAGACTAAATCTATAAAAAGCTAATATAATCCAATCATTATAACCATTCTATGGCTAACTGAAGTCCATAGTTCCTCCCCAGGAGGCTAACTGAAACGACGAGTCTTGAATAAAGCATAATCAGGAAAATAAGAAAAGCTGATAACTGATACACCATCTGCGAATTGCTATAATCATTATTAATTAGGCTCTCACAAGTAAACCTGTAATAAAAATTAAGAGTATGATAGACAGAATCTTCTTTATTTGAGTCTATTTAATAGCTATAGTACTCAGTGTAGATGTTTTCAATAATTGATAATTACCTCTCCCTAAAACGAATAGAATTGAATAAAAGGAAAATTAATTCATTGTTTCTCCTTACTCATGAGAGGCTTTAAACCTTAATTATTCGGTAAAAAAATTCAGTATATTTATTTTCTTCTACCTACCACCTACCTACGCAAAAAATTTACGAGTTATATTATGTCCAGGTAATTAGTGACGAAAAAAAACTATCCTATTACTTGCAGAACAAATCTCTTTATTCTCCCTACTTTCTACTCCCTGATTTATAAGTATTTAACCGGACATGATATTAAATAGGATTACGATAGACGGCATAAATCAATTCTAAATAAAAAAATGAGTAATACTAAAATTCAACTAATTTCTCAATTCAAAAATCTTTTCAGGAACTATTATTCAAATCTCCCTTTAAGACAAAAGATTAGTTTACCATTTCTCTCGGTATTCTTAACAATATGGTTTTTAGGAAACTTCGGTATTATTTATTACTTTTCTCATAATATTGAACAAAGGCAACTAAAAGAAGTAGAAGGCATTGCTGGATTAGTGATGCAAGAATTTCAACGGCAGATGAATAAACTGTACTTAAATTCTAAATTATTAGTTGGTGGCACAACAATTTCCCAAGCATTAGAAGCAGAGAATAAAACAAAAATACTGCAAAGAATAATACCTTTAAAAGCAAGTTTATCCCTTGATATAGTAAAAGTAATAGACAAAAATGGTAACAACATAATAGATTTGCGCAACCAGACACTGAATCAAGTAAAAATGTCCGATAAAGTCATAATTTCACAAATAATTAACGGGGTAGCTTTTTCTAGCATGATTACTGGAAAAGACTTCAATAATTCTAAATTGATATTAATAGGAGCTACACCAATTAAATCTAATCAAGGAGTTATTGGCGGTATTATTATTGGTACTGCCATCAATAATCAATTACTTGATGAAATTCATACAAAAACAAATAAATATATTGTGGCTTTCCAAAACAAAGAAATGATTGCTTCTAGTTTACCCAGTAATGAGCAATTGTCTTGGGATGAATTTCACCAAAAACACGATAAAAAATTTAACAAAATAAAAATTGATAACCACTTATACATAGTTAAAAATATCAGTATATTGGCCTTAGATGGTACAGAACTAGAATTAGTTGCCTTATCTCCTCTAGCAGATTTGGAAGAAGCAAAACAAAAATTTGTGATTGTAATTAGTTTATTTTCTTTATTAGGAGCAGGAATAGTTATTCTCGTAGGTTACTCACTATCAAATGTAATTGCCCGTCGAATTTATACAGTGACTTCTGCTACAAAAAAATTAGCTAAAGGTGACTTAAAAATGCGACTTCCTGTTACTTATAACGATGAAGTAGATAAATTAGCTAAAGGATTCAATTTAATGGCACAACAATTAGAAGAACGGGAGCTAAAAATTAAACTTCAAGTACAAAATTTAGAAGAAACTTTAGAAAAATTTTTGAGTACCAAAGAAACTTTAGAATAACTTTCGATGGCGTTGGTAAATTAGTGGCGACGAAGGAGTCAGGAGTTTTTTTAGGAGTCAGGAGACAGGAGTTTTTTTAGGAGTCAGGAGACAGGAGACAACCCACCCGCGGGCCCCAACCGTGGAGAACCCACCTCTAATATAGAATCCGGTTGAATACTTATTATATGAGATGGGGGATGGGGAGATGGGGAGATGGGGAGATGGGGGGATGGGTAGATGGGGAGATGGGGAGATGGGGGATTTAATATTGAAGTGTGGATAGAATTATAAA
>JAXHSW010000350.1:0-4755 GCA_034190295.1 Cyanobacteriota bacterium | reverse complement strand
CAATTGTTACTATTGGACAATAGTTATGGCTCTGCTGATTCGCGATCGCTGTGCGACTGCAATTGTTACTATTGGACAATAGTTATGGCTCTGCTCTTGAGCGCCATTCGGAGTAAGTGCGACAGCTTAATCGCCCTGCGACTGCAATTGTTACTATTGGACAATAGTTATGGCTCTGCTGATTCGCGATCGCTGTGCGACTGCAATTGTTACTATTGGACAATAGTTATGGCTCTGCTCTTGAGCGCCATTCGGAGCAAGTGTGGCAGCTATATACTTTCATGCAACAAAGCCGGTAATGGTTGAAGATGGAACATTTTTTTTATACCGAATTAAACGGATTTGATATTAAAAGTCATGCATTCAAAAGTTAAAAGTTAAAAGTTAAAAGTTAAAAGTCAAATGTTAATTATTCTTATGTTTAATTCTCCCCTACTCCCTTACTCCCCTACTCCCCTACTCCCTTACTCCCCTACTCCCCTACTCCCCTACTCCCCTACTCCCTGACCTATCCGCGTATCCGTGCCATAATCAGTGTGAGCCACTCCCCCACTCCCCTACTCCTTATTCAAGGATTAAATTCAAAAGGAGGAAAAGTTTCCCGATCTTCTGGTGTCAAATAAACCGTAGCAATAAACTTCTCATTCCAACTTCCTACAACATTAGTAAATATATAAAAATCATCCTCATTAGAATTTAACTTCTGCTCAACTAAAATTCCCGTTGCATCACTAACCCGCAATTTGATTTTTTCCGGTAAACCCATCCCTGTAGGTGTACTTAATATTAATAGCAACATCCATTCTAATGTTGAATCTGAGACTAAAGACCAAGTTAAAGCATACAATCTTAAAGGAATTCCAGCTAATAATAAATCGTGATAAGCAACCCTAGCATGAGGAGAAATATATACACCATTTTTGGGCAACTCTCTGATAATTCCAGCAATTTCTTCTGTAGGAGAAGATATTCCTCTCATGGGAGATAATGCCGATAATTCTGGTAATAAAACCCAAGATAATTCATTCGCAAAATCATCTAATTCATTCTTTAACCAACGCCCCACATTAATAGTAGGTTCAGTCAAAAGACTAAGTAAATCTGGTAAATATTTACTCAGACTACTTAAAGAATTTTCATAATTTTCTGTAACTTCTACTAAATTATTCGGAATATTCCCCTGGTCTATTTCTATTTGCAATTGCCAATTATATATCCAACTTAATAACTCAGAATTAGTGAGGATAGTTTTTCCCTGTTCCCAGTTAAAAAATTCCCATAAACTTTGTTCCGATAGCTGAGGTAATAATTTTGTTAATTCAGCTTTAGCTACAGCTAAATTATTTGACTTAGGTTGTACCTCTGGCAAAGGAATTCCTGCTATATCCAAACAACGAAGATCGAGTAATAAATTATCTATTTCTTTATCAAACCAACTCCAGGGAACTTGATAATTCCAATCTTCATCAGGCAGTAGATTAAACTGTGTTTTATTGCCCATTAAATCTGCATAAGAAATAAAACTATTAATCACAACTGTTTCTAACTCTTCTTGTACTTCCACCACTACATATAAATGATGGGCGAACTCTGGTAAATCTACTACCGCTCTAGGTAGACTAACTTCCTGATCTATAAAACTACCTTGAGTAATTAGACAAACTTTAAACTGATTAATATTCAGATGACAAACGGCTGGAATTGAGTTAGAAAGAACTGGATTAAAAATAGAAGCATCAGCTAAATTAACTGTTAAATTATCTGTGCCTCTTTCTTCTAGCCATTGTTCAAATCCAAACAAAGCTAACCCATTCACATAAGTTTGCCATTGTCGCGATTCGTTAGGAATTTGATTGCTAATTTTGATAGCTTGCTCAACTTTATCTAATGATAAATGAATAGATTCTGTAGCAATACCTTGAAAATCTAGCAAGTCTTCTAATTTATTAATTAGTTCATTCTTCATTTAAAATTTCCCTTAATAATAAGTTTTATCTTTTCTTTTACCGAATAATTAATAATGAAATAATTAAATAATTCGCGCCTTGAATCCTCCCCTTTCAAGAGGAAAAAATATTTTTTTTCCTTTTATTCAATCCTCTTCCTTTTAGGGAGAGATAATTATCAATTATCAATTATCAATTATTGAAGGGTTTAATACCCCACCGTCATTTCAGTTATCAGTTATCAGTTATCAGTACCTCTAGCTGAGGCATTGAGATTGAACTACGGAATATCCTTTTTTTTATCTCCTTAAAAGAGGAGGCGTAACTAATCAATTTTTCGGTCAATGGGGGCGCTTAAAATTGTTTGGGGTTTGAATTGATAAACAATTCTCCCTTCTACCTTCTACCTTCTTCTAGATAAATTACAATAACTAAATTTATCTAGATAGTGACAAACCCTTTGAGCAAATAAATTTTCTTTAGGACTAGATTGAGACTTATAACTGTCTGACTCTACTTCTTGAAATAGTCTATTTATTTGTTCATCTAGAGCTATTTCTATTTTTTTATCTATAGTTTGTAGATGTTTTGGATCTGTATAATCTTGAGCAATTTCTAAGATACGACCGCGCAAACTAATTAATAATTCCTGTCTAATATCAGCCCGAAAAGATTTTAATTTTAGTAAACGAGTTACTTGATATTGCGCTTTCAAACCCAAATTTTGAGCAATTTCTGTCATTGATTTTCCCTGACAATGATATAGATGTAACCCTTGGAGAAATTGTTCCAGTTTTGGTTTTTTTCTTCTCTTTAATAATTGCATCCAAGAATCTATTACTTTAGCTATAGCATCATCTAAACTCAAAATAAATTGCTTTCTATAATTGCTCAAAAATTCATTCTGTTCATCCATAGTATCAGCATCTTGAACAAGAGACATCTGATTAGCTAAAGATTTATGATTAGAAGTATCTAATGGTATTGTCGGTAGAGAACCACTTCTGACAGAAATTCGATATTCTCGTATTTGAGAAGCCAGGTCTTGCAACTTAGTCAAGACTTGCTTTGGAGAAATATTTATACCAGTTTTAGTCTCGATTAATTGAGCAATTTGTTCTAATTGTTCTGTAGTTGGTGGTAAGCATTTTCTCCCTGGTCTTGACAAACTTTTTTGGCGACGTTGCGCCCGATAAATAGCATGATAACTTGATAAAATATCGATACTTTCCCTAGTTTCAAAAGCAGTAAAATGATAAAATACTGAGAAAATTTTTTCTAGTTGTTTGAGGGGAGTATCATTCAGAATTGCCCAATCACTAATTAAATAGACTCCACATTCCAGTAAGAAACTATTAAGTTCAGGATGCTGTTTAACTTTTCTAGTTGTCCAGGTAGTTAAATTGCTTTGATTTGGGTTAAAACTTTGGAGAATTTCTTGGGCAAAAGAACAAGCAGAAGTTTGATTTTTTTGACTAGAGATTCTGCCATCATCAGTCAAAACATAAGGGAATAAATCTTGGCTAGTAAAGCCATAACTTTTACCAAAATTAACCGCTAATTGTTGACAAACACCATCAATTTGCCAAGATATAAAACACAGAAGACAGCGTTCTGCTAATAAAGAATCTCCCTCTAGATTAGTATCTAAATTATTTTGCACCAATACTAAAAGTTGACGCTGAATATTAATGTCCGAAATGTCACCATCTATTACATACTCTGGAAAATTTAAGGTAAAAAATTGTTTTGCCTCTGTAATTTCCAGGACTTGACGAGACCCGGAACTATTAATCTTAATCTGTTTCCAGTATTTAGAAGCAGTACCCATTCACTTTGAGATTTGAGATAAATAAAAATGGACAATTATCCAGATATATTAGCTTAAAAAAAGTAACCAGTAAGATATTCGATCGACAATCCTAATTATTGTTAATTGTATAATCATTTTTCCTGGTCAAAAGTTTGCTTTAATATCAGGGTAGTTATCCCGTCAATTGGAACATATTTCTATATTCCTATAGGTTATGCATTATATAGCACTACGTCTTTTGGCGGAGAGTAGGGGAGAGTTCAACAATTAATAATTAATAATTAATAATTAATAATTAGCAAATACATCTCCTTGAAAAGAAGAGGATTGACTAATCATGAAAATTTTTTCTTCTCTTGGTTGATTGGATATGGCTCTGAGACCTCGCCACCCCTAGACCGCTTTTTTCTTCTTTAAAGGAGAAACAAGAAAAAATTTTCTTTTTATCAAAATAACATGGGTCTAAAACCCCACCTTTTAAAGCGCAATATTTTTGGAGAGTTGCTCACGCATCCCCTACTTCCCCTCCACGGTCTGGGCCCGCGGGTGGGTACACTTGCTGACTTGCAGACTTCTGACGTGCGTTAATCAATCCTATCCGTTTTAGGGAGAGGTCATTTCAGTTATCAGTTATCAGTACCTCCGACTAAAGCCGGAGAAAACGAAAATACGCTCATTGAAATTTTTTCATCCCCTAAAAGGGGGAGGCTTTAAACCCAATTTTTCGGTAATTATCAATTATTGAATCCTACCTCCTAGCTC
The DNA here is from genome assembly GCA_034190295.1 of Cyanobacteriota bacterium. GTDB lineage: Bacteria > Cyanobacteriota > Cyanobacteriia > Cyanobacteriales > Microcoleaceae > Okeania. The sequence continues at coordinate 234 of JAXHSW010000350.1, read as the reverse complement.
ATATCAAATCCGTTTAATTCGGCACGCAAAAAATGTTCCATCTTCAACCATTACCAAATATTTCTCCATCTCCCCTACTCCCCTACTCCCCTACTCCCCTACTTCCCTACTCCCCTACTCCCCTACTCCCCTACTCCCCATCTAATTACACCGATGCTACCGGATTTGATATCATTCCCTGTTTTTCCTGACTTCCCCTCCTGGGAGGGGTGAGGGGTGGGTTGTCTACCGGAG
>JAXHSW010000035.1:0-54308 GCA_034190295.1 Cyanobacteriota bacterium | reverse complement strand
GATGGGGAGATGGGGAGATGGGGAGATGGGGAGATGGGGAGATGGGGAGATGGGGGATTTAATATTGAAGTGTGGATAGAATTATAAACATATACTGTATAACCGGATTCTATATCAAAACTTTTATAGCAGTTTTCATGTTTCATAGAGTACAGAGATTTTGGCTTAAAGGCAGCTATGCTGCGGGAACTGAGGGCAGAAGCAATGCAAGTCAACATGAGTGAAAACTGCTATAACTGTAACATTTTGAAGTTTCTTAGCTGTCCTAATCTTAATGCGTAGTGCTGTAGCAATAAACGAAATAATCTGTAGGGATGTTGGATCAACGTCCCTACCTATTCCTACAGCCACGAAAATCATAGCTAAATTCACCAACGCCAGAATTTGTTGTAGCTACTCGTCTCGTTATGGCGATCGCATTCCATACATAACCTTTGCCTAAAAAATTTTTATCAATTGCTGTGAAGATTCTTGTCTTCGGCAAAGATTGAAAAACCACATATTCAATTATACCCGATCGACTTGATTTTGTAACTTTTTGCTGACAACACTTTTGATTTTGGCATTTTCTAGTTGTGACAATTATCTATTAAAGCTAAAATAACATCCGATTATCATCGTTTTTCTCCATTTATTCGCTAGTGAAGTCACAATTAATATTTGTTTACTTTTAGTCAAAATAGCAACTTAAATGTTCGCTCATTTTGCAGATTTATAGATAGAATTTTTTAGGTAAATAATTATCTTAAAATCTTGACAATTTAAATAGATAGCTGTAATATATTACTCACACGATCGCTCCAATAAACCCAGAATAATTTTATCATAAAAACGGATTTTTTTTATTAAATTTTATTGATATTGAAACAGTAAAAACTAATATTAATCATGCCGACATTTGGATTAAGAATTTATACTCATAGAAAGAAACAATCGCTCATAAAATGAAAAAAAATATAGTAAAAAGTATAGTATTTAACAATAAATGATCTGAACTTAGAGATATAAAAGGAATATAGATAGTAAATCAACTATCCAGAAAGTAAACCGATCACAGGAGATTATTTATAATGAAAAGGTACTTAATCCTATCTGCACTAGCTTCTCTCGGTATTTTCTTACAAGCAGGATCGGCTAACGATCAGTATGAATGCGATTTTAGATATAAAGTTGGCGCAAATGATTGGGTGAATGAAAGTGCCAGTGCAACAACTCGTTCTCTTGCTAAAGGTTCAGTTGCAAGCATTATAGAAAGTAAAGAAGCTAGAGCAAATAGAGAAGGTCAAAGTTTTGATTCAACTAACTTATTTTGTCGAGAAGTACTTGGGGATTAATGTGAGCGATAAAGTTAGTAAATTTCTCAACAAAAACGAATGTTTTAATGAAATCAAGCTCTAAGAGTAGTTGCTATTTATAGAGGTTCCCTGTTTCCAGAGGGGACTTTTTTTTTGACTCGTATATGCGGAAGGAAGAAGAAAGAAGGAAGAAGGAAGAAGGAAGAAGGAAGAAGGTTTTATACCAATTACCATGCATTTTTTCAAGGATAGGTAATTGTTAATTATTAATTATTAATTGTTGAATACTCCCCCACTCCCCTGCTCCACCAGTAGTATGATAATCGATGACTACTGACTATAATATTCAAAACTTAACTATGTCCCAAAATCAATTGTTATTTACACCGGGCACTCTCTGGGAAAGACTGAAACAACAAACTGAATATGCTCTAGAATGTGGCGCACTTCAACCTATACCTACTGAATACGAGTTTGTGCAACAGGATAATATTCGCTTCCTAGTACGCATTTTGTCTAATTTATCCCGGAAAGATGAAGCTACAAAACAGCAGAAAAAAAATAAAGCTGAGACTGGCAAAGATTTTAACCCTTTTCTACCTTACGACCGGGATTTATTTGTTGCCGATATCTCCAAAACTCATCTGTGTTTGTTGAATAAGTATAACGTTGTAGATAATCATCTACTTATTGTGACTAGAGAGTTTGAGGAACAAGAAAATTTGCTGAATTTGCAAGATTTTCAGGCTTTGGGTAGCTGTATGGGAGAATTTGATGGTTTGGCATTTTACAACGCTGGAAAAGCGGCAGGTGCGAGTCAACGTCATAAACATTTACAAATGATACCTCTACCAATGGTTTTGGATGGAGAGAGAATACCTATCGAAAGAGCGATCGCTACTGCTACATTTGATAATGGTATAGGTGTTACGTCTGAGTTTCCTTTTCGACACGCTTTGGCTAAATTAGATTCTGGTTGGATAAATTCTCCTGTTGAGTCTGCTGGTGAAATTTTGGCATCTTATTTTGCTTTACTCAAAGCTGTGGGGATAGAAGATGGTGATGATAAGAGTGGGAAACAGTCTGGTAATTATAATCTTTTAGTGACGCGAGAATGGATGTTAGTCGTGTCGCGATCGCATGAGAGTTTTAAATCTATTTCCGTTAATAGTTTAGGTTTTGCGGGTGCTTTGTTGGTAAAAGATCGGGAACAGATGAAAATTATTAAAGAGCATAAACCTTTAAATATTCTTCGTGATGTGGCTAATTAGAAGAAGGAGTCAGGAAGGAAAAAGAAGAAAAGGCTCGTAGTTGGGCTTTAGCCCTCATATTTGTTATTATCTACATTAAGCTGGACTAATTACTAATTTATTGCCTTTTTACTAAATTTCCAAGTCAGAGTCGATTTTAATTTTGAAGTAGAGGCTCTTATGCTCCAGTTTTCTGTCTCTAAAATCTAAAACAATGAAACTCCTTAACTCCTTTCTCCGTAAATGGCGTTTTTTGCTGCTATTGTTGGTAATGCTGTTGGTGGTAAATTTGGGTCATGTTCGAGCTGCTGAGAAGTCACCGCCGGAAAACTGGCAACTTCAGGGAATGTTAGCGGCGTTGGATGACTCTGACCCTGATGTTTGGGTTAAAGCTTTGAACAAAATGTCTAAGTATGACCTTAAGTCTCCTGTTGAAATTCCTTCAGAACGGGTTGAACAAATTGGAAAATTGTTGAGGGATGAATATTGGCCTGTCCGTGAAGCAGCAGCAAAAACAATTGGTAATCTGGGGTCGGATGCTAAACAATTGATTCCCCAGTTGCTAGAGTTGTTTAAGGATGATGATAAGCGTGTCCGTCAAGCAGCAGTAAAAGCATTGGGTGAGATGGAGTCGGAAGTTAAAGAATTGATTCCTCAATTGTTACAGTTATTGAGGGATAGAGATTCCAATGTCCATCAAGCAGCAGAAAAAGTATTAGGTGAGATGGTATTGGACGTTGAACATCCCCGGTTGCAGCAGTTGTTAAGTTATCATGATTCCGATGTCCGTATACTAGCAGTAAAAGCAGTGGGTAATCTGGGGTCGGATGCTCAAGAATTTATGCCCCAATTGCTGCAATTGTTCAGGGATGAAAATTGGAATGTCCGTATACTAGCAGCAAAAGCAGTGGGTAATCTGGGGTCGGATGCTCAAGAATTTATTCCCCAATTGCAGCAATTGTTCAGGGATGATGATTCCGATGTCCGTATAGCAGCAGCAAAAGCAGTGGGTGAAATGGGGTCAGAGGCTAAAGAATTTATTCCCCAACTGCAGCAGTTGTTGAGAGATGAAGATCAGTTTGTCTGTATAGCAGCAGCAAAAGTAGTGGGTGAGATGGGGTCGGATGCTAAAGAATTTATTCCCCAACTGCAGCAGTTGTTGAGGGAGAATAATTTGTCTGTCCGTATAGCAGCAGCAGAAGTAGTGGCTAATCTGGGGTCAGAGGCTAAAGAATTTATTCCCCAGTTGCACCAGTTGTTGAGGGATGAAAATTGGAGTATCCGTAGTCCAGCAGCAAGAGCAGTGAGTAATCTGGGGTCGGATGCTCAAGAATTTATTCCCCAGTTGCACCAGTTGTTGAGGGATGAAAATTGGAATATCCGTTTTGCAGCAGTAACAGCAGTGGGTAATTTGGGACCGGAGGCTAAAGAATTTATTCCCCAATTGCGGCAATTGTTGAGGGATAAAGATAGGAGTGTCCGTAAGGCAGCAGCAGAAGCAGTAGTTAATTTGGGGTATGATGCTCAAAAATTTATTCCTCAGTTGCGGCAATTGTTGAGAGATAAAGATGTTAATGTCCGTAAAGCAGCAGCAAAAGCAGTAGTTAATTTGGGGTATGATGCTCAAAAATTTATTCCCCAATTGCGGCAATTGTTGAGGCATAAAGATAGGAGTGTCCGTGAAGCAGCAGCAGAAATAGCGGTTAATTTGGGGTCAGATACTCAAGAATTTATTCCTCAGTTGCGGCAATTGTTGAGAGATGATGATTCCAATGTCCGTGAAGCAGCAGCAGAAATAGCGGTTAATCTGGGGTCAGATGCTCAAGAATTGATTCCTGAGTTGCTGCAGTTGTTTAGCGATGAAAATTGGGATGTCCGTATAGCAGCAGCAAAAGCAGTTGTTAAAATGGGATCGGATGCTCAAGAATTGATTCCCCAGTTGCAGCAGTTGTTGAGGGATAAAAATGTTAATGTCCGTGGAGCAGCAGCAAGAGCAGTGGGTGAAATGGGGTCAGATGCTCAAGAATTGATTCCCGAATTGCAGCAGTTGTTGAGAGATGATGATAAGTCTGTCCGTATAGCAGCAGCAAGAGCATTCAGTAGTCTGGAGTCGGATGCTAAAGAATTTATTCCCCAGTTGCTGCCGCTTTTGAGGGATGACGATCGGTTTGTCCGTTCTGTAGCAGCAAGAGCATTCAGTAATCTGGGGTCGGATGCTAAAGAATTGATTCCCGAATTGCAGCAGTTGTTGAGGGATGATTATTGGCGTGTCCGTTCTATAGCAGCAAGAGCAGTGGGTAATCTGGGGTTGGAGGCTAAACAATTTATTCCCGAACTGCAGCAGTTGTTGAGGGATGAAAAGTCCAATATCCGTGTAGCAGCAGCAAAAGCAGTGGGTAAGATGGGGTCGGAGGCTAAAGAATTGATTCCCGAATTGCAGCAGTTGTTGAGGGATGAAGATCGGTTTGTCCGTGAAGCAGCAGTAACAGCAGTGGGTAAGATGGGGTTGGAGACTAAAGAATTGATTCCCCAGTTGCGACAGTTGTTGAGAGATGAAAATTTGGATGTCCGTGAAGCAGCAGTAACAGCAGTGGGTAATCTGGGTTCGGAAGCTAAAGAATTAATTCCCGATTTACTACAGTTGTTGAGCGATGAACATCAGAATATCCGTGAAGCAGCAGTAACAATAGTGGGTAATATGGAAAAAGAAAAGTTGAATACTCAGCAGATTTCACGAATTTTGAAGATAGCTTATCAAGACTTCAGTACAGAAGCAACAGTTCGCTTTTTTGCCTACTTTTTCAGTGGTGGAGAATCTGATGCTGTTACCTTAATTCAACGGTTAGGTTCACCAGCACGATATCTTTCTCTAATGGATAAGTTTGAGAATAAACGCTCCATTAGTCGGGAAGAAGGCAAAAAAGTTTTAGAGATTTTGGCAAATGCTTGGGAAAAAAGCGAATCTCCAGAATTAGAACAACTAAGGGACTTGCGACCAGAATTGGAACAACATATTGATAAATTGGTGAAAAAGGTACATTGGCAACCAAAAGATATTAGTTTACTCAAGAGACACTACAAAAATCTCGAACACGAAGGCATTAAAGCTAAGATAGATACCTTGGAAAGAACACAACTGTTCTCCTTCTTGTTGAAAATTCTACTCTTTAACCCAATTACTTGGCTCATCCTCTTCTGGATCTGTTCCAAATATCCCTAAATTCAAAGCCTATTCTGGCATCCCCAGATTCGTAGAATTGCCGGAGTTGGTTACAATTGAAACAATTAGAATCAAATAATCCTGCTGCAACAGATGCAGAAAAACAAGCATTTGTCACCGCCTCCATTCCCCCAAACAACCGCCAACGTTTTGTCGGAGCATTGCAAGCGGGAGGCAAAGAAGCGCTCAAAGAATTGTTAGATAATCCTTATGTTAATGTGGGAGTTGCTATTGTTGAAGGGTGGCAAAACCAAATTAAGAGCGAATGGCATTCGCCCTCAAATAGTATTCGCCCTCAAATAGTATTCGCCCTCAAATAGTATTCGCCCTCAAATAGTATTCGCCCTCAAATAGTCAGGACTTACGCAAAACACGAAGTTATACACCATTTGTAGGGGCGAATGGCATTCGCCCCCAGTAGATATGGCGGTACTGCGTAAGTCCTGATAGTATTCGCCCTCAAATAGTATTCGCCCTCAAATAGCATTCGCCCTCAAATGGCATTCGCCCTCAAATAGTATTCGCCCTCAAATAGTATTCGCCCTCAAATAGTATTCGCCCTCAAATAGCATTCGCCCTCAAATAGTATTCGCCCTCAAATAGCATTCGCCCTCAAATAGTATTCGCCCTCAAATAGTATTCGCCCTCAAATGGCATTCGCCCTCAAATAGTATTCGCCCTCAAATAGCATTCGCCCTCAAATAGCATTCGCCCTCAAATAGCATTCGCCCTCAAATAGCATTCGCCCTCAAATAGTATTCGTCCTCAAATAGTCAGGACTTACGCAGAGACTCTACTTATGGGGAGGGCGAATGCCATTCGCCCCTACAGATGGTGGTTTAAAAGTCGATTTGCGTAAGTCCTGATAGTATTCGCCCTCAAATAGTATTCGCCCTCAAATAGTATTGGCTAACTCGATTTAGTGTCCGTGCGTAAGTCCTGATATATGTGTAGGTTAGGTTGAGGCAGGTTAGCGCCAGCTTATCCGTAGGATAAACCCAACAACTCCTCTTGTATCTGTGTAGGTTGAGGTAAACACAAGAACCATTTTGGCTTTGTTGGGTTACGCTAGCGCTTAACCCAACCTACAGTATTTTTTAATAATCAGGACTTACCCACCAGACTCTACAATATAGGGAGGGCAAATGCCATTCGCCCCTACATACGGCGTTTTCAAGGTTAATTTGCGTAAGTCCTGCCCTATTCTGCAATTTCTAAACAGCAGTGTTAGAATTACCAGTGTGTTGGACAAAAGTCAATGGCATACAGTGGAAAAATATTAATAATAAGTTAAAAATCTTTAACTTCCATATTACCATATTATCTTTTGTCCATAGATTCTGCACTAATAATATCTAAAATCTAACATGAGTGGTACAATTACTCCTTCCCAACCAAATATAAGTCAGTTGTCTGACACTAAAACGACACCTTTAACCTCCGGTTCTGTAGTAGGAGATTTCTTCCAAGAAACCCTAGCATTAACCCGTCGGTTATTTATCCAACTAAAACGACGCCCTTCGACATTAATAGCTGGAATTATCCAACCCCTGATGTGGTTAATCCTATTTGGGGCACTTTTCCAAAATGTACCTCAAGGTTTATTTGGTGAAAGTCAAAACTATGGACAATTTCTCGGTGCTGGTATTATTGTATTCACTGCTTTTGGTGGTGCCCTTAATGCTGGTTTGCCAGTCATGTTTGACCGAGAATTTGGCTTTCTCAACCGCCTATTGGTAGCTCCATTAACATCCCGTTTTTCTATTGTCATAGCTTCAGCTACCTTTATTGTCACTCTGAGTTTTATTCAGTCAGCAATAATAATTGGTGCTGGTTCATTTTTGGGTGCTGGATTACCTGATATATTAGGATTAGCTACGATCGCCCTGATTGTCCTAATGTTGGTTTTGGGCGTAACTGGTTTAAGTTTGGGTCTGGCCTTTGCTTTACCGGGTCACATTGAACTTTTGGCTGTGATTTTTGTAACTAACTTACCTTTACTATTTGCTAGTACTGCTCTAGCACCTCTATCTTTTATGCCTAATTGGTTACAGGTAGTGGCAAGTTTAAATCCTTTGACTTACGCGATCGAGCCGATTCGCTATTTGTATCTACATAGTGACTGGTCTATTGGTAGTATCATCATGGAAACACCTTTTGCTGATATTTCTTTTGGTACAGCATTATTGGTACTGTTAGTCTTTGATGTAGTGACTTTAGTCGCAATTCAACCTTTATTACGTCGTCGTTTTGCCTAAATTAACTAGGGATCGGTATTTTCCGTAGAAAAGAGGGAATAGGGAATAGGGAACCCACCCCTAACCCCTCCTGGGAGGGGAATAATTGATAATTTCTGTACGATAATTGATTTGATTTTTGATTTTTACCAGATGTTTAATTGCAGGAGGTGCCCAAAAGCTAAAAGTCTTATCTTATCGGCAATTTCTTCCCCCTATTGCCTTTCGGAGCTGTTGCCTGTAGCCTGCGCACAGAGCTATATCCATTAAAATTAAGCAAATTTAGTAAATAGTTATAGTAATGGCCAGTACAATAGTTAGCGATCGAGGGCAAATAACGATCCCTCAAGAAATTAGGGACTACCTTAAATTGAATGCAGGGACTAAGATAGAATTTGTTATTGATGAAGAAGGAGAGGTTAAAATAATTCCTCTGAAGTTCTCTGTGGAAGACTTGTCGGGTATCTTACATTATCCTGGCATTGAGAAAGCAACCATTGAGGATATGGAGAACGCGGTCCAGGAGTCAGCTATCGATCGCACTTGATACTAATATTCTAGTTCGCTATCTGGCTAGAGATGACGAACTGCAGTGGCAGAAAGCACTAGAAATTATTAGAGACAACCAGCCGTGTTTTGTTTCTAATATTGTCTTGTGTGAATTAGTTTGGGTTCTGAAAAGTCAAGCATATAAATTTAGCAAAGACCAAATTATCAACACTTTGGAAATGATGCTACAGAGTTCAATCTTTGAGTGGGAAAACCCTTCTGTTCTTTATCAAGCTATTGAGCGCACAAAACAAGGGAGTGCAGATTTTTCTGATTATTTGATAGGAGCGATCGCTCGCCAAGCAGGTTGTGTAGAAACTGTGACCTTTGACAAAAAATTAAGAGGAGAAGCAGGGTTTAACTGTCTTGAATAAAAGGCGATCGCTCATAAAATATGGTTAGTTTGGGGAGGAGCGATCGCGAATTATTTATTTTTAAGATTCGGTCTATTGAAAAATCTACAAGACTTGGTTTCGATTATTGGTTTATTTCATACCTGAATATAAATTTCAAGAAAGTATATATATCATCATCCAACGAATTGTTTGCAGAGTTTGCTTCGCTTTTAGTCAACTCATAGAGCAACCAAGCAAGAAACTCCTGATATTTGTTTGAATCAAAACGATAGTAATATTCTTTGTTTTTGTTAGAGTTAGAACCTCTAGTTAGCCATTTTACTCTAGTATTTTGCATTAGATCGACAATTAATGCGGTCGCATCTTCATACATTTTTAGTTTATTTTGCTCTAGATCTAATTCTTTACTGTTTTCATTGCCAGAAGCATCACTTTGTTGAACCGATTCTGATTTATCTTCTTGTGATTTTTGATTGGCTTGACTGTCAGAGTTGCATTGCTTAACCAAAATTTTTTTGTCTTCCATATCGATACTTCGATAAAAAAATAGCAGAAAATTCTTTTTTTCTTGGTCATTTAATCCTACAGCAGATATTGATTTGGTTAACTTATTCTTGATTTCATCTTGTAAATTTTTAGTAGTGCCTATCGGTTCTGTAAGAGCTGACCAGATTTCAATTGTTGTTTCTTTGATATTTTTAATCAACGTGCTTATCGAACTAGAAAACTGACCCAAAGCAGTTTTGTTTGATTCATTATCATTTTTTATATCTTCTTTGACATTATTTCTTTTGCTTTTGAATTGAGTTTCAATACCTCCCAATAACAATGGAATTATTTCTAGAAAAATTGAAACAGTCATTGCAAAAATGACAACACTAATTTGTCTTTTGCTGTTCGGGTTTAAGAGGATTTCTAGAGGGACTAAAAATGTCGGAGTTTTGACATAATCATCATAATTAGGAGCTTGAAATAAATTTTTTCCTAGTAAATCAGAATCAAACCCCTGGATATTTTCAAGAACTTCCTTTAGATCTCTGAACAAGCTATCATCTTTGGCAAAAAGCTCTGAAAAACTTTTATTAGACTCTATGAACTTTTCCACACTTAAATCACTCTTCAGTTGAGATTCTTTTTCTTGAGAGAATTGATTTAATTCTTGATGCACTTGATATTCATAGGATAATTTTACAGAACTAATATTTTGAAGGTTATCCTTGCTTTTTTTTATGTCTTCCGCAATTTCACCTTTTCCATCTTTGTCTTTTGTTTTTTCCCGTTCTTGTCTTAGATCCTCTATTTCTTGCTTGAGCGAGTTGAATTTTACTATCTTTCGATTTTCTTTTTCTATTTTGTTGATAGTTTGATTTAAAGAAGTGCGGAGGTCGTTGATAAATTGATTGTGTGCATTGACTGTTTTGGTCACAGATTGGTACTTAAGTTGACCCTCACTCAGTTGGTTATAAATCGCAAAAAAGCTTGTATATATACTGCCGGTACAGAAAATTAAAATTAACAAAAATCGGCGGAGTGGATGTTCTTTTTTTATTTCGATAAAAACCACCGTAAAAAAGTAAATTGTTGATAGCATTAAGCCAACAGGAATTCCGGTAGCGTAAGGAAGTATTTTACTCGCACCTATCGTCGTCGTAAATCCATTAAAAAACATTAATGGGAAAGCAGTTACAACACCGAATCGATTTGTTTCAAGAGTGAAGACACCTTTTGCTGAAGATTTATTTTCCATTACCGGATTATGTTTGTCATCTTCATTTGCTGACTCTGTGTTGGTGGCAAGATTACCATTGGGAGATTCCTCGGTCTCTGAATCTGGACTAGGATTATCAAGAGGACTACCATTGGGAGATTCCTCGGTCTCTAAATCTGGACTAGACTCGTCAATTTGATGTTCATCCATGTTGTAATGTTCCATATTTTGGGCACTGTACTATTACGGAATAATTTGTCATTTATTCCTATATATAAATGTCTTTTTTCTCTTTGACTACTTATTACTATTTACACACTTTCTTGATGCACCACCAATTAATTTTTTTAGCTCTAATTATGACATTTTCGCTCAACAATTAAAATCAATAATAGTTTGCTCTCAAGGCTAGTCATAAAAACTTTGTAACTGTGACTATCTAATAAGTTAAGCCTAATAAATATAAAAAAATAAAAGTTACTATTAGTATAATTTTGACTTTCTAATTTTAGAGCTATGAGCTATTTTTTTAAACTTATCAGATGCTTGCCAATAATTTTTATTCTTGATTATTTTCTCCTATAAATTTTGTTTTGTCTAATCAAGAATGTCAGGTTTAGTCACAAATAGTAAATTTTTTTTACACTAATTTAGTATTAAACTGTGGGATTTAGTTGCTTTAGTAGGAAAAAGTGTGATACAGTCAATGAAATATAATTAAACTACCATTTCACCTGTAGATATGGATGTTCAGAAATTAGTTGAATTAACGGATAGATTGGTGTTCGCAAAAACGGGGAAACACTTAGATTCTCTTCAGAGAAAAGTATTGAAAAGCACTTTGTTAGGTAAGAAATACCCGGAAATAGCTGAGGATAGTCATCGCAAGTACAATCATGTGAAACAGGTGGGTAGTGATTTATGGCAACTTTTAGAAGATGTTTTCAAAGAGGATGATATTAAACAATCTAATGTTCGTTCTATTTTAGAAAAATGGCATTTTTTTAATAGTTCAAATTATGGTTTTGGCGATGACTATGTACAAATTGTTGGCAACATTAATATCTGTGAAGAAAACAGACAGTCTTTAACACCTAAAAACAAATCTTCCCCCACTCCCACTGACCAAAATCAAAACAACACTAACCCAGAAAATTATTATGATTTATCTGAAGCTCCAGATTTATATACTCTGTGCGATCGCGACACCGAACTTACCACCCTCAAACAATGGATAAACGAAAACCATACCCGCATCATCACCATATTAGGATTAACTGGCATCGGCAAAAGCGTACTTGCCCTACAATTAATTCCACAAATAAAAGATAAATTTGATTATATAATCTGGCGCAATATTGATAACTACTCCACTTTAGAATCTCTGCAAATAAGCATAGTTAATTTTTTATCTCCACCTGATTCTTATTCCCAAAAAACAGCAGATTTTTCTCCTGCCAAAACTACTAATAATCAATTAATAAATTACCTCCGTAAATATCGTTGCTTACTAATTTTTGATAACCTACAAGAAATTTTTGCTAGTGGAGAATTAGCAGGTACTTATCTGCCAGACCATGAAAATTATGGCAAACTTTTTAAACAAATAGCCACATCATCCCACCAAAGTTGTTTATTACTCCTGAGTCAGGAAGAGGCAAAAATAGAACTAGGAAATCATTACTGTCATACTTTAAAAATTCATGGTTTTTTGGAAGGGTGCAAAATGCTTTTACAAGAGAGAAATTTAACAGATGAAGATAAATGGTTAGAGTTGATTAATCTCTATGGCGGAAATCCTTTATGGTTAAATATAATTGCCGATGCTGTTGAAGATTTATGTGATGGAAATGTAGCTAAATTTCTATCTTGCTCAACCCTATATTTAGGAGATTTAGAGTCAATATTAGAGAGAATATTTCAGCGTTTATCAGAATTGGAAAAACAAGTAATCTTTTGGTTAGCTAATCAAGAAACAGCAGTTGATATTTCTATTACTCCCGCAGATTTTCCACACTCCCACTCAGATTTATGGAAAGGAATACAATCATTAAAAAGACGTTGTTTAGTAGAAAAAGTGGTAGAAACAGAAGGTTCATTTTTTACAATTCAACCTGTTGTTAAATCTTTTGGCAGAATGTTATTAGCATCGGAGCAATGAACGAAGGCAAAAGGCAGAAGAAATAATTGTATGGGGTTTCTGACTCCAAGCAATTGAAGTACAGATATTGAGGGAATCTTTCTAGTGCGAGCATCTTGCTCGCAAGGCGCACCTCACGATGAAATTTGCTCCATGAATTGATTTAATATAAACTATGCTTTAATTATATAGCAATACAAGAATTGGGCACGGACATTTTTCAATTGAAGTACAGATATTGACGAGGGAATTTTTCTAGCATCTTGCTCGCAAGCCGCACCTCACGATGAAATTTGCTCCATGAATTGATTTAATATAAACTATGCTTTAATTATATAGCAATACAAGAATTGGGCACGGACATTTTTAAATCCTCAAACCCTTTTACAGTTTGCTATTCCCTATTCCCTATTCCCTGGCGCGTAGCGCTATATAATTTCCAATTTAATTAAAATGACAGTAACCACAAAACAACTAATTCAATGGAAACAAAAGGGTCGCCCTATAGTGGCTTTAACGGCCTATGATTATGCGATCGCTCAAATTTTAGACCAAGCAGGAGTAGATTTAATCTTAGTAGGAGATTCTCTGGCAATGGTAGCATTAGGTTATGATACAACTCTACCAGTTACTCTTGACGAAATGATTCATCATGCTAAAGCAGTGCGACGAGGTGTTAAGGAAGCTTTAATAGTGGTAGATTTACCATTTTTAACTTATCAGGAAAGTATTCAACAAGCCATACATTCCGCAGGGAGAATACTCAAAGAAACAGGCGCTCAAGCTGTAAAATTAGAAGGTGGTAATGAAGCGATCGCTCAAACGATAAGTAAATTAACATCAGTAGGTATTCCGGTTATGGGTCATATTGGTCTAACTCCCCAATCTGTACATCAATTTGGAGGCTATCGCAAACAAGGTAAAACTCCCGATGCTAAGGCGCGTATTTTAGCAGAAGCTGTCGCTGTGGAAGAAGCTGGTGCTTTTGCCATGATTTTAGAACATATTGGAGTAGACTTAGCTAAAGAGATTACTGAAAAAGTTTCCATTCCTACTATTGGTATTGGTGCGGGAGTCTATTGTGATGGTCAGGTATTAGTCATTAACGATGTTTTAGGCATTTCTGATTGGCAACCTCCTTTTGCTAAGTCTTATGCTAATTTGCGAGAAAATATTACTCAAGCAGTGAAAGAATATAGTTTGGAAGTTAAGGAGAGAAAATTTCCTCAACCACCATCATAAGGGGAGTGTGGGAAGTGTGGGGGAGTGTGGGAAGTGTGGGGAGTGTGGGAATATCTTGAAAGATTTGGCAATGGCGCTCAGATGAAGTATTTTTTTAGACTGAATTGCACATCGGATTTTATATTACTTCAATCTCCCCTACTCCCCTACTCCCCTACTCCCCTACTCCTCTACTCCCCTACTTCCCTGTGGAACCCACACTGAAACGGAACCTGCATTACATTTAAAATCAGCCCAACCTTCATCATTTGTGGTTACAGGTTCGCTGATATGTTCAGTGATGTCAATGTAAGTTCGGTTTACTTGCCCCACCTCCATCCACTTTGTTCCGTCACCGCCATTACTCAAAACCACTGCCATTCCACCGGGATGCTCTTCATCCCCCAAGCGCGTCCAACCAAGGGTATTAGCATGATCGAAGTAATCATATTGGTCCCCATAGCCATAGGTTTCACGAGCATACAAAAATTTGTCAATGAGGCATTTATGACTGTCAAGCCAGATTTCGTACTCATTGCCATCGGGAGCATGATCTTTGTAATGAGCGCCATAGTAATCTGCATAGAAAATGCAGGGATAGCCTTCAGCTCGTAGCAATATCAATGCATAAGCTAATGGCTTAAACCAAGGTTCTACAACAGATTCCAAAGATTGCAATGGTTGAGAATCATGATTTTCCACCAAGGTGACAGCTAAAGCTGGCTGGCCTTGCACCAAAGTGTTGTCAAATATCTGCCGCATATCATAGTCATTACCCTGTTTACTAGCGGCACTGAAGTTATAGTGTAAAGGTGCATCGAAGAGTAAAACATCCCCTCCCGTCACTTCAATAAAATGGTGAAGAGCTTCAATCTCGTAAGACCAATATTCACCAACAGCAAAAAGATTGCGCTTCGCATAGTGACGGCAATGTTGCAGCCATTCTGGAAAGAAACCAGCTTGAACGTGTTTAACTGCATCGAAGCGGAAACCGTCTACTCCAGTGGTATCTATAAGCCATTCACCCCAACGCTTTAGTTCATCGTGCACTTCTGGATGTGTCATATCCAAATTGCAGCCCATAAGATAGTCGAAACTACCTTTTTCCAGGTCAACAGCTTCGTCAAAGAATTTATCTTTAAACAAGTAAACCGCATTCTCGCCTTCGTTGTATGCGTTGTAATCTACGGCGTTGAAGTGCCACCAGTGCCATTCCAGTTCAGAGTATTTACCTTTGCGACCTGGAAAAGTAAAGTGAGTCCAAACTTTGATGTTCTGCATATCGCCTATGGGTTGATGGCGATCGTCTTGGTTGTAGGGTGTTGCTTCTACTTCTTCTGGTTCGTCTGCTCCTAGTTTGTGGTTGAGGACAACATCTGCGTAAACCCTAATCCCATATTCCTGGACAGCCTTTACCGCAGCAATATATTCATCCTTTGTGCCGTACTTTGTCCGAACCGAGCCTTTTTGGTCAAATTCGCCAAGATCGAACATATCATAGACTCCGTAGCCAACATCATAGCCACCAGCAGTTCCTTTATAAGCTGGAGGTAGCCAAAGGGATGTAACTCCTACATCAGCCAGTTCTTTGGCTCTATCTTTTAGCTCATTCCATAAGTTTCCATCGGGAGGAGTATACCAATGGAAATACTGCATCATTACGCCATTTATTGCAGACATATATTTATCTTTGAGTCAGGTGTGTAATTATTTTAACCTAATAGTAAAAATATTATAATAAACTATCACTATGTCAATAATTCAGAGGAACAAATTTATCAGGAACTAGGACATCTCAGAATTTAAAGCATCGGTTTTCAAGTTGCTTGACTTAGACAGTGATTTATGGAATATCAACCTTCCTCCTGTTTCGTTCTTACTTCTGCTATAATATCTAGTCGATCGATATTCTCTTATCTTCTCAATCTAAGCATAACTGATGGAAGAATTTGTCTTAGGTAAAGGTTGAGTAGTTTCAGGAGTTTCGGCAACTTCCAGCAACTCTGGTGCAAACATGATTTTCCATCCTAAACGTAAAAAATCCATAATGCGATCGCATGAAAAACAGGTTGGTTGTTCAATTTTGTGAGATGTTTCCCAAGTAACAGCAATTTGATGGTATGCGTAGATTTCCATGTTTGATAATTTCCGAATTTAACTCCATAAATTTAAAGTTCATAGTTTTATCCTACTCAACCGGAAAATTAGGTCAAGAGCAGTTATGAATTTTCCGGCTTTCCCTGTTCCCTATTCCCTAAAATTTTTATTGTGGGTATTTTAAAGATAGATGATATTACATCATGTCCGGATAAGAGCGATCTGGAAAAAACTTTTTCCTCTTCTTCTCTCTTTTTCCCTCCTGACTCCTGACCGAAAATTAGGGTCTCAAGCCTCCCCTTTTAAGGGGATAAAAAAAGAGAATATTCCTTATGTCAAGCCTCCTTATTGCAGAGGTACTGATAACTGATAACTGATAACTGAAATGACTCCTCCCCTATTATTTATAACTAATCATCCGAACATGATATTAATTCAATTTTAAAGCACTCACAGGTACTTCATCCCAAGATTCAACAGTTCGCAGTATAGCTTTCCATCCTTGTTCCTTTTGAGTCTCAGTTAAATTATTTTGAAAAGACTCATGGCATTCTTGGGCCTGTTGTCGATCGCCACAAGCAATACAAGAGTAGATAATACCAGATGGATCTATCTGTTCATTTACCCAAATAGTCATGGTTAATAGCCTCATTAAAAGTTAACAAAATTATAAAGCAGGGAACAGGGAACAGGGAATAGGAAACAGTGGCAAAAGCTTTTCTGGTGTCTCAGCTTCATCATCAACATAAGTCCTAACTAACTTGTTCCTTAGCTATAAACTCATTAGACAAAGAAAATTCTGAACTCTAGAGAATTCAGAATTTTCGGTTGGCTCTAAATTTTTAATATTAAATGAGATGAAATTCAACCTGAATCTTAATCTTTTCTTTTGCGGATATAATACCCCACCGTCAACAGGGATATTTAAAATTGTTTGGGGTTTGTAGACACGAAGTGGCTTGTCGAAGACTATCCATAAGTAATTTTCCCTTCTGCCTTCTGCCTTCTGCCTTCTTCAAAATTGCTGTCCAGATGCTAAACTGTTGAGAGAATGACCAGTAACACGGCATATACGCCATTCATCTAAAATTGACGCACCAATACGTTGATAAAATCCAATGGCTGGTTTATTCCAATCTAAAACACTCCACTCTAAACGCCCACAGTTTCGGGATACTGCTAACTGTGCGACATAACTGACCAGTTGTTTTCCAATACCCCGCCCTCGATACTCCGGTAAAACAAATAAATCTTCTATATAAATTCCCGGTTGAGTGAGAAAAGTTGAGTAGTTATGAAAGAAGAGAGAAAAACCTACAGGTTGGCCAGCAAATTCAGCAATAATCGCTTCAGCGTAGGGACGATCGCCAAATAAATCAGCTTTTAAGGAGGCAATACTACCTGTAACAGCATGGGATAATTTCTCATACTCAGCTAGCGCTTTAATTAACTCAAATATTACAGGTACATCTGCTGGCGCAGCACTACGCAATTTTAGTTCATCTAAAGACATAATTTAATCGCTATTACAGCTATTACATTTTCTTAAAATCGATTTAACCATTCTTTTAAGCGTTCAGCTACTTGAGGACGACGTAATTTCCGCATGGCCTTTGCTTGAATTTGCCTGACTCGCTCCCGGGATAGATTAATCATGCGACTCACTTCATCTAAAGTATGAGGTTCTCCTGTAAGTAAACCATACCGGAGAGTGATGACATCTTGTTCGCGATCGTTCAATACATGATTTAAGACTTCCAAGATATCTTGGCGCATCATCATATCATTCATTTGCGCTTCGGGAGTACTATTTTCATTATCTTCTAAGAAGTCTAGCAGTTCGCTATTTTCGTCAGTACCTAAACGATGGTTGAGAGAAAGGGTTTTCCGACGAATTTGTTGGAGGTTACGCAGTTGTTGGTGAGAAATTTCTAGTTCTTGAGCAATTTCGGCATCACTGGGGATACGATTTAGCTGTCGTCGTAAGTCGCGGTAGACTCGTTTAAGTTTATTAATCTGTTCAACTACATGAACTGGTAAACGAATAGTACGTCCTTGATTAGCAATAGTACGAGTTATTCCTTGACGAATCCACCAATAAGCATAAGTAGAAAATTTGTAACCTTTCTCTGGGTCAAATTTTTCTGTGGCACGGTTTAGTCCTAAAGCTCCTTCTTGAATCAAGTCTAGAAAGGGTACTCCTCGGTTGAGATAGCGTTTGGCAATGGAAACTACTAAACGGAGGTTGGAGCTAATCATTCGCCGTTTGGCGGCACGACACTTATGTAAGCGATGAGATAGTTGTGCTTCTGTTAAACCTGCTGCTGCTGCTATTTCCCCTTTTGTAGGCTTTCGTCCTAAGTCATTTGTTAGTTTTTCTGGCAGTTGTTCAAAGATAACTAACTCTTGAATCAACCTGGCTAATTCTACTTCTTCTTTTTGACTGAGAAGAGGATAGCGAGACATTTGCTTAAATAATGCTCCTACTGCATCATCTATATCTTGTGAATTTTCTGATAATGGGAGAGTTACAGCCTGTATATTCATACTAGAGTCCTCCGGACATTGATCTTCTTCATGTAGTGATTCGGCAATCATCAAACTCATTTGTTGTATTTGAGCTGCCATTTCTGGTTTATTAGTGGGAGCTGGAATTTCGACTTTCTGCCGATCTGAATTCTCTGTAAGTAGAATGTTCATGATGTTTTTTCCTAATTATATAGTTTTTTGGCTGTAAATGGTTGATGAAGCGTAGAGGAAGTGTAAAATTACACTATAATTCCTTAATTATTACACTATGATTCCTTAATTATTACTTAACAATAAACTCAATATTAAGGTATTTTGTAGACTACAAATTATACCATATTTCATGCTTTATGTCAATAAATAGCTAAGAGCGATCGCAAATCTTTATGAGACCAGACTTCCTGAAATTTATAGTAGGAAACAGCGATAAAAGCATTTCCCCTGATTCGGAACGTCATCCGCACAACTACTTAACCTACCTGTCTATTGCTATACCTACAAGGGTTTATATACCTAATAATTACTTAACATTAAGTTATCTGTTTCTGTACTGATAACAATATACATTTCAAAGCTTTACTGTCTAATTAGCTGTATTAATCAATACAAAGCAGCTAGTTTATTTCTCACCTTATTTAATAATAATTAAAATCACTCTAATTCTGAATAATTTGTAACAAGGTTGACTGCTTCTTCAAATTATGTATGCTGTATTTATTCAATTAAAGAGAAAATGATGCGATCGCATCGTAGATTAAATAATTAAGTAATCTAGTCAAATTATTTTTATGTTTATTACTTAAGTATATTTTTTGTTCCGTCTTTTTGTACTCATTCCCTTCCTTAGAACTATAACTGATGTGGAGTTGCAGCGCTGTTTTCTGATATCAAACAATCAAATGAGTAGAAAGCGATCGCGAATCTTGTGTAATTTCTAAATTATAATGACGAAAATATGTTGTAGGTGCTTCAATAATTAATAATTAATAATTAATAATTAATAATTAATAATTTGGAGTAGTCGTGGAAAAAAAAATTGAGAGCATTGGTACAGTTATTATTGGAGGTGTTAGCCGTGCTGGTAAGTCTCGACTCGCTAATCTCGTTTTTCAGGAAACCCGATGTACTGTTGTACATTTAGACTCATTTATAAATGCTGTTCGCAATAACTATCCTGCCCCCATACTTACTTCTAGAGAGAAGGAGATATTTAAAAATTATTGCGATACGGTATTGGTGAAAGCTATTCGTAATATGGGTAAAGAATTTAACTATCTTCGCGTTTATGAATCTTCATCCATCTCACCTAAACTCATTATTCAACGTCTTTGGTATATCAAACCCATTACTTTATTTTTGGGATATCCAAATACTCAACCTGAACGTAAACTTCACGAAATTCGTCAAGTAGCACTTGACGATCCTTGCTGTTGGTCTCATAAAATGGAAGATCTAGAATTACTAGAAACCATGAAAAGTTTTATTTCATTGAGCCAAGCGATCGAAAAAGACTGTGTTAGATATGGTCTTCCATTCTTTGATGTTTCAGATAATTGGCATGAAACTCTGGAGCTAGCCCTTATTCATATATTAACTTGTATCGATCGCGAAATTCATCTCAATAGACATCTCCAATAATAAAAAATAAAATTAATTATTGTACAGAAATCATTAACTCTTTCCCCCTACTCCCTACTCCCTCTTTTCTGGAGATGTCTAATCTAGATAATCAATTATTTTAAAACTATTGCGAGTCTAATGTAACAGCATGAAACTATTTCAATTTCTGAGAAATTACCGAAAAATTGTGGTTTAAAGCCTCCCCTTTTAAGGGGATAATAAAGAAAAATTTTCATAATTAGTCAATCCTCTTCTTTTCAAGGAGAGGTAATTGTTAATTATTCATTATTAATTGTTGAAATTGCTACTTTTGCTAGTGTATAGATACTACATTTCATATTAGCAATAGCAGAAAAAATTAAAACTTTAAGGAATAGGGAAAAGATATTTAATTTAATACTTTTAACATTCCAGATTTCATTTGGAAGATAGTTTCATTAATTCTTTGGATATCCTCAGAAATAAGCAGTGGATTAGATGCCAGAAAAGATAATAGTTTTTTTCTATCGCTTTGAGTGACTATACCTTTTTTCAAAATAGAGTCAATGGTTGTTGTTAATGAATGTTGTTCCTTTTGAAGTAAACTATCAGAACCTTGTATATTGTTCATTTTTTACTAACTTAGATTTTCAATTGATAACCTTGCTTAAGTTTATTACTAATCATTTATTAGTAGCATCACCCAACTGGGTGAATTAAAACTCCCTCAGTTAGAAAAAATTATCAAATTAGTAAAATTGCCATAAATCTAGAATAAACTATGAAATCGTTTGAAATTAAAGTTTGGCTCCTCATACAATTTTATTTTTACCAGGCTTTTCACTTTTAATGGCAAACATAACTCCTGCCTTCAGTATTACAACGGTTTTCATTTCGGTATACCACAGTAAGAAAGTTGCATGGAACGTCCCTACAAGGTTGTGGTTATGGCGATGTGGTTCATCAATGAGCAAAAGCGCTGTAAGCTGTAGTCTCTGTGTGACGTTTAGTTGAAAAATGCGATAACTTTAATTCTTTAATTAGACATCTCCAATAATAAAAAATAAAATTAATTATCGTACTCTTATTCATTAATTCTTTCCCCCTACTCCCTACTCCCTCATTTGGAGGAGATGTCTATTGAGACTTTAGAACTAGACACTTGCTTTTTAGTTCAGTGAGAAGGTAGGTACTAGATTTATTGATTGAATGCTAACATAGCAGCAAAATATAATCTTTAGTTTAGAAGATTTGAAGATGAGACTCAAAATTTTTTCTGCTATTTTAGTTTTAAGTACAGTTTGCCCTGTTGTTCCAGCCATTGCTGAAAATATCCAACATACACAAAAGTTATTATCTAGTAAACAATGTCCAAATTGTGAATTAAGTGGTGCTGGCCTAGTATTAGCAAATCTTCAAGGAGCAAATCTCAAAGAGGCGAATTTGAGTGGGGCTAATCTCAGTCGTGCTAATTTGACTGGGGCAGATTTAAGTGGTGCTAACTTGGCTGGTACAAGTTTATTTGGTGCTAATTTAACTGGTGCTAATTTAACTGGGGCGAATTTGGTTGGTACCGATCTAAGAAGTGCTTATTTAACTGGTGCTAATTTAACAGGTGTTGACCTAAAAAATTCTTTTTTGTTAGGTGCTGTAGGAATGCCATCTAGTGTCGGTGAAGCTGAAGATTTTTATCGGTTAGGAATTGCTGAAGCAAAGGCCGGACATTATAAAGATGCTGTTAGATATTATAATCAAGCTATTAGTTTGAAATCCGATTTAGCTGCTGCTTATTTTGCTAGAAGTATGGCTCTTGCTGACTTGGGAAATCTTGATGCTGCACTTGCAGATGCGGAAAAATCTCGTGATATTTT
This sequence comes from Cyanobacteriota bacterium, assembly GCA_034190295.1. Lineage (GTDB taxonomy): Bacteria > Cyanobacteriota > Cyanobacteriia > Cyanobacteriales > Microcoleaceae > Okeania. The sequence continues at coordinate 32,236 of JAXHSW010000035.1, read as the reverse complement.
TGTTTCTAAAGGTAGTAAAGAGGGTGAAGAGTTATCAGAATATTTGGTGGAAATTATTGACCTACGTTTAAATCCTCCAGAACCAGAAAAGCCTAATCAATTTGTACACGCTATTGGTTCTTTGCTTCCTACTTTATTAAGGTTGGCATTTTAAGTAAAAAAGGTTAGTCTGGCTTTTCGGTGAACTTATCGATAGATAGCTCGGAAAAAATTGGCTACTCTGAATTTGATGTCTAAGTCTATAATGGTAGGCAACAGTTACCTAGAATCAGAAATAATGAAAATTATTTTGTCATTTTTAGGACTTCTAATTTCAGTATTTTTAATTCTGGCACTCCTCTATGAACCAGTTAAAAAACAAGCTTATAGAAAAGGAAATATAAGTCCAACAAATAGTCCAGAATACAGAGTTTTTTTTGGCTTATTGCTCTTATATTTTCTAATAGTTATAGCGATCGCCATTTTTTTCATTGTCTTTATTCTGTAAGTCTTAGCAACAAATATGTCTAAACTATTAGAGGTGTTGCACAATTAGGAATGATGAAATTTGAAGTAGATACTTTTGGAAAAACTATTATCGGGTGAACAAATAGAGCCAGATGAGGCTTTTAGCGAAATTTTTTCTATTCAAACTCCTATTAGTTCTGGTACGGCAATTGAAATTTTAGAAAATCCTGTACAATCTAATTCAACTAACCCTGATTCATCTTTTGAAAACGCAAAAAACAAATTTTTAAAAATGGCTAAAGTCAAGGTTTTAGAAGGACCGGAAAAAGGTAGAATTGGTTGGGTTTCAGTTGCCACAATAGCTACAGAGCAAAGATTGGTATCTGAAGAGTAAAGATACTTAGTTCAATTATTATTTCTGGGTTTTTACTAACTCAATATTTATCAAAACTTACATAATTTTTCATTTAACTTAACCACATTAGGGACATTCTATAAAACGTCCCTTTAAAAGTTTTTGCTTTTACTCTAGGCTCAATTTTTCTTAAAATTACTATCAGGTAAACCGTTACATCTTAATTTGCTTTTATGCCTAAATAACAATCAAAAATTTCAGTAGTTAAATTCATAATTTTCAGTTAAACAAGACAGTAAAACTTTGCATTTACTGACATAATTTTAATATGTATTTTGATTATCAAAATTTATTGTTGTATAAACTGGGAAATTTAAGCATAATGCTATTCAACTAACCTCTTCCTGGTAAGAAACTGCCACTGAGTTTCTTAATTGCCCGGTTAGCAACATCCGCATAACGCAATTCTCCACAAAGAATTCTACTCATAACTTCCGTAGCGACGGGCAATTTAACTCCCACTTTATAAGCTACTTTAGGAAAACGATAAAATGCTCCTGCTAAACGACCTGCCCAAACCATATCTGCACCCCATTCCTCATTGATTACCTGAGTATATTTCTTCAGAGCATCCCCATTACCTCCTAATGCTTCATCTATAGCTTCAGCAGCTTTGACACCACTGAATATTGAGGGGCGAATTCCTTCGGCAGATAAGGGATCTAATATACTTGCTGCTTCTCCTGCCAATACTGCATTTTCTGTGTGGAGATTTTTATCTCCATCCCATAGAGAAATAGGATGTTCTAATAATTCATTTTGATTTGCACTTAAACCAATTTTTTGTGCATATTCTATCAAATCTTTGGATAAATTTTTGGGTTCCCCACCTCTAAAAGTAGCAATATTAATTGACCAAGAATCTGCTTTGGGAAAACTCCAAATATTGCCATTTTTAACTGAGCCAAATTCAAAGTTAACTTGTTGATTTTGGTCTTTTAATGCTCCTTCAAAAACCAAACTTTGCCGTTTTTTTGATTCTTTGAAACCCAACCATTTAGCCATTAGACCTTTAGCTCCATCAGCCGCAATTAAATAACGACCTGTAACGGGTTCTCCGTTTGTTTTAACTTCCCAACGATCGCTTTTAAATTCAATACCTGTAACTTCTGTTTTATCTCTTAATTCTGCACCTTCTGCTTGAGCTTTTTGGATCAGGAAATGATCGAAAATATCCCGTTTAACCATCCACATTGCAGAAGGTAAATCTGCTTCTACGGGGTCTTCTAATTTCCATGTATAGCGAATTTTCTTCACCTTGAGAGAAATTGCTGGAGTTAAATCAAAGTCAAACCACTGAGCAATAGCTGGAGATACCCCACCACCACAAGCTTTAATTCTAGGCAAAGATTCCTTTTCTATGACTAAAACGGAGCGTCCTTTTTTAGCCAAATGATAAGCTGCTGTACCTCCTGCTGGGCCTGCTCCTACAATTATACAATCAAACATTTTTTCCAATTTTTTAGATAACTAGATTTTTGATATTTCATCGAATGGGAAAAAGTTAATTAAGCGTGGGCTTATCTTATGATATGCTATTGGTTTTTATCAAAACTATCTATAGAACCTACGGTATTAAAGTCGTAAAAACTCCATTATACCTAATATTTTTTTAACATACTTGATTTTTAATGTCTTGTCTAATTAGGGTTTACCGATTAAATCTAAAAGCATTGACATATAAAGGTTTGATAATTTTTTAGTAAAAAAAAGTCCAAGCTTTTAGGTTGCTTAGGTTCAAAAAATTAGCATTTTAGGCAACAGTTGCGCAGAAAATTCAAAGGACTATTCTTCCTCCTACCTCCTCTATAATTCCCATTTCTCCTGACTCGGTCCTCGGTCCTCGGTCTTCCTCACCTCACCCATAAAACTTTTAAGAGCATTCCCTAATTACGATAACCAGGACTTACGCATTTTTCCGAGTAAAACACTATATATACCATAGTGCTATAGTTTTTATCTACTATATATAGTGCCTTGGCGTAATTCCCGATCGCGTTAAATTAAGTTCTAGGTTGTAGACCGTCTGCAACAAGAGTTTGCCAAGTGGCTCATTAGTTCTCAGGGAGAGAAGTTTATCTCATGTAACTTCACATAAAATGGGTATTACTCCTAATAACGAGAGTTTATACCAAATTGAAATGAAGCTGCATAGAATAATATTTCAAGCATAATTGACCATGTAAGCGTAGATAAAGATAGATCGATTTAATTAATGGATTTCATCATTTTATGTAACCTCATATAAAGCTGGTATTAGTATATTGAAGTTCAAAAATTGTGCAAGTTCCACTAGAAATTACAATTATTCAACCGGATTTTATTTAGCTTCCTCAAGTCATCATTTTAAATAGATGGTAGGCAATAATAATTTACTAATTTACTCAATTAGATAATAAGTAAAAAAAGTTTATTTAATACCTACCACCTACTAATACTTAATTTTTTTGACTTTTAACTTTTACTTATCATATTTTCAAGATATTTTTAAACTGTCGTAATATCCTTCTCTTTAGCAGCTAGTAAATCATCAATTTTGGCGACGTATTTATCTGTCTTCTTTTGAATTTTGTCTTGCAAATCTCGTGATTCATCCTTAGAAATATCGCTATTTTTTTCTTGTTTACGAACTGAATCTACGGCATCACGACGAATATTCCGGACAGAAACTTTCCCTTCTTCAGCAAGTTTTGCTGCTAACTTAACCATTTCCTGACGACGTTCAGTTGTAAGTGGAGGAATATTCAGCCGTACAACAGATCCATCATTGTTGGGAGTTAGACCAACATCTGACATATTAATAGCTTTTTCAATTAAATTCAGACTACTTTTATCAAAAGGTTGAATAGTAATGGTACTAGCATCTGGAATGCCAATATTTGCCATAGATTTGAGTGGAGTTGGAACTCCATAATACTCAACTATTACTCTGTCTAAAAGAGAAGCATTAGCTCTTCCAGTTCTAATAGTATTGAAGGAACTTTGAGTCGCTTCAATTGCCTTTTTCATCTTATCTTCAGCTTCTTCTAGATTCATCAAAACCTCCTACAATAGTTCCAATTTTTTCTCCCATAACAGCTTTACGGATATTACCCGTAACCGAAAGATTAAATACAATAATCGGGATATTATTTTCTTTGCAAAGAGCGATCGCCGTACTGTCCATTACCCGTAAGTCTTGTCTTAATACTTCCCCATAAGTTAGGGACTCATATCGTTTGGCCTGTGGATTCTTCTCTGGATCGGAATCATAGACCCCATCGACTTTAGTGGCTTTATAAATTACCTCTGCATCAATTTCTGCTGCTCTGAGAGCCGCAGTAGTATCAGTGGTAAAAAATGGATTACCAGAACCTGCGCCAAAAACTACCACTCGGCCTTTTTCCAGATGGCGAATGGCTCGACGACGAATGTAAGGTTCGGCTACTTCTTGCATAGCGATCGCTGTTTGGACTCTTGTCGGTACTCCTGCTTGTTCGAGGGCGTCTTGTAAGGTAATGGCATTCATCACAGTGGCAATCATGCCCACATAATCTGCTGTGGCTCGGTCCATTCCTTTCGAGGCTGCTTTTACACCTCTAAAAATATTACCGCCCCCAACAACAATTGCCATTTGAATTCCTGTGGCCACTACTTCGGCCACTTCTTGAGCAATTCCTTGGACTACTGCCGGATCTATGCCATAGCCCAGACTTCCCATCAAGGATTCGCCACTCAATTTCAGCAAAACCCGTCGATCGACTGTCCCCATACTTTGAGTCTTTTCTCAACTAAAGTTGCTTTCACAATACGATACCAGTCGATCGGCTTTTTGCCACTATTTTTCCACTATTTTATTCTTGATACTAAATTTATAAGAAGTTGCATAGAATAATAGACTTCTCCTCTAAAAGAGGGGGTAGGGAGTAGGGAGTAGGGAATAGGGAGAAAGAATTGATGAATTAGAGTGCGATAATTGATTTGATTTTTTATTATTAGATGTGTCTAATATAGCAATCACCGAATCAGATGTGAGAATTGAGGTGTTCCTTTGAAGTATAGAATATAGCAGTTATCTTATTCTTATGTACTCGTTTTTTCTTCTTCCCTCCATACCTATTCCCTAGCGCTATAAATTTCATCATTCTTGGCAGATTCATATAAATTTTCTGTGGGAGTGAAACTATCAACAGTTGGAAATTACAGAATAATTAAGGTAAAAATCCTCTCACTCGCCGTGGAGAAACAAGAAAAAACTTTCATAATTAGTCAATCCTCTTCTTTTGAAGGAGAGGTAATTATGTAAGCATTCGGACTGAAATGCTTATGTAATTATTAATTATTAATTATTAATTGTTGAACGACGCCATTTAATTGAGCAACCAACAACTTTTGTATGAGATGGAGTTACTTCTTTATCTTGAATAAGTTGGGAAATTGCCTGATGTAGATCGGCAACTTTTACTGCTTCTGGCTGATTAACACTATCGTCTATTCTGCCACGATATCGTAACTTACCTTCCCGATCCAATAAAAAAGCTTCGGGTGTTTTGTCAACCCCAAAGCTTTCTGCTACATCTTGAGTTACATCCCGAATATAAGGAAAATTTAGTTGATAATTTGCTGCAAATTCTTTCATTTTTTCAAAACTATCTGTGGGAGAAATCGTCGCATCATTAGCATTCATTCCAATTATGATTACTCCTTGGTTTTGAAAATCTTTTTGCAGTTGTTTAATTCGTTCAATGTATAAATTTACTTCTGGGCATTGATTGCTTAAAAATATCACACAAACTGCTTTAAAAGTTTCTAAATATCTTGCTAAATGATGAACCTCACCATCTACTCCTGGTAATTCAAAATCTGGAGCATAATTATCAATTTCTGTTCCTGTCATTTCAGTAAAACTCATATCTCTATTACCTATAAACAATTTCCTTACTTAGAAAAAATATTTTTTGTAAGCATTCAGCACTTCAGCTATCAGCTATGAGTTATTAACTTATTTATTGCACCGAAGGATAAATTAGCCTCCAAGGAGAATTAAAAGTTATGTTTACTTCTGCATTCCGCACCGAAAGAAAAAGGCGCTCGGCTAACCTTAATAGTTGCTTGAATATGTTCAAAAGCTGTTGGCTGAATGCTAATAGCTGAATGCGCAGCATTCGGACTGAAATGCTTATTATTTTCTATCATATCCCATATTTTTACCAGCCTTGAGCTAATGCTTGATATCCAATAAGTTTATAGACTAATTTAGCTGCTGTAAACTCAGATACTACAGAATCAGTGACTGGAGCTAACTCCATAATGTCACAACCTATTACCTCGTGTAATTCAAATAATTTCCGTAAAAATGCAGTTAAAGAATACCAATTTAGTCCACCCGGTTCTGGCGTACCAACTCCAGGAATTAATGTTGGGTCAATTCCATCTAAATCTATTGTTAAAAAAACTCGTTTAGTCTGAATACTAGCGATCGCTCTCTCTATCCAATCTGGCTGAATAACTATTTCTCTTGCACGAAAAACTGTGAGATTTTTCTCCTTGATTAAATTTGCTTCTTCTTTGCAAATCGCACGAATACCGATTTGTATTGTTGGCAATTCCATTTCAATTATCCGTCGCATTACGCAGGCATGATTATATATTGAATCTTCATATTCATAACGTAAATCGCCATGAGCATCTATTTGAATTACTGTAAATTTTTCATCCAAATATATTTTTTGATAAGCTTTAACAATCCCATTTGTAATACTATGCTCTCCACCGATAGCAATGACAAATTTTCCATCATTCACTAATTTTTCTACTGTTTCTTGAGTTACTTTTAGCATATCTAATGGTAATATTTTTTTGCCATTACCAGTATCTGCTATAGATTCGTGAGTATAGATACCAACTTCTAAAGCAGTTTCCCGGTCTAATTCTTCGTCATAACATTCTAACTGTTGAGACGCATCTAATAGTGCTGATGGACCATTAACACAACCCCTTCTATAAGTGGTAGTTGCTTCATACGGAATTGGTAAAATTGCTACTTTGGCAGTGGTGTAGTCTGGTTCAATTTCTGAACCTATAAATGGTAGATTTGATGTAGGGTAAATTGCTGACATTTTTAATTTTTTAGTATTCTAGAGTTGAATAATTTAACGTTGAGCAAAATTTTGATAGTTATAGTTATTGTAAATGTTAAGCCTAGAATATTATAACGTTTTTCATATTAATGATGAATGGTCATTTCAGTTATCAGTTATCAGTTATCAGTACCTCTGCTTCGGAGGAGGCTTGAAATAAGGAATAGTCTCTTTTTTTTTATCCCTTTAAAAAAGGAGGTTTTATACCACAATTTTTCGGTAATTATACTTGACAACAAAGTATAAGTATAAAAATCACAATGCTAATATAAAAATTTATTTTAGATAAAAGCTCTAAAACTATTCCTACTATTTATTAATGCTGTAGATATTTTCTACACAACTAATGATTGCTACAGCAATTCCCAAGAAGCGTGAGATACAAAATTTGTTTGTTTTAGGGAGTAGACAGTAGTCATACCAAATCTCAAAAAGCTTGCTATATATCTTTTCTTTGTAATGGTGAGATAGGGAGATGTTCATTAATTGATAATGGATAATTATCTCGGGTTTTAACCGTTACGGAATTGAATATCAGGAAATATCCTAGCACTTTTTTTCCCCTTGAAAGGGTCGGCTAATAAAGCTGAATTGTTTAATTATTTAATTATTAATTATTCGTTAATAGAAAAGAAGAAAAACAACCTTTTCCTCAGTAACTTGAGAAACGCTATATATATCAACAAATAATGAATCTAATTTAGAAGATAATTATTGAGATAAATTACTCATTTTTTCAAGGTCAGGACTTACGCAAAGGTACTATATATAGTAGAGAAAAACTATAGCACTATGGTATATATAGCGTTTTTGTCGGAAAAATGCGTAAGTCCTGAAGGTTTAAGATCAAAATTATTATTAGATCGCAAACTACAGAAAATTCCTCAAGGTAAATTCAGGTAAAATAATCAAACTAACGATCGATACATCTTAAAATCTGATGACTACCGCTAAAACTTGGATATGGCGAGGTTGGCCTATTTGCTACCAAAGCCAAGGAGAAAAAGGTCCTTCTGTAGTATTAGTACATGGTTTTGGTGCTTCCTGGGGACACTGGCGCAAAAATATCCCTGTATTAGCTACCAGTTGTCGCTGTTATGCTATTGACTTACTTGGTTTTGGCGCTTCAGCTAAACCAACTCCAAGCAAAGATGTTACCTATACATTTGAAACTTGGGGTCAACAAATTGCTGATTTCTGTAGAGAAATAGTTGGCACCCCTGCTTTTCTTGTCGGAAATTCTGTTGGTTGTATTGCGGTGATGCAGGCCGCAGTGGATTATCCAGATATTGCTTTGGGTATAGGAGTTATCAATTGTTCTTTGCGACTTTTGCACGAACGGAAACGGTCCACTCTTCCTTGGTATCGCAGTCAGGGAGCATACATAGTACAAAAAGCGCTCAAAGTCAAGTGGATAAGTCAAATATTTTTTAACCAGTTAGCAACAAAGAAAACAGTTAGGCGAGTATTATTGCAAGCTTATAAACGTTCTGAAGCTGTTACTGATGAATTAATAGATATACTTTTAAGTGCAGCAAAAGATGAGGGAGCAGTTGATGTTTTTGTGGCTTTTACTGGTTATTCTCAAGGACCTTTACCTGAAGATTTATTGCCAATATTACCATGTCCGGCTCTAATTTTATGGGGAGAAGAAGACCCCTGGGAAAATATAGAATTGGCAAAGGAATTTGCTAAGTTTGAAACAGTAGAAAAGTTTATTCCTTTGCCTGGTGTTGGTCATTGTCCTCAAGATGAAGCACCGGAATTAGTCAATCCTATTTTGCAAAAGTGGATATTTGAAAAGCTGGAGCAATAAATGTTTGCTACATTTTTGCATTGCGGGGGAGTAGTCATTTCAGTTATCAGTTATCAGTTATCAGTTGTAAAAATAAGAATAACTAACAATAACTAGCTAATAATTATCAAAAAAGTTATTCAGTCTGTGTTAATTAGGGTTTGCTGAAAAAGTCTTTTTCTGGAGTAGGGGAGTAGGGAGCGGGGGACCCACCCCTAACTCCTCCCAGGAGGGGAAGAGGAGAAATGAGGAATTAATTAGGAGATAGTCGGATATATTTGTAAGAGTGATTTTTCTGCCTTTTATGCTAAGTTTTTGAGGGTTTTCAACTGAAAACTAGGCACTTTTTTCGATCCTTTAAAGGCTAAAACCTTTATCAAAATAGTGCTTTTAGATTGTAAGCATTTCGGTCCGACTGCTGCGCAAACAACTATTAGCGGTAAGCTCTTCCTGCGGAATGCTACGCAAACAGGAATGAAAATGAATGAACCAAGTATTTGCTTAACTTCTACTACATTTTTAAACAAAGAATTGAAGCACAAGAACAACGCAGCTCTCATTGTCCACTAAAGGTAATAAAACTGATAGCTGATAGCTGATAGCTGACTGCTGTTTGCTTACTTTAGATTTAATCGGTAGAGCAATAATTACTTAATTATTGAAGTTCCACTTAAGTTAAGCATTCTTTTTTAAAGCTTGGTATAACACTTAGGACTTACCAACTACTACCGCGCCACCTATTACCGCTCCACCTAATTCTTTACCGATAAATTGTGGTTTAAAGCCTCCCCCTAAAAGCTATGCTTTATAAACATCTTTCTTAACATAAAACTTGACAAAAATATCATTTGATGTAACAGAGACTGAAAACTCCTAGTGTCGTTGCGATCGCAACTACAAAAAACAACTTTTAGGAGTACACAAGTTAGTCAATTTGTCAAATTAGTAAAACCAACAAAATGCTCGTAAGCTTTTGATAATAGTCATTATCCATTTTTGTAAAGAATTTTGCTTATAAAGCATAGCCCTAAAAGGGGGATGAAAAAATATTCAATGAGCGTATTTTCGTTTTCTCCAGCTTTAGTGGTCGGTACTGATAACTGATAACTGATAACTGATAACTGAAATGACAGCCTCATATAAAATTGGTAATACTAACTCAAAAATTATTAATTATTCAATATTCTTCGAGTGAATTTATATAATAAAAATTGAACCGTAATTAATTTTATCGTTAAACTTTCTTGTTGTTAACCATTTGATTTTCAAAGATTTCTAGGGTTCTTAACAGAGAAATTGCGGACTGAAAAGCTTCCTCAGTAAGTTCTGTTTGTTCTTCGGGTGTATCAATTATTTCATCAGCTAATAATCTTAAAGAACCAATAATTTGATTGAGAGAACCACGAGCTTCATAAGATGCCTTAGTCAAAAGTTGCTGGTTAATATAATTACCTTGCTGAGATTCGTCGCCAAACTGTATAGAATAGAGACGGCGATAGTAACCATCTTCTTTTTCTAAAAGTTCCAAATGAGTTCCAATTTCCACTAATTCTCCACGCTCTAAAACAGCTATTTGATCTGCATTTTGAACTGTTGAGAGACGGTGGGCAATAACTAAAACTGTTCGGTCTCGACTTAATTGATCGATGGCCTCCTGCACCAAACGCTCAGAAACAGTATCAAGAGCACTGGTGGCCTCGTCTAAAATTAATATTTCTGGATCTTGCAATAGTGCTCTAGCAATAGCCAAGCGTTGACGTTGGCCCCCAGAAAGCATAACACCCCGATCGCCTATTTCGGTCTCCCATTGCTTTGGCAATTCCATAATAAAATCATAAGCATTAGCTTGTTTGGCTGCTTTAATCATTTCATCTTCTGTGGCATCAGGACGAGCATAAAAAATATTATTTCTGACTGTGTCGTTGAATAAATGAGTAGTTTGACTAACAATACCTGTTTTTCTTCTGAGACTGGTAATATCGAACTCACGCAAGTCGATGCCATCTATAGTAATGCAACCAGAGATAGGGTCATAAAATCTTGGTAGTAGGTCAGCAAATGTTGACTTACCTGCTCCCGAACCTCCCACTAATGCTAAGGTTTTACCTTTAGGTACAGACACATCAACATTTTTGAGAACTAAATTACTATTACTTGGATAAGAGAAAGAAATTTTATTAAAATGAATTTTTCTCCTAACTTTTTGAAACGGTATGGAACCAGGTTTCATAATTGGTTTATTATCTCTTCTCCATAAGTCTACAGCCATATCAAAACTAGCAGACCCTTTGGCTATTTGATTTCGGGTGCCATTAATCCCGGATATCATTGGTAGTAAACGAAATAGAACTAGAAGATAAGTAAGTAAGATAGCAGAAACATTTGCTATTTGATCGGCAAATAAAGTTCTACCTAATAATAAAATACTGATTACCGTAATTATGCTGGTTACCTCATTAACTGGTGCGATTAATGCTGAATTCATTTTTGCTTTCAGCGCTATATTTTCCAAGGACAGCATTAATTTTCTTAACTGTTTATATTCTCTATTTTCGGTACTTACTGATTTAATTAGGCGAATACCACTGAGAGTTTCAATTACTTTGATGGCATAAGTTTTTTGTTCCCGGTTCAACAAAGCTCCATATTTCTTTGAACGACTGATAAATAATTGATTAATACCTGCTATTAAAGTTATCAATAGAGTAGAAATTAAAGTAAGCTGCCAAGAGATAGAAATTAGTATACTGGCAAATAATAAAATAGTTATTGATTGAGTTACTAGATTAATACAAGCATTAATAGTTTGCGTACACTGAGCTGTATCTGAGCCTAAACGTTTTGTTAAATCTCCTACTTTGACTTTCGTGAAGAAGTCTAAATCGCTGTCCATTAATGTTTGGAACATTTCTGATTTAATACTATTTGTGAGGCTACGAGTAAAAGCTACTGATAATAAACTCTTTAAATATGCGGTTAAATTTTTCAGAATAATAGTTAATATCACTGCTAAAAGCATCACCACAAGACGATACTTTTCTGGAACTCCGTCAAAAGGAGATAATAAAAACTGAATTATCGGTGGAGAACCCTTAAGTTCAATTTCTTGCCCAGAAATTTGCAGTAGTATAGGTACTATTAGGGCTGTATTAACTCCATTAAATAATCCTCCAGCAAAACCTAATGTAATATTTCCTATTATGTGGAAAGGATAACGCCGAATAAATCTTAAAATAAATTCTTTTTTAGACATTTATATTTTCCTGGTATCTTAGATGATCTCAATTTTTGTAAGCATTTCCTGCGGAATGCTGCGCAAATAGCTATTAGCATTTCCGTTTGTCACCGCGAAGCAAACAGCAATCAGCTTTTTAACTTATGCAAGCAATAACTGAGGTTAGGTTATAGCCAATTTCATTAATTAATTTTAATTCTCTTTGGTGGATAATTCCTTTCTAGTATGATAATCAGTTAATAACAAATAGCTGATAGCTGATAGCTGACTGCTGTTTACGAAGTATTCCGTAGGAAATGCTTACCAATTTTTACTACTTTTAATACCTTCTGACTATATTTTGATTAACTCTGATAAAATGGCTGCCATAGCATCAATACTATAATATTTAATACATCTTTTTCTGGCTTTCATGCCTTTAATATTTGCTGTGGCTAAGTCGTTAAATATTAATTCAATTTGTTCTGCAATTTGTTCGGGAGAACTAGGATCGACTAAATAGCCAGTATCGCTTACAATTTCTGGTATATCTCCTACTTTTGTGGCGATAACTGGTTTGGCCATTGCCATGCCATCAGTTAGTTTTAATGGAAACTGTGCTTGAGCTTCTGGAGTATCTCTCTGAGGGACTACTATTATATGGGCCGCAGCTACAATTTCTGGCATCACTGTAGGTGGATATTTCGGCATTTTAATTATCCAATGTCCCCATTTTTCCATTAATTGACGGTCGTAATCATCATAAGGACTACCACCGACAATGACCAACCTTAAATCTGGCTGATTAATATTATCTAGGGCTATTAAAACGTCTTCGACACCTTTATAAGGTCTGGGAGCTCCTGGAAACATTAAAATTTTATAATTATTCAAGCCATAACGGGTTCTACTTACCTCTGGATCGTACTTGGTTGGGTCGAATAAAGTGGTGTCTTTTCCATTTGGTAAATAAGTCCCACCAAAGCGTTTTTTGAGAAATTGATTGTGTAGAGTTACCCTGTCTGCTTTGGAGACAAAACTTTCTATCCATTTTAAATAAAAGGGATGGTCTGGTTGTCGTAATGCTCCTTCTGGTTTCAAAATATCTCTAGCTAATTGTTTAATATTGGGATGATATTTCCAATTATCTCCTCCATACCAGCTTAATTCCCAATCGTCAATATCCAAAAATACTGGGCGATGGGTTTGCATTTTTCTTACTAGAGATAAACCTAGACTGGTAGGTTTTAATTTGTAAGCGTAAATGATGTCTCCTGTTATTTTATCTAGAAGTTGTTTGGCTGATAATAAAAATTTTGGATAGTAATTGTGGCTATCTATAGCGATAATAGAATTTTCCCTATCGGTTGCTAGTTGTTGTTCTTCTCCACTAATAAAGCCTACAATTTCTACTTCTACTTGTAGTTTTTTCAATGCTTGAGATAATAAGAAAGGACGAACTGCACCTCCCCATCTCCCCACACCACTGCTTGATAAATCACTAACAACTAATGATACTTTCACTGATGATTAATTTCCTGAATTTACTACTTCTATTCTAATTTTATTTCTTGGATATCAGCATGATTTTCTTAAGTAGGTAATTTAGGTATTGAGCAATTTATTTCTATATCTCTATCTAGAGATTTTGTTTGTGCAGTATTTTTTAATAAAAATAGGAGGAAGAGGAATTAGTGTAATGGATAAATTTAAAAATTCCTGACAAAACTCAATACCTGCTCAACAGTAAATATAGTCATAAATTCTTTTTTTTAATTTATAGATTAGATGGGAAATTTTTCTAGTTTATCCATTAATAATAAATTTGACGACGCTTCGTCGATCCTAAAAAATATTTTTCCATACAATGTTTTTCTTGAAAGAATATAACTGTCCTAAATAAATAGATTTTGCACAAATGTTAGTTATCTAAATACTGAGAGTTGATTTTCTTTATATGTAGCAAATGTTCATCTTATATCTAGGATGGCTATAGTCGGTTAAGAGCGATAATAACTCATGTTAAAGCTTACTGTCAATTATTACATGAAAGTTCAAAAGTAAGTATTAACCCCGGTATCTTGAAATAGCTAATACCAATTCCCACGTATTAGTGCTATACTTGGGCAATACTTCAGTTGTCAACTAATTGGTACAAGCTAAATCACTTTTTTGCTAATTTTAGCTAGGTTAATGTTAATTATTCTTATGTTTGCTTCTCCCCCACTCCGGACGAATGCCATTCGTCCCTACTCCCCTGCTTAACAAAATGTAGAAAAGTTTTTGAGAAATGGTATAATTATTTAAGGGGGTTGGAGAGTAGGAAGTATAAAAATAGGCTGGTTGCTATATAGCAATTCCCAAGAAGTGTGAGGTACGCGCATTCGTTTGTGGCGCGGGAGTAGGGATGAATCGCGATTCGCTTGTACGGGAGTAGAAAAGAAGAAAAATAACTTTACCTCAGTAACTTGAGAAACGCTATAGTATTTTTCTTATGATTAGTTAACTGTTATAAATTTTGTACCTTAGACAATATGATAGATAAAATATGAAATGATCATTCATTAACTAGACATCCAAAAACTAAAAATAAAATCAATTATTATCCATAAATTATAAATTATTTCTTCCTGTTCCCTGTTCTCTCTTTTGGTGGAGATGTCTACTATACTTATTTGATTTATTGAAAATTGTATAATTTTTTTCAACAATTGAAGTCTGAACAATGAATAATGGATAATTACCGAACAATTAAGGTTTAAAGCCTCTCCTTTAAAGGAGAAACAAGAAAAAAATTTCATGATTAGTCAATCCTCTTCTTTTCAAGGAGAAGTAATTCTAAATTCGCGCATTCTAAATTCTAAATTCTTGAACTCTCCTTGCTCATAAGAGGATTGAATAAAAGGAAAATATTTTCTTTTTATTTTCTTCATAAATTATAGCGAAGTGCGGTAGCGAGGAACGAGCGTCAGAGGTCTTAGACCAAATTAAGCAATTATCAATTATCAATTATCCATTATCCATTGATAAAACTCCTGTTATCCCACAAATATTACAGATATTATCGTCATACAATTTGCAGTATTGTCAAGAATTATATGTCTACTCAAAACATTCAGAATCTCACTGTTGCTCAAGCTGAAAAAATCCTCCATAAATTTACCTGCCAAAACATTAAGTTAGTAGAATCACCAGAGGAAAAAGCTATTACTCAAGCAGCAATTTTGTTATTAGCTAATTTGTCTGACTATCAAATGTTGGGAATTTGTGCAGAATCAGTGACTGAAGCTTTATCTGCTTTAGAAAGCTATCTAGGAGCATTAGGATATCATACTACCTTAATTGATGACTCTAATTTTAGAGCAATTGAAGGTTCAGTTTATATCAAGTTTAATGGGATGAAAGAGTCATATCATCTTGAATCCTATATCGGAGAATATAGAGGGGTATTAGTATCTTGTCAATCTGCTGAAGCGACAGGAGTTAATGGAACTTATGGTTATTTACCACTTGATTTATTTGCCTAAAATTTAGACAAATAACAAATAATTTTTTTACAGCAAATTTCATCAGGGGTGAGGTACGTTCATTGCGGTCAAGATTCTACATTGTAGACATTTATTTGTTAATCTCTGTATATCTGTACTTCATATACGACCGAATATACTGTATATATTTATGGTTAATTATTGACAAATTTATTAATGAATTTTAAATGAAAAATACTATGGTATTTATCATATTTATTTTGATATTTAAACCAATAAAGAACTAGGGTCATTGGTTATGGAAACTTCTGTTGTCGAATTTTTATGACCGATGAAGGAAGCTCAAATGTTTTTAACAGGACAAATATTCAAGATGATGTAAATTTTATCCATTTGAACAAAGAATATACTCAGCGTATCCTCACTCAAATAGAGCAAATAAAAGGAAAAATAACTCAATTTTTTACAGTCAAAGAAAGTATGGATGAGTTAGATAAAATTTTTCAACTTTATCCTATTTCAGGATTTGACGAAGCACAAGCTACCATAGGGATAATGATTGATATTGAAAAAAGGCATTATTTGATTGAAAAATTGGTAAGTTTCGATAGAAGACAAGGGTAACTACTCGTGTAGTTACCGAATAATTAAGGTTTAAAGCCTCTCACTCGCCTTGGAGAAAAAGCGGTCGTTAGCGCAGCTTCCCGGAGGGTGGGATGGATGGGTTTCCTAACCATATCCAATCGACCAAGAGAAGAAAAAAATTTCCTTTTACTCAATCCTATCTGTTTTCTAGGAGAGGTAATTATTAATTATTAATTATTAATTATTAATTTTTGAATATAACTATTGTGGGAATTATTTTAGTAATGATTGTTGGGGGATTATTTCATTGACCTTTAGTTTCTGTGGGAGAAAATCTTTTAATGAGCTAAAACTTCCATAAATTAATATTCCTTAGTCTGTTGTTTTCTGGAGTTTTATAGGTAGCTTTGCGGCAATAATTTATTACTTTAATCGTCAACCAATTTATGAATTTGGTAATGTTCTTAAATGGACTATTACTAGATCGGTACAAGGAATGATTCTTGGCTCTGCTTTTTAGTAAGCATTTCGAGCCGACTGCCGTGCAAACAGCTATATAGCAGTCAGCAATCAGCTTTTTTTTGTGAAGGAATTAAACACATTTACTATAGATATTTAAGGTTTTTATCTATTCTTTAAACTATACTTAAGTAATAATTTTAGTTAGTGTTTCAATATTGCCATATAACTTCCTGTATATCTAAAGCTAATGACCGATCGCTGAAGTGCGCAGTTCCTCCGGAGGAAGCGTGCCCGATCAATGAAATGACCTGATTCTTATTTCTGATTTATCCTTAATTAATATCAGAAAAAATAACTACTGAAGTAACTTTGATTCTATCTTTTCTTGTAAGTTTGAGCGATCGCGAAGAGTGAATAATGTATTTAATACTCTAATTGAAAAATACACAAAGGATAGAACAAAAAAAGAGCCAGAAAAAACTTAAAAGAAATCAAGCGCTAGATTGGTCTTATCTAATAATTTTAGACTTAAGGAATTGGGGAAATTTACCCCAGTTCCTATTCTAAATTTATTACTGTACTAATTCAGGTTCTTTCTCTACTGTTGTTTCTTCCTCAGGTAAGCCAAGTATCGACTTGTACATTTTAATATACTCCTGAGCTGATTTGTCCCAACTAAAGTTTTCTCTCATGCCACGTTTCTGTAATTCTTGCCATTGCTCTTTAAAGCGGAAAGCTTCACAAGCTCTAACCATTGCAGTAAAGAAGTCTAGTGGTTCATAGCGATCGAAACAATAGCCAGTACCAGCATTGTTAACTGGGTCATGGAAAGATACTGTATCAACTAACCCTCCTGTGCGACGCACAATAGGTACGCTACCATAACGCATGGCCAACATTTGACTAATACCACAAGGCTCAAACCTACTAGGCATTAAAAAACCATCGGTACCTGCATAAATCCGCCGAGATAGGGCATCATTATATAAAAGTTGGACACTCATACGACCAGGGTAACGAGTAGCTATCTGCCACATTTGGGTTTCATAGAAGCGATCGCCTGTGCCTAACAATATAAACTGACTATCGGTGTAAGCCATAAACCGATCTAATACTTGCAGCATTAAATCAAGTCCTTTTTGATCTACCAGTCGGGAGACCATTCCTACTAAAAAGGTGTTTTTATTAACTTCAAAACCTACCTCTTCTTGGAGAGCAATTTTATTAGCAGCACGTCTTTCTAGGGTATCGATACTATAAGTTTGAGCAATGTATCTGTCATTAGCTGGATTATAAAAGTTCAGATCGATACCATTAAGAATACCTGTTAATTTACTGCTCACAAAAGACATTAAACCATCTAGGCGTTCGCCATAAGCAGGTGTTTGGATCTGACCTGCATAAGTTGGAGAAACAGTAGTTACCCGGTCGGCAAACTGTATTGCTGCAGCCATTGTATTATGTCCCTCCATATACCAGGGACACCAAGTAATCCTTTCTAATAACCAGCGCCAAGGTCCTTGATAAGCTAGGTTATGAATAGTAAATACGGTTTTAATGTCTGGGGTTTCGTGCATCCAAACTGGTATCATACCTGTGTGCCAGTCATTGCAATGAATAATATCTGGTTTCCAGCCATTCCAGCAAAACTCGGCCGCCCCATTGGCAAATAGAGTGAACCTCCATTCTTCGTCATCTCCGTAGTAGATACGACGTGGCCAAAAGGCAGGATGACCAAACAGATATAACGGTACATCACTTTTTGGTTGTACTGTCTCATAAATGCTAAAGCTTTGATACATAGCATTTCCTTCCCAGATTGGTTCTTCTGGGATTTCCATTTTGTCCCCCAGAAAGCCATAGTATGGCATAAGGATACGGACGTCGTGACCCATGGCCCGTAGCACTTTGGGTAAGGCTCCTACTACATCGGCCATACCACCAACTTTGGCTAAAGGAGCTACTTCAGCTGCCACAAATAAAATTCGCATGATTCTTTAATTTGCGTTCCCTTTTTGATGCTCAATATCGTCATCATAGTTCATAAAAATATAGTCACATAAGACATATCCTTATTTTGCAGGTGTACCCTGACTGGGTGAACTACAACACCCTATATCCCATAGCCAAAAGCATTTGGGACTGCTTTTTCTTTTCCTCTTTGTTTGACTATCTCCCTGATTCAATTTCTGCTTGGTCATAATACAGAGGCTTGGACGTAGGTTCTGATGTGTCCAGAGGTAGCGTGTCAGTCCAGGAATTTCACCCTATTGAAATCAGATCGTTGACTCTTGAGGCTATTTGATTTTCGTTCCGATCGCAGACATTGTTAAATTATCGAAGGTCGTCGCCCAAATTTCTGGAGACAAAAGACTATATTTAACTACATAAAACTATATTTATGTACAACGTTTATTATACCTGTTATGGGCGAAGATACATCAAGCCCGGCAATTCCCTGCAAAAGTCGGGAAAACTGTTCATAGCAACGTGACGACACCTAGACTATCAGTCAAAAAGTAAAAAATTAAAAGTCAAAAGCTAAGAAAGAGTTCTTTGATTTACTGAAAGCTTTGATTTAAGTGCGATGAGTTCTAAAAACCCGCCCTCTAAATATTGCTGTAGATCGAGATAGGCAAGTTAATAAATTTCTTCAAGAAGGAAAAAATAATTCTGCATTTCACATAAAATTGGTATAATACCTACTACCAAATATTTAACAACTAATTCTGTGCAGCCTCACCTCATAATTAATAATTAATAATTAATAGTTAATAATTGGATAATTCAGGTTTGAAGCCTCCCTTTTTAAGGGGATAAAAGCGGTCGTTCGCGGAGCGCGGAACGGAGTTCTATCTTCGCAGCTTCCCGAATGTCATATCCAATCGACCAAGAGAATCAAAAATTTTCCTTTTAGTCAATCCCCTTTTTTGAATTATGGGTAATTATTAATTATTAATTGTTCATTGTTAATTGCTAAAATAAAATTGGTATAAGTGTTATTTGTTGATTTTTGAACTTTTTTATTTATTTCAAAAATTTAGTTAAATCAAATTCTGCTTCTGGCTGAGGTTTTTGATATCTATGGGAAATTAAGACTAATAAAAGTTGTTCTGAATAATTTACTGCACCCCGCATTTCATCTCGTAATAATTCTAACCCTCCATTGGCATATTCTTCAAATATTTTAATGTAATTTTCTTCTATTTCTTCATTTGTTGGAGAGAGAATTTGTGTATCTTTTGTGTCGGCGATCGCGATTAATTTAATAATACTGTCATATCCCCTAGACCAAAATACTTCAATACTAATTGGACCGGGTTCTCTTTGAGAAATTTCTGTTAGTGGAATTCGGTGGTTTTTCTTAATAGCTAAAGATGCGGCAAATACCATGACATCGGCATAAGTTTTAAAAGGACCTGTCTTTTCTTCTGACTCGGTTAAAGCTTTGACTAAATCTGCTTTATCTCTGGCAATTCTAATTCTATTCATTACTAAAAATTAAACATAGTAATTTGTTCGGGATGTGTAAAATTTTCAATTAAAAATTATAGATTGAAGCTATGAACTTTTTACTGAATAATTAAGGTAAAAAGCCTCTTTTTAACTACGCCATAGGCTGTCCCCCGACAATAATAAATAAAAAAAATCCTGTTCGCCAATTCTATCCTTAAAACGAATAATTAATTATTAATTGTTTAATCTTCTCTACAGTATGATTAAATGTAGCAATATTATTTGAGTTGTGAGATATTGTAGACTGTTAGGGAACAGACTAAGACAGAAAAAACATACATTAATCCAATAACCCCTATTCTCTAGATTTTTAGGCAATAGTAAAATTCTCACATCTCATTCGGTGATTGCTATATCATACATATATTTATCATCTTTATTCTTATTCTGAAATATAAGCATCTGCTTCAATTTCTACTAACATTTTTGGAGAGACTAAACGCTTTACTTCTACCATTGTACTAGCTGGTTTAATTTCACCAAAGAATGTACTATGTGCCTTACCTATTTGTTCCCAATCCTCGATATTTGTGACATAAATTCGGGTTCTCACTACGTCTTTTAAACTTGCTCCGACTGTCTGTAAAGCTGTTTCAATATTCTGGATAATTTGTACAGTTTGTTCATAAGGGTTTGTACTAATAATTTGACCTGTTTTATCGGTAGCAGTAGTACCTGAGATATAAATAAAATTACCGATTTTCACTGCACGGGAATAACCCACAATTGTTTCCCAAGGTGTATTAGTTAAGATGTTTTTCCTCAATATTTTTAATAGTTTCTATTTAGTAGTATTTTCTTTTGTCCACAATAACATGATTTTCTGCTCAAAATCTCCTTTAGCTGCACGTTTTCGATCTCTTTCAAGTGTAATTTGATTATGAGAAATGCTATAACTTTTGAGTAAAGCATCTATTACTTCTAATAAGTCGGCTATTTCTATGGCTAAATCGGCGTTATTTGCTGTTGCTGCTTCTTGAGCTTCTTCAATAAGTTTTTCTCGTAATGCTTGGCGATATTCTGTTTCTGAGAGAACGATCGTTTCACACTCCAAACCACTTTTACGGATAATTTCGGGAATGCGATCGCGTACTAATTTATTATATTCTTGAGGCATAATTGTATGATTTTACCAATTAATTGTTATTTATTGCTTGAATTGATACAAACTACTGTATCTCAAATTAAAATATATACCAAGAAGGTCATTTCAGTTATCAATTATTAGTTATCAGTTATCAGCTTATGGACTATGGGTAGACTTTGCGAATAGTTGTTGAATAAAAGAGGTAAGTATTTGTTTAATCTGAGTTAAGTCTGCTCACCGCTGACATGACGGCTGAATCCTTACGCTATAACTAAATTTATAAATTGAACATTATGTATTTTTATTTGAATCTATAGCATTTATATTCCAAGTTACCTAATAATTGATAATTAATAATTTCAGGTTTTAAGTCTCTATGTTTAAGGATAAAAATCAGAGGTAATTATAAATTGTTAGTTGTTTAACGAGTAAATTATTGTTTTAGTAGCGGTTGTTAATCCATTCTATTCAATCAAACTGCTAGAAGCATATATACAGGGCGAGCATAAGGAAAGTAGTTATAACTAAATTTTGCTTTGGCTTTACTTAGTATGTAAGCATTTCCTCCGGAATGCGGAGCTGAAAGCTGACAGCTATCAGCCATCAGCTATTGCTTTTAGTTTTAGATAAAAGCTTTACTAATTGAGTCAGATTTAAATCTGACTATCAAAACTGGGTTGAAAATTTATATTCATTAAAACACCCCTATGAGAGCTGTTTGCGCAGCAGTCCGCACCGAAAAGCTGACAGCAAACAACTATTAGCGGTCAGCTCTAAGATTAAGTGATGGACTTTTACCCATACTTTTAATTCTATAAAGCTGATAGCTGACTGCTGAATGCTGAATGCTTTACTTAGTATTTTTGTGGAATATGATAATATTATTCTAGTTATTTAATTTTAGTTAGCTATGAATAAACTGTTCATCAAATATTTGAATAATTTAGGCATAATTTTATCTATAGTTATTCTAAGTATATTTTTAAATGCTTGTTCTATAAAAACTAATGTTGTTGTTAGTTATGATGGAGTTTATCAATATAAAAACATCCATAATCCGGAAGGTATTGGGAAATTTTATCTAGGTCGAGAAATAGCTAAAATTATGGGTCATGAAGGTGCTGCATGGTTAGAAAGACCTAGCAGAAGTTATAGGGAAAATCCTCAAAATGCTATAGATCGTCTTGATTTAAAGCTTACGGATGTTGTGGCAGATATAGGTGCTGGTACTGGTTATTTTACTTTTAGAATTAGTCCTTTGATTCCTCAAGGTAAGGTAATTGCGGTAGATGTACAGCCGGAGATGTTGGAGTTAATTAATTTTGTTAAAAATGAGGAACATATTACTAATATTGAGACGGTTTTAGGGGATGTAGATAACCCTAGGTTGTCTCCTTCTACTGTTGATATTGCTTTGTTAGTTGATGCTTATCACGAGTTTGAATATCCGCGAGAAATGATGTTAGGAATAGTTGCTGCTTTGAAGTCTGGTGGGCGGGTTATTTTATTGGAATATCGGGGTGAAAATCCGATGATTATGATTAAAGGTTTGCACAAGATGACTGAGAAACAGGTAAAAAAAGAAATGAATTCTGTGGGTTTGGTTTGGCAAGAGACTGATGATTTTTTACCACAACAACATTTTCTAGTGTTTAAAAAGTCTGATGTTTCTCGATTAAATGACTATTAAATAGCTGGATTTCTCATAGGAGAGCTATTTAAATTCCTTCTAATTGAAAACGAATAAAAATTTATATTTATGTGAAATACTATTTTTTTTGTTGAATAAAAAGTCATGCGTAGGGGCGAACGACTCCCAATATAAAAACTGTATCACTATTCTTTGGGGAATGCAAGGCAAAAAAACCTTGGCATTTTATAGGTGCTTCACAGAATGAAAATTTGTGGGATTTTTCAGCTTTAGCGATCGCTTTATATAGCGCAAGGAAAGACCTAAGCTGGAAAAATCTTAGGTTGTCTGAGTTTTAAGCTGTCGATCTGTCCTAACTTTTCCTTTGACTGCTATACCCGATCGAACAAAATTATCTAAAATGGTTTTTGGATAATTTATTTCTCAAGACTATTTGTGGCAGTTAGGGTTGAATAAAAAGTCATGCGTAGGGGCGAACGACTCCCAATATAAAAACTGTATCACTATTATTTGGAGAATGCAAGGCAAAAAAACCTTGGCGATTTATAGGTGCTTCACAGAATGAAAATTTGTGGGATTTTTCAGCTTTAGCGTTGGCGGAGCAAGTGCGGTAGCTACATTGCTTCTATACACCCGCTCGAATTACTTTGAAAAAATGGTGTCAGACTGAAAGACCGAAAAAGGTAAATTCACAGGGGCATTTAAACTTCCTGTAATTGAAGCTGAGTATTTCATCTGTGGGGTTGAATAAAAAGTCATGCGTAGGGGCGAACGACTCCCAATATAAAAACTGTATCACTATTCTTTGGAGAATGCAAGGCAAAAAACCTTGGCGTTTTTTTAGGTGCTTCACAGAATGAAAATTTGTGGGATTTTTCAGCTTTAGCGTTGGCGGAGCAAGTGCGGTAGCTACATCGCTTCTATATAGTTCTATATAGATAGATAACTAATAAAAATCACCTCTATTTTTCCAGACTATTTGTGGCAGTGAGTGCTGAGTATTTCTATTTTTGATTGAATAAAAAATCAAGTATATAGGCAAGTTGACCCTTATAATTAAACCGATCGCTATTATTTGGAGAATGCAAGGCAAAAAACCTTGGCGTTTTTCGGATGCTTCACAGAATGACATTTTTCTGGTTTTTCAATGGAGCGATCGCTTCTATATAAATAGCTAATGAAAATTACCGAAAAATTGTGGTTTAAAGCCTCCTCTTTTAAGAGGATAAAAAGAAAAATTTTCATGATTAGTCAATCCTATCCGTTTTAAAGGAGAGGTAATTCGCGCATTCGCGCATTCGCGCATTCGCGCATTCTTGAACTCAAATCTGGTTATATCTGGGTGTTTTATTTCTCTAGTGGACTGACACAGCTAAAACTGTACACTATTATTTTTATTTCTAGGTGTCTTTATCTCCTCTACTCCCCTACTCCCTAATGCACCATTTAAGGTGTGTTGTTCCACTAGACTGCTTGTAGTAGTAAGTGTTGAGTATTTCATCATATATTTTTTGATTGAATAAAAAGTCAAGCGCATAGGCGAGTTAACCCTTATAGTTAAATTATCTCACAATCATTTGAGCAATGCAAGGCAAGCAATCTTGACGATAGAGCTTCACAGAATGACAG
This sequence comes from Cyanobacteriota bacterium, assembly GCA_034190295.1. GTDB lineage: Bacteria > Cyanobacteriota > Cyanobacteriia > Cyanobacteriales > Microcoleaceae > Okeania. The sequence continues at coordinate 7,828 of JAXHSW010000035.1, read as the reverse complement.
GTTGGCGGCTTCTCACTAGAGCGATCGCTATAGTTCAATAATGAATAATTAATAATTAATAATTAACTACCTCTTCTTTTCAAGGAGAGGATTGACTAATCATGAAAATTTTTATTTATTATCCCCTTAAAAGGGGAGGTTTTAAACCACATTTTTTCGATAACTAATAAAAATCACCTCAAGTCTGGCTATATTTGTGTCTTTTATTTCTCCAGACTATTTCATAGATATTTTTTAATTGAATAAAAAGTCAAGCGCATAGGCGAGTTAACCCTTATAGTTAAATAATCTCGCAATTATTTGGAAAATGCAAGGCAAAAAACCTTGGCGTTTTTCTAGGTGCTTCACAAGATGAATTTTTGTATGGTTTATCGCTAGATTTTTTTTAACTTTAAGGTGTAGGGTTGCTGTTTTTTCTTGTAGTCCTAAAGATATCAGGATATTAATTAGTATATTCCTTTAATTGTTGGGAGTTAAACTGCAAAAATCATTACTTGTCGATCGCTACCTTTTTTCTTAATCAGACCAATCTATAGACCATTTTTTTGATGGTAATTTAGTAGTTGGCACATTGTTATGGGCAGTTTTTCTTTGAAGGTTTGTTGCCTGAGCAACCCAACTTCTAACAATACTTAAACTAGGTAAGCGTTGCACCAGTTGTTTTTGATGGTTAAGCTTCATCATCTGAGAGTGGAGTGTTTCAGGAAACCGATTTTTTAACTGAGAAATTGTGTGTATTCCCAAAGCTGATAATAGGGAAAAATATTCCCGGTCTATTCCTTTAATTTGTGATAAATCAGCAAAATTTACCCACTGAATAATCAGGTCTTTTTCAATGGTAGTAACTTGCTCTAATTCTTCTATTCCTGTGAGAGAGGAACATTTTTTTAATAGTTCTGCGACATTAGTAATACCTACTTCTATTAATTTTTTAGCATATACAGAGTTGATGCCTTCAATATCTTGAATATTATGTATCATAAATTTCTCTCCTATTTAACATTTGACTATTTTACCTCTTTACCGAGGAGCGATAATAACGAAGTCAGAACTCAGAACTCAGAACTCAGAACTCAGATGTGATTTTTGTAACGGGGATTTTGAGCAACTCTCCAAAAAGATTTTCGCCTTAAAAAGCGGGGTTTTATACCCTTATGATTTTGATAATAACGGAATAATCTATAGCAATCATATTTCAGTTGTCAGATTTTATATCAAATCCGGTTAATTGCACATAGAATCTGGCTATATAATAGACATCTCCAATAAATAAACCTTTTAATTAGATCGGTTTAGTCAAGAAAAAATCGCCCTAAAAAAAGTAAGCATTTCGGTCCGAATGCGGAGCTAACAGCTATTAGCAGTCAGTGTGAGAGCGAGTCTGTACTTTTTAATAAATGAAGTCAGCATTCTTTTAACTTATACTATTAGATAATTGAAATGCAAGAACAGCAAACTTTAGTTACCGAAAAATTGTGGTTTAAAGCCTCCCCTTGATCGGGAATAATAAATAAAATTTTTCATTATTAGTCAATCCTATCCGCTTTCAAGGAGAGGTAATTGTTAATAATTAATTATTCATTATTCATTATTAATTGTTGAAAAACCTATACAATTCTGTGGCAAGAAACATAGATATGTCTCAGAAGGTGAATGCTGAATGCTGTTTGCGTAGCATTCCTCCAGAAATGCTTACCTAAAAAATCCTTTTTTATGCCTTTTTTGTAAAAATATCTTACCTGTTGCCTTTCGGAGTTGTTCCCTGTCACCTACTCCTGAGTTTTAAACTTTTGATATGTTTTAACTTTTCCTTCGACTGCTATATATTTTACTATTTATAATTTAATCATAATCTACTTTAAGCACTTCTGTATATTCAAACTCATTCGGACTACGTTTTACCAAAGGATAAGATTCTCCACTTAACTGAATAGCATCTTCTTCGCAATCTAATTTTGGAGAATTGTAAGAAAGTACATATTCTCTACCAATATAATTAACCATTTCTTCAGCTACTTCACCTCGCCATTGAGTTTTAGTTACTAATACAACTAATTGATTTGCTAATTGAGGAATAATATTAGCAATTTGTCTGCGATAAATTTCATCTAAACTGCCAAAAGGGGAATCCATTACTATAGGAAAAGTGCTACTATCGGGTCCCATTAAAGTGTTTTTTTTGCTCCAGATTCGTACCTCGTCAATAATACTACCAATAAATGCCAAACTGAGGATTTGATTTTCTCCTGTAGAAGCCGCAACTAAAGCATCTTCTCCACCAGTATTTTCTACTAAAGTTAATTCATAATTTTCATTCAATTTAGGAATATAGGGAGTAAAAGAAATTTCTGAAAATAATTCTTGTACTCGTTTTTCTAAAGAAACTCTAAACTGTTTTTCTAGACGCCCTCGGACTTCTATTAATCTATTCATAGCATCTTGAGTAGCTGCAATTCGCCTTTGGGCTAAAACTTGTTTTAATTCATTCATTTGTTGTTTATCAAGTTGTTTATCTAAGATTTTAATTTCTTTATTTAAAGTTTCTAGCTGTAGAGAATTTGAGCCAGTTTCTCGGTTTAAGTTTCCTACCTTAATTTCTATTTCATCTAACCGTTTTTGTAACTTTTGAATATCTTCGTCTGGATAATTTCGTAGTTTTTTTTGAACTGAATATAAATCATTTTCAACTCGTGAAAGTTGATGACGTAATTTTTCGATATTAGCTTGCTGTCGATCGACTTCATCCCAAAACTCTAGTACTTGTTTGTCAATTTCATCTATCTGTATACTCATTCTAATTGCGGTTTCTTCGACATCAGCAATTTCGGCTTTTTCCATCCATTTTTCTACTGATTTTCTCTCTAGGGAATCTATAGTTAATTCTGCTCCACAAATACAACGTTGTTTTTCTAATAACTGTTGTACAAACTGTCTTTTGATTCCTATGGGCAACTCACCTTTTTCTTTTAAATTCCCAAAAAGTTCTCGGAATTTTTCTATGGCATCTGACAAGAAAACCATATAACCACGAGTTGATATGGCTCTTTTTAAACTCTGATAAGCTTGTAATATTTGTTCTTTGATTGATACTACCTGGAGATTTAATTGGTCTTTTTGTTGGGGTAATCCTTCTGCACCTTTAAATTCCACTAAACGACTACTAATTTCTTTCTTAACTTCTTGATGATGTTGTAATTCTTTCTCTATCTCTGTTTGACGTTTTGATAATTTATTAATCTCTTGTTCAATTTGATTTTTTTCTTTCAGCAGTTTTTTAGTTTCAGGATTACCAATTAATCTTAAATCAGTTTCTAAGGATTTTTTTGCTTCCCCTAAATGTCTAACAGAACGATTTAATACTTCAATTCCTAATAATTCTTTCGTCGCTTCAGCAATTTCACTTTTCCGGTCATCCCTAACAATATACTCAATTCTTTCTCCGTCAAAAAAGAAATATCTATGTAAACTTTCTGGCAAAATTCTACCAATAATATCATCAGGATGTTCAGGAGGTGGAGACCAACGTCCGTCATCTCCAGCTATCTGCATATATAATTCACTTTTACCATGTTCAATTTCATTTTTTTCATTACGATAAGCCCGAGATAAACGTTTGGCTTGATACCGTTTATTATCATGTTCAAAGACAATTTCTACCCAACAAGCTATGGCTTTACCAAGTTTTGCTTCTGTAATTGCTCGTTTATTTACCAGTTGAGTTTCTACTACAAAAGCGGCACTAAATTTTTCATAAAGTACCCAAGTAAAGGCGTTCATTATTGTAGTTTTACCTGCACCATTATTGCCATGAATTATCGTTGTATTTTTTTTGCCTGATGCTAAAATTATTTCTGGTGTTTTTCCATAAAACTGACGAAAATTACACAATATAATTGAGATTAATTTCATTGCACTGCTTCCTTGATAATTTTGAGAATATCATCGTTTATCCGGGGTGTTTTTTTATAAAGTCTGTCTTTTTCTAGTTGTAATACTCGCCCAATAATTTGTTTTACTTCTGGGGGTGCGCTGGTAATTGGTTCTTGAATATTATTTAGTTTTGCTTGAGTTTTAACGTCATACTTTGAATGCTTTTCTGAAAAAATTGTTGATATTGTTGTGGTTAGTTTGTCTGAGTATTTTGAAGTCATTTTTATTTAAGTAATAAGGAAGACCGAAGTTGGAAAAAGTAATACCAATTTATTAAACAGATGAAAGAGTTATACCATTTCTCCATGAAGTTGCACTTCATATAAAGATGAGAATAGTCAGTGTAATAAGGTCTGAGCAAAAATCATTAAGCGTATTGTTACAGAGAAATGGTATTAGAACCCTCAATTACTCTGAAAAAGGAGGCTACTAGATTATAATTTCTACTATAACTTTATGAAAATGGTTAAGCTCCATCAATATATATAGCAATCCTAAATCATTTGTCAAAAATCAAAGAAGAAGGAAGACCGAAGTTGGAAGAAGTAATAACAATTTATTAAACAGATGAAAGAGTTAGAACCCTCAATTACTCTGAAAAAGGAGGCTACTAGATTATAATTTCTACTATAACTTTATGAAAATGGTTAAGCTCCATCAATATATATAGCAATCCTAAATCATTTGTCAAAAATCAAAGAAGAAGGAAGACCGAAGTTGTAATACCAATTTATTAAACAGATGAAAGAGTTAGAACCCTCAATTACTCTGGAAAAGGAGGCTACTAAATTATAATTTTTACTATAACTTTATGAAAATGGTTAAGCTCCATCAATATATATAGCAATCCTAAATCATTTGTCAAAAATCAAAGAAGAAGGAAGACCGAAGTTGTAATACCAATTTATTAAACAGATGAAAGAGTTAGAACCCTCAATTACTCTGGAAAAGGAGGCTACTAAATTATAATTTTTACTATAACTTTATGAAAATGGTTAAGCTCCATCAATATATATAGCAATCCTAAATCATTTGTCAAAAATCCATGCAATAGATGAAAAAGTCTGAAACTCTTATGGCTGTTGTCAGATTATTTGTTGCTTAATTCTGTAGATATCTTCATCAACTAATACAAATTTATTGAAGAAAAAAGAAGGCTTTGTAACAATTTTATGTGAGGTCGCACAGAATTATGAAATTTATTAACTTGTATGTTTTTATCTACAGTCACCTCTGATTAAAATTTTATTTGATCTTTTATGCATGCGGGTTTAATACCCAACCCTCACTTGCGGTGCTTAAAATTGCTTGGGGTGTGTATACAAAGAGGTATGTAAAACGAGGAAAAAAAGGTTGAGTTTTTACCGAAGAATTAAATAATTAAATAATTAAATAATTCAGGTTTGAAGCCTCCCCTTGAAAGGGGAAAAAAATTATTTTTTTCCTTTTATTCAATCCTCTCCCTGAAAGGAAGAGGTAATTATCAATTATCCATTATTGAAAGTTGCTACGAGAGCTAAAGTGTTCGGTTGTAAGCAGGAGTTAAAGATTAATATGTAACTACCTTCCCGTAAACTTGGTTTGGTAAAATATAGAGTTTTTATCGGAGTTTTTCAATAAATTAATCATAAAAATTGGGTAAATAAAATAGACAGAACTTAGCTGATTGTACTTTTAAGGATAGTAAGGTAAAACCTAACTTTAATTCTGTACTTCATCAAGTCTAAAATTGCTGTTATTGGCAATAATAACAACTTTTTCAAATCTCAAGGGTTTTAATCCTTCTACTAGAATTGACACAGAGATATTTTACTACAAATTTTAACTTGATTATTCAAAAATTCCTCTGGTAATAATATGGTTCAACAAAATTCATTAATTTTTCAGATTCAAATATCTAACAATCCGTATCTTTTTTGAATATTTAATAACTTTCTCCTAGCTTCCCCAGAATTATCTGCTAAATCTGCAAATTCTAAGAAACGTTTTAACTCTTTTCTGAGTAAATTTCTTTCTACTTCCAAGGTACTTCTACCCATATCTGGAGGCAAAACAATCATATCAAATAAAGTTGCCCTTTCCTTGCTTGGATGAGGCCGTAAAATTCGTCCTCTTCTCTGGATAAATTGTCGTGGATTTCGACTACTTGCTAAAATAACAGCATTTTTAATTGCTGGTATATCTACCCCTTCATCTAAACATCTAATTGCTACTAAACCTTGCAATTCTCCACTTTCAAATTGTTGTCTTAATTTTTCTCTTTTTTTAATTGGAGTTTCAGCAGTATAAGTATTAACTCGATAACCTAATTCATAACCTAATATTCTCACCACCGCTTCCATTTGTCTTAAATTTGAAATATCTTCAGTTTCTACCGAACTATCCCCACAATAAAATAAAGTATGACTGGTTTGTAAACGGTTTGCCATTAATGCTTTTAATGCTATTAATTTATTTGTTGCTGAAGCGACTAAACGGGAACGCTGAATTAATAAAGCAGTTAAGTCTTCTTTTTCTATTTCTACATTATCTTTCTCTGATAATAATAATACCCAACCAATTTTGGAAGTTAATTTAGCATAAGCGCGACTTTCTGCTTCGGTTAATTCTACTAACACTGGATAATAAAGATAACGAGCTAAAGCACCTTGTCTAATCGCATCAGCCAAAGTTAATTCAGGCTGTAATACTTCACCAAAATAATCTAAAATTGCTGTAGTTCCTTGGTCGTCAAAATATCTTTCTGGCGTGGCAGACAAAGCAAGTCTTAAACCGATATTTTTTGGTAAACTTTTCTCTAATTTTGGCGAACCTAAATGATGAGCTTCATCCCCAATAATCAGAGTTTTTTCAGGAAAATATTTAATTTTAGATTGGAGACTTTCTGAAATAAAAGTAGAGTTTGTAGTAATAACAGTAATAAATCTTTCATAACCAGAATGAATATTATAAAGTGTAGTAGAAAGTCGATCTTGCCAAGTATGTACATTTTCAAAAGCGAGAATTGGTTGAAGATTAAACTTTTCACATTCTCTTGCCCATTGAGTTACTAAATGACGGTAAGGACAAATCACAATTAATGCTTGTAAAGCAATTTTTTGATAAAGTTGAGTAGCGATCGCTAAGGCAGTTATTGTTTTTCCACTACCTGTTGCCATTTTCAAAATTCCCCTACCTCGATTTGTAAACCAATTATTAATAGCTTGCTCTTGATAGGGTCGTAATTTCAGATTAGATGGCATTGTCGGACAGCAAAAATTTACTGTTAGTTTATTCATTTATACTAATTTTTAGATACACTAATTTTCGATAAATAAATCTATTATATAGTTATCGGAACTTGGTTTTAAGCTTAAATCAAAACTATTAATTGCAGTGTACTAGAATGTCATAGTTGTCACAACCATTTTTTGTAGTGCCATACTATAGTGAAAATTTTTCACCAGTATTTGTCAATGGATGAACAGAAAAAATTAATGACTAACATCAGAATATTTGTCGGATTAATTTCTGGAGATTTAAGATAAGTCAGGCATTCTCAAGATGGCAAAATTTATCTTGGTTGTAGATAACTCTATATTTTTTCATTCCTATACTTACTGTGGAGGAGAAATATTTTTTGCTAAATTAGCTATGATTTTTCAGTGTAATTTTTTCTAGGGTAATAGTTGTCACAACCATTTTTTGTGGTGTCATACTAGACAAAAATTTTTCACCAGTATTTGTCAATGGATGAACAGAAAAAATTAATGACTAACATCAGAATATTTGTCGGACTAATTTCTGGAGATTTAAGATAAGTTGGGTATTCAAAGATGAAGAAAATTATCTGTGCTGTAGATAAATCTATATTTTTTCATTCCTATACTTACTGTGGAGGAGAAATATTTTTTGGTAA
>JAXHSW010000349.1:0-4779 GCA_034190295.1 Cyanobacteriota bacterium | reverse complement strand
CTCCCCTACTCCCCCTGTTGCCTATTGTCAAAAACCTTGCCTGGATCTGGCACTATAATTAGCCACTGACTCCACCAACCCCAGGGCAATAAAATTACTCAACAAAGCCGATCGCCCATAACTAAGTAACGGTAGTGGGATACCAGTCACAGGAGCCAAACCAATATTCATCCCAATATTCACAAAAACTTGGAATACTAACATTGATAATACTCCAATAGCAATCAGAGAACCAAAATCATCCTTAGCAGTCTGAGCAATAATAACCAACCGCAGACAAATAAACCAAAAAGTTAAAAGTACCAGAATACAACCAATAAAACCCAACTCTTCGCCAATAGCTGAAAAAATGAAATCTGTATGCTGTTCTGGGATAAAATTTAGTTGAGTTTGAGTACCTTGATATAGTCCCCTACCAAACATCTGTCCAGAACCAATAGCAATACGAGATTGAATTAGGTGATATCCCGTACCCAGGGGGTCTTGTTCTGGATTCAGAAATCCTGTTAGTCGGTCTTTTTGATAATCTTTGAGCAGATTCCATAATATTTGCCCAACATTTCCAGAGACAACATTAATCCCAGTAACTATAGGCGTCCAGAACCATTTCCAAGGTAAAGTCCGCCATGCAATTAAGGCCATCAAAGCGATCCACGCAACCCAAGCAGGGAAATAGATAGTATAAAGAATTGCTGAAAAAATAGGAGAGACAAGCAATATTAACCAACCAGGATTAACATTTCCCCAGTACAACATCCCCATGGTAATTGCACCAAATATTAAAGATGTGCCGAGGTTGGGTTCTATAAATACTAAAAACCATGGTATAGCTGTAATAATCAAAACTTTAAAAAAGCCTAATAGCCTTACCCTGGTCTGAGACGAAAGTATTGCTGCTAAGGTAATAATTATTCCTACCTTGGCAAATTCTGAGGGTTGAACGTGGAAACCACCAACATTAATCCATCTTTGCGCCCCCAGAGCTGAAGTACCAATGAGTTGTACAGCTGCCAAAGAAATATTAGTTAAAACGTAAATTACCCATTTCCATTGAACTAAGCCTTCATAACGAAAACGAGCAATAATTAAGGCCAAAATTAAGCCTACTCCTCCTGTGAGCCAGTGTTGCCACCAATCTGTTAATCCCTGGTTTCGTTCGACACTTTGGATCATAACTCCACCAAAAGTGGTCATTACTATATAGACCAGCAGTAGAGACCAATCCATATTGCGCCATTGTGAGAGGTGGGTTTTTCGGCGATTTCTTAATACTAATTTCTGGGTCATATTTTAATGTGCGGATATTTTAGACTTTAGAATACTCCTGATAATTAATACATCTATTTAAGTGGGATGTCTGCATAAATTAAAATTTTTTTTGATGTGGCAGAAGGAAGAGGGAAGAAGGAAGAAGGAAGAAGGAAGAAAGCTTAATATCATGTCCGGTTGAATAGTTATAGTTATTGCTCTACCGATAAAATCTCAAAGCACTGGTCATTTCAGTTATCAGTTATCAGTTATCAGTTATCAGTTGTCAATAAAGGTTTTGGCCTTTTTATCGTCGAAAAAAGTACGCCTGTTTCAATCCATTACCCTCAAAAAGTGAGAATTTACGGGTGAGTATGGCAGAAAAATCACTCTAACAATTATTCCTCCTACTTCCCACACTTCCCACACTCCCCACACTCCCTACACTCCCCACACTTCCCACACTCCCCACACTCCCCTACTGGGCGAATGCCATTCGCCCCTACTCCCCTACTTCCCTACTCCCCTTCCGGTTGGTATAGGTATTCAAACCAGTTACCATCTAAATCTCTACCGTAAAAGGAAGCTGTGCCATCTCGATGTTCATGGACAGGGGAGACTTGGATATTTTGGACCTTGAGCTGTTGGTAGGCGGTTTCCATTTCTGAGCGATCGCTAAACACAAACCCAAAATGTGGCCCAGCTTGCTCGTATCCAGGACTCAAAAGTGCTAGTCCATCATCGCCAGCTTTTAGGTATGCCCAGTCAGCATCTTTCCAGGCTATTTCCATTCCCAGATTTTGATAAAACTCTACTGCTTTGTCAACGTCTTGTACGCAGATAGCTACATGGCCTAATCTTTTCAGCTTCATAGTCAACTACTATTAAAATTTTTCTATTTTGAATTATATTACGCGCTATTTGTTTGTTTGGCATTTTCCCGTATTTAGAGGAAGCGATCGCAACAATGAATGTGTTTGATATTTAATCGTGCTACTTCTGTTGGATAATATAGGACTATATTGGGAGACTAATTATGGATGCACAAGAATTTCTAGAACAATTTTTTAATAAAGATAGGACAGACTTTACTGGAATCGATCTCAGAGGAGAAAATCTCAAAAAAGCTTGGTTGCGCTCAATAACATTGAGAGGGGCAAATTTAGAAGGAGCAGATTTAGAGGCAGCTAACATAGACTCTATTGATCTAAGGGACGCCAACCTCAGTGGTGCCAACTTGAAAAAAATACATTTGGTATATTCATCTTTAGACGGTGCTAACCTGACTGGGGCTGATATTAGTGGTGCTGTTTTGCATGAATCTGGCTTTGACGATGCGGTGCTGATTGGGGCTGATATTAGTGGTGCTGACTTGAGTTTAGCTAGATTTAATCATGCCGATCTGACAAATGCCGATTTTACAGATGCTCTTCTTGAAGAAACTATCTTTGAGAACGCCAATCTTAGTAATGCTAATCTCACAGATGCGGATGCAGAAGAAGCTATTTTTGATGGGGCTATTTTTAATAATACCATCTTACCAGATGGGAGTATCGGCAATGAGGCACCTAAATATGGTCCCGTTATCATCACAAAAGAAGAATTACTCAGACGTTATGCTGAAGGAGAAAGAGATTTTCCTGGAGTCGAAATCGACTACGATGAGGATGACGCTCTTGGCTTAAGTGGTTACAATTTGAGTGGTATCAACTTGAGTAATGCTAAATATATTTCTCCTTACTTAATGGAGACAGATTTGAGTAATGCTAACTTGAGTGGTGCCGATCTGAAGCAAATGTGTTTAGACAAAGCTGACCTTAGTGGTGCTAATTTGAGGGGATCTGACTTATTTCAATCTGGTCTTGATGATGCCAATCTGAGCAGTGCCGATCTTAGAGGGGCAAAGTTAGGCTCGGCTACATTTCCTCGTGCCAACCTGAGTAGTGCCAACCTGAGCGGTACTAACCTTAACGATACGAGCTTCAGGGGTTCTAACTTAACTAAAGCCAATCTTAGTTACACTGTTCTCGAATCTACTGGTCTGTATGAAGCTAACTTGAGAGGAGCTAACTTGGAGGGAGCAAAATTCGGAGAAGTATTCTTCCGTAACACTATAATGCCAGATGGAAGCATTCGCAATGAATAGCATTCATCAGTCACGTTAGTTAAGTCGATCGTTTTTTGAAGGAGCAAACCTGAAAAATGTTAATTTTCAAGGTGCAAACTACGATATGATAGATGTTAAAACTGTTATTGTTGGTAACACTACTATGCCCGGTGGAGACGTTTTGTAGTAAAAGTTTTTGTAAAAATTTGGGCTATAGTTGATGATATAGAGCTATATTAGGAGACAATTTATGGACGCAGAAGAATTTCTCAGAAAGTTGGCCGAAGGAGAGAGAGATTTTCAGAAAGTCGATCTTAGTGGTGTCGATCTTAATAATACCAAACTCAGACGCAATTCACCAAATCGTATGATCGGGATGCGTTATTCTAATTTTGCTGGTGCCAACTTTGCTGGTGCTAACCTCAGTGCTACCAGCTTCTCTAACTCAAATTTGATAGGAGCGTGCTTGAAGGAGGCAAATCTCTATAAGGCAAATTTTAGTAATTGCGATTTGAGTGGAGCTAATATCAGTAACGCCAATGCAGAAAGAACAAGCTTTAGCGAGGCTACATTGATAAATGCCAATCTTAGTAATGCTAATTTAGAAGGTGCAAGTTTTAATAATGCAGACCTTGAGAGAGCCAATCTCAGTGGTGCCAACCTTAATGAAGCTCATATGTACACTGCTTCTCTGATTAATGCAATATTAATTGGTGCTGATTTGACAGATACCGATTTGGAAAACACCGATTTTGAAGGAGCAAACCTAAAAAATGCTAATTTTCAAGGTGCAAACTACGATTTAGAAAGAGATATATGTTCTTCTATAGACGTTGAAAATGCTATTGTTGGTAATACTACTATGCCTGGTGGAGAAGTTTTGTAGTAAAAGTTTTTGTCAAAATTTGGCTGATGAAGATTCTCTCAACAGAAGTTTCTGATGAATCAGAGAAGTTGACAGCAGTTTCAAGACGGGTGAACCACAGAAATTTGTATTATCCTCAATTTTTTCCTCTCATCAAAAGAGAAAAATTTGTAGAATAAAAGGAAGAAATTTAGGATAGCAACTATGGATGTCAAAGAATTTATAGAGCGCTTGGAAGCGGGAGAAAAAGATTTTAGTGGTATAAATTTAGCTGAAGAGTTCTTGGCAGGTTTAGAACTTGATGGAGTTAACTTAAGCCGAGCTTGCTTGAGAGAGGCTGACTTAAGCTCCGCCGAACTTAATGGTGCAAATTTATCTGGTGCCGATCGTGCGACCTGAACTGGTCATTTGGACAGGGAAGCCCACTTCCCTATGGGCTCTTCATCCCATACCCTTGTAGAGTAATCCGTCATAAAGAACGGTAGGTCACACTATAGCTAGTAATAGTAATGGTGGTAAGCAGACCCTAAAAGTAGCCGAAAAGGATAGGAATAATCCT
>JAXHSW010000348.1:0-4824 GCA_034190295.1 Cyanobacteriota bacterium | reverse complement strand
ATCCAGTTAATAGCAGAACGTTTCCAGGATTCATATAATGCTCCGAGTTCCTCAAAGACAGGATGATATTCAATTTTGGCTTCTATACCTGTTAAGGAACCGTGAAAATTGGCCATTACTACATTACATTACTAATATTGAATCACTTTATTCTCAGTTTCATATCCTAGACATTTTGTACATATCTGTCTAGGATAGTCTATACTTTTGGGCTTTAGCATAAAACAGAGCAGCTCAACTGACAATAACTTCAGCAGGCTTTGTGCTGTTTGTTTGTGGGAAATCGTCACAGTATTAAGGTATAAAATTTTGATTTTCCTAATTTTTGAACTCTCCACACTTCTAACACTCCCCTACTTTTCTACTCTCCTCCTGACTCCTAAAGTATTAAAATTAATATCATATACTAATTCAGCAACGCCAAAAATTTTATCATGCCTACCTATACTGGAATTTCTAGTGAAGCTTTTCGCCATCCCTTGGACAGGGAAGCAGAAAATGCTTTACGCAGCGTGCCTGGGTTTGACTTGATTGCCAACAAATTTGTAGAATTTGTTTACGAACGCCCACAATATGTTTATTTAATGGGAAATAGTATTCAAGTTGGGCCTCGTCAATATGCTAGTATCTATCAGATATTTCGGGGATGCGTTAGAGATTTAGATATACTCCCGGAACCTACTTTATTTGTATCTCAAAATCCTCAAGTAAATAGCTATTCTTTGGGCAAAGAACAACCTTTAATTATCATAAATACTGGTCTTTTGGATTTATTAGATGAGATAGAATTAAAGACTGTACTAGCTCACGAATTAGGACATATTAAGTGTGGCCACCCAACTTTAAACCAGATGGCAATTTGGGCAATGGGTATAGCTTCTATGATTGGGGAAGTAACATTTGGTTTGGGCAATGTAGTCAGTAGTGGATTGATTTATGCTTTCTATGAGTGGCGACGCAAAGCTGAATTATCAGCAGACCGGGCAGCTCTGTTAGTGATGGATGACCTAAATTTAGTTATGCAAACTATGATGAAATTGGCTGGAGTCAGTAATAAGTATGCCAATGAGTGTAGTTTACAGGAGTTTATTCGTCAGTCCGATCGCTATCAAGACCTAGACCAAGATGGCCTAAATCAAGTGTACAAATTCTTGCTTTATAATGGCGGTCAGGGTGCAATGTTGAGTCATCCTTTCCCTGTGGAAAGACTACGGTATTTACAAAATTGGGCAAATTCTTCGGAATATCGTCAAATTCGTGCTGGTAATTACAAAAGAGCTGGTGCTGAGGGTGCTGTTGAGGTTGAAGTAGAGTCCCCAAAAAATGAATCTGAAGAGTTGCGCCGTCAAATTCAGGAGTTGCAAGAGGAAATTAATCGAATTAAGGGAAATTAAAAATATACTCTAATCCTTAAATTTATCCGGAAATTGGCTTATACCTAGATGTAGTTAATAGGTAAGCATTCAGCAGTCAGCCATCAGCTATCAGCTATTGCTTTTAATTTACGATAAAAGCTTTATTATTTATGATCAAAGCAATATTTAATTGTCTTACTACAAAAGTTAGCTCCCTTGCCCTTTAAAGTAAGTTGTTAATTTAAACACTGTCCCATAAGATAGATTATTGTTGCTGATAGCTGACAGCTAATAGCTGTTTGCGCAGCATTCCGCAGGAAATGCTTACGTTAATAGTATGAAATATGTACAAATATTTTTTACCATTTGTGAGAAATATTAGTCTACTATTTTCTCTATCTAAAAACTATACAAAACGATCGGGTATTTATAATTATGTTACAAGATAAAAATAAGAACGGTTATAGCAAAGCACCTCTATTTTGGGGTTTGAGCAAAGCAGGAGCGATCGCTCTGACAGTAGCAGCGACAGTCATGGGATTTACTAATCCTCCTAGAGATGAATATGTTAATTATGCTTCTAATAAACTGGCAAGTGAAATTAAAGAGTCGGTTTGTAAAGAGTCAAAAGTTCCAGATTTTTTGAGTGATTTTACAGGAGATTTAGTTAAAAGTTGTGAAAAGTTAGTTAAGAGTCAAAGAACTACTATTAAAGAATTAATGGATAATGCGACTCAACGTCAGAATTTAATATTATTTAGTGTTTATACAACTGAGTTTCAAGGTAATAGATATCAGACTATTGGTGCAGTGGGAAATTTTCTGACATTTCCACCACATAAAATAGATAAAAATCAGGAGTCAGTAGGGGCGATTTCCTTCGGAATGCTCCGCAAACGCGAATCGCCCGTACAGGAGTCAGTAGAAAGAAAAGTACTTTTCGGTCAATTAAGTAAAAACAACATCTAATTTTGCCATCTTTGAATGATTTTTAATTTACCTAAATTACTTATTTCATACCTCAAATCACTCGCTCTTAATCTAGCAATCTTTTTAGGGACTTTCTCTGAAAGTCCCCTACATTTTTTTTCAGAGATATTTATACGATTGATTTTAGATTATAACGATTTTCTATACAAAGATTTAAAAGGCGATTTAACTTTCTCTAAATGTTCAATATTCAGTGTGTCTAATAACATTACCGTGCTACTTTCATAAATTGAATAATCAATTTTACCAATAGTTTGATAACCTAGTTTTTCAAAAAAGGGAACTAAGTATGCTTCGGCATCTATAAAATCAAATTTGATTCCATCTAACAACTGTTATTTATAATATGCTTGCATTATTCTCAAACCTATTAGGCTTCCTCTCAGATAACTTTTAAGCATAAATCTCCCACCAATTGATGTAGATAAGGGATGTGCATCTCCTACTTTTTCCATTTGATAGAGTTTTGTATAGTAATCTAAATCTAAATTTTCCGAATCTAAGTTTTGAGCATAATTGCATCTAATAGTACCAACTAATTCACTATTATCAAATGCCATAAATAGATTAGCAGATAAGTCCAATGGGTCTTCTACTTTCTTTTGCTCGTGGTTCGGTTCATAGTTTGGACAATTTTCCAACCATCCTAGTTCTTCTACATAGATTTGATAGCGCAATTTGAAAATTTCTTCTCTTTCTTCAGGAGTTCGAGCTAATCTGATTTCTAACATAGTATTTATATCGATCCAACTTCTGTTATTTTTTCACTTACTTGCATAAATTTCTAGATGTTCCATAGAATATTCCTGCATTATTTTTAGTAGCCATTTTATTTTGTAGCTATAGCGCTACACGCTAGGGAATAGGGAATAGGGAACAGGGAATAGGGTTTTAGAATTGAAAAATGTCCGCGCCCAATTCTTGTAGTCCTATATTTAATAAGATTGAGTAAGAAAATACTGTTAAAGTTATTAACAGTATCTCTAAAACCTTCGAGGTTTTTTATTTAGGAAACTTGTAGTATTTTTTTACTCAACTTTTAACTTATTTTCGATGTACTGAGAAAGTTTATATTTTTTCAACACATTTAGAGGTATATGAGCAGATCCTTGAATATATCCCAGACAATTTTCGCTTTGACAAATACAATCAAAACCTCGATCCATAGACCATTCTGTTGATGGATAAAAGAATGCGAACTCTTCTCCAATTTCGATGTTTCGTAGGGCAATTACTGCCATCTTTTGAGTATCGAAAAAAACATTAGGATTGCAACTATGATTAATATATTGCAAACATTATGGGTCAAGCATAATATGTCGATCGTCGCTAATTTGAACAGTTAAATAATTGGGGCGATCGAGAATTTCTTTATCGCCAAAATTACTTATAATTTGTCCAGGCTTAAATTCAACAGTGGCATATAAAGATTTGTTACCAGTAGTCTGACTCTCCCTTATTTCAGCAATTGACCCAATTTTTGTGATTTTTTCACTGACTTGCATAAATTTCTATTCTGATTTATTTGAGAACAATCTTGAGAACTAAATCTCTTGCATTATAGCATTTTTTTTTCCATGGATAAAAATCGTTGGTAGTCATATCGATGTCTCTTTAAAAATAATTACTTGCTGTTCCACCTAAGAACTCTACAAGCTTTTCTAAAAAAGTTTAAATCTTAGATATTGTTTGTCAAATAGACATCTCCAATAACAAAAAAGAAAATAAATTATCTCACTCTTATTTATCAATTTTTTTCCCCTACTCTGTAGAGACGTTGCATGCAAAGTCCCTACTCCCTACTTCCTCTTTTCTAGAGATGTTTAATTAATTCTCTACAACATTACTCAATCTTTGTTTTAACTAGCTATCAGCTTTTAGCAGCTCTGGATCAATAATTGATAATTGATAATGGATAATTGATAATTACCTATCCCTAAAACGGATAGGATTGAATAAAAGGAAAATTAATTCATTGTTTCTCCACGGTGAGTGAGAGGCTTTAAACCTTAATTATTCGGTAAAACATTCCCGGTTTCTATAAAGCGGAAGGTGCGCGGAGGGGTCATTTCAGTTATCAGTTATCAGTACCTCCGACTAAAGCTGGAGAAAATGAAAATACGCTAATTAAATATTTTTTCATCCCCCTAATATAGAATCCGGTTATACAGTATATATATGTTGATGTTGATAATTCTATCCACACTTCCCACACTTCCCATCCCCAAACATAAGATAAGTATTCAACCGGATTTGATATAAAAGGGGGAAGCTTTAAACCCAATTTTTCGGTAAAAGTCCCCTTCTAAACGTTTACTGCTGAGTGCTGAGTGCTGAGTGCTGACCGCTTATACAGTATATATATATGTTGATGTTGATAATTCTATCCACACTTCCCACACTTCCCATCCCCAAACATAAGATAAGTATTCAACCGGATTTGATATAAAAGGGGGAAGCTTTAAACCCAATTTTTCGG
>JAXHSW010000347.1:0-4851 GCA_034190295.1 Cyanobacteriota bacterium | reverse complement strand
GGTCACGGGAAGACTACCCGTTAATAGGTGTTCGGTGGAAATGCAGTAATGTATGGAGCCAAGACACACTAACAGACCGAGGACTTGACCTCATTTCTCTTTTTTCTTCTGACTATGCAGCTTTCTTGGTTTCTAAATGATTGTCTTTAAAAAGTAAAAAAATAAATAAAGCTTGTTTCTATTTATCTCATTTAGAACCAAGCTTTATTTTTTGCATTACCGAATAATTAAGGTTTAAAGCCTCTCCTTTTAAGAAAAAATTTTCCTTTGAGTCAATCCTCTTCTTTTCAAGGAAAGGTAATTATTAATTATTCATTATTTGTTACCTACAAACAGCACGATTGTTAGCATTTAGAACGATTGTACCTTCTACTCCATTAATAATAACTGGGTTGCCTGTGCTAACTCTGAGTAATAGTGGTTTTTTATTCAGACATTCTGTAACCTCTTCTCCCCAAGCTTGTATAGAAGCAGTATATTCTGCTCTGTAGCGCAAAAGCTCATCTAAAGTAATTCCAGTGGGAATAGGAGGTAGGCTGTTAACAAAAGCATCTGTTATTGGGGAATCGGTACTGATGCTGTCATCAACATCAACTTCAGTAATAATTGGAAAATCAAATCTTCTGGGTAAAGTTCTGTAAGGAATAGACAAATCTGGTAATGGATAATATTCTTCCTGACCAGACTTGTAGTCGAAATCAGATGGTATTGCCAAAGTTGGTAGAGGCAAACTTGCAACTACTAAAGCACAAACACTTCCTAATAATGTAGAAAATTTTTTCATTTTTTTTCCTAGTTCTAGATAGATTTAATCAGATATCAGCTAACAAATTAGTTTGCCAAATCTTTAAAGTTTCCAAACTTTCTGCCCCTGATGCTTTCGAACGCCTAAATAAATCAACTTCTTTAAATAAAGAGAAGTCAAAAGTAACTGGCGAAAAACTCAAACAAGGCAAAATTAAATTCTCATACTCTACGAAATACTGTAAAATTCAACAGCATATCTTAATAAAGTAAGATATCTGTTATAGCAGAAGGCAGAATAAAAAATAAAAATCTGGCGTTGTCTCAATGAGATGTTTTCACCTTTCCTTCAACTGCTATAATTATTCAGCTTTGTACTACTACATGAATTAGATTAATTGACTTCTCCCCGCGATAAATCGACGGGGATTCTAAAAGGATACTGCGCCTCGGGGTTAAAACCGCATTGCTTCGTGTCTTTTTAGCTGACCAGAATTTTAACTTCTGGGGACGAGTCAAAACGCCCCTAGACACTCGACTTAAATCAAAATTAAGTGTCGTGCTTACTTCTTGATCAAGACGATGGCTTTCATGCTCCCGTGTTAATTTGGTAAGCACTGAAGTTAATATTTTACTGATAATGAGTTACTTCAGACTCACACTAATATACTTTAATCCTTGTATTTTGATAATATTCTTATAAATACAAGAAAAATGTATAGTATCTATCAGTTGATATCAAAAAAATTTTACTTCATAAGTTGTTATTTTTGAAACATATAAAATTAAAAAAATACAAAAATGGAATTGTCCACAAGTATGATAATTCCCGTAGCACCTGCGGGATATAAATCTGGATTTGTTGGTATAATAGGACGGCCTAATGTTGGCAAGTCTACTTTAATGAATCAACTGGTAGGGCAAAAAATTGCTATTACTTCCCCAGTTGCTCAAACTACTCGTAATCGTCTCCGTGGTATTTTGACTACAGAAGCAGCGCAGATGATTTTTGTTGATACTCCTGGTATTCATAAACCTCATCACCAATTGGGTAAAGTATTAGTTCAAAATGCTAAAATAGCAATCCAATCTGTGGATGTAGTGTTGCTGGTAGTGGATGGGTCTGTAATAGCTGGTGGGGGCGATCGATATATTATAGATTTACTCAATAAAATACATACTCCTGTGATTTTAGGTTTGAATAAGTTAGATTTACAACCTCAAGATAATGGGGAAATAGAAGCTAGTTATCATCAATCGATCGCTCCTCACTCCTGGCAAATAGTGAAATTTTCTGCTCTTACAGGGGAAGGGGTAGAAGGACTACAAGATTTGTTGATTGAACATCTTGAAGCTGGTCCTTATTATTATCCTCCTGACTTAGTAACAGACCAACCAGAACGTTTTATTATGGGGGAGTTGATCCGAGAGCAAATCTTACTTTTGACTCGTGAAGAGGTACCTCACTCAGTAGCGATCGCTATTGATAGAGTAGAAGAGGAAACAACTATTACTCGTATTCTTGCTACTATTCATGTTGAACGTTCATCTCAGAAAGGAATTATTATAGGTAAAGGTGGGAATATGTTGAAAGCTATTGGTAGCGCAGCACGTCAACAAATTCAAAAGTTAATTGCTGGTAAAGTGTATTTGGAATTATTTGTCAAAGTTCAATCTAAATGGCGACAGTCTCGGATTCAATTAGAAGAGTTGGGTTATCAAGTTGAGGAATAAAATAAATTACGCGTGACGCGCGTTAAGTACGCCTCAAGCGGTCAAGATTCCCGCACTACAACAAACATTCAATAGACATCTCCAGAAAATAAATTAACCTTTTAATTAGAGCAGTTAAGGAAATAAAAATTCACCCTAAAAAATCATTTTTCCTGTCAAATTCTGTGAAAAAATCTTACCTGTTGCCTGTTGCCTTTCGGAGCTGTTGCCTACTCCTGCAAAAAATCTATATCTTTTTTGGAGAGGTCTAATTGTTAATCTCTGTACCTCATAACGCGCGGAAACTACTGTATAAAGAATTAATTTTTTATACTCTTCAGTAAGAAATTGATTAATGATGGATTTCATTACTTAGTAAGCATTCAGCAGTCAGCTATTAGCTATCAGCTATTAATTTTGAGGAAGATAAAAGCAATCTTTGAAATTGAGGAAAGAATAAAATTTACTGGCAAAGTCCCCGGACTAAACCTTATATCATGTCCGGTTGAATACTTATAATTAAGAAAGTAGGGGACCCACCCCTAACCCCTCCTGGGAGGGGAAGAGGGGAGTGGGGGGTAGGGGAGTAGGGAAAATAGAAAGATTTACTGTTGAAGCACTCATGATAAGTTTTTTCATCACTAATTATCCGGACATAATATTAGAAGTAATTACTCATTACTAATTGCTGAGGTGCTGACTGCTAATAGCTGTTTGCGCAGCATTCCGCAGGAAATGCTTACATTACTTATATCTATATTTATTACATTTTTCCTGACTGCAAACGAAGCATATAATTTTTTAGATCGGATGCAACTTCACCTGACATTAAATAGCAACCAATTAAATTAGGAAAAGCCATAGCTAAAAGCATCATATCTGTAAAATCTAAAGCTGCACCAACACTAACATTAGCACCAATTATTACACCCAAAATATAGATAATTTTAGGAATAATAGCTGTCTGAATGCCAAACAAATAGTTCCAAGAAATTATTCCTTGATAAGCAGTACCAATCATAGTTGAAAAAGCAAATAAGAAAACAGCAAAAGCCAATATATAAGGGAACCAACTAAAAACTGAAGCAAAAGCATCAGCAGTCATTTTTACTCCATCAATTCCTTGCCGATAATCTTGATAAACTCCTGTAATTACAATTACTAAAGCTGTCATATTACAGATAATAACTGTATCAATAAATGGTTCTAATAAAGCCACTATTCCTTCTCGAATTGGTTCATTAGTTTTAGCCGAAGCATGGGGAATAGATGCAGTACCCAATCCTGCTTCATTAGAATAAGCTGACCGTCTTAACCCTATAGAAAATGTTGTGACAAAACCACCAGCAACTACTGCTGAAGGTGAAAAAGCTTCGGTGAAAATTGTACCAAAAGCTGGCAGAATTTGTGTAAAATTAATACCTAAAATCCACAGACAAGCAACAATATAAATAACTGCCATTATTGGTACTAAACTACCCGCAACTGCACCAATACGTTTCATACCACCCAGAATAACGATCGCTACTAATATTGCTACGATCGCACTATAAACCCAACTTGATAACCCAGGTATAACATTAGAAACGGCGATGTAAGACTGATTAGTTTGGAAAATGCTAGCACCAACTAGGGTAGATAGTCCGCAGAAGAATGCAAATAAAGTGGCCATTCCTTGCCCCATTGCACGCAATCCCATATTAGCTAGACCTTTGGATAAATAGTACATTGGGCCTCCCGCTATGGTACCATCTGAGTTGATTTTTCGGTATTTCAGACCGAGAGTACATTCGGTAAATTTACTGGTCATACCAAATAAGCCACCAATAGTCATCCAAAATACTGCACCAGGGCCGCCTAATTGGATGGCGATCGCGACACCTGCCACATTTCCTATACCTACTGTGCCAGAAATAGCTGTGGCAAGAGCTTGGAAGTGAGTAACTTCTCCTTTATCTTCTGGGGAATCATATTTTCCTCTAACAATATCAATAGCGTGTTTAAAACCTCGAATATTAATAAACCCCATACGAAATGTTAGTAAAATTGCTCCTAAAATTAGCCACAATACAATTAGTGGGAAACCAGCAATATCAAAAAAGATAATTTTTTCTAGGATGGCTACTAACTTTTGAAAAATTCCATCAATAGTACTAAAAATATTAGTATTTTCGACTTTTGTGACAGCTAAGGCATTCATTAATTGATAATTGATAATGGATAATTGATAATTACCTCTGGTTAAAACCGTCCTTGATTGAATATAAGGAAATCAGGACTTACGCAAAGACGCTATATATAGCGCATACTAACGCATAGTAAATAGAGCGATCGCTAGTTAAATTTTCACGCGATCCCCCTAAATTTCCGTTCCTAAAAACCAACTGTTACAAA
>JAXHSW010000346.1:0-4888 GCA_034190295.1 Cyanobacteriota bacterium | reverse complement strand
AAGTATAAACAAAATTATTGGTTTTGTCAACAAGAGAGTTTGCAGCAAAAAGTATGAGTGGTTAGGGTAGGAGTCAACTGAGACGGCCTAAACCTGAACCAAGAAGTCCCAAATCTGAACCGAGAGGTTTCAAACCTCAACTTCCTCAAGAGATGCGCTTAGGGGTTCTATAAAATAAATTTCAAAGGCTCTCTATTTCTGGAGCATTGACTTAATAATAGAATATCGACTTATGCTTCACTTTTAACTATTAGTATCCAATAGCATTTTTTACCATTAGTTTAAGTTCTAATGAAATTGGTAATTTATCAATTTCTCTACATAGATTTTGAGAAGATTCACCATCTAATTTTCTCTGTTGATAAACTCCTTTCAACAAAGCTTCTAATCCATACTTTGTTAGTGCATCTGATGCAAGTCTTATTATTCCCAAAAATACAATACCACCAATCTCCTCCCGGTCCTAACATTGCTAATGCTACTGTAATTGCGGCAGCACCACTGAAACCTGTTGTTGCTATTGCAATTAAAAGTATAACACCGGGTAATCCTACACCTGCTATCTTTCTTACAGCTTCATCCATAACTATTTTTACTTTTTACCGTATAAGTTTTTTCCTAATACAATAGGAACTGTCGAAATCGTTTATCAGTAACAGGAAAATTACGGAAAATCAACTTTTTTTTTATTACGAACAACAAGAATCAATCCTGAAACTTACTGACTATAATTTATAGTTTGACTAGGGTGAGCAAATATTACCTCAATCATATTTATCTAATCCCTAGATAATATTTGCCCACTATACAACTACGGCAACTGAACCTCATCATTTATATTTGTAAAGTCAGCCGTTCGTATTGCATTATTTCATCTTAGAAAAAAATCAAATTAATTGCCTGATATTTCTTTCATTGTTAGTAAAAAGTTTAGCCAAGCTTGGTGCATTAACCAAAAAATATAAAATACTGTTGCAAGATAACTAATAATAATCATAGAAAAACTTCTAACTTGCCATGCTATGGCTATAAACAAACCCAATAGTAAAGAAATTATCATAACTGTAGTTGGCTCAAATATAATACAAAACCCCCCGAATAAATGTTCATAATTTAGGACACAAAATTAAAAAAGCTCCCTATTTCTAGAGAACCACTTTAATTATTATTGATATAATTGGCAAGAAGTAATTAAAGTATCTGTAAAGTGGGCAAATATTGAATAATATATAGATTTTTCTTCTGAGACACCCTACAACTACTTGGTACTTATATAGATATACTATATTTGTTTCTCACTGGAAACAGTGAGAAAAATAAATCGTTCTCAAATTGCCAAGATTCAAATAAGTCTCCCTTTACTTTCAAGCCAATATCAAACAAACTAGCAATTTTAATAAAATTGAGATTACGCTGATGAGAGAACGATTCTAAGAGTTGACTTATAAAAGGAAGAAGGCAAAGTTCCGATTTTTTTTGTGCTAACAACCCACACTCAAATGCCATTACCTCTGCCTCTCCTTGGTCATCCACACTACTACCAATTAATATATGGTGTAAATCATGGGCTAAAATGTATCGTGCTGGAAACCCATTTTTATCATTTGGCTGTGGTATTAACGGGTTACTTAAATAATGTTCATAGAGAATTTTTCCTAATGAATCTGATGGTAATGAGCTTAACGTATTTATATCAATCTCATTACCACCTCTAAGACCCATAGTAAAATCCTGTAAAGCCTTGATAGTTTCTGAGTTAGTTGGAAGATTCATTAGGGAAATCATCTATTAAACCTCTACTAATTGGTTAGTTTTCCGTTGTGCTGACACACAAGCTACTCGAATTAAGCTAAATAAACCCCATCGTACAGAATCCAAGTTCAAATGATTTTGATCGTATCCGCTTTTTGATGCAGAAATTACAAAATCAAGATCGTTACTATTTAAGTTAATTTCATGGTTTTTGGCAATATTAACAAGAGTATCAATTGCCTCTTGAGGATTATCAATTTGAGAAAATTGCTCTCTTAGATTTGGAGACATTAAGACGAGGTTGTAAATTTTTTGTAGTTTGTCCATGAGTAACATTGAGTTATTAATTATTACTAAACTATAGCTGTATTAATATCTAACTACCATCGGAAAATCTCTGATTTAAACGGGACTTTTATGACGAAATACTAAGCAAAAAATTGGAAAAAATTGGAAAAAATCGGAAACGTTAGAGTTGAGATGCGGTATAATAACTGAAACATTTGCTCAGTATAGTTTTGATGGATATAAATGAAGTGTTACAATTTGTCGATCGCCTGGTCTTTGAACAAACTGGTAAGGATTTAGATGATGTTCAAAGAGCTGTTATTGAGGGGAGTTGGCAAAGACAAAGTTATGATGAAATATCCAAAAAAAGCCATGTTAGTAAAAATTATGTGGGGGATGTAGGGGCTGAATTATGGAAGCTTTTATCAGAAGTATTAGGGGAAAATATAAAAAAAACTAATTTTGTTTCTACTATAGAAAGAATATGTATAGATACATATAATAATTCCAATATTTATCAAATAGATGGTACCAATAATCATTTGTCTCATCCCGAAATATTCAATCAAGTCACTCCCCCAAAAAAAATCAAAGAAACTGATATAAATCCTCAATTTCAATCACCTATTCAAGATTTAACCCTTGCACCTAAAATTATTAATTTTTCTGGTAGAGAATCTGACTTAAAAACCCTTGATAACTGGATATTCAATCAAAATACTCGTCTAATATCAGTCTTAGGAGTATCAGGAATTGGTAAAACAACTCTAGTTAAAAAGTTTATCGATCTCAACCTACAAAAATTTGAATTAATCATCTGGAAAAATTTAAAATATCCCAAATCTTTACCCTTGCTTCTGAATGATTTATTACAAGTTTACCAAGAAGAAGCAAAACAAACAATTGATGAGCAGTTAAAACAATTATTTGCTCTGCTGACTGAGAAAAAATGTTGAATTGTTCTAGATGATGTGCAAAATATCTTTACCAGTGGTGAATTTGCCGGACAATATCAAACTGAATATCAAGATTATCAAAACTTTTTGCAAATAATGACAGAAGTTGAACATCAAAGCAGTCTAATTTTAATTAGTCAAGAGCAATGTGCAGAAATGGAATGTTTAGACCAAGACTTATATCCAATTAAGTCTTTAGAATTATCAGGTTTAGATCCCACATTCCGCACGACAAAATGTAGTATGTAACAGCGAAAAAAATTGAGTAAGTATTTAGACTTAATCAAAAAAATCTTGAGCTGTCATTTGTAATATCATTAGGGGAGAAAAAAGTGAGAAAAAAAGGGTAAAAAATGTCAATAGAAGTAAGTAATTTAGACCATTTAGGATTGGTAGCAGGAATCATTGATGAAATAGGGATAGAAAAGAAGATAAATCAGTTGATGGGAGAAGACAAGAGTGAAAAAGTAACAGCAGGTCAGGTAGTTAAAGGAATGCTCTTGAATGGCTTAGGATTAGTCTCCTCCCCATTGTATTTATTTAACAGATTTTTTCAAGGTATTGCCATAGAACATTTAATTGGACCAGGAGTAAAAGCTGAGTATTTTAATGATGATAAATTGGGTAGAGTATTAGACCAACTGTATCAAAAAGGATTAAGTGAAATTTTTATGTCTTTGGTGCTGGAAGTAGTGAAAACTTATCAACTAGAAACAGATACAGTTCACTTAGATTCAAGTTAGTTTCATGTTCATGGAGATTATCAAGTAGGAAGTAATGAAACGGCCGAAGAACAAGAGCAAAAGCCCAAGAAAATTACTTATGGATCTTCCAGAGATCGACGACCGGACTTAAAACAATTTATCCTAGATTTAATCTGTACTGGAGATGGAGATGTACCATTGTACATGAGAATGGGTGATGGAAACGAATCAGACCAAAAACAATTTCCTTTAATAATTAAAGAATTTAAAAATTAGTTTAATTGTGACAGTTTAATGGTAGCAGATAGTGCTTTATATACCCAAGAAAATCTTTAGTTATTAACAAATATTAAATGGTTATGTCGAGTTCCTTTTCGGATAAAATCTGCAATTAAGCTAGTGGAGAATATAGATAGCTCAAGTTGGATTCGGAGTCGGATTCAGGGATATAAGTATCAAGAAGTGAAAAAAACTTATGGGGGTATTCTTCAAAGATGGTTAGTAATAGAAAGTCAAAAACGTCGAGAATCAGATTTAAAACATCTGGAGAAAAAAATAAAAAATGAAGAGGTAGCAGTTCAGAAAAAACTCAGGGAATTAACATCTCAAAAATTTGCGTGCATACCAGATGCTCAAAAAGCACCAAAGCAGTTTTTTCCAAAGTGTTTATATCATCAACTAACAGGAATTAATATCAAACAAATAGAAGATAATAAGAGTGGAGATTATTGTTACCAAGTACAAGGTAAAATAACTGTTATTACAGAAAAAGTTGAGCAGGAAAAAAAGCGAGCAGGTAAATTTATATTAGCCACAAATGTTCTAGATACTGTGGCACTAACTACAGAAGAAATGTTGTACAAATATAAAGAGCAGCAATCAGTAGAAAGAGGTTTTAGGTTTCTGCGCATACCCTCTGTTTTTAACAGAAGCGTGTCTTTCTCAAATCCCCCCAGAGAATTGAAGCTTTAGGGTTAATTATGGCCTTGTGTTTGTTGGTCTATACTTTGGGTCAACGTCAATTACGCCAAACTTTAAAACGACAGAAATCTACTGTGAAAAATCAATTAGCGGGACTTTAGCAAATTTCAAGCCCAAACAAACCCTAAACTCTCTTTATGAGCGGTAAATACGTCGATGTTTTCATCTAACCACTCAACAAAACGATAAGATATTGCTGTACGAAAT
>JAXHSW010000345.1:0-4963 GCA_034190295.1 Cyanobacteriota bacterium | reverse complement strand
CAACTGGATTATGGAACTTATATCTGATGGCAGCATAAGTAATCACATTACTAAGGAAATATATCAGTTTTTGTTTGAGTTTTTTTCTAACCTTAAGTTATTTCCCAACAACTCTATTATTCAGGTAATGAAGGTAAATTTTTCATTCAAAACAGTTAGCATTTTGAGTATATTTCTGACAATTTTATTATTGCCCGTAGAACGAGCGATCGCTCTATAATCCAATTATCCTTTAAATAACTAATCAAAACTACCAGTGACCAGACCATCATCAGACCCTTCTCAAAATAATTCTCCACGACTTGGAAAAGGTAGGTTATTAGCAGTAATAGGGGCAGCAATAATGATAATTGGTGTTACTGTTGGTATTATTGCTGATACAGGAGACATTTTTGACAGGTTTAAAGGAGTATTGCAAAAAGCAGAATCAGCCATTAGTAAAGCCAAAACTGCTCCAGAAAAAGCACAATTAGAAACTGCTAGAGACGAACTACAAAAAGCAATTCAAGAATTAGAAAATATTCCTCTAAATCAAGGTACTGATAATCAAATTCAAACTAAAAAAACCGAATATATTATTAATACCTATACTTCTTATGCTTGAAATTTACTGTTATACCAAAACTCATAAAATTAGGATAATCCGACCAAAGTAAAATCCGCATTAATGGGCAATTCAAACCAGTTTTTTTCCAACAGTCTTTTTGAGAAAAATATTACTTCCAAATTTTCAATTTCATTTGTTTTTGGGTTCAAACGAGCAACTACTCCATACTCAATTTCTGTTGACTCTTGTTCTGGATATGGAGTACATTTATTAATATAAAGAATATCTCCAATACGGTCATATTCAAAAGTTAATTTCGAGTCCATATAATTTCTCCTTGAGTAATTTTGGTCGTGAGATAAGCAGTTACAATCCAATTTCGTTCTTCAGGAACAGTATCAGTGACAACAATTACCACAATGTACCTGCCTTTACGAATATTAGGATACCACCTTGATAACAAGATTGTATTTTCAAACCTTACATCACATCTAACTTCATCAGGATCGAGTAAGGTATCAGCAATTAGTTGTTGATATCCTCTACCTAAATCTGGATGTTTTTCAGTGATATGAAGTTCTCTTTCATTTGTTAATTCAACATCACTTTTTAGGTAAGAACAGAAAAACTTTATGCTCAATTTTTTTTGCTATTTACAAGTTTTACTAAGATTATCATACCAGGAATTAATTGGAAATAAACTAATAACTAAAATGAATCAACTCCTAGATAAACGATGCCAAATAATCCAAAAACTACATAAGTTAACATTCCCAAAAGCGATCGCTTGTAAACTTATCTCATCGGCGGCATACTAAAACCTTTCAAAGTCTGCTTTTTTTCTTCCTCACTCAAACCTTTACCCTGCGCTAAAACTCCAAAATTTCCCAACCCCATTGGGTCTATTAATGAATGTAATACCTCCCTACGTCGCAAAACTTCCTGAATAGAAAACCCTTGATTATTTGATAATTCATTTAATCTATCTCCTAAACCTAACGCCATTAAAAATAAAGCTTGTTGAGTAAAACCTAGATTTTCCAATCCTGACAAAATTCCCTGTTTTTCCAATGCAGTAAAATCCACATGAGCTGTAATATCTTGTCGCCCAATATTCCAATATAAGTCATTATTTCGATGATGTTGATAATAACATTGTAGAGTTCCTTGTCTGCGAGTGGGATTATAATAACGTGGTGCTTGATAACCATAATCAATAGTTAACAAATATCCCTTTTGCAGTTTAGAAGCAACAGTCTCGATCCAATCTAAAGCCTGTAAATTAACCTCAGTTTGATAACCTTCTGCGTCTGGAAATGCAAATAAATCTATATCCACTAAATGAAAATATTCAGCAATTCTAGGAGTAGAAGTTTCACCACTTATTTCTATAAACTTTCCATCGGAGTCAGAGCTTACATAAACTTCTCGAATTTCCCGATTTTCTATGATAATTTTATGCACTGGAAAAGCATCAACTAATTCATTAGAAAATAAACACCCCGTAATTGAACTATGAGAAAATTCATCCCAATCACACCACTTCACTTTATATGACTGTAACCTTTGTTTTTGTTCCTCTTTTAAAACTTCAGACTTTTCGATAATCAGATATTCCATTGTTTGGAAAAAATCTAAATGCTTTTGCTTTAAATATCCTAAAACTTGCTCTGCTAAAATTCCCTGACCAGCACCAATTTCTACCAGAGTAAAATTATGAGGTCGATGGAGAATATCCCACATTTGCACGAATTGTTCTGCCAATAATTCTCCAAAATCTGCACTCCAATGAGAAGATGTTAAAAAATCTCCTTGTTTACCAATATTCACAGGATGACTTGCATAATAACCAGATTGGGGATGGTACAAAACTAAATCCATATATTCGGCAAAAGTAATCCGTTTTTTTGGAGATTCACAAATGCTTTGATGGATGATTTTACACAAATAATTATTACTGTTGTTGGTTAGTTTGGATTGGTTCATAATTTCAAGAATCAGAAAAAAGTCTTGGGTTGTGATGTTGTTATCAGGAAAAATTTCGGGAAAAAATAGTTCTAAAAATTAGATAGCAGTTCCTAGCATCTTCTCTAATAGACTTGTCGCTAAAATTTTCTGGTACTCATTTCTACAATAGTAAAATTACTAGATTTTTGGCAAATATCTCACATTTGCACGAATTGTTCTGCCAATAATTCTCCAAAATCTGCACTCCAATGAGAAGATGTTAAAAAATCTCCTTGTTTACCAATATTCACCGGATGACTTGCATAATAACCAGATTGAGGATGGTACAAAACTAAATCCATATATTCGGCAAAAGTAATCCGTTTTTTTGGAGATTCAGAAATGCTTTGATGGATGATTTTACACAAATAATTATTACTGTTGTTGGTTAGTTTGGATTGGTTCATAATTTCAGGAATTAGAAAAAAGTTTGGGGTTGTGATGTTGTTATCAGGAAAAATTTCGGGAAAAAATAGTTCTAAAAATTAGATAGCAGTTCCTAGCATCTTCTCTAATAGACTTGTCGCTAAAATTTTCTGGTACTCATTTCTACAATAGTAAAATTACTAGATTTTTGGCAAATATCCCACATTTGCACGAATTGTTCTGCCAATAATTATCCAAAATCTGCACTCCAATGAGAAGATGTTAAAAAATCTCCTTGTTTACCAATATTCACCGGATGACTTGCATAATAACCATATTGAGGATGGTACAAAACTAAATCCATATATTCGGCAAAAGTAATCCGTTTGTTGGGAGATTCACAAATGCTTTGATGGATGATTTTACACAAATAATTATTACTGTTGTTGATGGTTAGTTTGGATTGGTTCATAAATTTAAGGAAGAAGTAAGAAGGAAGAAGGAAGAAGAAAGAAGGAAGAAGAAAGAAGGAAGAAAAAAAGTAGATAAGTCTATAGTACAATACAGTTCAGTTAAGGATTTTTTTTGCCAGTTCCGTAATCTCAAGGTAAGCATTTCCTAGGTCATGCTGCGCAAACAGGGGTCAGCTATTACCTATCAGCTATGAGTTATTAGCTCATTATCGCACCGAAGTCTCCAAGGGGAATTAACAGTTGTGTTTGTTTCCGCATTCCGCGCAAAAGAAAAAGGTTATTTGATAACCTTAGTAAGTTATTAAATTCAAAAGCTGATAGCTGATAGCTGAACGCTGTTTGCTTATATTATTCCTGAACCTTCTCCTCGGTTAATTTTATCTTTGGCAAGGGAATTAACATAGAAACTTTTTGCCGATATTCCTGATATAAATCTCCATAAATAGAAATCATGTCTACTTCTTCTAATTTAATTCCCACAAACATATAAATTGTTGTACCCAGGGCAAAAATCAAATGAGAAAATGTCATAGTTGGAGTTGCCCAAAAAACAATAACAAAACCCAACATAATCGGATGGCGAACATATTTGTAAAACCCTGGTGTCCTAAACCCTAAATATTCATATTCCTGACCGCGCAAATATAAATATACTTGTCGCAACCCAGATAAATCAAAATGATTAATCATAAAAGTGCTGATTAAAACAATTAACCACCCCAGGGCAAAAATGCCATAAATAATATTAGAAACTATCGAACTTTGTATATTCCAAATTATTCCACCAAGAGAATGCCATTGCCAAAATAATAACAATAATGTCAGACTTGCCATCAATACATAAGTGCTACGTTCAATCGGATGTGGAATAATTTTAGTCCACCATTTCTTGAAATTTTGACGAGCCATTAGACTATGCTGAATACCGAACAAAGCAATTAATGAAATATCAATTAATATCCCGTTAATTAGATTTGTATCTGAGTATGAATAAAGTGTTTTTGAAACTATAAAATTGCCGATAAAACCAACGCTGTAGGTCAAAGTTATTAATGATATTAGATAACAAATTAACCCATAGATAAATGTAAGTATTCTACTCATTTTTTGACCAAAAAAAAATCATCTAACTTAAATTTATTTATAATTCTACCATAATTTTAATTCTAGGAGCAGCTAGTGCCGCTACGCGGAAGTCAAAAGTCAAAAGTTAAAAGTATTGATTTGTAATTGTTCCCGCGATTTTGTAACTGGTCAGTTATTTCCGCCATCCTGTATTACTCCAATCAATATAGATTAGTAGGATAGATTCATAGGACGTAAGCATTTCCTGCGGAATGCGGAGCTAACAGCTATTAGCTGTCAGCTCTCAGCAACAGAAGAGGATTTTAATGAGTATAGACTTTAAAGCCAGCTTTTATAGTAAAATTTAACTAGCTATTAGCTTTTCGTGATAGTCATGCTCCGCAAACAGCATTTAGCTATCAGCGCTCAGAACCGAGGGTTTAATATAGAATCCGGTTGAATACTTATTATATGAGATGGGGGGATGGGGAGATGGGGAGATGGG
>JAXHSW010000344.1:0-5092 GCA_034190295.1 Cyanobacteriota bacterium | reverse complement strand
CCCCCACTCCCCCACTCCCCCACTCCCCTACTCCCCTACTCCCCTACTCCCCTACTCCCAACTATACAATAACTATTCAACCGGATTCTATATTACCCCTCAAGCAAATGATTTTTGTGCAAAAATATCTGATTTTTTTGACTATTTTTCCTTCTACCTTGAAGCCAATAAGTAATCATTTCTCCTCTACCTCTAACCGAAATATTTCCCCGTGGTTCTAATAAATATTTATCTTTTAAAAGTTGATAAGTAGCTCCGGTAACTTGAATTTTTCCAGGTATTCCACTTGCTTCCATTCGAGATGCCACGTTAACTGTATCACCCCACAAATCATAAATAAACTTTTTAGTACCAATTACTCCTGCTACAACAGTTCCAGTATTAATACCAATCCGAATTTGGAAAGGTTTTCCCAAGTCATTTAAAAACTGGATAATGGCCTGCTGCATATCTATTGCCATTTCAGCGATCGCTTCTGCATGATCGTCTCTAGCTGCGGGTAGACCACCAACGACCATATAAGAATCCCCAATAGTTTTAATTTTTTCTAAATCATGTTGTTCGGTCAATTGATCGAAAGCTGAGAAAATTTGATTGAGCATCTCCACTAATTCATTAGGAGATATTCGAGCTGAAAAACCAGTAAAATCGACAATATCAGCAAACAAAATAGTCACATTTTCATACCGTTTAGCAATTGGATGTTGATTTTGTTTTAATCTTTCAGCAATTTTAGCAGGTAAAATATTCAGCAATAAACGGTCAGATTTTTCTTGTTCTAATCGTAGTGCACTTTCTACAGACTTACGTTTTGTAATGTCTTGAATTGTACCTTCATAGTAAAGTATTTCTCCCTCAGCATTACGAACTACACGAGCATTTTCAGAAATCCAGATTACACTACCATCAACACGATAAACCTCTGATTCAAAGAATGATATAGAACCATGATTTTTAAGGGCAGCAATAAACTCAGAGCGACGATTTGGGTTAACATATAATTGTTTGCCAATGTCAGTCATCTGACTTTTCAAATCTGCTTCTGAGGAACAACCATACATCTTGACTAAAGCTGGATTTGCACTAATAAAATATCCTTCTGGGGAAGTTTGAAATATACCTTCTGCAGTATTTTCAAAAATGCTACGATATTTTTCCTCAGCTCGTTGTAGCGCATCTAGCACCCGTTTGCGTTCTGTAATATTACGCGCTACCCAAATCACACAGTTATCTGGTAATGGTGAAATGTTAGCAGTAAACCAAATTTCATTAGGATTAGGAAGAGGAGAATGGGGATGGGGAGGCGAACTAGAAGATTTGTAATTGGGAACTTTGCATGAGATTCCCCATAGAGAGTTAGGTTTTTGAACATTGCCGTTATGTGGATTTACCAGCAGACTATATTCTAAATTAACAGTTTCATGTGTATTCAGCACCCGCTGAATATTAATCATAAATAGGTTAGCTTGCTGAGGAGGTAAAACTTCATAAACACTTTTACCAATCAATTCATTGATGGGACTATATAACACTTCTGAATTAGTAGATAAGATTTTGACATATCTACCTTTAGCATCGAAGACAGTAATTACATCAGTCATTGCCTCAAACAAAACCCGCAGTTCCGCTTCTGATTTTCGTAAGGCAGTTTCTACTCGTTGACGCTCTGTAACTTCCATCATTAACAAACGATTTGATTCTTTGAGAGCAGCAGTACGTTCCTCAACTTTTGTTTCTAACTGTTGATTAGCTCTTTGCAAAGCTTCTTGTGCTTGTTTACGCTCTGTAATATCTTCAACAGTTCCTTCGTAACGAATTAACTTACCATCTCGATCTCTTACAGCTCTGGCATTTTCAGAAGTCCAGATCAGACTACTATCTCGGCGATAAACTTGTGACTGATAGTTAACTACAACATCATGCTCCTGTAGAATTTCCATAAATTGAAAGCGCTTTTCAGGATTACCGTAAAGTTGATGTTGTAAGGAGGTAAGATTAGTAATCATCTCTTCAGGAGATTCATAGCCATAAATTCTAGCTAACGACGGGTTAACACTGATGAAGTAGCCATCGGGAGTTGCTTGAAAAATTCCTTCGACGGCATTTTCAAAGATAGTACGATATCTCTCTTCTGCTTGTTTTAGTGCTGCTTCTGCATCTTTGCGGTCTGTAATATCAATACCTACAGCAAAAGCAGCTTTCCCTCTAGCGTATTTTTGGGAAACGATTAAATAATTCCGAGCAACACCATTGACATGAGCAGATACTTCTCGACAGTCATCCTGAGCGGGACTGGCAAAAAATTGGCTCATAAATTCACTAAATTCTTCACTAGCTTTGAGAAAGCCAATATTTTGACCAATAAAAGCTTCTTTCGGTAAATTGTAAGTTTCTGCTAAATGTTTATTAACTCCCAAGTAGTGTAAATCTGAGCCGATCCAAGAAACTATTCCTGGCACTGCTTCTAAAATAGCTCCTAACTGTTCTTGAGTTGCTCCCAGGTCTGACTCTGCTTGTCTGCGTTCGCTAATATCAATACCAACGACAAATGCGGCTCGATCGCGATTATATTTGCGGGCAACTATTAAATAATTTTTGGTTTTATTGTGGTAATTTGAAATAATCTCAGAAGTTATTTCCTGCTGAGAACTTGCAAAAAAATCTTTAATTAAGGCATTAAATTCAGAACTTTTATCTATAAAACCAATATCTTGGCCGACAAAATCTGTTCGCGGTCGTTTAAATATATCAGCTAATTGTTGATTTACTTCAATATAGGTTAAGTCTGAATTAATCCATGAAACCATTCCAGGGACTGCTTCTAATACTGTTTCTAGTTTTTCTTTGGCTGCTAAAAGATGTTGTTCTGTTTGTTTGCGATCGGTAATATCTATACCCACGATAAAAGCAGCTTGGTTTTGATTGTATTTTTCTGCTACTATCAAATAATTGCGAGGTTCTCCATGAATTTCTGATACTATTTCACCTATAATTTCAGACTCAGAACTAGCAAAAAACTTCTCAACAAATTTATTAAATTCAGAACTTGTACCTAAAAAGCCAATATTTTTACCCTTAAATTCTTCTCTGGGTATACCAAAAATATCAGCTAATTTTTGATTAACTTCTATATAACATAAATCCGAACTAATCCAAGATACTGTACCTGGTACTGCTGCTAATACCGTTTGTAACTGTTCTTTGGCATTTCTTAGTTCATTTTCTGCTTGTTTGCGTTCAGTAATATCTATACCTACCACAAAAGCAGCTTGGTTTTTATTGTACTTTTCTGCTACAACCAAATAGCTGCGAGGTTCTCCATGAACCATTGATGTAATTTCACGACTTGTTTCTAAATTTGAACTTTCAAAAAATTCTTGTAGAAAGTTATTAAACTCAGAACCTGCTCCTAAAAAACCAATACTTTTGCCCGCAAATTCTTCTGTAGGCATACCGAACATCTCAGCTACCTGATGATTAACTTCTATGTAGCGTAAATCTGAACTAACCCAAGATACTGTACCTGGTACTGCTGCCAAAACTGTTTGTAATTGTTCTTGAGCTGCTTTGAGAGCTATTTCTGTTTGCTGATGTTGAACAATTTCTTGCACTAAGCGATCGTTTGATTCTTTGAGTGCTGCAGTGCGCTCTTCAATGATCAGATTTAACTCATGCTCATTGAGAATGCAACTTGAATTGGCTTTTTTTAGTTCACTAACAGTTTGGCGCAGAGCAATCAACTCCTGAATCAATTCCTCTTTAGTTTTGTCTTGGTCATTCATAATTTTCAATGTTTATGATGATCTGGGAGTATATTAATTTGTACTTAACCGTTTACTTTTTGATACAAAATTGGCTTGATTCGTATTTAATTTGTCGGCAATAAATATCATCGTTTTGCTATTCAAAATGTTATACATTATTCTTAATTAATACTAACTGTTGACGACAAATATTAATTATTTTGTCTCTTCTACCATAATAGTAGTTTTAATTTGGGTCGGGTGGAATTGAAGAGTTTGAGAATATTAAATTTTTTTTCCTTTTAATTCTCCTATTTTCTAGTTTAAAACCACCCATACTAAAAATTAATTAAATTGAGAAAGGTGACAATTTAACATTAGATGAATCAGTTTTAGGTGTCAGGGAGCTATCTACCAGTCTATTCAGCGATCTAGTAGAGATTTCCTCATATAATTTGTATCAATAATGATGTTTTTTTCCTGGTTTGATATCTGTGTATTCCTTATTTTGAGAAGATTACAGATGAAGGTGTCCCATGATAGTCAAAGAGCTGGTGATATTCTAACACTCTCAGATTTTAATGTCAAAAATTGGCCATGGTTCTGAAATAAATTGTTACTTTATCGAATAACCAATTAATTAAATTTGATATATGTTCAATAATTGATAATTGATAATTGATAATTACCTCTCCCTAAAACGGATAGGATTGAACGATCGTGAAAATTTTTTCTTGTTTCTCCACGGCGAGTGAGAGGCTTTTTACCTTAATTATTCGGTAATCTTAGATGTAGTTATATAAATAATATTTGGGCAATAAGCAAAAACTCTAGAAGGGAGAAAAACATTAGTAGAAATGTACTCAATATTGGGATTGTCAGCAATTGAAAATCTTGTAGCCAACAAAAAAAATTAACCATTATAGCATTTCTAGTAGTAGTGAGGTGCAGTTTTATTCAATTTCCTACTTTTTCAGCAATTTAACTTTCCAAAAAATTTAACGCAACCACCCTAATAGACATCTCCAATAATCAAAAATCAAATTAATTCTCGTACTATATACATTAATTCTTTCCGCCTACTCGTAACTCCCTAACTCCCTACTTCCTATTTTCTGGAGATGTCTAATATAAGTGTTTCACTAGACATGATATCAATACCAACTATCTCTGTCTAGCAAATATTCCTATACTTTCTATTAATCATACTCTTTTTCATTTTGTAGGACTTACCGAAGAATTAAATAATTAAATAAATAATTAAATAATTCGCGCCTTGAAGCCTCCCCTTTCAAGGGGAAAAAAATAAATTTTTTCCTTTTATTCAATCAATTCCGTTTTTAGGGAGA
>JAXHSW010000343.1:0-5165 GCA_034190295.1 Cyanobacteriota bacterium | reverse complement strand
GTGGGGTTAGGGGTTGGTTTGTTCCCCTCCCTGGAGGGGTTAGGGGTGGGTTTGTTCCCCTCCCTGGAGGGGTTAGGGGTGGGTTTGTTCCCCTCCCTGGAGGGGTTAGGGGTGGGTTAACTTCCCCTCCGGAGGTAGATTGCCAATTTTGCCGCCATTGTTCACCATTAATAAAATTAGCATAGACGCCTCCTGCTGCTGCACCAATAGTCAGAACACTATTAGGTTTATTTTGAGAAAAGACATAACTTTCATCATTATTTTCTTGTCGAGTTAAATAGGATGTCGTAACCGCACTAACTGTTTCAGCAATGCCAACTTCTGCTACTTTTCGTTGGAAAGAGTCATAGAAATTACGAATGGTATCGCCACTATTTCCAAGTTGTGCGCTGACAATTTTGTACTTAGGTTCATAGACATTTCCTTGGAAACTACCCATCAAAGGAATAAAGCAAATATCATCAATTAAAAAATATTTAGATGCTTTTTCATTGGATATTTCTAATCCTAAATTTGTTCCTTGAATTTGATTAGAACTAATTACATACTGCCAATATTTCCATTCGCTGTCGGTTGCTTCAATATCTACAACAACAGGATTTCCTACAGGTTCATTGTTGCTATAAAATTGTAGTTTAACTTCAGCTTTACCCCCATCTGTCTCAAAACCTGTTTCTGTTTTAAACCAAGCAGAAATAATATAACTTTGCTGAGAATTTGTTATTGTCAGATGTGTTTTTTTAGAGAGAGTAATATTAGGATTAAGTCCTAAACTAGAAACTCCTGTATGAGCATCTCCTGTAACAATTAAATCAGTTATATTCCCCTGACTTATACTCCAATCACTGAGATTTTCGTAAGCTTCAAAACCTGTATAAGTTGCTTCTTGAATAGTAGCATTAGCAAACTGAGCAATAGGATAAAATTGGTGCTTATCTAATAGAATAGAACTGTGAATTCCATTAACATCAATTACATCTTGTTCTGTTCCATTAGAAGTCCGAGAAATAACTTCTGAAACCTTCAACCAATCTGTTTTATTTGGTTCACTTTGATTATTCCATTCGTCAAAAACAGCATTTTCATTAAGTCCTTGATAACTTCTGTATACACCCCATTTTTCCTCTCCCCAATCTTTCCAAGTAGAAACAGCGATCGCTGTTGTTTTCTCATTGGTTTTATTGATGCTTTGTACAACAGGACTCAAGATATTTTGTTGTCTCAATCCATCATATTTTTCCCAACCATAAACAGAAGTTTGTGTCAGTATTTCCTCTTCACCTAAACTATTATAATTCTTAGTTGTCTGTGTTTTTAACAATCCCGTTGCTGAGTCATATTCATATTCAACCTGTTGTTTAACTCCCACATAAGAGGTATTACCATTAGAATCTGTACTGCTAATTTCTTTACCATAGAAAATACTTTCCTCCTGTTTTTGTTGGACATAAAATCCGTATAAATCAACGTTCCTTGACTCTCCTAATAACTGTCTTTGAGTTATTACTTCATATTCAATAGTTTGAGAACTTAGCTCATCACCTGTGGAATTATAGGCTTTTTGTTGATAGAGAGAACCATGCAATAAACTATAGTAATATTCAGAATTTCCTGGAACATCGTCTTCCTTGAATCCTAAAACTGCTCTTGAAAGTCCATTAAAGAAATTATATTCAGTCTTTCCAAAAGGAGTTAATTGTGAATTTTCACTACCTTCAATTACCGTAACTTGAGAATATTCAGTAACAATTCCTTGAGCGCTAATAACTATCTTACTTGTATCGTAATCATAGTTAGTCTGAGTTTCTTGATATCCATCATTAATAGTTACTTGAACAACAGGAAAATCAGTAACTTTGCCTTGAATTGATTGATTGGCAACATAATATAAATTCAACCTAGAAGCTTGCTCAAAATCATCACCTTGGTAAGTAATAAAAGCATTAAATCCTGCTAATATTGTTCCCGATTTACCCTTACTATTTTCGTAAGCATTCAGCTATCAGCATTTCCTACGGAATGCTCCGCAAACAGCTATCAGATGCATGAAGATATTCAAGAAATTACTAAGGTTAGCTGAAGACATTTTTTTTTATAAATTTTAATTATCCTTGGAGACTAATTCCTCTTTTGAGCTGATAATGAGCTAATAACTCATAGCTGATAGCTGATAGCTGACGGCTGAATGCTTACCTATTTTCGTCATCAACATAAATCCTTTCCGAGATAAATTCAGTATCAAAAACCTTGCCATTTTTTAACAACAATATCTGACTTTCTCCATTATCCGTCTCACAAGCAATATAAGAAGGTGCGCGGTTAATGATACTTTCAGATTTAATTCCTGATGAGATTGATTCTTCTTTATTTAGTGTTCCTTGATTATCTCTGTAAAATATACCATTTCCAATTGTTACAAAATTACCATTGACAGTAGGTTGATACTCATCTCTTGACCAAGAACCATTTATACTAGGGTATTCCCACCGATTATTGTAAGGATTATAAGCTTTTATATCAGTAGAATTAGAATTTGAGGCGATCGCTAAATCCGAACCATAACCAAATTTAGTTACTTCATCCCCACCACTAGAAACATTCAGATTACTATCTATCCAATCACTACCATTGTATCGCCAGAGATGACCCATATTTGCCACTAAACTACCTGTAGTAATAGAAGAGAAAAAAGGTTCTTCCGTCTCTTCAGGTACATTGTAGTAATTAGTTACAGGAGAACCGATATTAAACTCAGCATCCCATCTATAAATTCGTACTTCATAATCAATATTCGTATCAAGTTTTTTGATAAAAGTTACCGTGGCAGAACTATTACCTAAACTCCAATTAAAATAAGGATTATCTTCATCATCTTTTTCAACTGAACTGATACTAGCAATTTCTTTTCTTGTCCAATACTTGTAAATTTCATCTTGGTAATATAACACCAATTCACAACGTTTAGAAGCAGCATCATAGATACCAATAGTAAAATAATTACCCAAAGCACTTAAAACATAATTACCTTGACTTATGGTGATATTTGTACTTTTATCATCCCAATTTTTTGACTGCTGATTCCAAACATATAAACCTAAGTTTGTACTACCAGAGGCGCAGAAAACCACAAAATCACTGCCAACAGCAAGGTGTGTTTGAACATCACTTGCAGCTAAATCCAAAGAGTAATTTTCATAACTCCATCTTCCAAAACGCCCCATATCTTGATGAAATAAATAAACTTTCATCTGGGAATTTGCCTTGAAACTAAGGGCAAAAAAATCAGATTGAGTGACCACCTGCAAACTATCAATATCTAACTTAAAATTAAAACCTCCTCCACTTGGAGAATCATCTATCCAATTACCATTCCAACTATAGACTTTGACATCTAAATTTCCCCGACTATCATCATAATAAGTAACTACAACATAATCACTACCAAACCAAACACGAGGAATACCTTCACCATAAATAGTAGTTTTTCGCTCAGTCCCAATTAGATTCTTTTTTTCATAATTAAAAGTAGCTATACCACCAGCAGGATAAGTAATATGCTTTAAAACACCACGATGGATACTATCATTTATATCCTTCGTATAATACTCAAACTTATAACCAGGTAAAGACTCTCCCTCTGGATTTTTCTGAGTTATTCCCGTGAGATAACGTTTATAGAAATCTGGATTATTAAAATCATTCAAAGAAACATTATTAAATTCATAATCAAACTCAAGAGAAAATAACAGTGAATTTGATTCTTCTCTCACTTCAATAGAGCTAAGAAATTTCGTTTCATACCTATCCTGATAAGCATGAAGATTTCCGCCAGATTCATGGGGAATTTGATATTCTCTTATTTGGTTATCATACTGTTTATCTTCATAATTAAAAGTAATAGTACGTCCATCTAAAGCAGTAATTTGTGTTAAGTAAGGAGCTTGAGTATGTTTATAACCACCACTACCAATTTGTTTTAAATCAACCTCATAGCTAAAAGTAACTTTTTCACCCCAAGTATTTTGGATTTCTGCTAAATTCCAACCTAGGGCAAAAGGTTCTTGTCCTGATATATTCGTAGTGCTATCAATCCAATTACCATTCCTGCCACCCCATTTTATACCCCATTGAATATATGGGTTATTTTCTGGTAAATTATCTTGCTTCCCACCATAAATTTGCTTGATTCCATTTTCCTTAATAATCACCCATTTTTCTTCATTTCGGTAATAGCGAATATCCCAAGGTTTATAGTCTTCCGTCTCAAAATTCCATGCACCATCTTCAGTTACTCCATCTTGATATAGTCGATTAGCCGAACCACCAGAAATAAGGTAATATTGGTTATCATAGATAGAACCTGTATTTCTGTTATCAATAGCAATCATTTCATATGGCATACTCCATCCTAATCCCAGAATACCCGTCGGTGCTTCCAAATTCCAAGTATCAACCAGATTTTGAATATTACTCTGGTAGATGATGACGACTTTGACATCTAGATCGCCACGACCCGGAAGAGATATTAACTCTAAAGGAAGGTTAACATCACCTCGGAAGAGATTAACTGCATTAGGAATATTTCCGATACCTCCCCCATCCATCTGAAAAGTTTGGATCGCAGGTAATTGAGATAAAGTGCTTGGAGAATAATTATTAGAAACCATAATATACCTCGTAAGTGCAAGAACCGGAGGACATTTAACTTGAAAATCTTTGGTATGGACTTGGGAAATCAACTTTGTTCAAAGTCCAATATAAATATCAAGTTCAGGTAATCAACCATAACTAAAGTATCATTACTAACTCCACTCAATAATTACAAATAACTTATAACTGAAATGAGTATTACTTATACATTTTTGGGTAAAGGTGGCACGGGTCGAACTACGATCGCATTTGCCACTGCCAAACGATATGCTAGCCTTGTTCAATAATTGATAATGGATAATTGATAATTACCGAATAATTAAGGTTTAAAGCCTCTCCTTTAAAGGAGAAATAAGAAAAAATTTTCATAATTAGTCAATCCTCTTCTTTTCAAGGAGAGGTAATTCTAAATTCGCGCATTCTAAATTCTTAATTCTTGAACTCTCCCTAAAACGGATATAGCAATCCTAAATAGGTTGTGATATAGAATCCGGTTGAATACTTATTATATGAGA
>JAXHSW010000342.1:0-5185 GCA_034190295.1 Cyanobacteriota bacterium | reverse complement strand
GGGCCAGGCTGAACTCCATGAACCCGCCATAGGTCAAGGCGATCGCACCAACGACCGTTGCAAAGATACCGAACTGCGCCGCAGCGCCAAGAAACAGTGTTTTGGGGTTCGCAAGGAGAGCGCCGAAATCCGTCATGGCGCCAACCCCCATGAAGATGATCAGCGGAAACGCGCCGCTGTCGATGCCGACTTCATAGAACAAATGCAGGATGCCATCGCCCACCGCAAGCCCCGCCCCTGGAATTTACAAAATCCTAAAACAATTACAAATCAAAAATGATTGACTTTTCTATGGGCGAATGCCATTCGCCCCTACGACTTTTAACTTCCCCGTAGCGGCACTAGCAGAGGTAAATGAGGTACAAATATAAATGGTAAAGTCTTTGTAGTGCGGGCATCTTGCCCGCGACTGGTGTACTTTACTAATATGAAATAGGCTGTATTTATCACGATTTGCACATCTGTGCATTAGAAACAAAAAAATTTGCTTGAGATTGTTTTGTTATCCCTAGTAACGATCGAAATACGCTATCTTGCTTAAGCTTTATTGATTAGATATAGCAGAAAAAGAGTTGATTAGAACATAAACTGATGATGAACTTCAGACAGGGAAATTTTTTCCTCCTGTTCCCTGTTCCCTGCTATAA
Source organism: Cyanobacteriota bacterium (assembly GCA_034190295.1). Classification (GTDB taxonomy): domain Bacteria; phylum Cyanobacteriota; class Cyanobacteriia; order Cyanobacteriales; family Microcoleaceae; genus Okeania. Next base: position 4,538 of record JAXHSW010000342.1, on the reverse strand, counting down.
ACATTTATGAAAAAGAATGTAGGGATGTTCTAGAAAATGACTATACAGAGGTTTACTCAAAGCTTTATGTAATTTTAGAGATATCTATTATGGTGTTAAAAATTTGTTAAATATTTAGGCTATATATCCCAATTTTTGGAAAGGCAACAGTCAAAAGATAGTATAAAATAAGAATGCGTCTTATACTAAATCCGGTTTAGTAAGGAGAGATTCAAAAAAATCAAAATTTTTGTCTGATAAGGATTTGAAGATTTAGGTAACTACTCTATAATAACCGGATTTGATATTAGCTTAGAATTATAATTATTGAATGAAAATATATAGCAGTTCCAGGTCTGCCATGAAATATTCTTAAATTTATCTTGCTTCGTAAGCATTTCGGTCCGACTGCTGCGCAAACAGCTATTAGCTGTCAGCTCTCAGCAATAAAACTATGCTTTATAAACATCTTTCTGAAGATAAAACTTGAAAAAACAGAGAAGTTAGAAATTATGTATTTGCTATTAAATTAATTGTTACTTTCTTCCTTCTTTCTGTGCTGATAGCTGACCGCTGAATGCTGTTTGCTGACCTTGCTTGAGTCACAGTAATAACTTTATTTTTAACTTTTAAATTTATAGATATGGAACCCGAAAAAAAATCTCTAACAGAAAATATATAGCAGTTGAAGGAAAAGACTCGGACATATCAAAAGCTTAGATAAAACAATATTTTTCCTTCTCTCCTGCATAACTAAAGTCTTCTTCCTTCTGCTCTAAAATTAAAATTATTCAATGAAGATATATAGTAATTGCAGGTCTGCCATCGGATATTCTTAAATATATCTTGCTTAATTCACAGTAATAACTGGTACATTTCTTATGTGCAAAAATACTATTTTCCTATATATTTCCTGTTGCCTGTTCCCTGTTGCCTGTTGCCTTTCGGAGCTGTTGCCTAAAAGCGGTAAATTTTTGGCTTTATTCAAAATTGAGATGCACCCTTAATTAATTGATAATTAATAATAGATAATTGATAATTACCTATGGTTAAAACCGTTACAGAATTGAATATAAGGAAATATTATTTCTTTTTTTTCCTTGAAAGTGGAGGCTTTAAACCAGAATTATTTAATTATTAATTATTAATTATTCGGTAATAACTTTATTTTTAACTTTTAACTTGATAGATATGGAACCCGAAAAAAATTCCCAATTATCTTTATATAATAATCGCGGTCAACTCTTAGATCGGAGGAAAAATTTTACTCAGAATCAATATATATATGAAGCTGAATTTCATCAACTAGAGGAAAAATTATCTCAAAAAGAAAATAAGATTTGGAACTTACTATGTCATCGTTTTTTCTTGATTTTCAGTGTAGCAACTGCCACAACAACAGGAGCATATTTCTGGACTTTAAATCAGATTCCTATATATCAGGGAAAATTTCAAATATTAGTTGAACCAGTTAAAATCACCAATTCAGTTAATAATCAATTAGGCGCAGAACCACTAAATTTAACTACAAATTCTCAAGAAAATTGGGAACAACAAGCAGCCAAAATTATTTATGGTACAGGAGAAGATAGAATCACTTCAGCTCCAAACCAAAATATTCAACAAAATCAAGAATCAGATAAATATGGCTTAGATTATCAATCTCAAATTCAAGTCTTAAAAAGTCCGCAGTTTATGGTGCCAATAATTGCAGAGATACAAAAAGAATATCCAGAAATTAATTATAATTTTTTGTTGAAAAAACCAGAGAGGCAACTTTTTAGTCAGGAGAAACTAAAAATTCAAAGATTAGACAATACAAAAATTATAGAAGTTAGTTATCGCGATTCAGACCCAAAAAAAATTAAATTTGTCTTAGATAAACTAGCAGCAGCTTACACTGAATATGGTCAAAATGACCGGGAAACTAATACTGATGCAGGATTGAAATTTATTGAAGAACAAATTTCCAAAAATCAACAAAAAATCAAAGAATTACGGCAGGAATCACAACAACTACAACAAGAATATCTATTTATTAATCCAGAGCTTAAAAGTCAAGAATTAGCAGCAGAAAATAATCAAATTCAATCACAAAAACTAGAGAATAAAATATTACTAGACCAACAGCGATCGCTCTATACTATGCTGCAAAGTCAGTTGGGAATTAATCCAGAAGAAGCTTTGATGGCTTCAGCTTTAAGTCAAGCACTAAGATATCAATCATTACTCAATCAATTAAAGGAAGTAGAAACAACAATTGCTCTAGAATCTGCTCGATTTAAAGAAAAAGCGCCTCAAATTCAAGCTTTGTATCAACAACGAAAAAAATTACTACCTTTATTAAATCAAGAAGCAGAAAAAGTTATTGGCAGAGATATAGAAGAAGTAAGTAAAAAGGCTTTAGCTTTTCAAGACTCAGTTCGCTTAGATTTAATTCATAAAATGATCTTAGCTGCCAATCAAATTGAAGTTCTGGAAGTACGGAATAAAGTATTAGATGAAGCTGAAGCAAAATTAAATGAATATATTGCAAAAATGCCAGAAGTAGTAGGGCGTTATCAAGAAATTCAGCAAGAATTAGAAAACTCAAATAATATACTCAAAGATTTGTTAGAAAAACAACAGCAATTACAGATAGAAGTAGTATTTGAAGAAAAAGTACAACCCTGGGAATTAATCGCACCACCAGAATTGCTGAAAACTCAAAATGGTGAATTAGTAACAATCTCTCCAAATATGATATTAAATCTTGCCTTGGGAGGAATAACAGGATTAGTATTAGGAATATTATTAGCTAAATTTGGAGAAGGATTTCAACAAGACGTTTTTCAAACACCAAAAGAAGTAAAAAAATCTATCGGGTTGCCATTGTTAGGAATAATTCCTATACATGAACAAAGAAATTGGATGAACGATGAATTAAAAGAAAATAACAGTTCATCCTTAGTATTATATCCCTCAGCATTTCAAGAAGCTTTCCGTACTTTAAATGCTAATATTCGTCTATTAAATATAGAAAATCCCATTCATTCTTTTGTCATTAGTTCCGCAACACCAGGAGATGGTAAATCTACAATAGCAGCTCATTTGGCCAGAGCAGCTTCCGCTATGGGTCAAAGGGTACTATTAATAGATGGCGATCTACGTTGTCCACAAATTCATAATATGATGGGACTTTCTAATCAACAGGGTTTGAGCAGTATAATTGCCGATGATGTCCCAATAGAAGATGCAATTCAGCGATCGCCCGTAGATGAAAATCTGTTTGTTTTAACATCTGGCCCAGTGCCGCCAGACCCAACAAAAATATTGTCCTCAAGGCAAATGCACCAATTAATTCAAGATGCAGCTACAACTTTTGATTTAGTTATTTGCGACACAGCACCATTATTGGGTCGAGCGGATGCTAGTTTATTATCAGCTTGTACTAATGGATTAATGTTAGTAGTGGGATTAGGTAAGACAGAGCGAGAAGCTTTAAATTTAGCTCTAGATGATTTAAGTATGGCAGGTGTACCGATGTTGGGAATAGTTGGTAATGGCGATCGAGCTGATTCTTATTATCAGCGGTATTATGATTATGATTATATTCAGTCACGTTAATGAAGAAATGAAGGGCGAATGGCCATTCGCCCCTACAGAAATTCTGATGATTTGAGTATGGCAGGTGTACCGATGTTGGGAATAGTTGGTAATGGCGATCGAGCGGATTCTTATTATCGGCGGTATTATGATTATGATTATATTCAGTCACGTTAATGAAGAAATGAAGTAGTTTTACTGACTATCTCAAAAATACTAGGATTTACTTTTTTAATAGTTTTAGGATTTACGCAGAGAATCTGCATATAGCTAGGGCGAATACCATTCGCCCCTACAGGTGGTGATTTAAAAGTCAATTTGCGTAAGTCCTGAGTTTATTTGTAGAGAAAATTATCTTGATCTTTTGTAGAAGATAACGATTGATAAGGACATAGATTTATAGATAGAGAAGGTGAAAATTTTTCCAAATATTTTGGAACTTCTGCCGAAATATACGATTTTATTGTTAGTTGTTTAAGCAGATATTACTAAGAAAATCAAGCTAATTTTTGAGGGATAGAAAAGTTAGTAATTAACCTAGATAATGGTATTGCGTAGTTGTAAGCATTCAGCAGTCAGCATTCAGCGGTCAGCTATTGCTTTTATCACTCACTAAAAGCTTTATTAATTGAGCTATAAAAATTTTACTATAAAAGTCAACTCTAAAGTCTATATTCACTTAAAACCTATCCTTAAACATAGGATTTTATTGCGCTCTAGCTGACAGCTAATAGCTGTTTGCGCAGCAGTCCGCAGGAAATGCTTACGCGTAGTTTAATAGTAGAACTCAATTTATCAAACAAATTGTTCAGTTTAGTATGAAAAAAAATCAAAGATTCGCTTAATCTATTACCTGGACTTTCAGAAAAAAATAGACTAAACTAGGCTAAGATTATTATATATTATGGCTTTTACCTGAAAATGCTTGCCGATGAAAGAAACAACCTTGTCTGCCTTACCGCCATGCTTTCAAA
>JAXHSW010000341.1:0-5189 GCA_034190295.1 Cyanobacteriota bacterium | reverse complement strand
GAGGTTTTTGCCGAGCATAAAGCAAATCTGGGATTTGTTTGGGGATAAACTCAGGTATCATCCCCTGTAGATAAAACATTGAGGTGACTTTGTTTTACTTTTTTCCTAAAGTCCAGTTAATCTCTAAAATCACCATCCCACTTTGGGAAGTATTTTTGAGTTGAGCGATAAGCAAGCTCCCTTCAGGGATAAAAACTTCCCCCGATAAATCTAACAATGGTTGAGATATCTCGATCGCAAATCGTTGTGGTTGAGAGGCCAATTCTAAATCCTCTACCCAAAAAATAGGGGTATTCAAAATACCGTCAACCTGCTGTCCTGGAGCTATCTGTCTATTTGTATTAATGGTATTTTCAGCAGATTCGATATCCGTAGATAATTGTGGTTGTTCGGTATGATCGGACTGCAATTGTTCGCTTAAATCTACATCACCATAATCTATTTGCCCATAATTACCAAAACTCATTGCACGAGCTATATGTTCTTGTGGATCGGGTGGTGGTGAAGGTACGGGAGGACTTGTGGGTACTTGTAATGAACTCCTGTAATTGGAGTCAGAGTCAGACTCTGGTTCTAAGTCTACCTCGTTTTCCTCCTGTGGTTGTCGAACATACGGTAGGGGAACTGGTGATGCTTGTCTTGGATAAGGTATGGGTGGAGGTACTGGAGGAGGTTGTCGAACATAAGGTATGGGTTGGGGAGTTGGTGGTGGTTGTCTTGCGTAAGGTACGGGTTGGGGAGAATACTGTACAGGTTTGGGAGGAGGTGATGGTTGTCTTACATATCGCTTGGGTTCAGGTGCTACGGTTTGTTCCTTTTCCGCAGTTTCTTTTGTTGGTGTTTTTTCTGTCACCTTTGTAGTTTTTCTTTCAGCTAGTTCCCTTTGCTGAGTACCTAAAGCAATTTCTGTTGACAATGCTCCTATTTTTTCATCTTGAGCGTTTTGCGCATCTTTTAAAGGATCTATTTTGGATTGTGTTTGCTCTTCTGTTGTTTGATTTTTATTTCTGTTTTTTTGATATTCTCTATTAAAGCCTCCAAAAAAAGATAAAACGGCAACTACTACCACTGCTGTAAATCCTACTACTACGAAAGTTTTAGTAATAGCATGATTCTGTCTAGTTTTAGTCTTTTGATTTTCTAAATAGTCGCTTTCTTCTAATAATTCTGTCGATTCATCGTCGCCACTTTGAGGTACTTGATTTATTCCTACAAGTTGATCCAACTCTTCTGGAGATAGATTGTTATCATTTATCTGTTCTAGGTTAGTTTCCTCACTTCGGTGATTATTATCTTGATAAAGTTTCATGGTTTTTTATAATTGATAATGAATAATTAAATAATTTAGGTTGAAAGCCGACATTTGTCATTAATAATTAATAATTTAGTAGTTATTTAATGATGGTAATTTAGGCTAGAGGTAGGGAATAAGGAACACTTAACTGATAACAAAAATTAACTTAATTTTTTAGTTTAAAATAAATAACATCCTCTTGAATAATTGATTTGTTTTAGAATATTACTACTTATACGCCAGTGTTATTAATTGTTAATTGTTAATTATTAATTATTAATTAATAAGTCCCTAATATCTATAATTTGCAACCCTTGTTGTGTAAGTCTGTACACTGCTTTTTGTACAGGTGTAGTTTTTTCTGGTAATGGGTCTACAGAAGCTTCTATAGCCTCCACAATAATACTCTTATTGAAAGGTAAATCAATTCCTTCAGTATTTGTAGAAGTAATTATTAATAAATTAGCAACTACATCTACTTTCCATTTAGCTTTTCCCACTGGAATAGGTTCTGATATATGTTTAAAAGTTAGGACAGATTGCCCTTTACCAGTGAAAACTTCATCTGGAGTCATTTCAGCCAAAGCTTTTAAAAAAGAAGTCCTAAATTTTTCATTAATAGCGAAAGAAGCAGACCAAGCACCAGTAGTCACCCGATCGTCATTGCTTAATTTAACACCAGGGTCTTCTTTTTCATCCACAAGAGTTCTGTTCCAAGTGAATAGCAAAGACAATACTTCTTTAACGTAATTATGTATTAAAGCTGGAGCGCGCTCTTCAGCATTTATTTGTTTAGCTAAAATACTTTGACCATTTTCTAACTGAACTAAAGCTATCTGATTTGTCCTAGCTAATTTCCATGTATTAGCTAATATGAAAAATAACAAAAGCATGGAAATTAGAGAAGTACCAGCAGTACCTAAAACAAACCATGCTTGTATATTATTTCCTTCTATTATATTTGAGGAATTACTATCTTTGATTAGGGTGTTTGGTTTAATCATTTTATTTTATTTTTTTAACATTATTAATGAACGAAGAAGTTGTGGTGGAGCTGTCAACAAAACATTAAACATAGCATTAGCAGAACCAGCAGCGATCGCCACAGATAAAGCCGGAGCAAATACACCTAAAATCATCAGAAATCCCAAAGTATTCCAGCTTTCAGAATTTACTACTACCGTTGCACAAACTCCACAAATAATGTTGTAAGAAATCTTAGTCATTCCTACAGAAAAAAATCCCATCATCCAGATAAAATAAGGTTTTCCTCCGTAGGGTAATAATGAGAGAGCAACAGGAAACAGCCCGATTAATCCCATCAATAACAAAGACATTTCTAAGCAATTTGAAAAAGCCCATTGAAAAGCAAGTAGTATTGGTTGCAAAGCACTTTCCACTGACGAACCTACTATACCTCCTAAAAATCCACCTCCAATTGCCAAGGATTTATTGATGGGATTCGTTTCTTCAGCACTTAATTCTGCTGCTGCTTTGACTCCATTTACTATTGCTTTTAGGGGAGGAGGAATAAAATTATAAGCTGTCTTAAACCATCCCATTGTTTCTTCTATATGAGTAGCAGCATCTTGAAAACATTGAGTTTGATTTTCTCCAACCATGCCATAACACTGTTGAAGTTGAGCGCTAAACTCAGATTTAGCCGGACCAAAAATTGATGCTGCTTTGATAGCATCTAGTAACTTTACTTCACCAATTGTAACTTCTAATATTTCTTGAGATAGGCTATGTATAACACCTCGCATAACTAAGGTTTGTCTTACTAGCATATTGGAATTATTTGCTAGTAAGATAGCTATCAGTAAAGGCCATATTAATGATTCTATAGGGCGGGAATATTCCCCTTCTACAATTAAATCTCTAGCAAATTTTACCAGAAATATTGATAGAGAAAATACGGCGAAAATAGTAGCTACAGAATTAATAGCTTGATACAAACTTGATTGAAATAATTGATTCCATTGTAAGTCCCAAGATTGGTTAATACTTTGAGAGGTTTCCAATCCTTGTTCTAATATTTTTGTGGCAGCAAAGCCAAATAAATGTATGTTAAATACATCCATAATTAATTAAAATTGAAGTTGTGTGGCTTGGAATAAATTGCTATTAGAATCAGATAAAATCCTAGCGCGTTTAGTCCTATTTTGTTCGTCTAGTGCTTCTGATAAGCTGACTGTTACTTGTAAATCAGCAGCCATTATTTGCCTTAATCCTTGTACTTCAGCAAAAGTTAACACATGGATTTTAGCCATTTCAGATTGTATGTATGTCTGATTTTTTATAATATCTTGGGTAACATCCATACCCTGCGATGCTTCGTTTAAAGATTTGATAATTGTAAGTGATGCTGCTAATTGTTCTAGATTGTTTTTTGCCGTTTCTTGACTTTCCTTACTAATAGCAGCATCGGCTACTGCTCTAGCTATACTTCTTTTCATTTCATTATTTATTGATTGTTCCAATGCTACAGAATTAGTATTGAAATTATCAATTTTTTGTATAGCTATTTCCGCCTCTGGATTACCTATTGCTTCTTCTATTTTTTTCCTCACATCTTTCTGAGATTTATTTAAGTCGGGGATTCCTAATATGCCTCGATTATCTTTTAAAATTCCTCCTACTTCTTCTCCAATATCCGGTATTATCCCTTCTAGAAAATCTTCAATTTTACCCACTTTTTCAGCAATAATATCTTGAATATTTTCTAGGGGATTAGGGAAAGGGATAAAATCTATTAAATCTGAGAAATCTGGAATATCTGGAATGATATCTCCTAAGTCTGGAATAACACCTCCTAAATCTGGAATATCTGGAATGATATCTCCTAAGTCTGGAATATCTGGGATAATATCTCCTAAGTCTGGAATATCTGGAATGATATCTCCTAAAAAAGCTTTAGCTGGTTGCGATTGTTGGGAAAGCAGAAGTGCGCATACTATAACAGGAATAATTCTTTTTCTAGCTAATAGTTTCCTATTGTTGTATAAATATAGATTATGTTGACAATTCCTATGCAATTTAAAAGCGGATAACAGATGATAATAATATCTATTGTTGTTATACAGTCTTAAATTATATTTCTTAAGTGTTGTGGGAGAAACAACAGTAAAAAGCTTCTTGGTATTCATATAAATCTACTCTACTTACTAATATTTTCAAACTATTTTGGATAAAGGCTCTCCATTTTTTATAGTTGCAGAATACTGATTGGCAAAATCTACCAGTGCTTCTAATTTTTTTTCTGGAGGATATCGTGATAAAACTCTATCTCTGGCTTCTTGTTCGTCGGGATTATTAGCAACTGCTGCTATCTGCAAAGAACCGGGATAATATCTACAATAAGTGTAAGTACCATCTATATCTAAAAGCCAGTTAGAATATAGCTCTGATTTTTTGGGAAAAAACGATTCACTGGCATTTTTGGAGATAATATCGCGCTCATAGTACAGCAATTTTACAAAAGATTCGATCGCATTTACTTGAATCCGGCCAATCAACCGAGTATTCATGTTTTGCATAATCTGGGAACCTACATGAGACTCGACAATTGTATTCGGATCTTGCCCGGAAAGGAAAACTCGAATACCAGCTTTAGCACCATTAGCGCACAACCTAGCAATGAGAGTTGCGATTTCTTTAAACTTGAATAGAATCGGGCTTTCATCAACAAAGAATATAGATGCAGGAGAGGAAAGTGCCCGACGTAGAGCTGCTGAATAAGCACTTAAAGCCAATATTGCAGCTTCACTTTGCTCCCACATTCCGCACTTCAAATTGTCTTATAACAAGTTACAGGAAATTCATCTATTTGATTAAGTATAATTACTTATGGTATTTGGTGACGGCAAGTGAGATCATAAAGCTGACAATATCC
>JAXHSW010000340.1:0-5217 GCA_034190295.1 Cyanobacteriota bacterium | reverse complement strand
ATCGCTGTGCGACTGTAATTGTTACTATTGGACAATAGTTATGGCTCTGCTCTTGAGCGCCATTCGGCAGCTTTGCGGCAGCTTAATCGCTGTGCGACTGTAATTGTTACTATTGGACAATAGTTATGGCTCTGCTGAAGAGCGATCGCTGTGCGACTGTAATTGTTACTATTGGACAATAGTTATGGCTCTGCTCTTGAGCGCCATTCGGCAGCTTTGCGGCAGCTTAATCGCCCTGCGACTGCAATTCTTACTATTGGACAATAGTTATCAAAATAACATGGGTCGCGCAACCCCGCCTTTTAAGGCGATAGGGTTTTTGGAGCTTTTCTCAAATCCCCTACTTCCCCTCCACCGGAGGGGTTAGGGGTGGGTAAACTTGCTGACTTGCAGACTTGCTGACTTCTGACTTTGTTAAGGCTCTGCTCTTGAGCGATCGCTGTGCGACTGCAATTGTTACTATTGGACAATAGTTACAGCAGTTTCCGCACGTTATTGTTGTACATATGCGGAGCAAGTGCGGCAGCTATATACTTTCATGCAACAAAGCCATTATTAATTGTTGAAAGTGTATTCCAGGTTTATGAAGTACAGTAGGGAGTAGGGAGCAGGGAGTAGAGAGTAGGAAAGAGTATACAGCAGATTCCAAGTATATCAAGTACAGGGATTAACCATTACAGCGCTTTTCAAATTGATGAACTACATTTTCACAAGCAAAACGTTATAGAGACGTTCCATGGAACGTCCCTACTGTGGTCTACCCAAATGAAAACTGCTGTAAATGTTTGTAGTGCGGCATCTTGCCCGCGATAGGTGTATCTCACGGTTAGTGTAATCTGCTGTATTGGTAGTCCTGCATATTGCTAAATAGGAATAAGCAATACCTGGTGCGGGTATCCTCGAAGGGAAGGGAGCAAGATGCTCCCACTACCATGTCTGGTAACAAAAATAATGACAATGCACCATCACCTAATTATTTAGGAGAGAAGGAAAAATCTTGTGAAGTCTTTCGTTTTAACCTTTTTATCTGTCTGCTCAAAAATTTAAAATTCAGACAAAGTAAGACTTTTCCCTCTTCCTTCTTTCTTCTTCCTTCTGCTATAAAAACCAACACATAGGTTACCGAAGAATTAATAATTAAATAATTAAATAATTCAGGTTTAAAGCCTCCCCTTTAAAGGGGAAAAAAGCGGTCGAGGGATGGCGAGGTTTCGGAGACATATCCAATCGACCAAGAGAATAATTTTTTTCCTTTTATTCAATTCTCTTCCTTTTAGGAGCCATTTCAACAATTAATAATTAATAATTAATAATTAATAATTATATTACCTCTCCTTGAAAAGAAGAGGATTGATTCAAAGGAAAAGTTTTTTCTTTTTTCCCCTTAAAAGGGGAGGCTTTAAACCACAATTTACCGGTAAGAATAAGTTGTACAAATTTTATCTGGGATAAATTGTGAAATATAGCTTCCATCAAAAAAACTGTTCAAGTTATTTTTACACGACTACTTAGGGAGAGTTCAAGAATTTAGAATTTAGAATTTAGAATTACCTCTCCTTTAAAAGAAGAGGATTGACTAATCATGAAAATTTTTCTTTTTATCCTCTTAAAAGAGGAGGCTTTAAACCACAATTTTTCGGTAATTATCAATTATCCATTATCAATTATCAATTATCAATTATTGAAAGTACTTTTTTGAGGTGATATTATGAATTTAGCTCATAGTAACTAACTGAGAAGATTTTGTCTGATTTTCTCCAGATATTGCTGGAAAAACTCGTAAATTATCTTCAGCAACAGATACTTTGACCTTAATTCCAATTGGCAATGCCACTTGTGGAGTAGTACGAGCAATTAATTCTTTTCCAGACTCAGTTTGTAAACAATAACGAAACTCACGACCTAAAAACTGACGATCGCGAATCACTACAGACCCCCCATCATCATGTTTTAACATCAAATCTTCCTGACGGATCATCAGATCGATCCGGTCGAATTCATCTAAACTATCAACTTTTCCACAAAACAAATGATTATCGGTTAACTCAAAACCACCAAGTTCCGTTTCCCAAACCTGACCGCGACGACGCGCAGGCAAAAAATTAGCCTGAGTTACAAATTCCGCCACAAAATGAGAAGCAGGTTCAGTATAAATATCTTCTGGAGTACCAAACTGTTCCACACGTCCGGAGCGCATCACTGCCACTTGGTCAGAAATAGCCATTGCCTCCTCTTGATCGTGGGTGACAAAAATTCCAGAGGCACCAGCACTCTTAAGAATATCTCGTAACTCTTGTCTTAATCTGATGCGGACTTGTACATCTAAATTACTTAAAGGTTCATCCAATAATACTAAAGCGGGACTGGGTGCTAAAGCGCGCGCTAAAGCTACTCGTTGCTGTTGACCACCAGAAAGTTCGTGAGGATAGCGACTTTCCAGACCAGATAAACCAACTAATTCTAGAGCTTCTGCTACCTGATGATTAATTTGCGTGCTTGACTTTTTGCCAGAATTGTGTAACCCGAATGCAATATTTTTGGCTACTGTCAGATGAGGAAATAAGGCGTAATCTTGAAAGACCATACCAACATCTCGTTTTTCTGGTGGCACCCAATCATGTAGGCCAGCAACTACTCGCTCATTGATAGTAATAATACCTGATTGTGGTTGTTCAAATCCAGCAATCATTCTCAATAAAGTTGTTTTACCACAGCCTGATGGCCCTAATAACCCCAGTATATCCCCTTGGTATAGTGTTAAATTTACATTTTGCACTGCAGGGGTAACAGTGCCAGAAAATTGCTTGCTGACACTCTCCAGATGGAGAATTACAGATTGGGCCATTTATTACTTAACCTCCCTAGTATTCAATAATTGATAATTGATAATGGATAATTGATAATTACCTCTCCCTAAAACGGATAGGATTGAATAATCATGAAAATTTTTATTTATTATCCCCTTAAAAGGGGAGGTGCATACCCACAATTTTTCGGTAGGGTTGTCATTGGATTGGCAATGTACAGTACATTTTTGGCCTTTGGTCTGAGAAGCTAGTGCAGGATGGCACAAATAACTAACCAGTTACAAAATCCTAAAAGCTTTACTAATCAATATTTTTGACTGTCTTGAGTGTGTCTTACATTCTGTTTGCGTAGCATTTCCGGAGGAAAGGAAACCTCAGAATTACACACTCGATGCATGACTTTTGACTTCCGCCTAGCGACACTAGCTCCTAGTCCGAAACCTGATGGGGTTTCAATCCCCACTGTCATTTGCTTTGCCTACAATTGGGGTCAAATCTTTATGCAATTGATTCTGCCTCCAGAATTGCTTTCCGCTGACTCCTTGTTTAAGAATCTAAGAATATCTTCAGTAAATTTACCGCTATAGTTCTTAAATTTGTCTATAACATTAATTATTGCTTGAATTATCTTAACCTACTTTTTAGCTTTTTAGGAAATGTTCTCATTTAAAGCTATATAACTTTTTGTAATTTATAATATAAAAATGTTTAATAACGTCAAAAAATTTAACCGCCTCAACTGGAATGCTTGGACAATATTTGTCATAGCGATCGCTTTATTAATCTCAGCTCCTGTAGTATTTATTCTCAGCAGTATTTTCTCGGATACAGGAGAAATTTGGAGTCATTTAGCTTCTACAGTTTTACCTCGTTATCTCCTAAACTCTTTCACGTTAATGGTAGGGGTAGGTTGCGGAGTTGTCGTCATCGGAGTAGGAGCAGCATGGTTAGTCACAATGTGTCGCTTTCCTGGTAGTCGCATCTTTGAATGGGCAATGTTGTTACCGTTGGCAACTCCCGCTTATATTCTTGCCTATACCTACACAGAATTATTAGAATTTTATGGACCTGTACAAATGTGGTTGCGAGAGGTATTTGGTTGGGCAAGTGTTAGTGATTATTGGTTCCCGGAGATCCGTTCTATGGGAGGAGCGATCGCTTTGTTAACTCTTACCTTATACCCTTATGTTTACTTACTAACACGAGTCGCTTTTTTAGAACAATCAACCTGTACTTTGGAAGCTAGTCGTTCCCTGGGATGCAACCCTTGGCGTAGCTTTTATAAAATAGCTTTACCTTTAGCTCGACCAGCAATAATGGCAGGTTTAGCACTAGCACTGATGGAGACTCTCAATGATTTCGGTACAGTGCAATATTTTGGAGTGGAAACATTTACCACTGGTATATATCGGACTTGGTTTGGTATGGGGGAGAGAGTTGCTGCAGCACAGTTAGCAGCAGTATTAATGTTATTTATTTTATGGTTAATTTTGCTGGAATTATGGTCTCGTCGGCAGGCAAAATATTATCAAACTAGCAGTCAATATCAAAAATTACAGCAGTTTCGCTTAGGTGGAATATGTGCAATTTTCAGTTTCTTTAGTTGTTTGCTGCCAGTTTTGTTAGGTTTTCTGTTGCCAGCAGGATTATTATTAGAAATGACTATTGCTGAAAGTGGGGAAAGTTTTCGGGGAAAGTTTTGGAATTATGCTTCCCATAGTTTGATTTTGGCAGGAGTTACTGCTGTTTTTGCTGTGGCGATCGCTTTAATTATGGCTTATGGGGTGCGGTTAAATCGGAATTTGGGAATGCGTTTATCAACTCGTATTGCTGCAATGGGTTATGCTGTACCTGGTTCAGTTATTGCAGTCGGAATTTTGATTCCCATAGGTGCGGTTGACAATATTATTGATGGTTTCATGCGTTCAATATTTGGCATATCAACTGGTTTATTATTTAGTGGAACTATTACAGCATTAGTGTTTGCTTATTTGGTGAGGTTTATGGCGGTAGCATTTGGTGCTGTGGAGTCAAGTTTACTCAAAATCAAACCAAGTTTAGATGATGCTTCCCGAAGTTTAGGTTATGGACCCACGAAGACTCTGGTTAAAGTTCATGCACCGATGATGTGGGGAGGGTTATTAACTGGAGCAATGTTAACTTTTGTGGATGTGATGAAAGAGTTGCCTGCAACAATGGTAATTCGTCCGTTTAATTTTGATACCTTAGCAGTCAGGGTTTATAATTTGGCTTCTGATGAGCGGCTAACGGAGGCAGCAGGTCCAGCTTTAGCAATTGTGTTGGTAGGGATTATACCAGTAATTTTGCTTAGTTTGAAAATTGCCAAATCACGTCAATATTAAAGATAGGGAGTAGGGGAGTGGGGGAGTAGGGGAGTGAGGGAGTAGGG
>JAXHSW010000034.1:4647-54835 GCA_034190295.1 Cyanobacteriota bacterium | reverse complement strand
CACACTCCCCACACTCCCCACCCCCAAACATAAGATAAGTATTCAACCGGATTTGATATGACGATGTGGTTGGGCGATCGGCAAAAGCACTGTAAAATTCAGACAACGCCAGATTTTTTCTTCTCTCCTTAGATAAATAAGCGCTTTCTTCTTTCTTCCTTATAATAAATGTTAAGATTTTTGCAACCAGTCGTCATTTTTCCAATTTTCCTTGGCTTTGTTGCATGAAAGTATATAGTTGCCACACTTGCTCCGCATATGTACAACAATAACGTGCGGAAACGGCTGTAACTATTGTCCAATAGTAATTATTGCAGTCGCAGAGCGATTAAGCTGCCGCACTTACTCCGAATGGCGCTCATCACCAGAGCAATAACTATTGTCCAATAGTAATTATTGCAGTCGCAGAGCGATCGTGAATCAGTAAAGCAATAACTATTGTCCAATAGATAAATAGTAATTATTGTGAAACAGAGCGATTAAGCTGCCGCACTTACTCCGAATGGCGCTCATCAGCAAAGCAATAACTATTGTCCAATAGTAATTATTGCAGTCGCAGAGCGATTAAGCTGCCGCACTTACTCCGAATGGCGCTCATCACCAGAGCAATAACTATTGTCCAATAGTAATCATTGCAGTCGCAGAGCGATCGTGATATCAAATCCGGTAGCATTGGTGTTATTCAATATTTAAAGATAAGAGTCTATGTTGTAGGGGCGAATGCCATTCGCCCTTACGCATTGTATGACGATCAAAATTATATTACTCCGAAGCCAACGGATTTGATATGAATCAGTAAAGCAATAACTATTGTCCAATAGATAAATAGTAATTATTGTGAAACAGAGCGATTAAGCTGCCGCACTTACTCCGAATGGCGCTCATCACCAGAGCAATAACTATTGTCCAATAGTAATCATTGCAGTCGCAGAGCGATCGTGAATCAGTAAAGCAATAACTATTGTCCAATAGATAAATAGTAATTATTGCAGTCGCAGAGCGATTAAGCTGCCGCACTTACTCCGAATGGCGCTCATCAGCAAAGCAATAACTATTGTCCAATAGTAATTATTGTGAAACAGAGCGATTAAGCTGCCGCACTTACTCCGAATGGCGCTCATCACCAGAGCAATAACTATTGTCCAATAGTAATTATTGTGAAACAGAGCGCTCGTGATATCAAATCCGGTAGCATTGGTGTTATTCAATATTTAAAGATAAGAGTCTATGTTGTAGGGGCGAATGGCATTCGCCCTTACGCATTGTATGACGATCAAAATTATATTACTCCGAAGCCAACGGATTTGATATGAATCAGTAAAGCAATAACTATTGTCCAATAGATAAATAGTAATTATTGTGAAACAGAGCGATTAAGCTGCCGCACTTACTCCGAATGGCGCTCATCACCAGAGCAATAACTATTGTCCAATAGTAATCATTGTGAAACAGAGCGATTAAGCTGCCACACTTGCTCCGAATGGCGCTCATCACCAGAGCAATAACTATTGTCCAATAGTAATTATTGTGAAACAGAGCGATTAAGCTGCCGCACTTACTCCGAATGGCGCTCATCACCAGAGCAATAACTATTGTCCAATAGTAATCATTGCAGTCGCAGAGCGCTCGTGATATCAAATCCGGTAGCATTGGTGTTATTCAATATTTAAAGATAAGAGTCTATGTTGTAGGGGCGAATGGCATTCGCCCTTTCGCATTGTATGACGATCAAAATTATATTACTCCGAAGCCAACGGATTTGATATGAATCAGTAAAGCAATAACTATTGTCCAATAGATAAATAGTAATTATTGTGAAACAGAGCGATTAAGCTGCCGCACTTACTCCGAATGGCGCTCATCACCAGAGCAATAACTATTGTCCAATAAATAAATAGTAATCATTGCCAAAGAAAGCGATATAACTGCCGAATGGATGTTAAGAACGCAACTTTCATGCAACAAAGCCATTTTCCTTTACTAAATCCTTAGATAGATACAAAATATGAATCGGCGTAAACGTGAAATATTGCAACATATTACAAAGTGAATGAAATTTCCGAGGAACTAATCTTAGAGGTCTGTCTTTTGAGAAGGAAAATTTATCTGGAGCAGATTTTAGTGAGGCTAAGATTCAGGGTACTAACTTTCGTGGGGCAAATCTAACGGGTGCTCAGTTTTGTAGAGCTAAGACAGGATTACAGAAACGTTGGGTGGTATTTTTGTTTTTGATTGTTTTTTTTCTAGTTGGTATACCAGTTTTTTTGAATTTACTCATTTTAAATTTGATATCAGAAATATTTAAGTTAAGTAATGTAGAAACTCAAATTTATCGTTTTGTGACCTTAATTGTAATTATTATATTCTCGATAACGTTATGGACAACGTTTATTGGTAAACGAATAGAAGACTCAGCCAACGAATCTCAACAACAAAATTTAGCACAAGCAGCAAAAGATATTCAAGAATTACTAGCTCAACTAGATGAAACTTACCCGTCAGATACAACAATGGATAGAATGAAAATTGCTACAGAAGTAATTACACAAATTGATAACAATAAAACTAAGGCAGAAAGAATATTAAGTGCTATAAAATCTGGTGGAGTTGCTGCTGTTGAACAATTACTTAATCATCCGGCTAGTAGCTTTGTTATTACAGCATTGGAAGATTGGCAAAAGAGTAAATAAATTAAAGAATTTGAAAGCTTTTTACATCTTAATATTTCAGATAAATTGATAACATTAAAAAGTTTTGTAGGGGTTTGGTGACTAAACGCCGACACTATTTAATTGTACTGATATACCAGTTATTTAATCTATGAGATACAGTTTTAGATCCCCCCCCCGCCCCCCTTAAAAAGGGGGGAGCCAATAAAAAGCATTCCTCTTTCAACAAGGTATAGCCAACAAAAATTATCCCTACTTCAACAAGGGATAGCCAACAAAAACTATCCCTACTTCAACAGGAAATAGCTAACAAAAAGTCCCCCTTTCTAAGGGGGATTTAGGGGGATCTAACTTCCCTACGCTCCACCCCGTAACTTATCTAATACACTCCGGTCTTGTAACGTCGAAGTATCCCCAGCAATTTCCTGACCCGCCGCCAGAGACCGTAACAACCTTCGCATAATCTTACCAGAACGAGTTTTAGGCAAATCCTCAGTAAAGCGAATATCACCAGGACGAGCGATCGCTCCAATTTCCTGAACAACGTGCTGTTTCAACTCCTTCTCCAAAGCCTCATCAGGTTCGCGATCGCCTTCTAAAGTCACAAAAGCCACAATATCCTCACCCTTAACCTCATCAGGTTTACCAACAACTGCCGCCTCAGCAACAGCGGGGTGAGACACCAATGCCGACTCTACTTCCATAGTACCCAGACGATGACCAGACACATTCATCACATCATCAACACGACCCATCACCCAAAAATAACCATCCTCGTCTTTGTGGGCACCATCACCAGCAAAATAAATATACTCTCCACTCTTCGGACGTAAATACTCCCAATAAGTACGACGGAAACGGTCGTCATCTCCATAAACAGTCCGCATCATTCCCGGCCAAGGATGCTTAATCACCAAATAACCGCCATTATTACCATCCACAGATTCACCCTCCTGATTGACAATATCAGCAATAATGCCAGGGAAAGGCAAAGTCGCTGAACCAGGTTTAGTCGAAGTAGCACCAGGTAAAGGAGTAATCATAAACCCACCCGTTTCAGTTTGCCACCAAGTATCAACTATCGGACAGCGATCGCCACCTATAACACGGTTATACCAAATCCAAGCTTCAGGGTTGATTGGTTCTCCCACTGTTCCTAACAACCGTAAAGAAGTAAGATTTCTAGAATTGGGATGATGTTCTCCCATTTTCATTAATGCTCGGATAGCAGTAGGAGCAGTATAGAAAATAGTAACGCCATATTTTTCTACCACATCCCACAGACAACCAGGATTAGAAGCTCTTGGCGCGCCTTCATACATCAGGCTAGTGGCACCATTAGAAAGAGGACCGTAGACAATATAACTATGACCAGTAATCCAACCTACATCCGCAGTACACCAATATACGTCTGTGTCTTGCAGGTCAAACGCCCATTTATTAGTAACATGGGTATAGAGGTTATAACCCCCTGTGGTGTGTACAACTCCTTTAGGTTTGCCAGTGGTGCCACTGGTGTACAGAATAAATAGCATATCTTCACTATCCATTGGTTCCGCCGGACATTCCCCAGAAGCACCTTTTTGAACATCGTGCCACCAATGGTCGCGCCCAGGTTCCATCTGAATTTCTTGGGCAGTGCGTTTAACGACTAGCACATTTTCCACAGTGGGGGCACCTGCGGCTAGAGCTTTGTCTACTTGTTCTTTGAGCGGAACAATAGCATCTTTTCGCCAACCACCATCGGCAGTCACTACTAATTTAGCCTCAGCATCAACCAATCTGTCTTTGAGAGCTTCGGCACTAAAACCCCCAAAAACAACTGTGTGGGGAGCGCCTATTCTGGCACAGGCCAACATGGCAATGGCTGCTTCGGGAATCATCGGCATATAAATACCCACGCGATCGCCTTTTTTCACTCCCAATTGTTTAAAAACGTTAGCCATCTGGCAAACTTCCCGATGCAGTTGGGCATAAGTAAGGGTGCGAGAGTCTCCGGGTTCTCCTTCCCAAATGAGAGCTGCTTTGTTACGTCGCCAGGTGGTAAGATGACGGTCGAGGCAGTTATAGGAAATGTTAATTTTGCCATTAACAAACCATTTAACAAAAGGTGGCTGCCAGTCGAGGACTTTATCCCATTTCTGGAACCAATCTAATTCTGTTTTAGCTAGTTCTGCCCAAAATCCTTCGGGGTCAGCCTTGGCCTTTTCGTAGAGTTGTTTATATTCTTCTATACTTTTAATATTTGCTTTTTCAGCAAATTCTGTGGGTGGCGGAAAAAGGCGTTTTTCTTGTAGGATTGATTCAATAGTCGGTTGTGACATTTTTGTATTTGTAGTTACTACTAATAATTATTGTGGACTTATAATGAACATTAGAATCTTTATTTTTTTTAAGCTTAGTTTCAGATTTGTAGGGGTTCAAGAATTTAGAATTTAGAATTTAGAATTTAGAATTACCGAAGAATTAATAATTAAATAATTTAGGTTTAAAGCCTCCCCTTGGCTGCGCCGCGAGCTGTCGCTCTACAAGGGGAAAAAAGCGGTCGAGGGATGGCGAGGAAACCTGCGCTGTCCGACCATCGACCAAGAGAATAAATTTTTTCCTTTTATTCCATCCTATCCGTTTTAGGGAGAGGTCATTTCAGTTATCAGTTATCAGTTATCAGTTATCAGTTATCAGTACCGACAACTATTGCCTCTGGCTTGAAATATTGAACTGAATATTTTTTCATCCCCTTAAAAGGGGAGGCGCGTAGACCTCATTTTTTGGTAATTATCAATTATCAATTATCAATTATTGAACTCTTCTTATAAATTGAAATAGCAATCAGCACCTCAGCGGTCAGCCTATTGCTATCGCAAGGCTATGGAGAGGCTTTATACCTGAATTTTTCGGTAATACCTTTATGTCTTTTATCAAATATCAAATACCATTTAGAAAGAAATTAGTCAATAGGTAATAGTATTTTAATCTTGATATTTGTAGAAATATTTTGAGTAGTTATAATTTCCTAATGCTTAATTCTTCATATTGTTCATCAAGAGCTACAATATTCAATGTGATATAGTAAGGAACCAGTTGGTTAGGACGTAGATTGATAATGAACCTGAGATAGAGCAAAGCTTTTGCCCCTATTCCCTGTTCCCTGTTCCCTGTTCCCTGCTATATAAAAAAACTTTTTTTGCAGATTCTAAGATGGGTCTTAATGTAGGAGGATGATTGCAAGCAAGAGAAATCGAGCCTAAGCTAAAACAACTTAGCTGTCTTGCCTGGTCAACCGAACCTGCGTTAGCCCAGAGGTTAGATGAAGTAACACGCTGGATTAAAGATATTAGGCCAGGCTTGCTAATGCAGAAAGGCGTCTTAGTAGGATTTTTGTTAGAATTAATTAAGGACGGAGAATTTTGGTTAAAATTGCAATCCTTAACAAATGAAGAAAGGCAACTATTTTTAAGTCATCTTCCATCACCAGTAAGGTACTGGTATGAAAATCTTTTTCCAAAATGGTTTAACGAAAACGACCGTAAATTTTATATATGGAAACAAAAGTTAAGATCGGGAGAATTTAATCAAGAAGATGCCGATCTACTAAAATCTGTCGCTCGTCAGATAAAAAGTCGTGACGGGTGTGTTGTTCATCGTTATATTGCAGATTTGTCTATGGCAACAGATGTAATTGTGAGTAGTAGCACAGGTAAGCCTCTCTGTGTTCAACTTACTACTATGTCCGGAGAATTATGTAATGATAAGTATAATGAATGGAAAAGTACACTACAGCAATGGAAAATTAGAAGGGGTATCTTTGTTAGTTATAATCCCGGACAAGACCGCTCAGTTATTCAATTAGTCAATCTTGTTCTGCATAACAGCAGACATTTAACTGAGGCTAAATATATTAAATTTTGTTTTAGATAGGAATTGAGAAAATTCCTATATTTCAACTTGCACATCAAAATACAGATTTTAATACTAGGCAGGATACATGGTAACAATTAGCGAAACTCTGTCAAATAAAGAACGTTTAGAAAAAGTTTGGCACGCTCTCCAAGCGGCTCAACAATTACAAGAAGACCGACTAACTTGGGGAATAAATCATGTCAGTTTATACGTGGAAAATATTGATGGAGATTGGCTGGAAAAATGGGGTGAAGATGAACAGGAATTAAGTGAAAAGTTACCGATCAATTCATAAGTTTTCAACAAGTTAAAAGACCAAAATTAAAAGTCAAAAATACAGCAGATTCCTCGTATAAGAGGTGCAAGTATTAACGTTGAAATCTTTGTAGTGCGGGCATCTTGCCCGCTATACTGTACCTGAGTGAGATGAAATTCGCTATATAGCGCTGTGCGCAGGCAACAGCTCCGAAAGGCAACAGCTCCGGAAGGGGGAATAAAAAACCAATAATATAAGACTTTTAGCTATTGGGCAGTTCTTGTAATTTGTAAATATGCCAGCGCACATTACTATAAATAATTGGAGAAACAGCAACAATGACTGAATTATCAACAGGACTTACGCAGAGACTCTACTTATGGGGAGGGCGAATGCCATTCGCCCCTACAGATGGTGGTTTAAAAGTAGATTTGCGTAAGTCCCGATCGATTTAAGCTATTATAGCGCAAGGAAGAAGAGGGAAACACTGGCGTTGTCTGAGTTTTACAGCAGTTTTCATTTGGATAGACCACAGTAGAGACGTTCCATGGAACCTCCCTACAAAGTTTTCCTTGTGAAGATGTGGTTCATCAAGAGCGAAAAGCGCTGTAAGCTTTTGATATGTCCGCGCTCTTTCCTTCAACTGCTATATGAGCGATCGCCTTTATATTTTGTGATGGAAATGAAGAGCGATCGCTGCTGAAAAATCAAGAAACACTTGCTTCAAAGACAGAAGTTAAAATCATCCAACACTCTAGGTTTTAGGCTTTTGATATGTTCTATAAGCAGAAGGAATAAGGAAAAATTTGGCGTTGTTTTATTTTTAAGCTTTTAATATATCCGCGCCCTTTCCTTAGACAATTCTAACAGCTATAGCTACTACTATATGTCAAAAATATCACATCTAAAATAGAGATTTTTATGAGCAATTTTACAGAATTACCTGCAAATCTTCCTATCCCAGTAGATGATGGAGCTTGCGATCGCCTACAAGGTTTGTTTTTACCATCGCTTACTTTAGCTTCAACCCATAATAGATATGTAGATTTATCTGAAATTTCAGGTTACGTCGTTATTTACTGTTATCCAATGACTGGTCAACCAGGTATTCTACTACCCGAACAATGGGACAAAATTCCTGGAGCAAGAGGATGTACTCCTCAATCATGCTTTTCGAGACCATCACCAAGAAATAACAGAGTTAAAAGTGCAAGTTTTTGGTATCAGCACACAAAAAACTGAATATCAGATAGAAGCAGCGAAGCGACTTCATTTACCTTTTGAACTTCTGAGTGATAGTGATTTAAACTTTTCCCAGGCATTAAAATTACCAATATTTGAAATAGAAGGAAAGCAACTACTCAAAAGAGTTACATTAATTGCACAAGCAGGAAAAATTATCAAAGTTTTCTATCCAGTATTCCCACCTGATAGAAATCCTGATGATGTAATTGATTGGTTGCGAAATAATCTTGTGTAATAGTTAGTCAATAATTAGCTTAACAGACATACCAATTATATCATGTTCGGATAATTACTTATAATAAAATTTTTGTTTGTAGTTGGGCTTTAGCCCTTACAATACTTAGTAGTTGGGCTAAAGCCCTAATACGAGCCTAATTATCACTATTCTACCGAACATGATATTACATATTTTAAAAGCTCATTATTTATTCTCAAAACGAATTCAAGATTTAAGAAAGATAGGATATTTGATTATAGATTTTAACCCTAGTTATATTATTTTAGGATAATGAGTTATAATAAAATTTATCTGTGTAGTTTTGCTCTAGCCCTTTAAATACTTATCTTATATAGAATCCGGTTATATAGTATATGTCGATCATTCTATAATTACTTCAATATTCGGCGTTGGTGAAAAGAGGTATGATATCCTGTCCGGATAAGAGCGCGAACAAAAAACTTTCTCCTTCTACTACTCTTTCTTCTTCTTTCTTCCCCTCCTGGGAGGGGTTAGGGGTGGGTTCTCCACGGTCGGGGTTAGGGGTGGGTTGACTCCTGAGGAGGTCCTCCTGAGGAGGTCCTCCTAAATGATTAAGATT
This sequence comes from Cyanobacteriota bacterium, assembly GCA_034190295.1. GTDB lineage: Bacteria > Cyanobacteriota > Cyanobacteriia > Cyanobacteriales > Microcoleaceae > Okeania. The sequence goes on along the minus strand of JAXHSW010000034.1, from coordinate 45,947 downwards.
AATATCATACACGCACTTCACCAACGCCCAATATTTAATCAGACCCACTCCCCTACTCCCCCACTCCCCTACTCCCAACTATACAATAACTATTCAAGCGGATTCTATATTAGAACTAAAGCCTAACTACAAACATAATATTAGACAGTATGTTACAGTTGGTCAACCTCAAATTACTGCTAATTTTTTCAGACTTCAAACAAGCTCTAAAAAATTCCCAACAGTCAGATTAAATTTTTCCGGTTCCACCAAAAATGCCCAATGATTTCCCGGAACTTTTTCCATTTTCAAATTCCTTAAATATTTCCGATAAGGCTTAATTTGCAACTCACTTCTATTCACACCTTTTTCCGGTTGAATAAACAAAGTCGGCACATCAATATATTCTGTTAAACCAGCCACCCGCATCACCTCTTCAAATATTTCATCCCGCGCCGGAATTACAAATTTACTTCCCCACTTACCATCAGATTTTTCTTCAATACTCTCAGTAAATACTATCTGTTGCAATTCACTCCAACCCGCATATTTTCCTAACTGCTTTGCTTGAGTTTCTGCTTCAGTGAAACTATCAAACGGACCCATACCTTTTAAGGTTTCTAAAGTCCGATAAAGAATAGGAAAAGTAACTTTAATCAATCCCGGCATTTTGCCAATAAAAATCGGGTCTATCAACATCATACTTTTAAATCTTTCTCGATTTTGTCTTGCCCAAATACAAGCTAATTTTCCAGTCCAAGAATGACCTAAGATATGAGCATCAGACCAGTTTAAATGCTCCATTAGTGCTTCTAGGTCGGTAATTGTTTTCTCGAAAGTATACCCATTTTCTGGTTTTCCGCTTTCTCCATGACCGCGCATATCTGGTGCAACAATATGATATTTATCCGCTAAATATTCTCCTAAACTTGACCAAACTAAAGCTAAATCTGCCAAACCATGTAATAGCAAAAGCGGTTGTTTTTTTTCTTTTTTTTCCTCTGACTGCCACTCCAAGTAAGAAAGTTGAATCTCAGGTAAATTTACAGTTTTGCGAGTATAAACCATAATTAAATATAATGATTGAATATTTGGCGATTAAATATTATAACGTAAGCAAACGGCCGTCAGCTATCAGCTATCAGCTTCTGAGAAATATCTATGTTTCTTGTCACAGAATTGTATGGGTTTGTAACTAAAGTTGGCTATTATTGCATTTCAATTTATCTAATAGTATAAGTTAAAAGAATGCTGAATTAATTTATTAAAAAGTACAGAGTCACTCTCACGCTGACTGCGAGCTAGCTGTTTGCGCAGCAGTCGGACCGAAATGCTTACATTATAATAAGTAGTATTGAGAAAGTTTGGTTAGCAAAATTAATTGCTAGAGGCAAAAAAACATTTTTCTCTACAATTCATCGATCGATAAGTTGATGTATCATATTACTTTTGAGAATTGGTATTAGTACGGTTAATTCAACAATTAATAATTAATCATTACTGAAACATTCGGTTTCAAGCCTCCCCTTTTAAGGGGATAAAATAAGATAATATTCGTTATGTCAAGCCTCTTTATTGCAACTGACTACTTCTTCAATTCGGTTTTAAATAAACTGAGTAGGTTCAAGCATTCCTAACAAGAACCTCAGCCATAAAATATTTCATTTCCTGAAGCTACCAAGAAAAAAGCCGGCGGCGAATCAAAAAAGAGGTTGCATCCCCAAAAAAATTTTGATAGTATAATGTTAGTAGGGGTAACTCGCCCGTACGCATGATTTTTTATTCAACACAGAAAGCGATCGCCAACCCCAAACAAACCACCCCCAGGGAAAACATTTTATGAAGCACCAAAAAAAGCGCCGCGGCGAATGGAAAAAGAGGTTGCATCCCCAAACAAACTTTGATAGTATAATGTTAGTGGGTGGAACTCGCCCATACGCATGATTTTTTATTCAACATAAATATTTAGGCGATCGCCAACCCCAAAAAACCACCCCCAGGAAAAACATTTTGTGAAGCACCAAAAAACCCGGGCTGAATGAAAAAAGAGGTTGCATCCCTAAACAAACTTTGATAGTATAATGTTAGTGGGTGGAACTCGCCCGTACGCATGATTTTTTATTCAACATAAATATTTAGGCGATCGCCAACCTCAAAAAAACTATCCCCGGAAAAACATTTTGTGAAGCACCAAAAAAAGCGCCGCGACGAATGGAAAAAGAGGTTGCATCCCCAAAAAAATTTTGATAGTATAATGTTAGTGGGTGTAACTCGCCCGTACGCATGATTTTTTATTCAACATAAATATTTAGGCGATCGCCAACCCCAAAAAACTATCCCCGGAAAAACATTTTGTGAAGCACCAAAAAAAGCGCCGCGACGAATCAAAAAAGAACTTGCATCTCCCAAAAAAATTTGATAGTATAATGTTAGTGGGTGTAACTCGCCCATACACATGATTTTTTATTCAACATAATAACCCTAGAATTAAAGAAATGAATATTTATCAAAATAATTGGGTTTAAAACCCTGGCTTTTAAGGCGAAATATTTTTGGAGCTTTTCTCAAATCCCCTACTTCCCCTCCTGGGAGGGGTTAGGGGTGGGTTAACTTCTGACTTCTGACTTCTGACTTCGTGATTAACCCTACAACTTCAAACATCAGAAAAAAACGATATTCAACCATGAATAATTCCGAACAAACCACTTGGAATAACGTCCGCGAAGCCTTCCAAAAAATCTGGGGATACGATAATTTTCGACCGCCACAAGGAGAAATAATTAGTTGCTTATTAAAAGGAAAAGACGCCTTAATAATCATGCCAACTGGTGGCGGAAAATCAATCTGTTTTCAACTGCCAGCTCTACTAAAAACAGGCTTAACATTAGTAATTTCTCCCCTAGTTGCGCTGATGGAAAATCAAGTTCAAGAATTGCGCGATCGCTCACTTCCCGCCTCTCTTATCCATAGTCAAATTCCCAACTCCCAAAAACAAAAAACCCTCCAAGCATTACAACAAAATAAACTAAGATTACTTTATCTTTCCCCAGAAACTTTACTTAACAAAAAAGTTTGGAATTTACTCTGCCAACCCCAGATAAAAGTCAACGGTTTAATCTTAGATGAAGCTCATTGTCTAGTACAGTGGGGAGAAACTTTTCGTCCTGCATATCGTCGTTTAGGAGCAGTACGTTCAGCACTAATAAAATCTAAAACACCAACTACTAAAATTGCTATTGCCGCTTTTACCGCCACTGCCGACCCCCAAGCCCAAAATATTATAAAAACAACTTTACAACTGCAAAACCCACAACCATTTTTACTTAGCCCCTACCGAAATAACTTATATTTAAAAATTCAAAAAATTTGTACTCCTAGAAGTCGCCGTCAACAGTTATTTAAGTTTATTAAAGCTAGAGAAAAACAAGCTGGTTTAATTTACGTTAGAACAAGAAAAGACAGTGAAAATTTAGCAGAAATATTACGACAAAAAGATTATAAAACTATAGCTTATCATGCAGGTTTAAGTGCAGAAGAAAGACGAAATATAGAGAAAGCTTGGATAGGTGGAGAAATAAATTTTGTGGTCTGTACATCTGCCTTTGGTATGGGAATAAATAAACCAGATGTACGGTGGGTAATACATTTTCAAGCACCATCACTTTTATCTGAATATATTCAAGAAGTCGGTAGAGGAGGTAGAGATGGGAAACCTGCCGAAGCTTTAACATTAGTCAGCGAACCTACTGGTTGGTTAGACCCAGAGGATAAGCAAAGACAAAAATTTCTAGTAGATAAGTTGCGATCGCAATATCAAACAGCCCAAAAATTAATCAAACAACTGCCAACTACAGGAAATATTAATGCTGTAACAGATGAATTTCCTGAAGCAGCGATCGCCCTATCTATCTTGCACTCTTCCGGGAAATTGAGATGGCGCGATCCCTTTAACTATATTATGAATAAATCTGGTACTGGCAAAACAGCATCCTTAGATTACAATTCCGGTATTCAGGAAATAAATCAATATTTCACTACAAGCAAATGTCGATGGCAGTTTTTACTACAAGCATTTGGCTTTTCTCAGGAAGCTCAGAATATGCGTTGCGGTCACTGCGATAACTGTATTCGGAGAGGAAGAGGAAAAATATTCAACAATTAATAATTAGGGAATGCTCTCAAAAGTCTTTTTGTGGAGGATAGGAGTCAACCCCCCCCCTAATATCAAGTCTCATTAAGAACGCCATAATAAAAATATTCTTCTTTTGAGAGAGAATATTCTTCAAATTTCTCCTTGTTCCCTACTCCCTACTCCCTACTCCCTACTCCCTAAATTTTTCCGAAGTGGTTATTTAAAGAGACATGATATAACCCCTCCCAGGAGGGGAAGTCAGGGGGAATGCGGAATTTAGAGGAGGTAGTCAGATATTTTATCCCTTGATTTTTCTGCAATTATTATGCCTTTTATCCTAACTTTTTGGTCGCTCAAGCTGAAAATGTTGCACCCCCTTACAGCGAAAAAAAGCTAAAACCTTTACCTGTCAATCCTTTTAGATTAGATCGGTAGAGCAATAATTAGGGAATGCTCTCAAAAGTCTTTTTGTGGAGGGTAGGAGTCAATCCACCCCTAATATCAAATCCGGTTGAATACTTATCTTATGTTTGGGGGTGGGGAGTGTGGTCCGTGTGGGAAGTGTGGGGAGAAGGGGAGGTGGAGAGATTGAAGGCGAGAAAGTGTGGATAGAATTATCAACATATATATATATCCGGTATAACCGGATTCCATATAACCCCGACCGTGGAGGGGAAGTCAGGAAGACCGAGTCAGGATAAATGGGAATTACAGAGGATGTAGTTGGAAAAATTGTTCCTTAATTGTTCTGCCCAACTCTTGCACAAAATGCTAGTTTTATGCAGCTCTCTTGACCGAAAAGCTGGCACTTTTTTCAACCTAATAAGGCTGAAAACCGCTGTAAATCTTAATTATTAGGTAAAGCACAGGATTTTTCCTTCATTCTTCCTTCTCTCCTAGATAACTAAACGGTTTCTTCCTCCTTCCTCCTTCCTTCTCTCCTAGATAACTAAACGCCTTCTTCCCTCTTCCCTCTTCCTTCTTCCCTCTTCCTTCTTCCCCGACAAATTGACTTAGACTTCAATTTTGCTTGACCCTCGCAGCGAAAACCATCCTTGCACCATTGTGTCATATCTACCTGTGTCAGTTTTAGCACATCAGCACATTTTGGTTCTATTATCTTACTTCCCACAGCCCAAAATAAACTACGAATTACATCCAAACCAGTCTTGAGACTAGATTCTTTATTACCAGGCACACCTATTTCCTCAACAATATCAGTTTCTACCCATATCCCATTAGCACCCAGAATAATCTGTGCTAACCATTTAGCTCTAGGTAAATGAGTAGCAGATGTCACCAGTTTAATATGCTCCACTCCCCATTTCTTGAGAATTGGCAAAGTAAAATACAAGTTGCCAAAAGTAGATTTAGAGCAATATTCTAACCAAACATTCTCTACAGGAGCATTTTCCCGTTGAAATAATCCCACAATACAAGGGTCTTGAGAGCCACTAGAAATTAATATTGGGATTTGAGGGTATTGTTTAGCCACTTTAGCAATATACATTTCCCGTTTAATACTTCCACCTAAAACTAAATAAGTATCCACAGGAGATTTTGCTGCTGACTGAAGCGAAATAGTATTTCCAACTAGCAAAACTAATAGACTAGAAAATATAGAAAAAAGCAACAACAGGAATATTTTCCTGATTTTCTGATTGCCACGAATATTTAGATTTCTTATCATAGAAATTATAGCGGCTCCTTTGAGCTTATATGCTAGTACACGTTGGTATAGTATATAAGCTGAAATTTTTGCAATAGGTAAGCTTTTTACCGAAAAATTAAGGTATAAAACCTCTACATTCATGGAGAAAAAAGAGGTCGTTCGCGACAGCGGAACGGAGTTCTATCTTCGGAGCTTCCCGTAGGGTGGGATAGCGAGGTCTCGGAGCCATATCCAATCAACCAAGAGAAGAAAAAAATTCCTTTTAACCCAATCCTCTTCTTTTCAAGGAGAGGTAATTATTAATTATTAATTATTAATTATTAATTGTTGAACTACCTATTCCCACATTTCCTATATCAGAGGGAATCTGGATCGACACCCAAATCGCGTAATTTAGCAGCTAATTTTTCGGCCCGTTGCTTTTCTTGTTCGGCCCGTTGTTTTTCCTGCTCGGCCCGTTGTTTTTCCTGTTCGGCCCGTTGTTTTTCCTGTTCGGCTTGCTCGCTACTCCACAACAACAAATTTTCCGACTTATCCCACCATCTCAACCAGCTAATATTTTGCCCCAGTCTTTCCCCTTGCCAAATTCCCAAAAATAACTCTAATTCCGGTATCCAAAAATGTCCATTCTCATTAGCTGACTCAAAGCGATACTTTCCATCCTGCAAACTACGCACCTCTAAATTCCCTTCGTAGGGGTCATAAGTTACATAGGTTGGTACTTTGAGAATCTGTTCATAAAAGTAAAGTTTGCCATAAGGTGGAGTCGAACGCACTGATAGTTCCCCACATTCTGTTTCTGAGAGGAACTCCATCACTACAGCTACAGGAACACCTTCTAGATGGGGAGTGTAACTACGACGAATTACTCCCTCTGCCACTGGTTGTACTTGGGGGACATAAAACCAATCGGGAGCTTTGACAACTATTTTGTTGTTGACGGTGGCTACTAATCCGAAATTTGAACCAATGAGCATTTGCGGTTGAATAAGCAATGCAGCTCCCAAAGCATCAGTCAGAGCAGCAGCAAGGAGTTGAATGAGCAATGCATCTCCCAAAGCATCAGTCAGAGCAGCAGCAAGGATTGGTTGTTGAATATTTTCCACTGGGTCGTCTGGTAAGGTATAGTCTGCTGGTAGTGCTTTCCAAGTTACGGTTGGTTCTGGTTTAGTGGGTTTGATTTGTAGAACCATTTTCAGTGTCTATTTTATGGCTAAGGGTGGACTAATTTATATTACTATCGGGATAATTAGTAATTAAGGGAATTTCTAATTTGAAGTTATCTGTACAGCAGTACACGCTGGTATATCCGAAATGTTAGGAATAGGTAAGCTTTTTCCCTACCTATTTCCATATTATCGATATTCAGAGGGAATCTGGATCGACACCCAAATCGCGTAATTTAGCAGCTAATTTTTCGGCCCGTTGCTTTTCCTGTTCGGCTTGCTCGCTACTCCACAACAACAAATTTTCCGACTTATCCCACCATCTCAACCAGCTAATATTTTGCCCCAGTCTTTCCCCTTGCCAAATTCCCAAAAATAACTCTAATTCCGGTATCCAAAAATGTCCATTCTCATTAGCTGACTCAAAGCGATACTTTCCATCCTGCAAACTACGCACCTCTAAATTCCCTTCGTAGGGGTCATAAGTTACATAGGTTGGTACTTTGAGAATCTGTTCATAAAAGTAAAGTTTGCCATAAGGTGGAGTCGAACGCACTGATAGTTCCCCACATTCTGTTTCTGAGAGGAACTCCATCACTACAGCTACAGGAACACCTTCTAGATGGGGAGTGTAACTACGACGAATTACTCCCTCTGCCACTGGTTGTACTTGGGGGACATAAAACCAATCGGGAGCTTTGACAACTATTTTGTTGTTGACGGTGGCTACTAATCCGAAATTTGAACCAATGAGCATTTGCGGTTGAATAAGCAATGCAGCTCCCAAAGCATCAGTCAGAGCAGCAGCAAGGATTGGTTGTTGAATATTTTCCACTGGGTCGTCTGGTAAGGTAAAATCTGCTGGTAGTGCTTTCCAAGTTACGGTTGGTTCTGGTTTAGTGGGTTTGATTTGTAGAACCATTTTCAGTGTCTATCTTATGGCTAAAGGTGGACTAATTTATATTACTATTATAAGGATAATTAGTAATTAAGGGAATTTATCATTTGAAGTCATTCAGAAGCTTCTGGTAAGACAAAACGCATTTCTCCATTTCGATCGATTTCCACTTTCCCTCCCAGTTCTAGAATTTCTTGTTTAGCGCGATCGCGTACTCTTTGGTCTCTTGTTTGACCGTATACCCACAACCAAGCATTAAACTTGATTAATTTACTATCAGGGTCTCGCTTCAGAAATTTTGCTGTTTGTCTAAATAGAGATGTTAACTCTTGATATGACGTATTTTCAGCCCATTCAGCAGCCATCTCATGAGAATCAATTGCTCCAGGAATATCACCTACTAACAGTAGTTGATCTATACCTTTCCATCTCCATACTTGCCAAGCTTTTGGGTGTATTTCTGGAGATAGTACATCAGTACCCCGAGTCATATATTCTACAGCGACTTCTGGTTTACCCTCATATATAGATAAAGAGTTAGAAACAAATAGATATGTGTCAACCCATCTTGGGTCTAAGCGGGTGATAATCTCAAAGTAATCTTCACTAAGAGAATAACCTGTTTCATTTCTGGCAACGTCGTCTCCGAAATATTGCAGAAATTGGAGAAACACCCAATCTGCAATCAAATTATCAAATCCAAAAGTTGGAGATGCTTTCAATAATTTTAGCTTTAGGGCTTCTTTTTTTTCAGCTTCTACTGCATCTGTCTGGTCTAAAACGATTTCTTTTTTTAAGGGAGAATTTTCTGATGGCCAGAATACCTGTAAAGTGACGATACTTCCTAAAGCTATTATGAAAACTGCTAGATTTACGAATGAACCTAGCCAATTTGAGGTTTTGGCTTTTGTTTCCATCATGTCTTACATTTTTATGTCAAGAAAACTAACGAGCGAGCAATAATTTTAAAATCACACCAGTTTTCCACAAAAGGTACAACTGTAAAACTTATACAGTTTTCGGGAACAGAGAGTCGGGATGAAGATGAAACGAAGGAATAAGCAAAAAAGTTAGTCAATTTTTATTCCCTGTTCCTTCTGCACTTCCAGTTTAACTTTACTTCCCCATGCTCAAAAGTGCTGTAAAATGATTATCGGTTAATTTATTTTAATTACTTTACTCTTCTCAAATATTCAAATATAGAGTTAGAGATAACAGCTGTAACGGTAAAATTTGACTGACAATAAATTCCCTTGTCACTATAGATACAATAATAAATATATTCAGCTAATATTGTAGTATATCAGACTTCTTTCCAAAAAATAATATCCCATATATCATAAATTAGTGGGAATGTCAATACCAAAAATGTCCAACTACTAAAAAAAATTCAATGAAATCAGCCTCAAAACGCAACTCCATTCTTCAAGCCATTTTATACAGTGGAGCGATCGCTACAACCACAGCTTTATCTTTATTGGCCCCTACCCTGAGTAAGCCTGCTGAGGCAAACTTAGAAAATAGTCCGAAAGCAGTTCTGGATGAAGCATGGCAAATTGTCAATCGAGACTACGTTGATGGTAGTTTTAATCAGACAGATTGGCAAGCGACTAGGCAAACTTTGTTAGAGAAAAACTATACTTCTAGCGAACAAGCTTATGAGGCATTACGTCAAGCATTAGATGGACTTAACGACCCCTATACTCGTTTCCTAGACCCGGAACAGTTCAAAACTTTGACTAATCAAACATCAGGGGAAATGTCTGGAGTGGGAATGCAGTTAAAGGAGGATGAGCTGACTAAAGTAATTACGGTGGTGAGCGTTGTAGAAAATTCTCCAGCTATGAAAGCAGGTTTATTACCAGGAGATCAAATTCTGGAAATTGACGGCAAACCTACTGCTAGTTTGAATGTGTCAGCAGCAGCAAAACTAATTCGAGGTGATGTGGGTACAGATGTTTTGCTGCAAGTCATGCGTTCTGGAGAAACAGAATTTGATGTAACTTTAACCAGGGCGAGAATAGAATTACAAGCAGTCCGTTACGATCTTAAGCGTGAAGGGAATAAACGTATTGGGTATATCCATTTACAAGAATTTAGCGCCCATGCTGGAGAACAAATGCAGAAGGCGATCGAAAATCTGGATAATCAAAATGCTGATGGTTATGTTTTAGATTTGCGGGGCAACCCAGGTGGTTTATTGCGCATCAGTATAGATATTGCTCGGATGTTAATGGATAAAGGTGCTATTGTTAGCACAGTTAACCGTAATGGAGAAAAACAAGAATTGCGAGCAAACCGTTCAGCTTTAACTGATAAACCAATAGTCGTTTTGGTAGATGGTGACTCAGCTAGTGCTAGTGAAATTTTAGCAGGCGCACTTAAAGATAATGGTCGTGCTGTGATTATGGGAGACCAAACTTTTGGTAAAGCTTTGGTACAGTCAGTACATTCTTTATCAGATGGTTCGGGTTTAGCAGTAACTATTGCTCACTATTATACTCCGAAAGGAACTGATATTAGTAAAAAAGGTGTTACTCCTGACGTAAGTATAAATTTGACAGATTCTCAAAAACGGAGCTTATATAGGCAACCAGGCGCGATCGCTACTATATCAGACCCTTATTATTCCAAAGCAGTAAATTTATTGAAAAAGAAAATGTTGTTACGTCCGTTAGTATTGCGGGAAGAACAAAATTGAAGTCAGGAATGATGATTTGAGGCTGAGAAATTGTTCAAAAGAGCTATAAAAGCTATAACTAGGGTAAATATAGTCTTGTGGAATGGGCATCTTGCCCGTTCCCGATCTTTCCACTCCTTGGCAGAGACAGGCAGGATTCCTGCCCCCACTTACCACTTAATATTCCCATTCGCTCCTCAGCAATGCCAAAAAACTATTATAGGTAGAACAGTTATAATTAGGCTCGTAGTTGGGCTTGACTAATAATAGTTAAGTATTGTCAGGAATAGAGCAAAACTACAAACAAAAACTTTATGATCGGTAGACATCTCCAAAAATCAAAAATAAAATCAACGATCGCACATAAATTATATCATGTTCGGATAATTACTTATAATAAAATTTTTGTTTGTAGTTGGGCTTTAGCCCTTACAATACTTACTATTATTGCTCAAGCCCAACTACGAGCCTAATTATAACTGTTCTACCGAACATGATATTATCAATTATTCCCCTCCGGTGGAGGGGTTAGGGGTGGGTTCTCCACGGTCGGGGTTATATCAAATCCATTTAATTCGGCACTTAACACGCGTCAGAAGTCAGCAAGTCTGCAAGTCAGCAAGTGTACCCACCCCTAGCCCCTCCCAGGAGGGGAAGTAGGGGATTTGAGCCCCGCTCCAAAAATATTGCGCCTTAAAAGGCGGGGTTTTAGACCCTTATGATTTTGATAAAAAATGTTCCATCTTCAACCATTACCAAATATCTCCCTAACTCCCCATCTCCCTATCTCCCTAACTCCCCATCTCCCTATCTCCCTAACTCCCCATCTCCCCTACTCACTATCTAATTATACCGATGCTACCGGATTTAATATTAGGGGTGGGTTCCCTACTGTCTACTCTGTACGGACGCCCTGATGCAACGTCCCTACTGCCTCATTTGGAGGAGATGTCTAGTAATTATCCGATAGTAGCGATCGCTAATTGTACTAGAATTTATCTCCACGCAACTGCCTTCTCAAGTGAACTAATTCTGGTAAAATTAGTTTTTCCATCCCTAGTCTAACTGCATTACTAGAACCTGGAAGTGAAAATACTAATTTACCTTGATAAGTTCCAGCAACAGCACGAGAAGCGATCGCCCTGGAGCCAATTTCTTGATAACTCAGCCATCGAAATAATTCCCCAAAACCAGGTAAAGTTTTTTCTAATAAATTCTCTATAGCATCGTAAGTTGTATCTCTTGGAGCTATTCCTGTACCACCATTCAAGATTACAGCATCTAGAAATTCTATCTGACATAGATGTTGCAGTTGTTTGACAACTTCCAATTTTTCATCTTTGATAATTATGTATGCTGTGACGGAATGACCGGCATTTTTCAACAATTCCTGGAGTAACTGACCACTTTTGTCTGTTTCAGGAGTGCGGGTATCACTAACTGTAATTACAGCACAACTTAGAGAAATATTTTCAGGAGTTGAATGAGGGTTCTGTATATCCATATCTATAAAATTTTAGGAATTCCTCAAGCAGAACTTTATTTTGCTCCCCAGGCTTAAGAATTACCGAATAATTAATAATTAAATAATGAAATAATTAAACAATTCAGCTCACTTTGCCTCCTATTTCAAGGAGAAAAAAATAAATTTTTTCCTTATTGGTCAATCCTCCCTTTTAGGGAGAGGTAATTATCCATTATCCATTATCCATTATCCATTAATTAATGACCTGGGGTTAAATAAGGTTTGCTGAAAAATTTGAAGCTCTGATGATTTAAAGTATTGAGAACTATTTTAAAGATTTCAAACAGTATAAGTTGAGAACTTTCAAACTATCAAAGCTAATACACTTCTTGAGGGTAAAGCAGTAAGGCAATGAGGTTGAAAACTATTCCCTATTCCGGTATTCCCTAACCTCACGCTTAGAACTTTTTCAGCCCCTAAATACATTAAGCCTGATTAAATTCTAAACCATGATCTTTAGCATAACGCTCCATGAACCGCATAAAGCGGTCCCAATCTTCTTTAGATTTCATCACATAAAGTCCCTCCAGCCCTTTCGGCTGACCATTAACAAATTTGGCCTTAACTTCGCGACTGGTCATTTGGCCTTCTTCATCAATCATATACATTCCTGTAATATCTTCAGTAACATCAGGGCCTAAAGCCTTGGGGTCCTCAAAAATAAATGTGGCCGTCCCTTGATTACCACTACGAGAACGGGTTAGACGTACTTCTGGTATAGCCTCTTCATCAACACCTTGAATAAATTGAATTGCAGTCATCAGTATCTGTTTAATCCTTAAGAATTCGTTAAAATATTATTATAAACACAATCCGATCGCGTTTTACCAACTTATACATTTAAAAGTCAAGAAAAATATGGATTTGGCTAAAAACTTTAAATAACAATAATTTTAGATAGTTATTTAACACTTATTAAGTTCAATAATTTATGACACTTTTTCTGTAAGTTAGTCTTAATAAAATTCCGATTTAATAAATCTCAATATTTACCCAATTTTAGATTATATCAAATCCGTTGGCTTCGCAGTCATATAACTCTGTCGTGGTCATACAATGGTTAGGGAAGAACGATCGTTTACCCCTACAATATAGGGCGTTAGCGGAGCTTGGCGTTAGCCAATGGCATTCGCCCCTACTCTTATGTTCAAATACTGAATAACACGGATGCTACCGGATTTGATATTAGCTATAAATGGTATAAATATCTTGATATTTAACTTTAAATATAGTGTTTTACAGATAGATTAATCATAAATTTTATCTCGACAAAGGTGCCAATTAATATCTAAACTTAATCATATAGCAAGGAACGAGTTGGTGTTTGACTTATGTTGATGATGAACCCGAGGCAGAGAAAAGCTTTTACCACTGTTCCCTGTTCCCTATTCCCTGTTCCCTGCTATAATTAAGAGCTGAATTTGAATTAAAATCGCTATTTTACCTATTTTTTTTATGTTTTCCGCAAAATTCAGATATTTTCACTTAATAAAATTACCGAAAAATTGTGGTTTAAAGCCGACCCTTTTCAGGGAATAATAAATAAAAATTTTCATAATTAGTCAATTCCCTTATTTTCAAGGAGAGGTAATTGTTAATTATTCATTATTCATTATTAATTGTTGAATAGCGACTATCTACTCAAATACAATTATTTCATAGGCATAATTATAATCAAATAAATCTATAAATATCTACAAATTTAAACCTAATTAAAATTGAGAATTTTCACTAATCAAATAAACGTTCTACATCATCTGCAGAAGAACCACCACGACTAGAATTAACTCTCAAAGATTTTCCATCTTTAGACAAATCATAACTCAAAGGTTCAGTTTGAGAAATCAGGGCTTTCCCCTCTTCTGCTAGAGATGTAGCTGGAGATTTGACCATTAAATCTTTTAGAGCTTCAATACGTTTAGGTACAGCGGGATGAGTAGTATCAAGTTCAGCACTTGAAGTTTGCGCCAAAACTTTCATTGCTCTTAAACAACCATCTGGTTCAAAACCTGCCTTTGCTGAATATAAATATCCCTTTTCGTCAGCTTCTAATTCTCTTTTACGGCTTTCTTCAGCCAAAGTTTGTTCTAATTCTTCTTTTTTCTGAGCGACAATTTCATTGATTTTTTCTTGGCTCGCTTTAATGCGTTGACGACTAGCACTGCCCAAAACAGCACCACCAACTCTCCCTGCTCTACCTCCAAATACTCTAGCTGTAGTACCTCCAATAGATAGACCAGTTGCCTCTGCTTGAGCGTCCTGTTTTTCTGCTAGAACTTCTTGTTGAGCCTCTTGTTCAATTTTTTCGATTAAAGCAAGTTTTTCTACTGGGGCCAAAGCTATATGTCTTTCAGTATGATGTGCCATTTCGTGGGCAACTACACAAGCTATGGCAGAGGCATCACCTACAAGTTGGTCTAGGATACCATTGTACATGGCAATGAGATTAACTTCTGTAGCAAAGGCATTAATTTCATATTTGGGAAATATGATGATTCGCCAAGGTTTTTCGTCTAGTCCATTTGCTCTAGCGATACGGTCAACGATTCGATACAGTGCGTAAAGGTCATCAGGTAGTTCTTGTTTGGCCTGTTCGTATATATTTTTTGGTTGTTCGGTGTCTTTTGTCTGTTCTGTTGGGGTAGAATTTTCTGAGGCAGTAGGGTTGGCCTTAACTGATAGTTGATTGTTTGGTAGTAGGAATGTGGCTACTGCTAATGTGGTTAGTATGGTTTTAATTTTTAGCATGACATTTTTATCCAAAGTTAAAGTTGGTGTATATAAAAATTTTTTGTTAATACTAGGGCAAATAATAAAAATTAAGACAATATTGATAGATTAGTTTTATCTTGAAAAATTCAGAATAAACTCACTGGAATAAAATGGTAAATGATGATTCGATCGGGTTTTATAGTCAATGAACAAACCTATATTTTGCCCTAAATTTGATGTAAATTACCTATCAATAGTTTATCATTAAAAGTTTAGAATTAATCGCTTATTTAAGGTCATAATGATTGAAGTTGAGAAGTTAAGCAAAATTTATGGTTCAACCTCAGCAATTAAGGAGGTATCCTTTGCTGTACAAGAAGGAGAAATATTGGGATTTTTAGGTCCGAATGGTGCAGGAAAAACTACAACAATGCGGATATTAGCTGGATATTTGCCTGCTACGAGTGGCACGGCTAAAATTGCTGGTTATGATGTCCATGAAGATTCTATGGCAGTACGACAATTGATTGGTTATTTACCAGAAATTCCGCCTTTGTATCCTGAAATGACAGTAGAAAGTTTTTTATTTTTTGTAACTAGAATTAAACGTGTTCCTGCGGGCGATCGCTCTTCTAAAGTTAAGGTGGCAATGAAGAGATGTGGATTATTAGATAAGCGGAAAATATTAATTAGAAAACTTTCTAAGGGATATAAACAAAGGGTGGGAATTGCTCAAGCTTTGGTACACGATCCGCAAGTAATTATATTAGATGAACCTACTGTTGGTCTCGATCCTAGACAAATTATTGAAGTGAGAAATTTAATTAAAAGTTTGGCTAATGACCATACAATTATTTTATCTACTCATATTTTGCCGGAAGTTAGTATGACTTGTAATAGAGTGGCAATTATTAATCAGGGTGAAATTGTAGCTACGGGTAGTCCTGAAGAAATGAGTAATAAGTTAGCAAGTGGGTGGGGATATGAAGTAGAAATTGAGGGAGAAACTCAGGAGATAGAAACAGGATTAAAATTATTAGCTGAAGTTCCCGGGGTTCAATCTCTAGAAAAAGTTAAGTCAGATAATGAAAGTCGCTTCAGAATACAAATAAAATCTCAACCAGATATGGAACCAGGAAAAGAAATTGCTAATACTATAATTTCTAATGGTTTAAATTTATGCGAATTGCGTCGAACTCGTGCTAGTTTAGAAGATGTTTTCTTAGGGTTAACTACAGGTGACATTCCTAAAAATTCATCGATTGAAGCATCGGCAAATTCTGTCATAGATAAAGTTAATAATGACCGAAATATTGAACTCCATAAAAATCAAAATCCTCTTCCCGATCCTTGGCAAGAGGTGACAGAAACAGATGCTCAAGAAGAAAAGACAAATTGAAGCGATCGCTTACAATAAATTTGATAAATATTTGCTACAAATAACTAGGCTATTTATTAGGAGTTAGGAGTCAGTCCTCAGGAGTCAGAATGAATGGCTTTAATTCGAGTTTTTAGGTTAGAAATTCTCTTTTTTGTCAAAGGGATATCTCCTTTCAATAATTGATAATTGATAATGGATAATTGATAATTACCTCTCCCTAAAAGGAAGAGGATTATTTTTTTCCCCTTTCAAGGGGAGGCTTCAAGGCGTGAATTCTTTAATTCTTTAATTCTTTAATTATTAATGCTTCGGTAAAGAACGAATAGCCATTCCTCCCTACTTATTATTCGTAAGATTATTTTTTCAAAATGGTATCATATCAAATCCGGTTAATTGCACATAGAATCCGGTGATATAATATCTGTTGATAATTTCTTAAATTACTTCAATATTAGACCTCTACTCCAAAAAAGTAGGGACGTTGCATGCAATGTCCCTACAGGGAAATAATTGATAATTTTTGTACGATAATTGATTGGATTTTTTATTATTTGGAGATGTCTATTTAATCTCCCCCACTCCCCCACTCCCCCACTCCCCTACTCTCAACTATATAATAAGTATTCAACCGGATTTGATATCATTTCCAGACTACAAAAAAATCAAAAGGATATTAAGCAATGCTAGTAGTAATTAGCAATATTTTGGCAATTTATCGAAAAGAATTACAGGGATATTTTGCATCACCATTAGCTTATGCAATTACAGGAATATTTTGGCTATTGGCAGGATATTTTTTAGTTGCTATTTTATTAGGACCGGATGGAATTATTCAACAAATTGCGACTAGAGACCAATTAGGAATTACTGAACCGCCAGTTGATGCACCTTATGAATTTTTGAAAGCTTATCTGGGTATTATGGGTTCTCTTTCTTTGTTTTTACTACCCATGTTATCCATGAGTTTATATGCGGAAGAAAGAAAAAGAGGAACTTTAGAATTACTAGCCACTTCTCCCATCACAAACTGGGCAGTAGCAACAGGAAAATTATTAGCTGTATTAACATTTTATACTTCTATGGTATTGCCGTTGTTAGGGTTGGAAGTTATTGCTATTGGTGCTGCTGAACCACCTATTTCGCCAGTTTTACTTTTGTTAGGACATGGTGGTTTAATATTACTAGCTGGAGCAGTATTATCATTAGGAATGTTTATCTCTTCTTTGACAGATAGTACAATTTTATCTGCCATTCTTACCTTTGCATTAGTATTATTTTTGTGGGTAATTGATGTAGTAGCAAATAATGTTAGTGGTCCTTTAGCAGAGGCATTAAGACATTTATCAATGCTGACACATTACACTAATATTATTCAGGGACTTGTGGATACTAGCAGTATAATTATGTTGTTGAGTTATATTGTTTTAGGAGTATTTTTAACTGCTCAATCAATTGATGCTTTACGGTTTCAGCGGTCTTAATTAGGAAGGAAGAAGGAAGAAGGAAGAAGGAAGAAGGGAAGAAGGAAGAAAGTTTTTTATATACTATCACCACCTGTAGGGGTGTTACGAAGTATGCCCAAGCAAACGGCCGTTCACCCCTACTAGATATTGTGGTTCTGCGTAAGTCTTGAAGTACAGAATATTAACAATTAAATGTTACCAGTGCGGACATATTGCCCACGATGGGTATACCTCACGAAGGTGAAGTCTGCTATAAGTTATAGGAAAAAATAAACGTTGTAGGGCGGGTATCTTGCCTACTATTACTGTACTTGAATCAGATGAAATTCGCTATTCCCTATTCTACTCCCTAAAACCATCAATATATCTACTTCATTAAGTAAGAAATTGCTCTATCTTTCAGCTTATTTGTAATTCCCCTATCTCATTATCAGGCAAATAAAATGTAATAATATTACTATTATTTTTCTCTTCGTCTTGGATTAGCCTTTCGCCTTCCTTGATAACCCAATCTGTAAATTTTTCTTCATCATATATAACCCATTGGTTGTTCTCATTTTTTTCAATCCATTTTGTTTCATTGGATAATTTTTGGAGTAACTTATAGTATTCTATTTTATTTTCTTGAGACAGTTCCTCCTGGGTGATTAACAGTTCTTGGTCAGTCCTAATCCACTTATTATTGTCAATCACTTCTAATAATTTATCCAAAAATTCTGTTCCTGTTCCTTTTATCGGTAAAGTTATTGTTTTAGGAATCTTTTTAGCAATTTTTTTAGACTTAGGAGGAATTTCAATTCCTATTCCTAATAAAATAATACAACCATCAACAAGTAGAGCCATAAAAGCTGATGCAATGCCAGCTTCTTCACCCTTTCCAATCTTCAGAAAAGGTTCAATAATTCTGACTCTGGCATCTTCATCAAAATACTTTGCTTGGAGTTCTTTGTATTTTGGATTTAGGGGGTCTAAACTACCTTGATATTTTTCTGGCAAACAAACAAATTCTGGTTCTGTCGGTAAGCATTTTGGTTTTACTTGAGCTAAAGCTTTACGGCCTGCATCGAAAATTTTCTGTGGTTCTTTTCCTTCTAATTCATAATCAAAAAAAGGTCTTAATTCATCAGCTACTCGCTTCACTCCATTGAATCTAATTTGCAGTTGGTTTTTTTCTCTAGTTAGTTGTTGAAATCTAGGTCCTTTTCCTGGGATGAATGTGCCTCCTCCTCCACCTACTTCATTTTCTATTTCTTGATTTTTAGCCTTAATTTCATCTTCTAATTGTTGAGCTTTTTCTTCAATAGGAGTAAAAATTTCATTAACTAAATTTTGATGAGCAGATATGGCTCTATTTAAGCCATCTTTTTCTCGTGTTTCTGACACTAAAGTATCATAATAAGCAAAGAAACTGGTATAAACGCTAATAATAGAAAAAGAACCTACGGCCATCCATTTTAACAAGCGAGCGTGTTTGAGAGTGGAACCTGAAGTTAATAGAAATAGTAATGCTTGAATAGCAGCACCACTAGACCAACCTACATATCTAGGTAAAATTTGTGCTGCTCCATACATGGTTGTAAAACCACTGGTAATGTTGAGCATAATTAATGCTGTGAGTAGTTTAATATCCTTTTCGGGTTTTGGTTCGGTGTTTATATGATTGTGTGTTTGAGAATTTGGATTGCTGCCATTATTTCCATTATTTCCATTATTTCCGTTATTTCCGTTATTTCCATTATTATTTGTCTGGTACGAATAATTTTTTGTACCATCTGGTTGTGGTTTTGGTTGCTTTCTTTTGTGAGGGTTTTTTCTGCTACATCCAGGTTCACGACACTCATTTTCGTCTGGGGACATTACTTGTAGAATGTGGCGACTATCTTTATCTCCGCTACATTCCCAGAATCCATTATCTTGATTGTTCATAACACAAATAATCTATTTATTTCACTAGGTTATTATTTACTTATGGTAGCTTCAAA
Source organism: Cyanobacteriota bacterium (assembly GCA_034190295.1). GTDB lineage: Bacteria > Cyanobacteriota > Cyanobacteriia > Cyanobacteriales > Microcoleaceae > Okeania. Next base: position 26,357 of record JAXHSW010000034.1, on the reverse strand, counting down.
AATTGCAGATTAATTCCAGTATATAAAGTTGAAGGTGGAATTTTATTTCTGTGTAGGATATTTAAGATATTTCTCAAGGCATTACATCATTATATGATATCTCGCTTTTAAGATTATTATCGGCGTAACGCATAATTTCTGATAGCTCTGAATTATTGTAGAAAAGCTTGCATTTATCAATAAAGTCTTTCAGATTTTGACGGTCTTTAAACTTACTAACTATTTCTTTTGCACATTTGATCAGATGCTCCTTTTCTTCCTGAGAAAACTTTTCTGCTCTCTTATACAAATTGGTTAATGATAATGACAATGAATCTCCACTGAAACGCCAATAAACATCTATTAATTTCAGACAGTCTTTATTGCTCAATTTTAGTAATGTGTCTTCCGAGTTTAAAAAGTTCCATAGTTTTTCATCAATTGATTTTTTCTCAAGCCAGATTTCAGTTATGTACTCTATCAGTTCTCCACTAATTAACTCGACAGGAGTATCGTTACTTAAATCTAAACGCTCCTGTTTATTTGCCCACTGAATAAATTTTCCTACATATTTTTGGTAAGTACCTGTTAGATTTTCTCGCATTTTTCTCAATGTTCTACGATTAATAAATGACCAAGCTTTACTAACGATAAATTCTGCTTCTACCTCTTTATCTTCCGGGTAAGTATCCAATAGTTTGAGCCATGCTTCTAGCATCTGAACAGGAAAACCTCTTCCTATAGTTTTATCTAGAAAAATCGTTCGTTTTATATCGTCCTGGTAAAGAATATTTGAAAGTTCTTGCCAACTTTTCCAGCGATTAGAATTACTATCTATAACTAGCTTGCTGAATATTGAAAATAATTCAACTTTGTCTGAAGACTTATTTGATTTGTCTGGAGATTTATCTGGTTTTTCTGAAGATTTATTTGGAGAATCTTGGAAGCTACTATCTGGAATTTCGCTTGAGGTTAAAAATAATTCCAATGGATCTAGAGACTCATCTGGTTTGTCTGAAGATTTATCTGAATAATCTTGGAAGCTACTATCTGGAATTTCGCTTTCTGAAGATTTATCTGAAAATTTGTCTGGAGATTCATGGGTAAATTTGTCTGAAGATTTATCTTGAAAATATTGGGAATTAAACCATTGATAAATTTCCATAAAATCATTTGCCTGAAACTTCACTCTCTCTTCTAGAAAACTGACGCTCTTTTCAATGGCAGATTCTAATAATGGCAAACTTTGTTCATAAGTTGGTGAGTGAGATTTTAGGCAAGTTATATAGAGTTTACTAGCTTCATCATTGCTAAGTTTTAAATGATTAGCAATCTCAGGAATATGGAAAATACCTTTGTCTTTTTCCCATAAATAGAAAGTCAGATAACCTAGTGTATTAGGAAAATTTTTCTGCCAATATTGCTTTAAATAACTTTGTTCAAAAGTTTCTCTATCTAGAACAGGAAAAAGTCGTTCGATAAACAAGTGCTTAAAATTATCCCTGGGAATTTCTCCAACTAATGCTAAATCCCATAGTTGGAATTTCTCTTTCTCAGAACTAAATATCTTTTCACAACAGATTATTAGTTTTTCCAGTTCTGGATAATTTTTTGTAGAGTGTTGCTGAAGTACTGGATTATTTATCTGTAATTTAGCGTTTATACCTCCAGACTTATTATCCAAATCTTCAGTGCTTCCTTGAGAAATGTTTATTATCAGTTTTAAGCAAGCATTTTGTAATTCCTGTAAAATATCATCCCTGAGATTTTCATCCACAAAAGATTCTATAAATTGATTTTCTATGAGAATTTCTAAAGAATCAAAAAACTTATTATCTGCTTTGACTATCTCTAAAAATTTATCCGGCAAATAACGATAGATTGTACATAACAGAGTCTTCATTAAGTCGCCATTATTTTCAGGAATTGGTAATGCTTTCCATAACAGCTCTAAAAGTTTTAAATTTTCACTATCTGGAGTCGATGAATTTTCTCCAAACTTATTCAGAAAACTTTGCACCTTCTCTTCCATTCGAGGAACGTACTTGCCCAAAATTTCAATTTTGTCTGTTTCCTCTACTGGGTAATTAAAAATAAAATCTAGTGATGGATGATTTAACTTCAACCAACCACCTACTTCCTGAAATTCCCAAGCTAAATTATCAGAATCATCCTTAGTAGTCTTGTCAAGGTACTCGCATATAGTAATTAAATTTTCATATTTATCCTTATTTGGAGCAATAAAATATTTCACATATTCGTGGTCTAGATATTCCTCTTTGTCAAACTGATATTTCTTCAAATCTAACCACACCATATTTTCAGGTAAAGAATTTATTGAAGAACTATCTGTCTTAACTATTATTTGTGCCCAATTGCAATATTTAGGGTCAACCGAACCTATAGCTAAAGATATTTTGTGACGCTCATTAGTAGGCAGGAAAAGCAAAAGATTATCTAGAAGTAATAGTGGCGATCGCGTCTTTTGTTGGTCAGTAAGAAGTAATCTTTTACCATTCAAAATTACATCTAGTCCTTTAAGCAAAATATTTTGCTCAGAATTTTTAAGTTTTTTCCAGACCTTTTCTATGGTCTCCCTTACTTTTTTATCTGTAGTTTCTTTTGCTAGTAAAGACTCAAAATTTTCCAGACCCAAAAGCCAAGATTTTTGCTCAGAATCATCAAACTGATTAAGACTACTGAAGGTTGGTATTGACATATTACCTAGATATCCCAACAACCTACAAATTTGATTATTAAATCCAACTATTTCTGCTGAGGATACAAAAATATAACGGTGCTGGAAAAATGAGCGACTGCCACTTATCGGAAAGATACCTTTATCTTTATTAAAAGCAGGACTAGCTTGAATAAGTAGAATTTTCTTGTCGGGCAAAATCGAAGTATTATTCCTACAAATTCCTACAGCTTTACGATTAAGGTCGCTACTTTGACTTCCCCAAAAGTAATAATTTTTTTCATGTATGTCTTCCAGTTCTGAAATATTATTGTTTAAATTTTCACTGTAAGAAACTAGACAGTATTTACTATCCTTTTCTCCAAACTTACCATAGATAAACTGGTCAAATTTAGATGCTTGCAACATGATATGTATCTCTGAAACTAAAATTGCATTTAAGTATTGAAATTGGCAGAATAATTATCAGAAATATTTGTGGATATTCCTTAATTCCTTGTATTAGCCATTCAACAGGTGAATACATATTTATTGAGTTTAAATTTGCTTTTGTATCAATTTTATATTTGTTTTTAGACTTGTTGAATTGAAACTTCTCTGTTAATCTATTCATTTAACTAGGTTTTCATTTATTTATTGTAGTTTCAAAAATTGCAGATTCATTCCAGAATATAAAATTCAAGGTATAAATTTATTTCTGTGTAGGATATTTAAGATATTCCTCAACGTATTACCTCATCATAGGAAATCTCACTCCTAACATTCTTATCGACGTAACGCATAATTTCTATTAGCTTTGAATTATCGTAGAAAAGCCAACATTTTTTAATAAAAATTTTCAGACTTTGAAGGTCTTTAAACTGACTGACTATTTCTTTTGCGCATTTGATTAAAGACTCTTTTTCTTCCTGAGAAAATTTTCCTACTCTTTCATAAAAATCGGTTAACGATAATGAGGATAAATCTGCACTTAAACGCCAGTGAACATCTATTAACTTCAGACAGTCTTTATTGCTCAACTTTGATAATACAACTTCAGATGTCAACAAATTCCACAAATTTTTATCAATTGATTTTTGCCAACTCCAGATTTCAGTGATGTACTCTATCAGTTCTCCACTAATTAACTCCAAGCGCTCCTGTTCATTTGCCCACTGAATAAACTTGCCTACATATTGATCGTAAGTACTTATTAGGTATTGTCGTATATTTCTCAGTGTTTTATCATCTATAAATAACCAAGAGTTACTCTTTAAAAATATGTACTCTACATCATTACTTTCCGAGGGAGTATTCAATAATTTGAGCCATCCTTTTAGCATCTCAACAGGAAAAGCTTTTCCTATAGTCTTATCCAGAAAAACCGTTCGTCGTTTTATATCGTCTCTGTAAAGAACTTTTGAAAGTTTTTTCCAACTTATCCAGTAATTAGAATTATTATCTATAGTTAATTCGTCTTTTAAGATTGAAAGCAATTCTAGTTTGTCTGAAGAGTTATCTGAAAATTTGCCTGACAACCTATCCGTAAATTTGTTTGTAAAGCATTTATAAACTGCCATAAAATCATGTGCTTGAAACTTCACTTCCTTTTTTGGAAAACTGACACTCTTTTTAATGGCAGATTCCAATAGTAGCAAACCTTGTTCATAAGTTGCTGAGTGAGATGTTAGACAAGTCATATAAAGTTTACTAGCTTGATCGTTGCTAAGTTCTAAAACATTAGCAATCTTAGGAGCATGGGAAATACCCTTCTCTTTTTCCAATAAGAAATCTAGAGAATCTAGTGTATCAGTAAAATTTTCCTCCCAATATTGCTTTAAATTACTTTTTTCAAAAGTTTCTCTATCTAGAACAGGAAAAAGTCGTTCGATAAACAAATGTTTAAAATTATCCCACGGAATTTCTCTAACTAATGCTAAATCCCATAGTTGGAATTTCTCTTTTTCAGAACGAAATATCTTTTCACAACCAATTATTAGTTTTTCCAGTTCTGGATAATTTTTAGAACATTCTTTAATTAGTTTTGAACAAGCTTCTTTGAGTTCTTCTAAAATTTTATTCCTGAGATTTTCATCTGTCAAAGAATTTATTGCTAAAGAATCTATAAATTGATTTTCTATGAGAATTTCTAAAGAATCAAAAAATTTATTATCTGCTTTTACTATCTCTAAAAATTTATCCGGCAAATAACGATAGATTGTACATAACAGAGTCTTGATTAAGTCGCCATTATTTTCAGGAATTGGTAATGCTTTCCATAACAGCTCTAAAAGTTTTAAATCTTTACTATCTGGAGTCGATAAATTTTCCCCAAACTTATTCAGAAAACTTTGCACCTTCTCTTCCATTCGAGGAATGTACTTGCGCAAAAGTTCAATTTTTTCTCGTTCCTCTGCTGGGTAATTAAAAATAAAGTCTAGTGATGGATGATTTAACTTCAACCAACCATCTACTTCCTGAAATTCCCAAGCAAAATTATCAGAATCATCCTTAGTAGTCTTGTCAAGGTACTCGCATATAGTGATTAAATTTTCATATTTATCCTTATTTGGATTTGGAGCAATATTTGGATTTGGAGCAATAAAGTCTCTAACATATTCGTGGTCTAGATATTCCTCTTTATCAAACTCCTCTTTACTAAAATCTAACCACACCATATTTTCAGGTAAAGAATTTATTGAAGAACTATCTGTCTTAACTATTATTTGTGCCCAATTGCAATATTTAGGGTCAACCGAACCTATAGCTAAAGATATTTTGTGACGCTCATTAGTAGGCAGGAAAAGCAAAAGATTATCTAGAAGTAATAGTGGCGATCGCGTCTTTTGTTGGTCAGTAAGAAGTAATCTTTTACCATTCAAAATTACATCTAGTCCTTTAAGCAAAATATTTTGCTCAGAATTTTTAAGTTTTTTCCAGACCTTTTCTATGGTCTCCCTTACTTTTTTATCTGTAGTTTCTTTTGCTAGTAAAGACTCAAAATTTTCCAGACCCAAAAGCCAAGATTTTTGCTCAGAATCATCAAACTGATTAAGACTACTGAAGGTTGGTATTGACATATTACCTAGATATCCCAACAACCTACAAATTTGATTATTAAATCCAACTATTTCTGTTTCAGATACAAAAATAAAACGGTGCTGGAAAAACGAGCGACTGCCACTTATCCCAAAGATACCTTTATCTTTATTTAAAGCAGGAGCAGCTTGAATAAGTATGATTTTTTTTTCTGGCAAAATCCGAGTATTATTCCTACAAATTCCTACAGCTTTACGATTAAGGTCGCTACTTTGACTTCCCCAAAAGTAATAATTTTTTTCACGTATATTTTCCAGCTCTGAAATATTATTGTTTAAATTTTCACTGTAAGAAACTAGACGGTATTCACTATCCTTTTCTACAACAAACTTACCATATATAAACTGGTCAAATTTAGACTCTTGCGACATGAGGTTATATCTCCATAACTAAAATTACATTTAAGTATTAGAATCTCCTGAAGAAGTATTAGGAATATTTGGCGGAAAATTCTTTATTCCTCTCACTAACCATTCAATAGGCGAAAATATATTTATTGGATTGAAAGGTGCTTCTGTATTAATTTTATATTTATTGGGATTAATGTCTTCTGTCTTGATATTTTCCTTTCCAAAATCGTATGGGTCTGGATCGTCTTGCTCGTATGTTGAAAATATAGGATCTTCTTCAAATTCAGCTTTGGATGTTGTGTTTTTTTGTTTTTCTTCTTCGTCGAGAATAACAGGAGATTTTACTTTTCCATCACTATCTTTGTAGGTTCCAAAAGCAGAAATATAAAATAACTGACAACGATTTTCTCGAGTAGGATTTATATTCAATCTAGGATTATCCTTAGACTTATCTTTCGGTTTTTCTATTTGTGCATGAAAAAAGCCTTTTAACCATTGTAACTTGACGTTTGGTCCTTTGCCTAACATTTCTAGAAACATCTGTTCGGGATACTCATATTTTTCTTGCAATAACTTTTGATTAACTTCTGGATGATCTATTTTAGTAATGCCAAAAGCTACATACTGCTCTAATGGTTTTCGACCACTTTTCCTTTGCATTGCGATAAATAGTCTCATTAGTAAAGTATGATATGGTTTAGTCTGTTTATCCTCCTGTAACGGACTGAGTAAAAATATAATCCCATGACATTGAAGGAGATAATCAACTACAGTACCCTCTTGACTATTTTCGTGCAAAAAATCATTGTAAGGGTCTTGTAAAGTTTTTCCAGAAAAGTCGAAAAATGTTAATTCAGTATTGGTTCCATCTTCATTGTTTATCGTGTAGGAATACTTGCTTTTTTCCCCTGCTATTTCTGTAGGGGATACAAATATCCCTCTATCCAAAAGTTCCATACCATTATTAATATATTCTTCTGTATCCCGATCGGTTATTTGAATCTTCCCTTCATTGAGTAAATATTCATATAACCTGAGCATATAAACAGATTTTCCAGCGCTTTGAAAACCCCAAATTCCTAAACGAATTTGTGAAGGAATTTGTTGTGGTTTTGGACTTGGTTCATTGACTGGTTCATTGACAGTTTCGTTTGTTGTTGTGTTAAACATAAACCAAATTCACCTCCTGTATAAGTAGTTTTACCTGAATCTAAATTTTCAGCAAATTTGATAGTACAGAAAAACCATAAATGGACGTTCATAGAACGCCCAAATACTTCTATTATACCAAGCGTGAAAAAAGAATGTTACGAATAATAAGTACAATAAAAAGATTTTGTAGGAAATTCTGGATTCTAAGAAATACCCTAGCTTTTTTTAGCAAACATTTATAAAATTGGTATTATAATTGCTCTTTACAAGATAAAGCTTCATCTATTAGAACAAACCATTGTTTCTGTAATTCCTTTTGTTCTTCTAACTCCTGAAATTGTGACCAAATTTGACTACGATTTTTACTTAATAAAATATCCCATTCTTGTTCCACTCCTTTAGCACGAGTAATATGGTCTGCAAATTCTTCTACCATTGAAACTTTTGTCCGGTTAACAGATAACCCTAGTTTATCCAAAGTTTTTTGACACACTTCAATAGCATTTTGATGGCGCTGTTGGAGATTAGTCAAAATATTATCTATATTATCTGGTGTGTTAATAGGTTTCATTGGATCGGCAGGCAAAACTTTACTAATTTCGTGCCATACATAGGACTGCATAAAACCTTTGTACATAATTTCAAAAGATGCAATGAATTGAAACCCTCTTGCTAAATTTGGCAAGTTGTTTGTTTTTGCTAATAACTTTGCAAAAGCCTCCAAAAAATCTGTATTTTCTGTTTCTACTAAACCTCCTATTCCTAAGTTGATAAATATATCTGCCAACTCTGACTTAGTTTGATTATGAGACTCTTTCAAACCATCTTCTATTGTCTGAAAATGTTTCAATATACCAGGTCGCATTTGTTGTATTGCTCGGAAATAAGCTCCATCAATTCCTTCCCGCTTTGCCCACATTTCAACATCCTTAAAATCAGGAATATTTCCTGGCTTTTGACATCTATTAATTACTGCATTAACCTGAGCTTTAAACTCCTCATTTGGTTGTGAAATCTCTACTCGTAGTTTCTCTCGAAAACCTTCAATACTTTTGTATAGTTTTGGTAAAAATTCTTCTCTCAGTTTCACATATTCAGTATCAATATCCCCATAACCAGCGATCGCCTGCCGTACTTCTGCCAATTTTTCCTCTATCCAATTTTGAAAATTCCGCAAATCTTTCGAGGCAGCAGACATATATTGTTTGTCTAAATTTTTCATATTTTTTGTCAGATAATCAAGAACTTTTTCCATAACTTGATTTGCTGCATTTGAATTTTTACAGTTAGCTTTCAGACATTGTTTAACATGGATTCCTTTTCTAGGCATAGTATTCTCAAAATCTAGGGATAACTGTTCATTTTCCCCATCCTGATTTAGTAATATAAAAACCCATTCTTTCAAAGGAAGTTTGTCTTTCAAAGCTTGAGAAGCTACATCATATAAATTCACATCTTCCTTCCGTAAAAAATCCCCTGTTCCTTTTTTCCCTGGTCTCCGAATCAACAGAATAAAATCAATATCTTCTGCCAAAGCTTTAATCATTCTTTCTGTATCGCCCAGTCTAGTATCTCCCAAACCAGGCATATCAACTAAAGCTAATTTTTTCACTCCTACTTGAGGGAAAGGGCAGAAAATTTCCACCTTTTCTACAGCTAAATGATTGAAAAATTGTGGATTACTTTTAGCATCATAACTTTGTGAAACATACTCTCTTATTTTATGTTTTGGAACCTTAATAAAACGCTTTTCCGACTGCAATAAATCAGAATATTGATTCAGATGAACATAATAATCCTGTCGTAAATGTTCATAAATAGCCTCAGCTTTAGCAGGATGGTGAGGATTAATTGGCTGAGAAGGAAATGGCAAATTAGTAAACTCATGGAGATTTTTCGGAATATTTTCAAAGCCTAATTCTCGATAATAAGGTGTAATAATCTCCTCAAGAAAAGAAGATTCAGAATGAAAATAAACCTTAGCAAAAGTCTCCCCTTCGTGATGATAAATATTACTTTGAACAGTAGTACAAGGCAAGCGATCGCTACTAGGAATAATTCCTTCATCTTCTTCATCTGTTAGTCCAGCAACATTCTGTAGAAAGGTACTCTTACCTTGACGAGCTAACCCCACAACACCAATATTAATTGTGTCGCGATTAAGTCTTTGCCAGAGATTTTCCCAGACTTTACGTTCTTGAGCAATTCGGTTTAGTATTGTCTGAAAATCAATTTGATAAAGTTGTTGAACTCCCATGGAAGAAGTAGTTGATAATTTGATAATTGATTCCTGTAAATCTTTAAGTTTATTTATCTTTGATTCCAGACAATTAAAATAATCAACAGATTTTTTAGGAATATCTGCAGTAGCTTTGCGCTTGCGAATAATTTCACTGATTAAATCTTCTAAAAGCATAATTTTTAATTAATTGAGATTTTTTTGTATAAGAAGGAAGAAGGAAGAGGGAAGAAGGAAGAATTTAGTCTAGTAGTAGACTGACGCATCTAAAATGGTGCAATAAGTGTAGGTTGGGTTGAGGGACCGTTAGTGCCAACTTATCCGTTAGGATAAACCTAACAACAATTTTTCTCCCCTACTCCCCTACTCCCTAATGCACAGTTTTAGCTGTGTCTTTCCACTACCCTCCTAAAATGTTAGATTAATTTTGTCTTCCTACTTATTTATCGGGATAACAATTCAGAAATATGCACTTCAACAGCAAAATTTTTTTTCAACTTATACCCTTGTATATTTCTGTACCAGGTAGAATTAATGCAAAGTGGATATAGAAATTTTTGAGAATAGGGAGTAAGGAAATTAGATATAATACTAAGGGTGAAAAAAATAATGTAAGGATGTATTTTTGACAAAAAAAGATAAGTAGGTAGGCACAAATAAACTTCACTATTCAACAAAATATTGATGTAGTCAAAACCCTTGAAATTGCTTTCCTTTCCGGAATGCTCCGCAAACCTTCCACTCCGTTCCAGTCACAATGACGTAGTTTTCAATAATTGATAATTGATAATGGATAATTGATAATTACCTCTCCCTAAAAGGAAAAGGATTGAATAAAAGGAAAATTTTTTCTTGTTTATCCACGGCGAGTGAGAGGCTTTAAACCTTAATTATTAGGTAATTTTTTTCACTTACCTACTTAATTTCCAACCTAAAAAATGGTATTGAAGCCATTTATTCTGACCAATAAATAAGATAATAGTCTCTCTATTCCAGGAGGGACTGATAACTGATAACTGATAACTGAATTAATGGAGTCTCGCAATGCCTAGAATAAAAATATTACAAGAAGATCAATCTTATACTTTTCGGTCTTACTTTGAGTTACCTTATGAAGCTGATGAAATTCTAGCAGAGTTAAATTATTCATTAGTTAAATCTGATTTATCTTTGCCAAGGACAACAAAAACATTAGAAAGTTTATCGGAAATACAGAATAAACTAAAGAATATTTTACCCTTTGTTAATTTAAGTAATGAAACTGCTAGACGAGAAATTTTAGTCTCTCCAATTTTATTGGAAATTGTTCATTATTGTCATTGTCAGTTAAGAATTGAATATCCTTTGAAAGTCAATGATTGGTTGAAAGGTAGTTTAGATTATTTATTGCGTTCTCAGAATAGTCTATTAATTATTGAAGCTAAAAATGACGATTTAACCAGAGGTTTTACTCAGCTATCTGCCGAGTTAATTGCATTAGCTGAAGTCGAAGAAAACAATATTTTATATGGCGCAGTCACAATGGGAGATATCTGGCGTTTTGGTAAATTAAATAAAGCGGAAAAACAAATTACACAAGATATCAATTTATTTAAAATACCAGACGATATAAAAGACTTAGGTGCAGTTTTAGTGGGTATTTTGGAAGGAGTAGAAAATTAAAATATTTTAACTAGCTATCAACTTTTAGCATTTGCGTACCGGAATGCTCCGCAAACAGCTAGCCTCTTGCAGAGGAACTAAGTTAACAGCTTTTTGAGAGTAGGTTAAAATCCCCTTCATTCAACATAAAAAAATAATCCAACTGATTGCTGAGTTCTGACCGCTCCTTTAATTATAAAAATTGATGTATTATTAATGTTTAATCATCATTAACTTCGATAAAGTATTTCAACTTATGACCAAATAATAAGGTCTCAAGTCTCCTCTTTCAAGGGGATGAAAAAAAATATTCGATTCAATATTTTCAGCCTCTAGCTTTCCTAGGTCATGCTGCGCAAAAAGCTAGAGGTAATGATAATTAATAACTGATAACTGATAGCTGATAACTGAAATGATTACTGTATTAAATCTTAATCCAATTACAAAACTAACTAGAGAACAATTTGTTCAACTATGTCAAGCTAATCCTGAATTACAATTAGAAAGAAATCCTCAAAGAGAATTAATTATTATGTCCCCTGTAGGTGGTGAAAGTGGTCAAAAAGAAGCTAATTTGATTTTTGATATTAGCCTCTGGAATCATCAAACTAAGTTAGGAATAGTTTTTAGTTCTTCTACTATCTTTAGTTTACCAGGAGGAGGCGACCGCTCCCCTGATGTTGCTTGGGTATCTTTAGAAAAATGGGAAAATCTTACTCAACAAGAAAGAGAAAGTTTTCCTCCTATTTGCCCAGATTTTGTGATTGAATTACGGTCTAAATCTGATAGACTTCCACCTTTACAAGCAAAAATGAGAGAATATTTAGCATCAGGTTTATTATTAGGTTGGTTAATTAATCCTCAACAAAAACAAGTAGAAATTTATCGTCAAAATCAAGAGGTAGAAATTGTAACTATGCCTATTATTTTATCAGGTGAAAATATTTTACCTGGATTAAATATGACGTTAGATTATTAAGAAGTAAGTATTTCCTGCGGAATGTTACGCAAACAGCTATTAGCAGTCAGCTATCAGCTTTTGAACTTATGCAAGTAACGACTAAAGTTATCTGATGACCAATTTCATTTCCTTGGTTATGCCGTGCAAATTTATGTCATTTCTTGGAGACTAATTCCTTGTACCAAGATAATGAGTTAATCACTCATAAATATCCCAACCTTAAGGAGAGGGTTTAAATTAAAATAGACTTTAAAGCCAACTTTTGTAGTCAGATTAATTTTCACTAAATTAATAAACTTTTTATCTAAAAATAAAGGCAATAGCTGATAGCTGACTGCTGTTTGCGCAGCATTCCGGAGGAAATTTTTACAATCATTCATTGCAGAAATTCCTAAACTTATTTATAATATTATTTCTCTGTGATTCCTGATTTCCTATTCAAGACAATTTACAGATAGAAAAAAAGATAATATGAACAGTATCAAAAGTACTTGGACTTATATATTTTGGCTAGGACCAATTTTAACTATTATCGGTGTATCAGCAGGTGTTGTTTCAGGAACTTGGGAACCTATACCATTAAGTTTAATAACTGCTGGCATAGTCATAATTGGTTTATGGGTTTTTTATCAAGCTTATTCAGTAGAACAAAATTCAACTACAACCTGGTGGGGTGGACGAGCAACAGAAGCAGGTACAAATGCAATTTTTGCCACGATTTCTGTATTAATAATTCTGGGATTAATCAACTTCTTAGCAGTTCGTTATCAAACTAGAATAGACTTTACTGAAAATCAACAATTTACATTATCGCCTCAAACAATTGAAGTCTTAGAAAATCTCGAACAACCAGTCAAACTTTGGATATTTGACCGAGGGGAAAATCCTCAATACACTCAACTAATAGAAAATTATCAAAGACAAGGAAATGGTAAATTTAATTTTGAGTTAGTAGACCCCCAGAAACAACCAGGAAAAGCTAATGAATTTGGGGTACAACAGTTAGGAGAAATTCATCTCGAAACAGGAGAAAGAAAAGAAGTTATTATTAGTAGAAAACTAGAACCTCTCACAGAATCTAAACTAACTAACAGCATAGAAGAAATACTCGGTGGCAAAATTTTAACAATATACTTTATTCAAGGTCACGGTGAAAGGGAATTAGAAGAAGGTCAAAGAGGTTTTTCAGACGCTGTTAAAGCTCTTGAAAATAAAAAATATATAGTAGAATCGATAAATTTGGCAAGTATTTCTCAAGTACCCGAAGATGCAGATGTTGTAATTATTGCAGGTCCGCAAAGAGAATTTTTAGAGGCAGAAGTTACCGCTTTAAAAGACTATTTAGACCGAGGTGGTGGTGTGTTTATCATGTTAGACCCAAGCACCGACCCAGAATTAGATAATTTATTTGAAGAGTGGGGAGTATTAGTTGACGATCGCCTGGCAATAGATGACCCGAATGTTGGTCGGTTAGTAGGTCTTGACCCTTGGGTGGTATTAGTTAGCAGCTATGGAGAACATCCTATTACTGATGATTTTAGTAATGGTATTTCATTGTATCCCTTCGCTCGACCCATAGAAAGTGAAACAGTGGATGGGATAATAGAAAGTCCTCTAATTTGGACTAATGACCAAAGTTGGGCCGAAACAGATTTAAGGGGTCAGTTACAGTTTAATGAGGGTCGCGATCGCCTTGGACCATTATCAATAGGTGTAGCTTTTACTCGTTCTTCTACTTTAGAAAAAGGTAATGAAACAGGATTAGACCTTACTCCTATTCCTCCACTTCCTGGTCAACCACCGAATGAACCTGTGGCAACTTCTACTTCAGAGTTAGAAGAGCAAAAAGAGATAACTTCTGCTGAAGTTATTCCCCCACTTCCTGGTCAACCACCAGATGAATTTGACCCTACAGAAATAGTAGAAAAATCAGAAAATACATCTGAAGAAGCACGTTTAGTAGTGTTAGGAAATTCTCAATTTGCGACAAATGGTTGGTTTCAACAACAACTCAATAAAGATGTTTTTCTTAATTCAGTTTCTTGGTTAGGTAAATCAGAACAAGAAACTCTTTCTATTAGTCCGAGAAAAAATACAAATCGTCGTATTGCAATGAAGTTAGTACGAGCTAGATTTTTAAGTTGGATGGCAATAGTCATTTTGCCATTTTTAGGGTTTACAATTGGTGGAATTATTTGGTGGCGAAGACGATAATGAATTTATAATTTAGAATTCATAATTCATAATTTAGAAGTTGTTTTTTTAACGGAGATTTTTGAAGTTAGAAGTCAGAAGAAAGTCAGAAGTTATTTTTGTAACTGATATTTCTGAAGTTAGAAGTCAGTATAATCGTTAAAAAGTATAGAACCCATTTGATAGCTATATAATTATGGTAGTCAAGTCTTTTCGCGCATCAATTTTGAGGAAAATTCAGTTGAAGGAGTGTTGAATTTGTTGTATTATTTCTCCCCACATCTTCCCTCTTCCCTCTTCCCTCTTCCCTCTTACCGAATAATTAAGGTAAAAATCCTCTCATAAGCAAGGAGAAACAAGAAAAATTTTTCCTTTGAATCAATCCTATCCGTTTTCACTCTCGAGGTAATTATTAATTATTAATTATTAATTATTAATTGTTGAACTCCTGTCTCCTGACTCCTAGCTAACGCGCATATTTATGAAGATACGATCGGGGGTTCTATATATTTTTGGAGCATTAAAAATAAAGTCAGAAGTTGTTTTTGTAATGGATATTTTTGAATTTATACCAATTCTTTGTAAAGCTGCGCTTAATAATTGTTGCTCAGACCTTATTACACTGACTATTCTTATCTTTATATTAAGTGCAACTTCATGGAGAAATGGTATTAGAAGTCAGAAGTTGTTTTTGTAATGGATATTTTTGAATTTAGAAGTCAGTATAATCGTTAAAAAGTATATATTTTTGGAGCCTGAAAAAAGCTAAACAAATTATTATAGACTGCCATGACGATAATGAATTCAGAAGTGAGAAGTCAGAAGTTAAAAGAGGTAATTATTAATTGTTGATAACTGATAACTGAAATGACCTGTCCCCTACTCCCCTACTCCTTACCGAAAAATTATGGTCTAAAGTCTTCCCTTTTAAGGGGAGAAAAAAAGATAATATTTCATATTTCAAGCCTCTCGCTTTCCTAGGTCATACTGCGCAAACAGCTAGAGGTACTGATAACTGATAACTGATAACTGAAATGACTCCCTAAAATTATGAAAATCAAGAGAACAACTTTAACATTAATATTAACAGCACTTGCTTTAGGTGGTTTTGTTTATTTTTATGAAATTAGAGGTAAGCAGCAACAAGCTGAATTGCAAGAACAACAAAAGCAGGTGTTTAATTTTGAGTCAGAAGAAATTCAGGCTATTACTATCAAACAAGAATCAGAAATATTAACCTTAACAAAAGATGAAAATGCCGAAGAAAAAACTTGGAAAATAACTGCACCTGTAGAAAAAGAAGCCGATTTACCAACAGTAGAATTTTTGTTAGACCAAATAACAGGATTAAAAAGCGATCGCTCTATTAATACTCCTGTTTCTCAGTTATCTGAATATGGTTTAGAAAAACCAGAAATTACTGTAGAAATTAAACTTCAAGACGATAAAACTAGGAGATTGTTTTTAGGGAAACCAGACTTTGATGGTAATTCTATATATTCTCAAGTAGAAGCTGAAGGAGAACCGCCAAAAGAGGTCTCTGTTTTATTATTATCTGTCAATTTCAAAAATGTTTTAACTAAACCAGTTGCAGAATGGGAAAAACAAGAAAAATCGGAAGAATCATCTGCTGAAACAGAAGAATCTACCGAGAAAAAAGATGAACCAGAAACAGCTAAACCATCCTCAGAAAAATCTCCCGAACAATTAGAAGAATCTACTGAGAAAAAAGAGGATATACCAAAAGAAAAATCATCTCCTAACGAAGAATCATCTGCTGAAACAGAAGAATCTATCGAGAAAAAAGATGAAACGGAAACAACTAAACCATCCTCGGAAAAATCTCCCGAACAATTAGAAGAATCTACTGAAAAAAAAGAGGATATACCAAAAGAAAAATCATCTCCTAATCCAGAAGCATCTCCTTCAAATAATGATGATTATTTACTAACAGAATAGTAAGAATTTTCTGCGGAATGCGGAGCAAACAGCAGTCAGCATTTCCTGTGGAATGCGGAGCAAACAGCAGTCAGTTAGCCTCATAAAGTCAGAACTAGGCGATCGCTGTATCAGTTATTAACTTATTATCTGAGAAGGAGAATTAAAAATTATGTTTATGCAGCATTCCGTAGGAAATACTTGCACAAAATAACTAAATTTATCCCGGAAATGAGTAGATTTACTAGAAATAATAGCTTACATTTTAACCTAAAAAATTAGGTAGTTACGCCTCTTATTTTAAGAATAAATTTCCAGAAAATAAATCAACATTTTAATTAGAGCAGTTAAGGAAATAAAAATTCACCCTAAAAAATAATTTTCCCTGCCTTTTTCGTAAAAAAATCTTACCGAATAATTCAGGTTTAAAGCCTCTCCTTTAAAGGATAAAAAAGAAAAAATATTCCTTTGAGTCAATCCTCTTCTTTTCAAGGAGAGGTAATTATTGATTATTAATTATTAATTATTAATTATTAATTATTGAACTGTTGCCTTTCGGAGCAGATGAGCTGTTGCCTACTCCTGCAAAAAATCTATATCTTTTTTGGAGAGGTCTAAGAGGGTAAAAAAAAGAAGTTCCGTATTTCAATCCTCCTTATTTCAGAGGTACTGATAACTGATAACTGAAATGACCTTCAATTAAGATCGTAGAATAAAACTAATATAAAATTACAAAGAAGCAAGAAGTTAGGAGGAAGATAAAAGTTGGTATGAGTATAATTAAAAAATGCGCGTTGTGGGTATAAAGCCCACTTAAAACACATAAGTATTCCAAGACACGTAGTGCGATGGAATACTGCGTCCTTGTTTTCAATCCCACGTTTTTAAACGTGGGTTCTTCTTCCTTCTTCCAACTTCGGTCTTCCCTCTTCCTTCGTGAAATAAAGGAAATTAACATGATTGTAGAAACTATCCCACAATTAATGACCTTGGATGAATTTTCAGATTGGTATCCAGATGGTTATGGTCGTTATGAATTACACAATGGAGTTGTTTTTTAAATGCAACCTACAGGAACTCACGAACAAGTAGCAGGTTTTCTCGCCCTTAAACTAGGAGTACAAATCGAACTTATTAAACTTCCTTATATTATTCCCAGACAAGCAATTTTTAAACCGATAGATACAGATAAATCTGGTTATAATCCCGATGTAATTGTTCTGGATAAACTTGCTTTTAAAAATGAATCTTTATGGAAAAAACGTTCCACAATTACTCAAGGAAAAACAGTCAAGCTAATTATTGAAGTTGTGAGTACAAATTGGCGCGATGATTACGATCGTAAATTAATTGATTATGATAAATTAGAAATACCTGAATATTGGATAGTTGATTATTTAGGAGTAAGCATTTCGGTCCGACTGCTGCGCAAACAGCTATTAGCTGTCAGCTAGAGCGCAACAATACTCTCTCTTATGGGAAGGTGTTTAAATTAATATAGACTTTAAGTGCAAGGGAGCCAACTTTTTTAGTAAGAGAATTAAATATTGCTTTTATCGTCAACAAAAAGCAATAGCTGATAGCTGATGGCTGACGGCTGTTTGCGCAGCATTCCGGAGGAAATGCTTACATTTAGGATTAGGAGGAAAACGTTATATAGGCGACCCAAAAAAACCTACTTTGTCAATTTATAAATTAATTGACGGAGAATATCAAGAACAACAATTTCGAGCAGATGAAAAAATTATTTCTCCTACATTTCCAGAGTTTAAATTAACTGCCCAAAATATTTTTGCAGTAGGAGATTAAAAAAAATAGAAAATCAGATTTTTGATATCCTAGACAAGTAAGCATTCCGGAGGAAATGCTTACCTAGACAAACAGCTAAAAAGTAGTTTGCAAAAGCAGCATTTTCGCATTGCGGGGGAGTGGGGGAGTGGAGGAAGAGGAGTAGGGGAGTAGGGGAGTAGGGGAGAAGAAGAATAATTAACAATAACTGGTTAATAATTACCAACAATTTATTCAGTATATAGCGTTTCCCAAGCTAATGAGGTACAGTTGTTTTTCTTCATTTATCGATTCCTACGGAACAAGAATTACTACTCCCTACTCCCTACTCCCTAAAACCAAGGAGTTTTGTACCTCACGCTTTTTGGGAATTGCTATATGTTAATTATTAAATTATTAAATAATTGAAGTGTTACTTAAGTATAGTATTCTTTCTTCAAATTGGAATAACAGATGTAATAAATGTTTGTATTATCCTCTAGTTAATTAAGCTACTTTTACCCAAAATAGATTAAACGTAATAGCCAGAACTGCTAAAATACTAAACAATATGACACTTAAATTAATTAAGACCTAAATTTCCAGAAGACCCAAATTTCCAGAGTAACTTTCCCACTTATGACATAGCAACCATGACTCAAACTGCACTAAATATAGGGACAACAGTAACCGACACCCAAAATGACGTTGAACTGCGTAAAGTATTCAAAGTATTTGAAGGCCATACAGCAGTACGAGGTGTGGACCTGAATATCTGTCAAGGAGAATTTTTTAGTATTCTTGGCCCTTCTGGCTGTGGCAAGACTACAACATTACGCTTAATTGCTGGGTTTGAATCCCCATCAGCAGGAGAAATAATGATTAGGGGAGTATCCATGAATCAAACTCCCCCCTACCGTCGCCCTGTAAATACTGTTTTCCAAAGCTACGCTCTATTTAATCATCTCAGTGTCAAAGATAATATTGCCTTTGGACTAAAAATTAAACGTTTAGGAAAAACTGAAACCGAGGAAAAAGTGGCACAAGCTTTACGGTTGGTGAAAATGGAAAAATTTGCCGATCGCTATCCCAATCAAATATCTGGTGGACAACAACAAAGGGTAGCTTTAGCAAGGGCTTTGGTAAATCGTCCAGCAGTATTATTATTAGATGAACCTCTTGGTGCCCTAGACTTGAAACTACGCAAACAAATGCAAATGGAATTGTCTAGTTTACATCGAGATTTAGGGGTGACATTTGTGATGGTAACTCACGACCAAGAAGAAGCGATGAGTATGTCTGACCGTATTGCGGTGATGCACGAAGGTAGAATAGAGCAGATAGGTTCTCCTCAAGAAATTTACGAGCGGCCTGAAAGTCCTTTTGTAGCAGATTTTATTGGAGAGACGAATTTATTTCAGGGTCGAGTTGAATTTATCGATAATTCAAATATAGTAGTTAAGACAGATCGTGGTATTAAAATTGTTGTACAAAAATCAACGGTTAGTGAAGAAGAGAAAAATGGAGAGATTTATACAGGTGCTTCCGTAGTCGTCAGCGTGCGGCCAGAGAAAATAGAGCTAAGTCTTTATTCTCCAGATGTATCAGAAAATTGTTTTGAAGGTAGATTAATGAATGTAATGTATATGGGGACTCATGTATATTATCATGTAAATCTGTTGTCAGGCGATCGCATGACGATTAGGCAACCCAATACAGAAGGAACTTTGCCCAGCGCAGATACTCCTATCTATATTTATTGGGCAAAACAAAATTGTTTAGCTCTCAGCCAGACAAGATAACAAAAACGTAAACTAAGTTTTCACTATTGAAAAATTACCGAATAATTAAGGTAAAAATCCTCTCCTTTAAAGGAGAAAAAAGCGGTCGAAGCCATATCCATGAGACCAAGAGAAGAAAAAAATTTCCCTTTTGCGTCAATCCTCTTCTTTTCAAGGAGAGGTAATTGTTAATTATTAATTATTAATTATTAATTGTTGAAAGTGCCTCCAACTAATTTAGAGAAATATCGGGGAAATGTGATTGCTGCATCTGTTGACAAGCAAGATGCTCGTACTTCTAGACGTCAATTTCTCAAAACGTCAGCAGCTACCATTGCAGCTTCAGCTCTTTCTAGTTGTGGTTGGAGATTAGCTGAAGTAAAATCTAACTCCCGAATGCAGGGAGATTCAGATTTACTCTATATCTATACTTGGGCAGGTTATACAGACCAAGATTTGCTAGACCGCTTCTACGATGAAACAGGAATAAAAGTAGTTGCAGATGTGTTTGACTCTAATGAGTCGATGCTAGCTAGAGTACAAGCTGGAGGAGGTGGAGCGTATAGCATCATCTATCCATCTGATTATATGGTGCAAAAAATGGAATCTCTGGGTTTGCTGACAGAGTTAGACCATTCTCTAATTCTGGGTTTAGACGATCTGTTCCCTGAATTTCAAGACCCTATATATGACCCTGGTAATACCTATAGTGTACCCATAAGTTGGGGTACTACTGGTTTAATTTACAATAGCAAACTGTTACCAACAGCGCCCATTGACTGGGAGTATCTCTGGGAAAATCAAGATTTAATATCGAAGCGTCTGACTCTAGCTAATGACGTGCGCGAGGTGATGGGGTGTGCTTTGCGAAAGCTGGGATATTCCTACAACTCTACCAATGTTGAAAGTATCAGGGAAGCTTACCAAGAGTTACTCGTACTTAGACCAGCGATCGCTTCTTTTACTACAGATGGTTGGCGGTCTCAAATTTTGGTAGAAGATTTGTTGATAGCTATGTGTTATTCTTCTGATGCTGCAGAAATTAAACCAGAAAATGAAGATTTAGAATATATTACTCCCCGCAGTGGTTCTTCTCTGTGGACGGATACATTAGTAATTCCCAAAAATGCTCCTAACCCTGATGGTGCCTATCAGTGGATTAATTTTATGTTACAGCCAGATATAGCCGCTGAAATTGTGGAGAGACTCAGTTTTGCTACACCTTCTCGTGTAGCTTATCAAAGATTACCAGAAGAATTAAAAGAAGACCCTACTTTATTTCCCCCAGAATCAATTATTGAAAAGTGTGAAAGTTTAGTTCCACTGGGTGAATATGAAGAAGTTTATGACGAATATTGGACGAAATTAAGAAGTGGATAATTGAAAGAGGGAAGAAGGAAGAAGGAGGAAGGAGGAAGAAGGAGGAAGAAGGAGGAAGGAAGAAGAAAAATTCCTAAGTTTATTTATGTATGGAATTTTTCTACTAACTTTTTTTTAGTCATTAAATCCTATAGGACAAAAGAACCCAATCCTTAATAAATTTTCTAACTTCTATAATATGACTTTGGAATTTTGACTTTGGAAATTTGACTTGATAAAAGAACCCAATCCTTGAATAATTTTCCAACTTCTATAATATGACTTTGGAATTTTGACTTTGGAATTTAGACTTGATAAAAGAACCCAATCCTTGAATAATTTTCCAACTTCTATAATATGACTTTGGAATTTTGACTTTGGAATTTAGACTTGATAAAAGAACCCAATCCTTAATAAATTTTCCAACTTCTATAATATGACTTTAGACTTTTTACTTTGGAATTTAGACTTGATAAAAGAACCCAATCCTTAATAAATTTTCCAACTTCTATAATATGACTTTAGACTTTTTACTTTGGAATTTAGACTTGATAAAAGAACCCAATCCTTAATA